>NZ_CALPDF010000001.1 GCF_943193175.1 Neobacillus muris
GCGCCTTGGACGCTTCATGACGACAGAACTTGGCCTCCGGCTCTGGTTTTTGGCGCCTTGGACGCTTCATGACGACAGAACTTGGCCTCCGGCTCTGGTTTTTGGCCTCTTGAACGCTTCATAACGACAGTACTTAAGCACGGGCACTGTTTTTTGTCCTCATAAAAATCTTTTTGAGACAGTTACCTTATAAAAAAACTCTAGAACAACAAAAAAGGCCCTCCATAAAACGAGAGCCCCCTGATTCTTCATCTGACTTAATAAAGCAAATAGCGTTCGCGGACATTCATAAATTCATCCAATGCTGGCTGCCATTCCTTTTTCATATCCTCAATTGGTTTGCCTGCTTCGATGCTGGCCCTAATCGAGCCATTGCCCACAAGGTTATCAAAAAAGGAGATACCAGCACTGTGTGGTTTACGGAACTCGAATTTGTCTGGATACATGTCATAGATGGTCTTCACAATGTAAAGCCCGGTTTCAAACGGCTTATAGGAAAGACGGTCCGTCACATGGATTTGAATCCCATGGCTTAATTGATTCATATACTTAGAGGCAGTCGGAGTAAATGAGGCAGCCCGGAAGGTGACACCCGGCAGTTTGCAGGAATTAAGTTTTGCCGCCAACTCATCACCATTAATGAACGGTGCACCAACCAATTCAAACGGTCTCGTCGTTCCTCGCCCTTCTGAAATATTTGTCCCTTCAATCAGAGCTGTTCCAGTATAAGCAATCACTGCATCCAATGTTGGCATATTAGGTGACAGCATCACGAAAGGCAAAGGAGTTTCATCGTAAAACATGCCGCGCTTCCATCCTACCATCTTGACTACCATCAAATCTGCACCGATTCCAAATTCCTGATTAAATAACAGTGCCAATTCCCCAACCGTCATTCCGTGACGAACCGGAATCGGATATTTCCCTACAAAAGAAGCATATTTCCCTTCCATCATCGGCCCTTCCACTTTCGTACCGCTGATCGGGTTCGGACGATCCAGCACGATAATCGGAATATGGTTTTCTTTCGCTGCTTCCATAGCCAGTGCCATCGTATAGATATAGGTGTAAAAGCGGGCACCCACATCTTGAATATCAAATAACAAGACATCCACATTAGCCAGCATATCTCGAGTTGGTTTTTTCGTGCTGCCATAGAGGCTGTATACCGGAAGTCCGGTTTTTTCATCGATATAGGACTCTACATCGGAACCAGCCGGGGCATCGCCGCGGACCCCGTGTTCCGGTCCGTATAGTGCTGTCAACTTTATATCCGGGTGATTATACAATGTATCTACAATACTATTCAGCTCTTGGTCAACACCCGTTGGATTGGTAATCAATCCGACCCGTTTGCCGTTGATCAATTCAAACTGGTCCTCAAGCAGGACCTCTATCCCCAATCGGAACTTCGTTTTCTTTTTCTCCTTATTATTAGCAGAAATGACTGCTGTGACAGCTGAAAGAAAAAGAAGCATTGCCATGATGCAGGAAAGCCACTTCTTCATCCACACGCCCCCCTTTTTATAAGGGCACGTTTCCCAAAAGCCTTGGATCCCCAAAAAAGCACCTTAATACCCTAATCCATGGCCAAATCCATATAGGACGCTGTGATCCTGATTGTAGATGGTAACCGGGAGTTTTCCTGATGGATTATTTTTTCCGAAAATCGTGTCCGCCGTTGCCTCGAAACTTGCCGGACGATAACTGTACTGCAAGAGCGCTGCATCCACAGTTGGATATGACATGACGTCATAAGGATTTCGGATGCCAACCGCAATGACGGGTGCATTCAGCTGAGAGATGAGCTGGTTGGTCATCAGCATTTGGCCGGCTCTCGGAGCTCTGCCATCCACACTGGAGGTATACGTCCCCACAATGATATATTTTGCATCACTTATCGAATCCAATTGTGCAGCTGATAGTTTGTTCTGGGTGTTGATATAGGTGACATTCCCATGATGTTTTTTCACTTCCTTTAGAAGTAAGTTAACGTAAAAACTGGAGCTGCCTACTACAGCGATTTTATCTCCCTTCGCAGCTTTCAGCGGAAGAACTGCGCTGTTTTTTACAAGCGTAATCGATTTTGCCGCTGCTTCTTTTTCGACCTTTTTATGTTCTTCCGATCCTACAACCTTCAAAGCGTTAGCAACCTTTTCAGCTATGCTTGGTTCGACTTCTTGTTTTACAATCGAACGGTTGAGCTTCAGCGTTAAGATGCGTGCAACCGATTCCTCGATTCTTTTTATGGAAATATCACCGCCGTTTACAGCATCATAGAGTCCCTTGGCCACCGCCTCAATCCCTACAGGCATCAGCAAAATATCGGCACCCGCTTGGACAGCCCGGATCGCAGCATCAACCGGGCCGAAGTGGGTTGTGATTGCCCCCATCTCCAGCGCGTCAGTCACGATGACCCCATTATAGCCCATCTCCTTACGCATCAGTTCGGTTAGCACCTTATAGGATAAAGTCGCAGGTATCGTAATTTCAGATCCGTCCGCTTTGGAAATTGCCTTAGTATCATCTACTTTGGGGAAGGTGACATGTGCCGTCATAATCGCGTCAATTCCTGCATCCATCGCCTTTTGGAATGGATACAATTCGACTTGTTTCAGGCGTTCCATATTGTGTGGAACCTCTGAAAGGCCGATGTGGGAATCAACAGCCGTGTCGCCATGTCCCGGAAAATGCTTGGCTGTTGCAGCCGTTCCAGCAGCATGAAGCCCTCTTATATAGGCGTTGCCTAAGTCGGCCACAAGCTGAGGGTTCTCGCTAAAGGAGCGGACAGCAATCACGGGGTTATCTGGATTGTTGTTGACATCTAGAACCGGACCAAAGTTCATGTTAATGCCAAGGGCATTGAGTTCTTCCCCGATTGCCTTCCCTGCCCGTTCAGCCATTTCTTCTGAGCGGGCCGCGCCTAAAGCCATGCTGCCGGGAAAATCAGTGCCGGTTTTCAGCCGGGTGACGATGCCTCCTTCTTGGTCAATCGAAACCAAAAGCGCGTATGTTTCCGCGGCATCCTGAAAGGCGCTGGCAAGTCTGGCTGTTTGGGCTGTGTCAATGGTATTTTCACTGAATAAAATCACGCCGCCTAAATGGTAGTCCTTGACCAGTCGGGCAATATCGTCATTCATGGCGGTCACATTTTCACCATTCCAGGTTCGGAAATCAGGCATCAGCATTTGGCCTACCTTTTCTTCTATTGTCATGTTTTTGATAGCTTTGCCAATTACGTCATAGCGGTTTCCGTGCTGTTTTTCAATAAGGATTTTATCTTGTTTTCCCTTAAATCGGAGAGTTATCTGGTCGGAGCACCGGCCGTCGCTTACAGAAATGAACACTCTCCCGCTATGGCCGGAAAGTGTCACTTTTCCATTCTTGACAGATGCGACTTTTCTGTTGGAGGACTCCCATTTCAAGTCACCAGATACCAGCATAAACTGCCCGTCATTACCGACATGCAGGGCGTTCAATTGAAGCTGATGGTCTTCCGCTTCTCTCATCACATGAGGAATGTTAAGGTCAATCACTAATTCTTTGGTATCCATTTGGGCCGCCTCCCCCGAAATCGGGATTACCGGGATGAACAATAATGCAGCTATTAGTGATGTCTTAATGGCTCTTAAAAGTTTCTTCATAATTCCCCTCCTCCTTTGCCCAAAAGTCATATAGGCGCCAATTGCTAATCTTCCCGAAGCTGCCAGTCGTTTTGGCTGAAGACTAATTTTTTGGCACCAAGCTTTGGATTTAATACATACCAACCGCGCTTATTGATCGAACCGTCCGTTTTATAGGCAAACCTTATTTTTTCTGCCTGTTTCGGGACTGATATTTGCCGGTTTTCCCAGCCGTTGCTTGTTCCGCTGAGCTCGGCAAGCCTTTTCCATTCGCCTTCTTGAAAAATTTCCACATAGCCATAATCCCATCCGTCTTCCATCATATGCCAAGTGGAAAAGGTTAATGTGGTATCCTCTTTTAAGGTTAAGCCGGCTTCCATGGTCAAGTTTACCTTGTCTCCATAGCCGGCAAACCAGGCCGAGGCCCCGCCTGGGATGGAAACCGGCAGCGCATCGGCCGCCTGGCGGGCAAACAGTCTTCTTGGCTTATTAATCGATCCCATGCTTCTGCTTGGATGAACCCGATTGGTCAGCAAGATAGCGATGGTTTTATTGTTCGGGTTGATCACAATTGAAGTACCCGTATACCCAGTATGACCAAATGAATAGGTTCCTTCTGATAGTGCATCCATGTACCAGCCTTGCCGCAGCTCCCAGCCAAGTCCGTGGTCATCTCCCCTAAAGCCTTCATTCTGATTTTCAACCAGCAATTTCACCGTTTCCGATTTCAGGATTCTTTTCCCGCCATACTTTCCTCCATTGATAAACACATGTGCCAGTCTCGCTAAATCTTCTGCGGTGGAAAATACACCCGCATGGCCCGCGACACCGCCCAGCGCCCAGGCATTTTCATCATGAACCTCGCCCCAGACAAGGCCTCTTTTCGGAACCGCTTGATATTCCGTTGCAGCAATCCGATTTTTCAAGGCTGCCGGCGGATTATACATAGTGTCCCTCATACCTAAGGGATCCGTAATATGTTCTTTGACAAACACGTCCTGCCGCTGGCCCGAGAATTTTTCAATCAGGGCGCCAATGGTAATCATATTTAAGTCGCTATATACATAGGCAGTGCCTGGCCGGTTTTTTAGTGGCTGTTGAAAAATCAGCTGCAACCGTTCTTCCCTTGTTCTGCCTTGTGAGTAGAGCGGGATCCATGAGGCAAATCCGGATGTATGGGTCAATAGCTGGCGGATAGTGACCTTGCCCTTTCCATTGGCTGCAAATTCGGGAATATAGTTGGCAATGGGGTCATCGAGCTGGAAAAGTCCTTGCTCATAAAGCTGCATAATCGCTACAGAGGTAAAAATTTTGCTAAGGGATGCCAAGTCAAAAATCGTGTCTTCCTTCATTTTAATCGGCTGGTCCATCTCCGTAAAATGGCGGTCCGTATACTGGGCGGAGAAACCGTAGGCCGTTTGTTTGACAATTTTCCCTCCTCTTGCCACAAAGGCCACGGCACCAGGAAAAAACTTTTGCGTAATGTATTGGTTTATGATGAGGTCAATTTGCTGGAGCGGTGCTTCCATCATGCCTGCGCTCCGAGCCGAGCTGGGATAAAGCATGCTGGATACTGGTATATCAGTGGAATTCCAAGTAATTACAGAATCTGGCCTCTCACTTTTGTTTTCTTTTGCTTCAATCGTTAGACGATTAGGTGAATGGACGACAGCCAACGTGCTTGAAGCTCCTATCATGGCCAGGCAAACCGTTAAGACAATAATTGCTCTGTTTCTCATAAATCCTCCTTCAACTACCTGTTTAAAGTACATGAGGTGTGAGTTTATGGCAGTGCTTTGACTTTACCAAAAGCCTAAATGGTTTACGTATAGTTGTATATTCATAAAGGAAATATTTTTAAATGCGTAGGAGCATATTGGAAAAATTCCTTATATACTTTATGGATCCACATTCCATGTCGTCATCAAGAAGTCCCAATTTCTATTCACACCGTTTTCCCCAGTTCAAGCCTGGTTATCAACAGTATTTGGCACATATCCACAAGATTATCCACATGATAACGTTTAACTGTTGAAAAATTCCGATTCGGTTAACTGTTCTGTAACTTTTATCCACTGATTTATTGTGTTTATTCACAATTTATAGTAATTTATCCCCAACACTCAGTCTTTTATCCACATTTTTTCCACACTCCAACGAAAATGGACCTGGTTTGTGGCCTAGGTCCATTGGAACAGAGGGTCATTCAGTTGGGTTTTCTTGCTGCTGCACAGAATCCTCACCGTATTGTTCCATGATCTGCTCTAGCTCACCGGTATCGCCTTTTGCATTAATGATTTCAAAGATTTGATTTAACCCTTCGCTCGTTTCATCTTGTTTGTTTTTCAAAAAAAACCCCTCCTTTACCTGCTATTAGATTGACCATTTTCCACAAAAAAATAACCTGATGTAAAAAACCACACCGGATTAACATCCGGCGTGGTTTTTTACAATCGCGAACCGATTTCTACGACTTTGCTATTATGATAGATTGCTTTTACCATTAATTTTTTCCTTAGTTCTTCACATAAACAATCTTGCTGCAGCAGTTCATGGTGGCGCTGCTGAAAGACATGATAATAATACTTGCCCTTTAATATCAATCTTAACACATGAAGCCCCTCCTCAATTGTTTGTGGTATACATAAATCGCGGAAGTTGGTCGTGTTCGGTAACTGGCTGGCGTTGTCCTTAGACAGTAGCCCCTTTAGCTTTGCGTCACCACTTTTCAATGGGTTTGCCGTTTCGTACGATTTATGTGTTTGTTAAGTCCCAATATACATAAATGAGATGAATAAGGAAAGTGCCATGCTTCCTATATTTTGACATAAATTCCATAACTATAAATGACCAAGAGACTGGGCGGATTTTTCTAACGTAATAGCCATGCGGCAGTCCTACGAAAAAAAGCCCCTCGGTGCTTTTAGTACCCGAGAGGCTTTTAATTACTTTCCTTTGATTTCCAATAATTTTAATTTTAAATCGTTTTCCATCGCAGCCAGTTCTTGTTCCGCAATCCGGCGTTTATTGCGGCCTTCCTCTTGAATCCGCAGTGTTTCTTCCAGTGTGCTGATCAGGTTTTCCTGAGTTTTCTTTAATGTTTCGATATCGACTAGGCCGCGCTCATTTTCTTTGGCGGTTTCAATTGTATTGGTTTTTAACATTTCTGCATTCTTAAGCAGCAGTTCATTTGTCGTCTTGGAAACTTGTTTTTGCGCTTCTACCGCATGGCGCTGCCGAATGAGTGTGAGCGCAATTGCCACTTGATTTTTCCATAATGGAATGGCGGTGACAATGGAGGATTGAATTTTTTCCACGAGCGCCTGGTTCGTATTTTGAATCAGGCGGATTTGAGGCGCGCTTTGGATCGTGATTTCCCGGCTCAGCTTCAAATCATGTAAACGTTTATCCAAACGGTCGGCAAATTGAATCATATCGTTCACTTCTTGAAATTTCATCTGGTCATTAGTCAATTCTGCCTGCCGTTTCAGCTCAGGAATTGTTTTTTGATACATTTCTTCGAGCTTGAGTTCCCCTGCTGCGATATACACATTCAAGGCATGGAAATATTCTTTATTGTTATCATAGAGCTGGTCAAGTAGTTTGATGTCGGATAACAGGACATTTTTGCTGCGCTCCAGCTTCACACTAATCCGGTCGATTTGCGCCCCGGTTTTTTGGTATTTCGATAGCACTTCCTGCATGGAACTGGAAATTTTTCCGAATAAACGGCCAAAAAAGGATGGTTTCTCATCCCTTAGTTCATCCGGATTCACTTCGTTCAATTTCCTCATTAAGTCACTTATGATCTCCCCGATTTCGCCGACGTCTTTTTTCTGCACATGCTCTAACATGGAATGGGAAAAAGATAATAGCTTTCCTTGGGCCTGGCTGCCATATTGGATCATTGCCTGGCGGTTGGTCGGGTCAATTTGTTCTGCCAGCTGGTAGGCCTTGGCCCGGTGCTCCTCAGGTATCACATCAATTAATTTGACTGGCTTAGCGTCTTGGCTTTGCGCAGCCTCCATCTTAGCCGGCTGAAGGCCTTCCCCGAATGGGTCGGCCAGAATATCATCTAAAAGGTTGTCTTTTTTATTCAATATTGGATTGTTTTCGCTCATTTTAACCACCTGTTCTTATCGGGAAATTTCGAATCCTTATATCTGTTAATCGAATGCTTGGCTACATCTATTTCAAAGTTTAAATGGTCGACATCGTTGGAAACGACTTGATATAAATCCTCTTCCAGCACTTTGGTCAATTCATTTAATGTTTGCTTCGTTTCGATGAGAGACTGGTTGATTTCAATGCTTTTTTTTGGTTGGGAAGCCAGGAAGCTATATTTTTCCGTTAGTTCCACAACGGAATCCAAGTGAGAAAAATAAAACGGCTCGGCCTGGTAAAACCGTTTCGGTTCCTTGGCGGCCATTTTTTGAATTTTTTTAGTAATCCGCATGATATCCATTCTCTGCTTGACAGAGGAAAGGTCACGAAAATCGAATAAGGACTTGTTTAAGCGGCGGATTTTCTTGTTGGCTTCCGCTAAGTTTTTCCGAATGTAGCGATATTCCTTCCTTGATAACTGATGTTTTTTTAAAAATTGATGGTTCATCACCATCGATAAAATCACATGGACCATTACGCCCCCAAGAATGGCATAGCCTACGGAAGGCAGAAAGTTGACGTCAAACCAAACAAAGCTGACAAACCCTGTAACGATGGTAACAGGTACTGCAACGAATGACCGAATGATAAATGCTAAAAACGGGTTCATAACAATCGACTCCTGATTCATATTCCTTTATTTCATACGAATGAACGTGATGAATGTTTCATCGATGACAGTGAAAGGAAAGAATTCCCTTTACTACTTCCACAATACACGAAAAAACTCCTGCTTACCATAGACTGCAAACGGAAAGTTTTCTAGGTCCTAAGACGTATTTACTTTTATAACAGAAAAAGGCGAGGAGCCGCAAAGTGCGGCCCTCACCCGTTTGATTTTAAAGGCTGGTTTTCCGATTTTAATAAGGCTGGTACCCGGGGTCATGTTTTCTGGCGAAATCATCCGGGTTAGAAACTAGATAGACAATTCCTTCAATGAGGCCGACAAGTCCTGGAATATAGGTCCAGCAGAATAATAAATAAATAAGCCCCCAGCCCCATCTGCCAAGATAAAATTTATGCACCCCGATACCGCCAAGCAAAATAGCAAGAATCCCTGCTGTTGTTTTACTTTTGGTGAACCTTGGGGCAAACCCGCGGCCGCCTGCGCTGGAGGAACTGGAGGAACTGGATGAGCTTGAAGCTCCCCCTCCACCTCCTGCATTCATAAACACCATGGGCTGACTCTGTTTATTGTCCTCTAACTTCTCGAGTTTCCGTTTATTTTCATCAAATAATTCATCCAAGCAGTTTTTACAATAATTTTTTCCTTTCAGTTCAGTGTTGCAGGTACTGCAAATGAATTTCCCACAGCCAACGCAAATGCCAACGGCTTCCATATCATTATGTACATAACAGGTACTCACGCGATTCCCCCCAAGGATAATAGGTATAAAAAAAAGCTAACTTACTATAATTTTACACCTAAGGGAAGCATGATTTTTTCAACAATTTGACAATATTTCAAATTTTTCCGCTCAGAACTCACCTTAGAACAATTCAGATTATTACCGTTCATACAGTTCAATCGGCAGTCCATCCGGATCACTGAAGAAAGTGAATTTTTTATTTGTGACAGGATCGATTCGAATCGGCTCGACGGCGATTCCATGTGTCGTTATTTCATCTGCCGCTTCCTGTATTTCCTCTACCTCAAAGGCTAAATGCCGCATGCCTGCCGCTTCCGGATAACTTGGACGCTTTGGCGGCTCTGGAAAAGAAAACAGCTCAATCTGATACTGCCCGTTCACTTCTAAATCAAGCTTGTAGGAATCCCTCTCAGCCCGGTAAATCTCATGGATGGGCTTTAATCCTAAAACATTGACATAGAAATCCTTAGACCTTTCGTAATCGGAACAAATAATCGCAATATGGTGGATTTTATTTAGTTTCATTGACAGCAACCTTTCCTTTAAATTTCCTCCACTATCATAACAGACTATCTCCTATGCCTGAAATATAAAGAAAAACTCCTTGCCTGTATCTTCTAAATTTCTAGACTCATTTGACTGCGAAAAAACGCTCAGGGCATCCCTGCCGTTAAAAAGAGACGTAATTTTTGCTGCATCCCTTTTTGTTTTTGATAAAATAGAAGAAAGATAAGTTTTGGTAAAATATGTTTCTCGGATGAAACTTTTCTGAACTCGAGCATATAAAAAGTATAACGTAAAAGTATTCTTAAATTGCCAATTGCATAAAAACAGGATCGCCAGAAAGGGGATACGAAGGTGTCGGAAAACCTTTTATTAGCTTTTGGACTAACGCTGTTTGCGGGCCTTGCAACCGGAATTGGCAGCCTTCTTGCGTTTTTTACGCACCATACCAATACAAAGTTTCTCTCCATCACCCTGGGATTCTCGGCCGGAGTCATGATCTATGTGTCGATGATCGAGATTTTTGTAAAAGCAAAAGTCGCATTGGTGGATGCTTTGGGTGTGGTGCCGGGCAACTGGCTGACTGTTGGCGGCTTTTTTGCGGGAATGTTTTTGATTGCAGCCATCGACAAATTTATTCCGAAGCAAACGAACCCTCATGAGCTTCGCACCGTGGAGGATATGGACGGGAATGACAGCAAGGGGAAGCAGCCCGATTTATTAAAAATGGGCACGTTTACGGCGCTGGCCATCGGTATTCATAACTTTCCTGAGGGAATTGCCACCTTCGCTTCTGCCCTGCAGGACCCAAAGCTCGGGATTGCGATTGCAGTGGCGATTGCGATTCACAATATCCCAGAGGGGATTGCCGTGTCGGTTCCGGTTTATTTTGCGACTGGCGATAAACGGAAAGCCTTTAAGCTCTCCTTTCTATCCGGCCTATCCGAACCTATCGGCGCTTTTGCTGCTTATCTGTTCTTGATGCCCTTTCTAAATGAAATTGCGTTTGGAATTATTTTTGCAGCCGTTGCCGGGATTATGGTGTTCATTTCCCTTGATGAATTGCTCCCCGCGGCGAAAAGATATGATGAAGCCCATTTATCTATTTATGGATTAATCGGCGGCATGGCCGTCATGGCGATCAGCTTGCTGCTGTTTATTTAACCAGGCTGCGAGCGGTTTCACCAAAGTTTAAGATCTGGCACTCCATTTAATTTCATCGCTTCCATAATGCTTTGATCGGTAATGTCGGGGTTTCCTTGGAGATCGGAGATGGTTCGGGCAAGGCGAATGATTTTAATTTGAGTACGATTACTGATGTCATTTTTCAGAAGGTATTGATGTAAGATTTGCTGCTGTGAATCGGTTAGAGGGCTTGTCCTCAGCAAGATTTCATAGGGAATCCTTCCATTACATATTTCCATCCCATATCGTCGATACTGCAGCTTTCGTGCCTTTTCCACCCTTCTTCTGACAATATGAGAGGGTTCAGCTTTACCTTCTGTTTGGGCTGTATCAAAATCAACTGGTTGCAGTTTAAGATGGATATCAAACCTATCCCTTAGTGGTCCTGAAAGCTTATTTTGGTAAAAATGAATCTGTTTAGGCGTACATGTGCAGTAGTGTCTATTAGAGCCTGCATATCCGCAAGGACACGGATTCATTGCCGCAATTAAAATAAAAGAGGCTGGATAGGTAATGACAGCATGAGTTCGGCTAATGGTAATCTGTCCGTTTTCTATAGGCTGCCTGAGCATATCTAATGTTTTTTGGAAAATTCCCCAATCTCGTCCAGAAATAATACGCCTCTATGGGCTAATGAGATTTCTCCCGGTTTCGGGTATTGACCACCTCCAATAATGGAGACGCCAGAGGCAGAATGGTGAGGATTTCGAAATGGAGGCAGTGTTGTCCGCTGGAAGGTGGTATGACTCAACTGATATAAACTGATAACTTCGAGTTGCTCCTGTTGTGATAAGGACGGCATAATGGATGAAAAACTCCATGCCAACAAGCTCTTTCCGCAGCCAGGTGGTCCTGACATTAATACATGATGTTCACCAGCAGCTGCGACTTCTAAGGCATGTTTCGCATCAAAATGCCCAATTATTTGTTGAAAATCTAAGGAGTCCACATAAGCCGCATCATCTTCCTCATGCTTCATCAAATATTGTTGAGGCTCCCATTGACCTGATATATGTCCAATCACATCCTGTAAGGATGAAACATAGATAATTTGCATTCTCTGAAAACTTAAAACTGGTAGTTGATAATCCATCGGAATATATAGTCGTTTAATACCCATTTTTTCTGCCGCAAGCACTGCTGGCAGCAGCCCTTCAACAGGTTGAACAGACCCATCTAATGATAACGCACCAATAAAGCCAACATCAGCGGAAAGGGATACTTCCAGCTCATGTAAACTGGACAAAACCCCAATAGCCATTGGCAGGTCAAACATTGAGCCCATTTTCTTTTGGTCGGCAGGAGACAGGTTAATAACAACTTTCTGCCCAGAAAGGGTATATCCTAATGACCTTAGTGCAGCAATAATGCGTTCTTTCGATTCTTTTACCGCAGCATCTGGCAGCCCAACAATTTTAAACGAGTCATTCCCTACATAAGTGCTCACTTCCACATTGATTCGATATCCTTCCATTCCTTTTAAGCCAATACTAGTTACTCTTGCCCACATGGTACTCCTTCTTTCACATAAAATAATCGCAATGGCATTTTGAAATTATTGAAGGTTGGAAATTTTATAAATTCGGGTATAGTTAGCTGGAGCTTTTTTCGGAGAAAGCAAATGATGGCAAGATTAATTATACAAGGGATTTTGGATTATTTATGCTTATTCTACAAGATTTAACAAAAAATTCATTCTTCTTTTTAGTCAGGCACAACAAAACAGGCGAAAAACGTATAAAAAACCTACTATCATAATAATTATTTTATATGGGAATTTCATTTTTTCATTTGCATCTAAGGGGGACTGACACTGAGAGTCATCAGATGGATTCAACGGCTAATTGGCATTGTCATGATCATTTACGGAATCTATCTCATTTTTGGAACCCAACAATTCTTTGGAGCTTTGCTAATTATCCTTGCCCTGCTCATCCTTCCTAATCTAAGCGACAAAAGCAAGAATACCCAAGCTGCTAATCAGCCTAAAAGCTCCAATAGCGAGAAAATAGAGGAAAAAAGAAAGACTAACAGTACCAGCAAATAGACTTTCGAAACATTCAAGATCCATTCCGTGTCCATGGATGTCTCAAAAAGAGGATTAATCTCTTTGCATTTGAGACACCCGTCTGACACTTTTATTTTGTTTTAGCATAATAAAAAAGAAACCAAACAGCGTGATTTTGTTCATCTAGTGCTGCTCTTTTGAACACCTCTTTTATCATCGGATCCGTAACATAATCTGAGATGTCCAGGTAAAAATCAACTGTTTTTTGCTCATCCTGAAGAGCGAATTCAAGACCTTCCAAATAAGTGCTGGGGCAATCTTCGGTAATTTTCGGCTGCGGCTGACTTCCGGTCAGGTTCTGATAAATTTGGACGAAATGTTGGTAATGTTTGATTTCATCCTGGCGAATCTCAAGAATTTGCTCCCGTTCCTTTTGATTTCCCGCTAAATTGGCCAATTTGGCGTAACAGTCAATCGCACTGTATTCCCCGTTGATCGCATGTTGAATATCCGTTATCAACTGATGATTTTGTCTATTTATAGCGTCCAAATAATTGGTAAAAGGAAACATGGCTGCACCTCCGAATACTTTTATATATAATACTTAATGAACGGCCGCGGCGTGCGCGCTAATCTGGAAGCAGGCAAAGCTATCTTTGGTGACCTATTCTCGTTCCCTATTGCCGGATTCAAAGAGTCGATTAATATAGAACATAAAAACAGCTTAGCATTTGGGACATCCCCATTTGCTAAGCTGTTTTTCTTTCCCCATCGCATCTAGTCTTTTACTTTTTTTCTTTAGGCAGCTTAGGAATAAAATCAAAAATCTCTTTCGATTCAAAGCTGTCTACCAGCCTGTTCAGCCAATCATAATATTCAAGTGCATCCGTCAGCTTTTCAATGTCATTTATGGCCTGATGCTTTACCTGCTCATCCACCACTGGATCGTTTACTAATGCCTCCAACTCTGAGCGAGACTTTTCCATTGCCGAAACATTAATCGAGATGCCATTTCTCCATTTAATGGTAAAAAAATCGATAAAGGTCTGATACCAATCCAATTCAGCTTGATAGAGATCCTTCCTAATCCCTTTTATCCAAACCTTATCTACCATTTTTAGGTCTTGTAGAATTCGAACAGAAGTGCTCATACTCGTTTTGCTCATTCCGAGCTCTTCCTTCATTTCATCAAGTGTTAAAGGGCCACCTTGGAAATACAAAGCTCCATACAACCGGCCAACGGATTCCGTAACCCCATATAAATTCATGTTTTGGGAGATCGCTTCGATTACCCGCTCCCGGGCCTGCACCAGCCTCTTTTCACCTTCCATGATAATACCCACCCATTCCTAATACGTATCTTTAATTAGACTAACATGTTTATGCTAAAAGTAAAGAAATCACTTTGGACGGAAACGGGAGCATTTGGGAGGATTTCTAAGTATTTCGTAAATTTATTTTATACAGTTTTTTCTGTACGTACTATACGAACGAATTTACCCGATTACCACATTTGCCAATTGCATCCAAGTAACAATACAATTAAAAAGTATAAGTTGTTTCTTTTTCTAAAAACATCTATTAAAAAGGGGAAGGACATTCTGCAGACTGCCTGGGCATATTGTATCAGGCACCAAAGATAGAACTGACACTTTTTATACGGATAGGAAAGATGGTGACCAAATGAAAAAGATCGTCGTACGAAACGTGACGAAGATTTTTGGCAAGCCGAAATTGGCTTTGAAGCTGCTAAATGATGGGGAAACAAAGCAAACCATTTTAAAGAAAGCAGGAGCAACCGTCGGGGTAAGCCAAGCCAGCTTTGAAGTAGAAGCAGGAGAAATCTTTGTTATTATGGGTCTTTCTGGAAGTGGTAAGTCAACATTAGTGCGAATGTTAAACCGGTTGATTGATCCGACCGCAGGTGAAATATACGTAGATGGCGAGGATATCGTCAAGATGAACAAGGAACAGCTGATTAACCTGCGAAGAAAAAAAATCAGCATGGTGTTCCAAAAATTTGCCCTTCTCCCCCATCGGACCGTTCTGGAAAATACGGAATATGGGTTAGAGATTCAGGGCATCGAAAAAGAAGTGCGGCAGTCCAAGGCAATGAATGCCTTGAAGCTCGTGGGTCTTGAAGGATATGAGCAGCAATATCCCAGCCAATTGAGCGGCGGAATGCAGCAGCGGGTCGGCCTGGCACGCGCATTAGCCAATGATGCCGATATTTTACTAATGGATGAAGCCTTTAGTGCCCTCGATCCATTGATTCGAAAGGATATGCAGGATGAATTGCTTGATCTGCAATCTACTATGAAAAAAACGATTGTGTTTATCACACATGATTTGGACGAGGCTCTCCGAATCGGAGACCGGATAGCCTTAATGAAGGATGGCGTTATTGTCCAAATTGGCACCCCTGAGGAAATTCTTATGAACCCATCCAATGACTATGTTGAGAGATTCGTAGAAGATGTTGACCTTTCCAAAGTATTAACAGCTGGTCACGTCATGAAACGTGCTGAATCCATTTCAATCGAAAAAGGACCGAGGGTGGCACTGCAAAATATGAGAGACCTAGGAATCTCAAGCATTTATGTCGTGGATAAAAAGAAAACCTTACTTGGGGCAATCACAGCTTCTGACGCCAAAGAGGCGCTGGAACGAAATGAAGGGCTGTCCTCGATTTTACAAGAGAATGTTCCGACCGTATTTCCGGATACAGTTTTAACCGATTTATTTGAAAAAGTCTCGACAGCTGTCATTCCCGTTGCAGTGGTCGATGAGAAAAAACGCCTCCAGGGCATTTTGGTCAGAGGCGCTGTGATTGGCGCTTTAGCCGGCCGGACAGAGGAATGGAAACTGGTGCAAACCACGAAAACGGAAGTGGCTTCAGGACAGTCAGAATGGACGGATATGCCGCTAGGTTCCGTTGAGGAGGTGAACTAATATGGAAAACTGGTTACCTAAGCTTCCCCTCTCAGAATGGATTGATTCTCTAGTAACCTGGCTGACGATCAATTTAGAAGCCGCTTTTGATGGAATCACAAGTGTCCTAGAAGCCGTTGTGGATGGACTAGTGGCCGGATTTGAATTTATTCCTTCCTATGTATTTATGATTCTTTTAACCTTGATTGCCTGGAAAGTTTCTAATAGGGGAATGGCTTTATTTACATTGATCGGTTTATTTTTAATTGACAATTTAGGTTATTGGGAGCCGATGCTCGAAACACTTTCGCTGGTTTTAACAGCCGTCATTATTTCTATTTTACTAGGAGTTCCCATCGGGATATGGGCTTCGCAAAAACTAGCCGTTCGGCAGATCATTACACCGGTGTTGGATTTTATGCAAACGATGCCGGCATTTGTTTACTTAATACCAGCGATTTTCTTTTTTAATATTGGTGTTGTTCCAGGAGTTGTCGCTTCCGTCATCTTTGCCATGCCGCCAACGATCCGGCTGACCATACTGGGAATTCAACAAGTTCCGGCTGATATTATTGAAGCAACGGAAGCCTTTGGATCGACCACCCGTCAGAAACTGGTCAAAGTGCAGCTTCCGCTTGCCATGCCGACGATTATGGCTGGGATCAACCAAAGCATCATGCTCGCCCTCTCCATGGTCGTGATTTCATCCATGGTTGGGGCGCCAGGACTTGGCGCCGATGTATACCGTGCCGTTACCCAGATTCAAATTGGGAAAGGTTTTGAAGCCGGATTGTCGATTGTGGTCATTGCCATCGTTCTCGACCGGATTACTCAAAATATAGGAAAAAATAAAAAGCAAGGGGGAGTTATATAATGAAAAAGAAGTGGATACTCATGCTTTCGGCCGCCCTATTAACATTAGGGCTTGCGGCCTGCGGGTCCGACAAGACCAGCGGGGACAATGGAGAAGAGGCTTCAGGGTCTGGATCGATTGGTGAATCAGTCGATTTTAAAATTATCGGAATCGACCCTGGTGCCGGATTAATGAAAGCTAGCGCAGAAGCTATTGAGGAATATGGCTTAGATGACTGGACACTCGTGGAAGGATCTAGTGCGGCCATGACCGCCGCCTTGAAAAAGGCCTATGACAAAAAAGAACCAATCATTGTAACCGGGTGGACACCACACTGGATGTTTGCCAGCTTTGACCTAAAATACTTAGAAGACCCTAAGGGTGTTTTTGGACAAGATGAAAATATTAATACGATTGTACGCACAGGGTTAAAAACTGATGCCCCGGAAGCTTATCAGGTACTTGATAATTTCAATTGGACCGCAGATGATATGGCTGTTGTGATGGACGATATCCAGGGCGGAACTTCACCTGAAGATGCTGCAGCAAGCTGGGTAAAAGATAACGCTGAAAAAGTCAGTGAATGGACGGATGGAGTAAGCAAAGTATCCGGTGATAAACTGACACTGGGCTATGTGGCATGGGACAGTGAAATTGCCAGCACCAATGTGGTCGGCAAAGTATTAACTGACCTTGGCTATAAGGTAACGCTCCGCCAGGTGGAAGCTGGCCCTATGTGGACGGGTGTTGCGGACGGAAGCTTAGATGGCATTGTGGCCGCGTGGCTGCCATCGACCCATGCGGACTATTATGAAAAATATAAAGGCAAATTTGAAGATTTAGGAGAAAACCTAAAGGGCACGAAACTCGGGTTAGTCGTTCCTGCTTACATGGATATTGACTCTATTGAAGATTTAAAATAAAAAGATCAAAAGGTCAGTGGCAGCTAAACCGTCACTGACCTTTTATTGTACCGTTAAATCCATTAGATACTTAAAGAATCCTCGATTGGATGGCCCAAGAATTTTTATGTCTGCGAATTGCCTGGCAAATTGCTGGGCATTTGGCGACGATTCGAACACAACGGTCGCACTTCCATTAAATTTCGCAATCGACCAGTTGCCGTCAGCCGCAGGGTCGATCGTTTGATTCTCTTGAATATAGTTTGTCAGGATCCGGCGCGTTTCGTCTGGGCCATTAAAAATGGTCTCTCCTTGGCTGACCCCTGGGTAGGTTTTGCTTCCAGCCCGGTAATGATTCGTTGCGACAATAAATTTCTGGTCCGGCATCACTGGTCTGCCTTGATAGGTGAGATTCACAATCCGGCTTGCGTTAGGATGAATGAGCTTATCATTATGATCATATTTGGCTGGCTTTGTCACATCAATCTGATAGTTTACCCCGTCGATCACATCAAAATTATAGGAACGGAATTCCAGATTGATCAGCGGCTGTTCCCCAGGCTGTGCCGGGTTAATCTGATTGAATAATCCCGCACTCATTTCGAGCCACTCCTTTAACTGGGAACCATTGATTAGGACAGCCTGAAGAGTATTGGGATAAACATATAAATCAGCGATATTTTTTATAGCTAATGTTCCGGCGGGGATATTGGTATAATAACCAGGGCCGCCGCGTCCGCCTGCTTTAAATGGAGCTGCTGCAGAGAGAACGGGTATGCCGGCAAATTTGCTGTAGGCTGGGTCTTTTAATTTCTCCATTAAGTATTTTGTTTGGGCATTATTAATAATTTGCACGGAAGGGTCATCCTGAACCAGGGCAAAATAGCTAAAAATCGGTGCTATTGTTTCGCCAACCGGCTGATTGACATAGTCGATGGCTGCCTGATGCTCAGGTAATATTTCTTTCAGGATATCCCTGTCTGCTGGAATTTCTGATTCGCCTTTTTCATCCACAATCGGCCAGACCATGCTTTTTCCGTCCACAACAGTCCATCTGCCCTGTTTTTTTTGCAGATTTAAATCAACAATTCCAAGATGGCTGCCAAATGATCCTGCCATGACAACCAGCTTCCCATTGATGGTTCCCTTTTTAAGATTGGAATGGGGCAAATTTTTGTATAACGGTCCTGGGAATAAATTGTGGGAGTGGCCGGATAAAATCGCATCGATTCCGTCGAGCTGCGCCAAATAATAGGCGGCATTTTCCATGCCGGGCTCATACGGTTCGCTGCTGATTCCGGTATGGGCAAGGGCCACTATTACATCTGCCCCCTTCTTTTTCATAATCGGGATATATTTTTTCGCCGTCTCTACGATCGGTTTGACTGTAATTTTTCCTTCTAGGTTGGCCTTATCCCATTCCATGATTTGCGGCGGAACAAAGCCTATGACACCTATTTTTAACGTATGGTTTTGCCCATGGCTGTCGACCACTGTTTTATTCAAGATGACATAGGGGACAAAATAGGGCTCGTCTTGCTGTGCCTGATAAACATTCGCGTTAACCACCGGCATTTTCGCCCCTTCAATGGCACGATTTAAAAAATCAAGACCATAATTAAATTCATGGTTGCCGACGGTTACAGCATCGTAGGCTAATCGGTCCAATGCACGAAACACCGGATGGGTTTCGCCCTTTTTTATGCCTTTCACCTTGGCCACATAGTCTCCCAGTGGATTTCCCTGAATATTGTCACCATTATCAAATAGAAGTGAATTTAGGACTTCTTCCCGTGCGTGCTTGATCAGTGTGGCAGTTCTGGCGAGCCCTACTCCAGGATCTTCCTTCGTTTGATAATAATCATAATCGGCCAGGTGGCAATGGATATCGGTAGTTTCCAGTAAACGTAATTGAATCACAGGTTCCCCCTCTTCCGCTGCAACTCGCAATGGTCTCCCTATTCCCGCGATAACGGCAGACATTACCATTAATAAGACAAATAGATTATGAACTTTCACCAAACCTCATATCCTCCCTTATCCGCGGCCATGAAACAGGTATATTATCTGCAGAAAAACTGATAATATGAGCTGTTTTGGGAAAAATACATCGGTTTTGTGATGGATTTTTGGTTATGTATCATGAATTTGTTTTACCTGCCTTCTTAGTGTCAAACAGGCAATAGATGATAGGTATGATGTATAAAGTAAGTAAGGTGCTGCTGATGAGACCGCCAATTACAGTGATCGCCATAGGCTGATTAATTTCAGTGCCTTCTCGATCCCCAGTGCAAGGGGGATTAATTCAAGGTTTGTTGTTAACGAGGTCATCAAAATCGGCCTTGCCCTATCCTTTACAAATACCACAATGGCTTCTATCTTGTCCATACCGCTCTCCTTCTTCTGATTCATATAATCGACAATCACAATCGCATTGTTCACCACGATTCCTGCCAGGACAATCGCTCCAATAAGAACCGTTATACTTATAGGAGTTTGGGTGATAGTTAAACCAGCTGATACACCTATCACCATCAAAGGAACAGTAAACATGATGACAAAGGGATATTTCAACGATTCAAACTGGGCCGCCATGACCAAATAGACAAAAACAATAGCTAATCCGAAGGCTAAAATCAAATCGTCTTTCGAGGAATCAAGCAGTTCTCGTTCCCCGCTAAACACCACTTCGGACTCTTCAGGCAAATCCAGCTTGGCAACTTCTTTATCTACCCGCTTTGCCATATCCCCTAAATTAGTTGTGGATGGGTATTTCACTATAAATTGAACCGCTGCCTGTTGGTTAATCCTGCTGATATCCACCGGTCCGCTGTTTTGCCCAATAGTGGTTACCTCCTTAAGGGTTTCGATGGAATCTATGGTTGAAATAATCCGGGTGGTTAGCTCTTTTCCATCTGTTTGAATTGTATCGCCTGGCAATGAGATTTTGTTGGCCTTTATGATATCAACGATGTCGGCTTGACTGAGCTGATATTTCCGCAATTTCTCTTGGCCTAGCTCGACCCGGACTTCTTGAACGGAGGTTCCCGAAAGGTTCACGCTTGATATGCCCTCTACCTTAGTCAGCTCCAGTTTTAGCTGTTCCGCCAGTTTCCTTAAGCTTTCCTCCTCTTAGGTGGATTGGAGCGAAAGCTGGATGATTGGAAACTGGGAAGGGTCAAATTTTAAAAACCTCGGCTTGCCGGTGTCTTCAGGCAGCATCGTATATGTTGCTTGTTTTGGCGTCTTGAGCCCTCCATGGCGACAAAAACTAAATGCCCATTCATGACCATCAGCAAAATGGATAAAATAAAATTACCTATTGAAATTTTATTCAATAACGAATATTATTATTTAGTTGAAATTATAACGTTCGTGTTTTGGAGGAACTATTATGTTTAAACTTCAAGAAAATCAAACTAATATGAAAACCGAAGTAATGGCAGGGATAACAACCTTTTTTACGATGGTCTATATTGTTGTCGTTAACCCGGTGATTCTTTCGGGTGCCGGTGTCCCTTTTAATCAAGTGTTCACCGCTACCATTATCGCATCTGTGGTGGGAACCCTGTGGATGGCCTTGTTTGCCAACTACCCCATCGCCATCGCACCAGGGATGGGCCTCAATGCTTATTTTGCTTACTCGGTGGTTGGCGCCCATCAAGGGATTGGTTATCAAACTGCATTTGCTGCTGTATTTGTAGCCGGTCTTATCTTTGTGATTTTGTCATTAACCCCTCTTAGAGAAAAATTAATCGAAGCCATTCCGGAAAATCTGAAATATGGGATTACCGCCGGAATTGGCCTATTTATCGCGTTTATCAGTTTGCGGCTGACAAAAATTATTGTCGCAGATCCAAGCAACCTTGTGAAGTTGGGAAACCTTCATGAGAAGTCTGTCGTTTTAACAGTAGTTGGCTTGGCAGTCACGTTAATTCTGATGTCGTTTAGGATTAACGGAGCATTATTTTTTGGAATGATTATTACCGGAATTATTGCCTTTTTCACGGGACAAATCCAGTTTAAAGAAGGTTTTGTCGCTCTTCCGTCACTGCCTGAAGGGCTCATGATTGCCAACCCATTTGCAGCTTTGACCGACGTGGTCCATTATAGCTTGTATGCCGTGGTATTTTCTTTCATTCTGGTAACGATTTTTGACACGACTGGAACAATGGTAGGTGTCGCTAACCAGGCCGGCCTAATGAAAGGAGATAAGCTGCCGCGTGCCCGCCACGCCTTGCTTTCCGATTCGATCGCAACAGCAGTCGGTGCCATTTTTGGGACTAGCCCGACCACGGCCTATATTGAGTCGACTTCCGGAGTAGCTGCAGGCGGCCGTACGGGCCTGACTTCACTAACGGTTGCCATTTTATTTATCGTTTCTGCCTTTTTTGGACCGCTGGTGAGTGCTGTTTCCGGCATTTCTGCCATTACCGCACCTGCTCTGATTATTGTCGGCAGCATGATGATGGGCAGCATTGCCAAAATCCGCTGGAATGAGCTTGATGAAGCTTTTCCTGCCTTTTTAACAATCTTGAGTATGCCGCTTACTTCCAGCATTTCTACAGGGATAGCTCTTGGCTTTATCAGCTACCCGCTTTTGAAAGCAGCTAAAGGAAAATGGCGTGAAGTCCATCCGCTTGTTTGGGTATTTGCGGTTCTATTCTTTATTCAATTGGCGTTTTTACAGTGATAAAATAGAAGAGCCAGGGCTAGCCGCCTGGCTCTTCTATTTATTATAATCCCACATTATTTTCCAGTCGCCATTTTCTTTCGCAAGGTAGATTTCCTGCTCCAAGTCAAAACGACCGTATCTGCCTTTATAGGTTTGCTTCACCAATACTTTATAGACATTTTTTAACACCGGTGCCGTTTTTTCCATTCTCCATGATTTCAATTTTTCCGGTTTGCCTAGTGTGTAGGAAAAGGTTTTTACACCAAAATGATTCACAAACACGTGCGCCCGGTCTTGAATATAATTGCCTTTGGTAAATTTCTTTTTCATGGAGGAATGAAAGAGCTCCCAAGAATTCGAAAAATCGCCTTCCTGTTCATACTGATAAAATTGGTCGACGACCGATTTAGCATTCTTGCCCGGAGAGACAACCATCCACCTTACAGCCATTAAAATCATGATTAGCACGAATAATCCAATAAGCAGCCGTTTAAATAGAGCTGTTTTTTTCCGCATGGGCATCCCCTTCAACTTTATGTATACCATAAGAATATGAAGGCACTTGTCTAAATAGTCGTACAAGAAGGAAAATGGATGAGCAATGAGTTCAAGTCCAAATGAATGAGTGTTGCCAGTCTATCAATTCCATTTCACTTACCCGTCCTGCTCCAAATAAAACTTCCGGTTTTTGATATATTCATGCATTTATTAACTCGCTAGTTAGCTGGATTCCAAATGTCTTTATAATTATAGCCAGTCAAGTCTTCAACAATAGCCTTCGTTTTTGGGTCCACATCCTCTTTTGAGCCGCCCGCTTGAAGCCGGTTAATTTCTGCTTTGATAATTTGATGTGTGTCTTGGTTAAGGTTGAACGTGCGAATCAAATACATGGAATAAGCTAAACAAACTAGTGGAATAATCGCAAATGAAATCATAATCGCCCATTTAGCAGGATCTGCTTGTTCGGCCAAAGTTTTATCAAAACCGCCAAATGCTAAAACCCAGCCGATGAGAGCAGACCCTATTGCACCTGTTACCTTGCGGGTGAAAGTTTGGCATGCCGCAAAGGTTCCAGCTCTTAGTTTGGTCGATACAAGCGTGTCCACATCCGGTACAAAAGGAATTACGTTCCAAACTGTATATTCCATTGTTTGGCGGCCAATTTGCCAAAGTGCTGACAATACAAGAATGACTACAAACGCCGTCTTGGCATCAAGGTGCACTCCAGAAAAGTATAGTCCAAGATAAATCAATAGAACCAGAATCTGAGCTGAAAACGCGGAAGTCCAAAGGAATTTCGGCCCTTTTTTATACATGCCAATGGTTGCAATTGGCACAACAATCATCCCAAGTATAGAAAGGCTGGAGGCCGTTTGTGCTGTTGATTGACCAAGGCCAAGCAAGAACATGACATAGAAGAAAAAGGCTGTGTTAAAGCAATCTTTTGCAAAATAGGAAACAAAGTAAATTGTGCAAGTCCGTCTGCAAGCTTTTGTTTTCAATACGTGGCCGTAATCTTTAACAGCCTCCAGGAAGCCTTTTTTATCTTTGTTTTTGTTTACTGCCTCGAAATTTGCAACGTGTTCAGGTGAAAATTCCCAAGTTGAAAAATAGGTAATCAATGTCCCAATACAAAGAGCGATGCCAAAAACAATTCCAGAAATCGTGTAAGCACTTGCATTATTTTCACCAAGAGCACTTAAAAGAATCGCAGGCAGGCCTGTTACAGCAAAAGTCCCAAACGCGGAAACAAACATCCGAACCGAACTGAGTTTTACACGTTCTTCAGCTTTGTCCGTCATTTCTGTTGCCAAAGTTTCATAAGCGATATTGTCAAATGACTGCGCAGTTTCTAGGAATAGCAGAACAAGGAAATACCAAAGGTAAGAGCCTGGATGAATAGTAAATAACAGCGGGAAACAGATTGCTGTTAAAATAGCACCTACTAAGAACAGAGCATGACGGCGGCCAAGTTTACGGCCAAGAGCTGTTGAAAACAAATGGTCACTAACTCCGCCAATCACGCCGCAAATGACCATATCAAGAAGTTTTAACACAAAAAGCATTGTCCCAACAATACCAGCGTTTAAGTCAGCATATGTTGTCAAGAACACCATCAAATAAGAGCCAACTAACGTTCCCCACGCCGACCCATTTAAATCATTCATTCCATAACCTAAGCTTCTAAAAAAGGTGATTTTTTTAGGTGTATAAACCCAAGGTTGCTTTATTGCTTCCCATTTTGGCTGCTTCATTGCCATTTTACATTTCCTCCCCGTTAATCGTTAAGTTGCTTATATTGATCGTTTTAATGCCTCGGTTCTCATCATGGAATAATCCTTTGGTCGGCTCACTATTCCACGTTTCAAGCAGTTCTTCGGCTGGTGCTAAACTCCAATGAAACTTGTCAATTTCAACATTTTCAATCGGGCTTTCTGGCAGGCCTACGATAAAAGCTGCTGTTGACTTAATATTTATTGCGTTGATGTTTTTGATTTTAATGTTTTTAATATGAGGTGTCGTTGCTGCCACTGCTTGAGCTTCAACGCTTAGCAGAGCTGCTTCCTCATGCGGTAAAATTCCTGGGGCAAAATACATCCCCAAAACAATCGGACACCAACAACCGTCCATTTCCAAGTTTTCAAGGTTGATATTCTCAATTGTGCCGCCGCGGCCACGCCTGCTTTTCAGGCGAATTCCCCGCTGTGTTCCAAGAAACTGGCAATCTTTCACATCCACGTCCTTAATGCCGCCTGCTGTCTCGCTGCCGATCGCTATCCCGCCATGACTAGCTAAAATCTTGCAATCACGAACTGTAACATTTTCTGTTGGAATATTTACTCTTAAGCCATCGACGCCGCTACCTGATTTTAGTGTAATCGCATCATCGCCAACATCAAACAAACATTCCTGAATCACTACATTTTTACAGGAGTCGATATCAATTGCATCTGTGTTAATGGCGTTCGCTGGATTTTTAATCGTCAGTTTTTGGATGGTAATATTTTCACTATATACTGTGTGCAGCGTCCAAAACGGCGAGTTCTGCAAAGTGAAGTTCTCAAAAGTGATGTTTTTGCACTTCCAAAACTGAATGAGCGGAGGACGAAGGAATTGCGTGCAAGGTCTTGCACCGCCGCCTGTGCGCTCTTTATAATCAGGATTAAGCTTGGCTAACTGCCATTCGTAGTCTTCACGTGGTTCCAATCGGTCTTCTTGTTCAATTTGAGCAAATTTCTCCCACCAAGCTTGTCCGCTTCCATCAATAGTGCCTAAACCGGTAATCGTCACATTTTCACAATCACTTGCGTATAACAGCGGATGCATCGCATAGCACTCAATTCCTTCCCAACGTGTCCAAATCGGCCCATATACGCTTGGGTCATCCACAAATTTTAGAACGGCACCCTCTTCAAGATTCAGCGTTAAGTTTGAAATTAAGCTTAGCGCACCAGTCTCAAATACACCTGCTGGAATCACCAGTTCCCGCTGTTCATCTTGTTCGCTAAGGAAATCAATTGCTGCTTGAACACTCGCAAAATCACTTGCGCTAACTTTTGACATTGTCTGCCTCCCTATCTATTTTTCTAAATTTTATAAATAAATGTCAGCGTTTACAATGACATTATGTTAGAATAAAAGTAACAAAATTACAGGTGGTTTTATCTATGCAAAAAAACGTGGAAGAACTATTGTTTAATATAAGTTTAGACGAAATAGATAACCTTAAAAATGCAAGAAAAGTAACCAAAGTTAATAAAGAGACCTACGCCAATATTGACCGCAAAATGATTATTAAAAAAGATTATTTTTTAAAAAATCGCAAGGTTTATATTAGCAAACACTCCCGTTTTGCCGACTTTCCTGAACATAGCCATAATTTTTTGGAACTAAACTATATGTTGTCAGGGACAGTCACGCAAGTTATTAATGGCAATGAAGAAGTTTTGCATACAGGCGACATTTTGCTAATGGATAAAGATGCTGTACATTTTGTGAAAGCCCCAGGGGTAAATGATTTGCTCATTAACCTGATGATCCCCGTTGAAAACCTTGATTTTGAAAGCCTTACCAGTATTATGAATAAAAATCACTTTATTTTTAGTTTTTTGCTTGAAAATAACACCTGTGAAAACCACTCAACTTATGTTATTTTCCGCAGCTCAAAGCATGTTGTCATCCAACAATTATTAGATCAGATTATTGATAAATATTATTCAAATAGTCCCTTTGCTAATGAAATCATCCGCCTTAACATTTCCATCCTGTTTATGGAGCTGCTTGAAAATGTGCCCTATGAGGTTCATGGAAATACACATCAACAAACCGAAAATAATCTAGCATTTGAAGTCCTTCGGATCATCCACCAAGAGTTTCGGACTATCACCCTTAGCCAACTGGCCAAACAACTAAACTACAACAAAAACTACCTTAGCAATCTAATAAAAAACAAAACCGGCAAATCATTTAAGCAGCTGCAAACAAAAGAGCGCTTAGAGCGGGCAAAACTTTTGATTGAAAACACTGATTTAACGATCGAGGAAGTTATATATGAGGTTGGCTGGCTGAATAAAAGCCATTTTTACCGCAAATACAAGGAAGTTTATGGAGAGCCGGCAAAAAACCCAAAAATCAAACGCCAGCAACAATTCATGTGAAAAAGGGAGCAAAAAAAAACACCCTTGTTTGGGTGTTCCTATGTGTAAACTAGTACCTTTGGTTTTGATGCCAATTCCAGGCGTCGACAATGATTTTTTCCAAATTCCGCTGGGCTTTCCAGCCTAGTTCAGAATCAATTTTAGCGGAGGATGCAACCAGTCTTGCAGGGTCTCCGGCACGGCGGTCAGCCATTTCCACGTTTGCCTGCTTTCCAGTCACTTTTTCGCAGGTTTCAATTACCTCTTTAACGGAGAAGCCGAGTCCGTTGCCAAGATTGTATACCTCAGCTGTTTTCTTTCCTTCAAGCAATGCTTCAAGGGCAAGAATATGGGCGGCTGCTAAATCGGTAACATGAATGTAATCCCGGATGCAGGTACCGTCTTTCGTATCATAATCCGAACCGAATACCGAAATCTTTTCCCGCTGCCCCAAGAGCTGCTGCAGAATAATCGGAATTAAATGCGTTTCAGGATCATGGCTTTCCCCGATCACGCCCGACTCATGCGCCCCTGCTGCATTAAAGTAACGGAGAACCACATAATGCAAACCATAGGCTTTTGAAAAATCAGCAAGAATTTGTTCCACCATGAGCTTTGAGTGCCCATAGGGATTAATCGGAGCCGTTGGCGTCGTTTCATCGATCATCTCCACGGTTGGGATCCCATAGGCAGCCGCTGTCGATGAGAAAATAAAGTTCTTCACTTTAAATTTTGTCATAACCTTTAGTAGCGTTAACGTCGCCGCTACATTGTTTTCATAATACTTTAACGGATCCGTTACCGACTCCCCAACAAGGCTGTTGGCGGCAAAGTGCATGACTGCTTTAATCGGATAACTTTTAAAGATCATATCCAGGTCTTCCTCGTTACCGAGATCACCTTTGACGAATATCGCCCGGCTGTCAACGGATTCCCGATGGCCAGTAGACAGATTGTCCAATACGACTACTTCTTCTTTTTCGACTAATTCCTTAACAAGATGGCTGCCAATATAGCCGGCACCGCCGACAACTAGAATCATGCTTCATTTCCCCTTAGTTAAGATTCACTTTCCTACAGTATTATAACACTTTCATAACCTAGCTGTTTACTATAATACAATGTAAAAAATCCCTTTTTCGAATGAATGTAGTTTTTATGCCTATTTTCTTGTTTTCCCAAAAAAGCAGAATCGAAAGGCCTAGAACAAGTTTGACAACTGCTGAATAACATGACAGTGATGATCCCCTATCTCTCTACTTGCTGCTTGTAAATAAAAATTTGGAGGAGATGCAATGAAGATTTATTTAGATCCAGGTCATGGAGGCGCGGATCCAGGTGCCCAAGGTAATGGACTAAATGAAAAAGATATTACACTGGATATTGCGCTGCGTTTACAGGCAATTTTAGTCAACAATTATCAAAATGTACAAGTGCGAATGAGCCGTACCACCGATACTACCGTCAGCTTAGGCCAACGCACCAACGATGCCAATGCATGGGGAGCAGACTTTTTCTTGTCGATTCACATCAATTCGGCGGGCAGCACGGCTAGAGGGTATGAGGACTACATCTACAACGGTTTATCTGACTCATCTCAAACGGCAAGAATTCAACAGATCATTCATGAAGAAGTCATGAAAACGAATCAGCTCCCGGACCGCGGCAGAAGGAAAGCAAACTTCCATGTATTAAGAGAAACAAAAATGAATGCCATATTGACGGAAAATGGCTTTATCAGCAATGCCGCTGATGCCGGATTGCTGAATCAGCCAGCATGGCGCCAAAGTGTCGCTCAAGGGCACGCCAATGGGTTAGCCAGAGCCTTTAATCTTCAGCCAAAAGCAAATCCAGCCCCAGCTCCCAATAACCCGCCTGCAGCAAGCAGCCCGCAGCAGCCATCAACAACAGGTACCCTGTATAAAGTCATATCAGGTTCTTTTAAATCAAGAGATAATGCCGACGAAAGGGTGGCCTTTCTCCATTCAAAAGGCATTAACTCCTTTGTTGATACAACGGTCATCAATGGAGTCACTTGGTACCGGGTTCAAACAGGAGCCTACGCCAATCGGGCAAATGCAGAAAATAGATTGACAGAACTCAAAAATGCTGGCATACAAGATGCCTTTATTATCGCCGACCAGGGAAGCGTGAGTGCACCTGCAAGCACCCCTCAACCTGAAGCACCAGCACCAGCACCAGCGCCAGCTGCTCCAAATCCAGCTCCTGACGCACCAACTACCCCTATGCCAGAAACACCAGCCACACCAGTTCCTGATTCAACTGTTCCTGAGGTACCCGTTAGCCCGTCTCCAGATGCAGGCGGCAGCACTCCTAGCAACGGACTGCCTGTCAATACGATTCTAGGGCCAACCATCCTGTCCCCTATGCAAATGGACCAGTTTGTTAAACAGATTAATCCGAATGCGCCGGAACTAGGCATTTATTATGTAACCATTGGCCGATATTATGGTATTCGAGGGGATATCGCCTTTGCACAGGCCTTGCACGAGACAGACTTCTTCCGATTTACAGGAACCGTCCAGCCTGGGCAAAACAACTTTGCCGGGATTGGGGCAACTGGCGGCAGCACTCAAGGAGCTATGTTTGCCACACCGGAAGAAGGGGTGATTGCCCAGATGCAGCATTTGTACGCATACGCGACAACGAATCCACTGCCAAACCAATATCCGCTTCTGGACCCGCGCTTTCACCTAGTAGCACGAGGCTCCGCACCAACATGGACTGACCTTAACGGTAAATGGGCTGTCCCCGGAACTACTTACGGGCAATCCATTCTCAATCTTTATGGAAGAATGCTGGATTCAGCAATTGGCAATATACAAGCAGTACGAAATAGTATCACAAGCTAAACGATTATGCCTAAAACCCTTCATCCAAGGGTTTTTCTTTTTATAAAAAACTGCCTGTCCTTTGCTCTTGTTTTTTTATAAATAATAGATGCAATCAGCCCGTTCCAAATTAAGCTCTTTTTCATAACCTAATAGGTAAGGAGATGAAAGGTATGAAACTATATGTAGATCCCGGGCATGGGGGAAATGATCCTGGGGCACAAGGAAATGGCCTGAACGAAAAAGATATTACATTAGATATCGCGCAAAGAATTCGGTCCATCCTATTGAATGACTATGAGGACGCAGAAGTGATGATGAGCAGGACAGATGACGCAGCAAAGAGCTTAAGCCAACGGACCAATGAGGCCAATGCATGGGGAGCACAATTTTATTTGTCCATTCATATTAACTCTGGCCCAAGCTCCGCCTTAGGATATGAGGACTATATTTACAGCGGCCTGCCAGACTCCGCCGCCACAGCAAAATACCAGGATTTCCTTCACGAGGAAATTGCTAAACTCAACCAGTTGGCCGACCGCGGGCAAAAAAGAGCAAATTTTCATGTGCTCCGAGAATCCGCGATGCCGGCGCTCTTATCTGAAAATGGTTTTATCAGCAATGCTCACGATAGTGAGCTAATGAAACAGCCATCATGGCGGCAAAATGTGGCACAAGGCCATGCCAACGGTTTAGCCAGAGCATTTGGCCTCAGCCGCAAGGCAGCCCCAGCACCCGCTCCGGCACCAAATCCTGCCCCCGGCCCTGGCAAACTATATAAATTAATCGCCGGGTCGTTTACTTCCATAGAAAATGCAAACAATCGTGCCGCTTCTCTCCATTCACAAGGCATCGAAGCCTTCGTGAAAGCAGTCACCATCTCAGGGAAAACCTGGTACCGCGTCCAAGCTGGCGCCTTCAGCAGCCCAGAAAATGCCCAAGCCCATTTAGGCCAAATCAGGCAAGCTGGTTATTCTGATGCTTTCCTGATCGCCGAATAGCTGATTGGAGACTGACATTTAGCGGCTGCCATATTTTCAAAAAACAGGCTGACCTTAAGAAGCCCAGCCCCTCTAAGAATCCCCGGGGAGAAGACCGCTTCTTAACGTCAGCCATCTTATGTATGTGAAACATCAATGACACTCAACCTTTATTCTGGTCGAAGAATTGCCTGACCATTTCAATAGAAAGTCCCAGCTCTTTTGCCTCTAAAATAAGCGCTACCCATTCTTCATCTAATATTTGCGTTTCCACATCAGAAATAACCATCATCTCACCCCTAAAATGCAATCCATTGGCGTCTGAACTGCTTTACTCTTTTATAACCCCAGGCTAATGCAAAGGATTAAGCACGACCATTTCACTATTTTTCTCTATTTTTATAGGACTGTTTTCTTAATTAAACATGATGTCCCTATTATATATAGTACTTTTATATTAGGGTGTTGTAATTTGTCGACCTTCCAAAAATTTCCCAATATTTTTTATAACATTTTTTTACAATTTCTCGTACAATCTGATAGACTTATTCGGTTAAAAATTGCTGCCGGCATGAGCCTGAATATCCCTCTTGCCAAAACCAGTAATCTAATAATTCTTATTTTTAGGAATGTTTTCTAGTGACAGCCATGAAAAATAATTTTACAATCAACAATAGAACACTTTTACCCAAAGGAGAAAAACGGATGAAACTAACTGGTGAGGAAATTGAGATTTTAAAAATCATGGAGGAAAATCATAGAATTCCTGTTGAAACTATTGCTTTAATGGCAATGTGCAGCGAGGAAACTGTCAGGGAGACACTTAAGAAGCTAGAGGACGGAAAAATTATTATAAGCTATCCTACCTTGATTGATTGGAGTAAGGTGGAGGGCCAGGAAAATATCGTTGCCATGATTGATGTAAAGGTAACGCCAAAGCGGGGAGTGGGGTTTGATGAGGTCGCCGAACGGATTGCCCGATTTCCAGAAGTGTCTTCTTTATACTTAATGTCGGGTGCCTATGATTTGTCGATCACCATAGAAGGAAAAACGATGCAGGAAATTGCGGCGTTTGTCTCAGAAAAATTATCACCGATTGAAAATGTGGTTTCCACCACTACTCATTTCATGTTAAAAAAATACAAGCATGATGGCGTATTATTTGAAGATGGCGGAGACAAAGACCGAAGAATGGTGGTTTCACCATGAGAAAAGAGTATTCTCATTATTTGTCGGAGACCGTAAAGGATTTGCAGCCTTCCGGGATTCGCAAATTTTTTGACCTGGCTTCCAGCATGGAAGGGGTGATTTCCTTAGGAGTCGGTGAACCGGACTTTATTACGCCATGGAATGTCCGTGAGGCAGCGATTTTATCATTGGAACAGGGATTTACGTCCTATACGGCCAACCCCGGGCTTTTGGAGCTGCGCGAGGAAATCTCGAAGTATTTAAGCACCCGATTTTCGGTTAATTATAACCCGGCCAATCAAATTATTGTGACGATTGGTGCCAGCCAAGGGTTGGATTTGGCGTTCCGGACAATTTTAAACCAAGGCGACGAAGTATTGATTGTGGAGCCTGCCTTTGTAGCCTATGCCCCTTTGGTTGCTATTGCTGGAGGGAAACCTGTGGCGATTTCCACTTCGCCGGAAAACGGCTTTAAGGTAACCCCTGAGCAGATTGAACAAAAAATAACCAACAGAACTAAAGCTATTTTACTTAGTTCACCCAACAATCCGACAGGCAGTACATTAAATAAGAAAGATTTGGAGAAAATTGCCGAGATTGTTGAAAAATACGATTTGCTGGTCGTTTCCGATGAAATTTATGCGGAATTGGTTTATGAGGATGAACCCTATACGAGTTTTGCGGCAATTGACGGGATGTATGAACGGACGATTTTACTAAACGGTTTTTCCAAGAGCTTTGCGATGACCGGCTGGAGGTTAGGTATGCTGGCGGCCCCGAAGGCATTAGTGGAGGTCATGCTGAAAATTTATCAGTATACAACCATGTGTGCCCCCCATATGCTGCAGCACGGTGCCATAGAGGCGCTTCGAAATGGCTACCATGAAGTGGAGGCGATGCGGTCGAGCTATCGGCGCAGACGGAATTATATGGTGCAGACATTGAATCAAATCGGTTTGCCATGCCATAATCCAGGCGGAGCATTTTATGTGTTTCCTTCTATTAAAACGACTGGTTTTACGTCGGAGCAGTTTGCCGAGGAGCTGCTTCGCGAAGAAAAGGTAGCGGTTGTGCCCGGCCATGTTTTCGGGGAGAGCGGAGAAGGCTATGTCCGCTGTTCTTATGCCGCCTCGATGCCCCAGCTGCAGGAAGCTCTAAAACGAATGCAAAGATTTGTTAAGGCGAGAAATTTAGTCTAATGAAGCAAGAGGCTGGCACGCTGCAGCCTCTTTTTTGTTCGCTTTGGTTGTTATGTAGTTGAGGATAGGGCTGGCACCTTATCCCCCTCAAATAATTGGCTCTTTTTTCTTTTGCGCTTAACGCCCATGATGCCCATAATGTCCATAATGGTGGTGGCCATATGGGAAACCATGACCGCCATAACCACCATAGCCGCCGAAACCGCCATAGCCGCCAAATCCATACCCAAATGGAGGATAGCCATACCCATATCCATAGCCGCCAGGGAATCCATAGCCCCCAAGGGACCCAGCCCCGCCAGGAAAACCGTATCCACCGTAAAACGGAAACATTTCCACACCCACTTTCGTTTATTTCCCTTACACTCTAGACATATGTAATAAGAAGGATAAAGGAGCTATTCTCACTCAAAAATGGGCACTTGGTGGAATCAGCACAACAAACCGAGGGGAAATCCTTCGGGGCAGTTAGGCAGTTTTCGACTGCTTTTTAAGCCTCCCGGTAAAAATCATTCTTTTCCTCTGCCGATGTCAGATGCTGCCTTCCTATATTTCTGGTATTTTTTAATATTTTTTTAGTCATTTCAATCATATCTATAGAATCCCCATCGGTTATACTTGTCGATAGATTTCCAAATTTATCTGTCAACCTTCCACTATTTCTGCAATCATTTTTTGATAATGTTAAGACAAGACCATTAAACTCCAAGACCCTTTTAAAATATACGCAAAGTCCCGAACTGGAAGGACATAGAGGCTTTACTAAAAATTTTAAGGAGCGGATGCTATGGAGGAACAAGGGAGTTTGTTCGTTGGATTATTGTGGGGAGCTTCTTTAAGCATTCCTTTATGGATTGCCTTATTTGGCTGGATCAAAATTATCCGTTATTTCATCCAATAGGAATCCTTTTATATTGATACTCTTTCCCCCTTTTGAAAGGTGCGTTAAATTGTGATTCCACCTTGAACCTCCTATATATCTGCCTTGCGCAGCAAGTCTGTTATTTAAATGGAGGGGCAAGAAATATTCAATCTGCCTCTACTTTTCCCATATAAGGATCGCCTATCCCCGGGTTTCATATGTTCCGGGGATGTTTTATGGCAGTTTTAATCGTATTGGCTATTTATATCAACTTGTCTGGATTTAGATGCCCATAGGCTGAAACATAGTGCCAAGGTAATGCCGGCAAGGTCGAAACCAATATCAAACAAACGGCCGTTTCTGGCAAAGAACAATTGGATGATTTCAGTAAATGCTGCATAAGTGAAGGCCGCTATAAAGTGGTGACGCTTATATGGCATTTTCCTTTGAAGAAGCATGGTAAATAGGAAGAATGCAAGGATATGCCCCACTTTTTGTTTGATAAAACCGTTACTTAATTCTTCTGGCAAAGGAGTAAATAGATCAGTTAAGTCGGGCCGGGCCTCAAAGCGAAACCGAATTTCACCAAATGCCATCAGCTCGGAAAAGCTTGCCGTGCACGTAAGAATGAAAATAAACAACATCCAAATGAATATGGCTAAACCTTTCATCATCCTTCCCCCCTTCCTATCTCCATACTCGTCTAGAAACACTGGAAATATACCCTGTTGCCCCGCGGGGACTGTCCCCCGCCACGGTGATGCTTTACCATAGCGGGGGACTGTCCCCATTTTACTGGTGAAATTTAGGAATTATTGGTAAAGTGAATGTAAAGGGAACTGGCTTAATGGGGGAGTGTTTGTGAAAAGGATATTGCTGATTACGGTTATCGTTTTGGCGGTTTTGGCAGGTGGCATTTTTGGATTTTTTAAGATTTTGGATAATGCATCTGGATATGAGGAGAAGCAGGAGGCTTCACAGAATGATGCTGGTTCCGTTGAGGATGCGGCGACGAAGCAGGAAGAAATAGAGAAACAGCAGACGGAAAAAATTGGCGGGGTTCAATATGATATTGGAATTGATCAGACAAGCTCACAGGAGGCGGTCCTGGAGGCCATGAACAAAATGACGCATCAGAAAGTGAAGGCGGAAGATAAGTGGGGGGCTATCCCCATGATCCCCGATACCATTAACCAAGTATATGAGATTGTCAGCAACAGCCATTTCGAATTAAAAACGGATTTGCTGGAAATCCTGGATAAATGGAAGAATCGCGATTTCTCTCAAGTGGATGCCGATCACAATTATATTTGGAATCAGCAAGGGGGAACCGTCGGAAGAGCCTATGGGATTATGAGCCAATCAGAGGAAAAAACTTTTGTTCTTAATAATTTCGGACAAGAGTACTTAGCTGCCATGGGCATTCCAGAATAAATCAAACTGTCCGTTAAAACATCCGGCGCCTTTTCAACCAGCGCCAGATGTTTTTGGTACATATATCGTTCCACTTTTTCAATCCTCTCACGAACTTGCTTCTGTATCCTGAGCCATAAACTCCAGTGTTCTCATTAATCCCTGTTTATAAGGAGTACGCGGCAGGGGACCAATCCATTTTTCATATTTTCCTCCATCCAGCACAACCGGTTCTTCATTCAAATAAAACATCTCAACCACTTCACGCATACCTGCATTGAACAAACCAAGGAGCCGGATCATGTTTTTGCTGATCACGGACACTTTTTTATCATAACCGCTAATTTCTCGGAGCTTTTCGACTAATTCGTCACCCGTAACGACACCAGAGCTGGGAATATTCCAAACCTGCCCATAAGCTTCTTCATGAAACGCCAAATTGACCAGCGCCTTGGCTGCATCCGGCGTAAAAATGAATTCTTTGGCTATTTTGGGGTCCCCAACGTAGGCCGCTTTTTTATGTTTGGCGACATTTTTAAGGGTATAATGGAGCAAAGTGTTTTCGGCATTTGGTCCATAAAAGTCTGGAAAGTGGGCCAGAATAAACGGAACCCCGGATCCCTTTACTTTTTCTTCCATTTGAAGACGAATTTTCCCCTTTTTGGTATGCGGATTTTTTGGTGTGGTTTCCACTACACACTTTCCTGCTCTTCCATACGCATAGACATTGTCTGCCATAGCCAGCCTTACTGAATTCTCTTTGACTACAGTCAATATGTTCGTAACCAACCCCTGCAGTTTCGTTTCCCATTGCTCATAGGGAATGTTCGCCGCATGAAAAATAACATCAACCCCAGTTGCCGCTTCCCGTAAATCATGAAGCTGAAAAAGGTCGCCTGCAAAAATCGAAACGCTGGGGTCAGCCGCAAATAATTTTTCCAGCCTAGATTTCGTTCTGGCAAAGGCTGTCACTTGAACGCCTCTTGAGGATAATTCCTTCACAATTGAATAGCCGATACCACCTGACGCCCCCAAAACCAATGCTTTCTTCATAAAAAATTCTCCCTTCCGCCCTTGTTGACCACTGGTCAATTAATCCTAAAAAAAATTAATGTATCGATTTTAATAAAAAATTGGCATGTGCTTCCGCAAGATCTTTAACCTCTTCATAGCCATTTACATATCGGCAATAATGGGTGACAAACCCATGCAGAGCCAAAAACAGCAGCCAAATCTCTTGGACCTTTAACTTCTTGCCGCTCAAACGGGCAACACTTTGGGCAAAGTTTTCGTAGCTTCTGTTCGGCCCTTGGCTGACTAGATTTCTGACTTCCTCATCTTTGGTTAAAAACATGATTTCATAATGGCTTTGATGATTGAGCCCGAATTCGATATAAGCCAAAAAAATCCGCTTCAGCTTTTGGGCTTCATCGAAGTCCTCTTTAAGTACATCTTGAAGCTTTTGGTCAAGCATGGCAAAATGATCCTCCACTAAGGCGTAAAAAAGCTCCGCCTTATTTTTATAATGGTAATAAATGGACCCATGGCTGCATCCAAGCTCTTGCGCAATTTGCCGCATGGAAACATGCTGATAGCCTTTTCTGACAAATAAATCTCTTGCTGCATCCATAATCATTTCTCGTGTTAATTCCTGCTGGACAGGTTTTCGCGGTGACATTTGCTGGATCCTCCTTATTGACCACTGGTCAATAGAATAATACCTCATTTTCCTTTTAATGTAAAGTATTTCCACCAGAAGAATTCTTAGCATCCTCTTGATTGCAAATGCTAAATATTTCTTGCACCGTTCCTCCCTTCGTAGTAGTATAGTTGGCAGATTACTAGTATTATTGTTAAATTATTGGAGATTTTTGTGAATTTTTATATGCAAACGGGGTGTATTGGGATGGCTTATCTGGAAAACTTGCAGAAAATGATGGAAGGGGAAGTTCCTCCCCCACCGAACAGCCAATTTCTCGGGATCAGCTTAGTCGAAGCCGGCGAAGGTTTGGCCGTATTTGAAATGGAGGCATCTGATGTGATGCCTAATCCAATGGACACTCTCCATGGGGGAATCCTTTGTGACATTTCCGATGCGGCGATGGGGTGTGCATTTGCCTCCACGCTGCCTGACAACGCATCTTATACAACCGTGGAATTGAAACTTAATTTCATAAAGCCAGTTTGGAATTCAAAGTTACGTGCTGTAGGTAAAGTCATAAAAAAAGGAAATGCAACGGGTCTCGTGGAATGCCAGGTGTACGATTCAAAAGACGGTCTCGTTGCATATGCCACCAGCACCTGCATAATTTTAACAGATGAAAAAAGTGTCGGGAGGTAACTCATCCCTCTCACTTTCAACAACAGGAGGGGGTAAATTTGTATCAGTTTATCGGAGTGCTAGTAAAGGGCATTCTCCGTCTATTTGGAAAAATAAAGGTAGAAAACGACCATCATCTCCCCCTGTCAGGACCTTATGTGATTGCCTGTACACATACCGGGTGGGTTGATGTCCTTTATCTCGGGGTAACCATGCTCCCTGTGCAAATCCATTATATGGCGAAAAAGGAGTTATTCCAAAAAAAATTTATGGCCTGGTTTTTAAAAAAGTTGAATGCCTTTCCTGTTGATCGGGCAAATCCTGGACCAAGCGTATTAAAAATCCCTCACCGGCTTTTAGCCAAGGGGGAAGTCGTAGGGATTTTTCCAAGCGGAACGAGAACGACGGAGGAGACTGCTCTCAAACAAGGGGCGATTACGATTGCCCAGCGTGCGAAGGTGCCGATTATCCCGGCTGCCTATAGCGGACCCAATCATTTCAAAGATCTGCTTTTACGTAAAAAAGCGAAACTGGTCTTCGGTGAGCCAATCATGATAACCGAAGTTTCCAAGGAAGCCAGAGACTATTATAATCAGCTGCTGGAGGAAAGATTGAATGCCCTTATGAAAATCTCCTCCTAACGGTCCTCCCGTTTATTTACAAAAGCACGCTTTTTTAACTTGTATGGTATCATAAATTTCGTTTTTTATCTTGGCAAAATGATTTAATGACAGCTTGAGACACAAGGAAAGGGAGGAACCATGAAACAGGAAGAACGTTCCGTATCCATTGGGCTGCCGCTGGCAATCTCGATTATTGCCATATCGTTTTCGGCCATTTTCGTGAAATGGTCAGATGCGCCGGCATCCATTTTAAGTATGTACCGAATGGCGATGGCAAGCATATTGCTGCTGCCTATGGTGATAAAAAAACGCCATGAATTTAAAAAAATCAGCAAACGCAACTGGCTGTTCTTATTTTTTTCCGGGATCTTTTTAGCCATGCATTTTGTTCTTTGGTTTGGAAGTTTAAAATTGACAACGGTGGCCAGTTCAACGATTATTCTTGCCTTGCAGCCTGTTGTTTCCTTAATTGGGGGTTTTTTCTTATTTAAAGAACGAACAAACAGTGCGGTATTGGGGACAATGGGAATTGCGATTATTGGTGCTGCCATGATTGGCTGGGGAGACCTTGCCTTAAGCAAAAATGCTATCCTCGGCGACTTGTTATCGTTTTTTAGCGTGATTTCTGTGGTGGGGTACCTATTGATCGGCCAAAGTGTCGTCAAAAAATTATCACACTGGATTTACAGCTTTTGTGTCTTTTTCTTTGCTTCCGTTATCCTTTTTCTCTATAACCTGATGACAGGTGTAGAATTTACCGGCTACCCTGCTAAAGAGTGGGGAATTTTCTTGTTATTAGCTATTGTCCCGACGATGAGCCATGTCATTAATAACTGGCTGTTAAACTATGTCAATGCGACCACGATTTCCATGAGCATTCTTGGCGAGCCCGTAGGAGCCTCCACCCTGGCATTCTTTTTGCTAAGTGAAAAGCTGTCCATATGGCAGATTGCCGGGGGCCTGCTTGTATTAGTTGGTGTCTTTGCCTTTATTAATCAGCAGCAGAAAACAGCCGCGCTTAAGGAAGCTGTTTAACGTTATACTTAAAGCCCTCTTTGTTCAAAGTTTCCGGGCTGTTAGCAGGGGTACCCTTTTTAGGGTGCCCCTCTTTAAATGAAGGTACCTATTTTTTTTGTATTCCTAAAGCTTGCGGCCCCTATATTTAGCTAATCTTCATTTTCTCCTATTCACTTCCTGCAAGGATGCCACATTATTGATGATTCCGCTTCCGTAAAATTGGTTAGATCCTGGCTCCGTTTTTTGCGCAGTTTTCCTCATAACGTCCATCACTTCTGTATTTTTTAGTGATGGATTAATGGAACGGATAAGTCCAGCCAGGGCTGTGACATGCGGTGCAGCCATCGAGGTCCCTGAAAGGGCAGCATACTCACCTTGTAAATAGGTACTCGCGATATCAACCCCGGGAGCCGCAATATCAATGTAATCCCCGTAATTTGAGAATTCGGCTCTTTTTCCATTCGAGTCGACCGCCGCGACCCCAAGCACTCCTGGATAGGCTGCCGGATAACTGGACTGGTTGGTATTATCATTTCCAGCGGCGGCAATCACGACAACATCCTTGCTGAGCGCATAGCTGATGGCATCTTCCAGCAAGGTGGATGATTGGTAATTTCCCAGGCTTAGGTTAATGACATTCGCCCCGTGATCCACCGCCCAGCGGATTCCTTCAGCCACATCGAACGAACCACCAGACCCATCCGAATTCATGACTTTTACAGGCATGATCGGATTATACCAAGTGATCCCGGCGACCCCTTCGCCATTGTTGGTCTTTGAGGCAATGATGCCAGCGACATGTGTGCCATGTCCGTTATCATCATCAGGATTGTTATTGTCGTCTACTGCGTTGTAGCCCTCGATTAATCTTCCGGCCAAATCGGGGTGGTCAAGGTCCACTCCCGTATCAACCACGGCAATTTTGACGTTTTTTGACCCACGCGTGATGTTCCAGCCGTCCTCCGTGCCAATGGCCGGCAGGTTCCATTGGTAGCCGCTGTAATACGTATCGTTTACTTCGTTTGGCAGGTAGATAAAATGGGGCTCGGTGAACTCTACGGTTTCTAAATGATTGAAATAATCCATTAGTTTTTCTGGTGATTGGCTGTTGGATTTGAATATAATGGCAAAGTCATGTTTCTCTTTTACGATCCCGTCGATATCGGCAAGGATTTTTTGCAGTTCCCTGCCGCTTGGCGCTGTTATAAAATGGACAATGACTTCCTTGTCATAATAATGGCTTTTATCCTGTTGATTATGATGAATAATTTTTACGGCAGGCGTGCTGTTTAGCTTCATTTTCAAGTTATCATTGGCCGCGATACTATCGACTTTCCGAATTGATCCCGGGTTCTGCTGCAGGTTCCGTACCTGGATAAGTTTGTTCTCTGTTACGCTCCGGGTTCGAATGCGGTCATCCGAATTCTGGTATGGCCTGATGACTAAGACGGCTGTCAAGATTAGCGCAATGGCCGCTGCGCCTATTTTCCATTTATGCTTCATAATTACACCTCGTAATTTTCATTCGATTCTACTCCCCTGCCTCGTATTCTTACAATGGCCGTTTTCAGCCTAGATAATGTATGGAAAGTATGTCTTTCCGAGAAAAAACAGGGACAGTCCCCCGGTGCTTTAACGCAGTAAACCGGTGGGGGACTGTCCCCAGATTATGCTTGTTTCCGTTTTTTGTTTAGGGTGTATGCCGCTGTACCAATTATTAGGAGAAGCAGCCCCGCTAATAATAGGTTGTAGGTGTTCGTGGCTGTGATTGGCAGGCCAGCACCTGCTTGTTTGATTTGTTTTTTTGGCTGTTCAGCAGGGATTGTCTGCTGTTCTGATTCAAGTCCCCCCTGAACGCCTTGGTTATTTTGGTTTTCTGGATTACCGTTACCGCCTGGATCTCCTTGATTACCTGAGTTACCTTGATCACCTTGGCCATCTTGGTCATCTGAAGGATCCGGCTGCACAGCTTTCCCTTTTGTAAACGTCCAAATGTCTGAAACAGCACCTCCGGTAAAATCGTCTTCTGCTGTCGCATACCAGAAGTAGCGATTGTTTTCTGCTAGGCCTTCCCATTTAGCAGCAGCCATTTGACCGCTTTTTACCTTTTGCTGTTCGTCAATTTTATGATCGGTATAGATGTTTACAGCAAAATAATCAGTTGCCACCTGCTTTTCCTGTACCTGCAGGTCGGTATTAATTACCATTTCATCCTTGCCTGGGTAGGTTTCCGGATCATAGAAATTATAATCATCCATATATGGTGAATACGTATTGACGATAATCCGATTATTGTCCTGATCAAAATGGAGCAGTTTCATATAGCCTTGTCCGCCCTCAGGACCTCCCTGATAATCGCCGAGCATTTGATAGACCTGGCGATCCGGTGTTCCGTCGCCATTATCATCAACAGGGTCCACCAATGTTTCCGAGTCATGGTAGTGGCCGCTCAAGACTGCGATGACATTTTTGTTTGGCAGCACGATTTCGTTAAAAATCCGGTTGCCTAATGGGCTGCGATTTCCGGAAACCAGCAGATATTCATGGAAGCTCAAGATCGCTTTACGGTCCGGATACTGCTTTAGCACATCCTTCATCCATTCCAGGTCTTCATCCTGAATTCCCCAGCCCATGTACAGCATGATAAAATCATTTCCATTAGCTGAGATCAAGTCATAGTGGCCACGGTTATTTTTATAAGAGCCGCCGTAATAGGATTTACCTTTAAAACGATCCTCGCCAAACCATTTTGAGAATTGGGTATAGTCGCTTGTTTTGTGGTCTACATCATGATTCCCTGCTAATACTCCATATGGAACCATACTGTTTTCCAGGATTTTCATATACTGGTCGGCATAATTCCATTGGTATTCCTTGTCAGCTTCGTCCACGACGTCCCCTGTATGGAATACATATTTAATTTTTAAACGGTCCTTATTTTCAGCAATCCAGTTCGTCTGCCGTTCGAAAATATAGGGATAGCTTTCCGCATAGTATTGGGTGTCAGACATCCATACAAAGGTATAGTCATATTCATCCGGTGACTTCGGAATCTCATCCTGGATCAGCACATTGATTTTTGAATCCTTCACATACTCATTTACGGCGACATTGCCTTTTAATTCAAAGTCTTCAGATCCTGCCACTTTAAAGGCAATCATCGACCATTTGCCTTGCAGGTGGTTCCAGGCATACATGGATACTTTCCGCCCTGGCAATGATTTTCCGTTCCACACAAGCTCCACTTTATCGCTTTCGTCAACAGAGGGATCGACCGTCACATCGAATCGGTGATAAGGGAATTGGGTACCGGAATTCATCGTTAAATAGCTGCCGTCTTTTTCGGATACAAGAGAAATATCCTCAGCAGAAAAGCCCTCTTCTCCCGGAGGTGTCATTGATTGCGGCGGTTCTACATCGGTTGCATTTTTATAGGCTTTCACTTCATCTGTATTGCTGGCCTCATATTTGAAGCCCTGATAAAAATTAACATTCAAGTCATCGTTAGTTGGATCGGTTACCTTTACCTTTAACTCTGGGTCACCATCTATTGGTGCAGTACTGTCATCAGCTGGGGAAACCAGTTCAGGCTTATTCGGGTTTTCATTGACTACAGAGAAATGAACAGCGGCCTCTGCAATATTCCCCACTTTATCATTCGCTGTAATCAACAGCTTGTGCGTGCCTGGTGCCAGCTGTGATGAAGAGGTTTCATATGGCGCCTTAATTTCCTGATCATCCAGCAGGACTTTAACAGCCTCTGCTCCAGCGAGCTCATCGGTTACATCCGCCTCGATAGTAAACTTGCCTTTGTACTCTTTACCTTCGATCATATTGGTATGGATTGCCGGCGCCGTGTTATCGACTACCACCGTTCGGCTGATTTCTTCGTCTATATCTTGTGCTTTAATCGTATGCACGCCATCCGCAACTGCTGTTGTATCCCACTTGTAGGTTTTGGACGGGGAGTATCCTTCGTCAATGGTAAACTTGAAATCTTCGAATGGACGGTATGTCCCATCATCCCCCATATCATACGTTTTTCCAGGATCATTATGGGCAGGGTCAACCAAGATGGTCCCATCCGGCAACACAAGACGGACATTGCGGATATTATAGTCATCCCGGTTTTCTTCCGATTCATCCAATTGGAATGGTGATGCTTTGTTGCCGGCACGAATCGTAATGATGTTGTCCCCTAATTGGAGACGATCAGCATCGATTGGTACCGTAATGGTCGTCCAATCGTTAATTGCGTCATCAAAAATCCTTAAAATGTCGTCACCCATGGTTACCCCGTTCTGGAAGAACGTATTCACACCACTGGCTTCGAAGGCAAAGTAGGCTGTATTCTCTACTGATTTATAGGTGTTTTCGTTCAGCTCCGAGCCGTCAATAAACAGCTTGACCTGGTCAGGAGCGTCTTCTTTTGATGTCCCTTTTAAAATCTTTTCCCCTTTAAGAATGTCGCCATCCTTAACATTTAACCGAAGGCTGGAATCATCCAGATCACTAGTTACAGTCACCTTGTATGTGTCGCTTGTTACTTCGTTCGCTCCATCAGAGGCCACGAAGTAGTATTCGACATATTCTTTGCCGATGATCTCAGGAGAATAAATGGTATAGTGGTACATCGTATCATCAAAATTTTCTGGTAAAATAGCCTCTTTATAATCGCTTTGTGTATTCGGGCGGTAGTATAACCGAACGGATTTCACTTCTGTATCGTCTTCTACATCAGCAACAATTTGAATATCCTCTTTTTGATCGACCTTCGAGACGGCTGTCTCATTTTCAATCACAGGCGGATTGGTATCCTCTGCAATATGAACAGGTTTCACCGGCACTTGAAAGGCATCCACTTTACCAGGCGTAGCCGGATTCAGGCCAGGGCTGACTTTTATTAGTTTCGTAGATCCGTCCACTGGATATCTGTAGACAATGCCCATATTCGCTTGGGTATCATCCACATTGGCTTGATCAAAATAATAAGAGACGGAAATTTCCTTTTTCGTATTGGAGGCCACGACAAGACCGCGCATATCTCCATTGGCCATACCAGCACTGTAAATCCTGACAATGTCTTTGTTTTCTACTAGATTTGTACCGTAATTTTTATTAAAATCAGCAACGGTTTTGCTGTCATTCTGACCGTTGATAATCCAAAATACGAGAGTGCCTTTTGCTGGGATGACCACATCATCCGGGATAGAAGGCCAGATAACATCGGTTGTTGGATCCTCTCCATAACGGTATTGAATCTTATAATCTTTGAAATTAATATCTTTGTCACTGTTATTATAGATTTCTATAAATTCATATCCATCCGCTGATCCCACATTTGTAGAGTCTGGCACTACTTCTGTGACAAGAAATTGCGGGACTTTATTGAAATCTACATAAGGTTTGTTGATTTTAATTACATATTCTTCTGTATTTGCATTGTTTGCGCCATCTGAAGCTTCTATATAGTAAGTAATATCTGATTCTACGGTTAAACCAGGAATGTCTGCAGAGTAAGTTCCTGCATCCTCAGCACTTGCATTCATCGAAACAGAAGAAAAGCTTTCTTCCCCCGATTTCTTATAGTAGAGTGTTGCAAATGGCACCGCCTGATTATCGGTAATCGCTGCTTGTATGTTGATCGATGCAAAGGCTTCGCTTTCGGTTACAGGCGTATGGGTGATAACAGGTGCTTCTGTGTCAGCTGGAGCTTCATCCAAATCAACAGGTTTGGCTGGAACTTGAATGGATTCAATCGTCCCCGGTGTCGGTGCTGCCTTGCCAAGATATTTTTCCATCACCGTTCCCTCTGATGGGAAATTGTATTGAATGCCATTGCCATCATTATCATTGTCAACATCTGAATATGTTGCGGAAACAACTTCTGTTCCTGAATGATCTTTTAAAATAAGGGCGCGGTTTCCGCCATTTGCAAAACCAGGGAATGCATCTTTAAATTCCACTACTTGACTGCTGCTTAGCTGCAATCCATAGTTGTTGTTAAAATCAGCCAGTGTCTGTCCGCCAGTATTGTACCAAAATACTTTTGTTTCTTGCGGCTCAAGGGTTGCCTCTGGAAGCTGGAATGGCAAGTCAGGCTTGCTGCCATCTGTGTAACGGTAAATAAATGAGTAATTGGTTAAAGAAATCGATTTGTTTGTATTGTTATACAGCTCAAAGAACTCATAATAATCAGTACCAGTGCCGGCTGAATTCGGAGACATTTCCGTAATTAACAGCGGCAGGCTGCTATATGTATCCTCCGGCATATGAACCGCTATTTGATATTCCTCTGTTTTCTTCGTGTTGAAGCCATCGGTTGCTTCAATATAATAATGAATCGTTCCTTTGACATTCGTGCCCGGAATTTCCGCTTCAAAGACTGCAGGGTTTTCCGCGCTCGCCTTCATGGTTACAGCTGTAAATCCTTCAGCGCCTTCCTCTTGATAATACAGAGTGGCAAGAGCTACAGCTTGATCGTCTGTTATATTCGCTTGGATGTGAACCGGCTGTAATGGGCTGCTTTCCGTTATGGCTGTATGAACAATTTCTGGAGCCGTTGTATCTTTAGGAACATCCGGCAAAGATACGGGTGTGCTTGGAACTTGTCCAGCTTCAATCGCCCCTGGTGTCGGATTCGCTAAAACTTGAAGTTTTGTCATCTCCGTACCTGCGGCCGGATATTGATATTGAACGACTTTTCCTTCATTATTTGTTTCACCCGGCAGGTATCCTGCAGAAATGACCTCTTTCCCTTCTTGGTCTTTCAGTACGAGTGCACGATTTCCACCGTTCGCAAATCCAGGGAATATGTCTTTAAATTCCACTACCTGATCGCTTGTTAACTGGGTTCCGAATTTGGCGTTAAAGTCAGCTAACGGTAAGCCATTATTGTTAAACCAGAATACGAGAGTTTCCTGTGAATCAATAGTAACAGGAGATACCTGGAATATTTTATCTGGATAACTGCTATCTGTATAATGGTACACAAATTGATAATTGGTTAAGGGAATAGACTGGTTCGTGTTGTTATATAGCTCAAAAAATTCAAAGCTATCGGTGCCTTTTGAATCAGGTGAAATTTCTGGAATTAATAGTGCAGGTAAACGATTAAAGTCTTCTTCTGCTGATTCTGATTGAGAGGCAGGATTCATCTCTTGTGTTGTCTGCCCTTCTGTAACCTGCTCAGCCGGCTGATCACTAGTTTGCGGTGGTTCAGCGCCTTGCACAGCTGCCTCGCTTTGACTAGCCGCCGGCTCTTGGGATGACGGTAAATGACTTGTTTCTTCTTCCGGCTGCTGGGTTTGTTCCGGCAAATTTAATCCGCTGTTGCTCTTCTGTTCCACTTCTGCTGCATTCGTTACTACCGTGCCGCCAGCTTCCGTATCAGCAGCTAGTTTGTGTGACGGAAGGGCTAAACTAATGTTTGATAGTAGGATGGATAAGATACAAATATAGACTAGGAGCTTGTCTTGCATTTTTGTTCTTCTGCGTTTACTCATAATTTCCCCCTCAAATTTTTTATTACAGGTAAATTATAGTGGTAGACTGTTAACGGATTTTAAAGTAAATGTAAAAAGTTCTGATTATTTGTAATTCTTTTGTAAAAAATCACCTGATGGCCAAACTTCTCGATTAAACTAAACTTGTTTCGTTCGTACTACAAGTTTAAGAGGAGGTACTTCATCATATGAAGCGCTACATAACAGTAAGAATTTGTTTCCTATTACTCTTAGCATCCGGCATTTTACAATTCAGGCCGCCGCTGGCTTTTGCCCATTCAGGCTCACACGGTTATTCTGATGTGACAATCAATGATCATACAATGACCTATGATTTATTTTTGTTGGGAGATCTGCTCGGCGGTTTACTCAATATTGATAAAAATCAAGACGGGTATATGAAAGAAGATGAAATCAGCCAATCTAAACCAGAGATCGAACAGTTCGTGTTGAAAAATTTGTCTGTTATCAATAACGGAATCAAGGGGCAGGCGCAGATAAAAACGATCAGCATGACGGAACGGGCAAATTATCAAATGTTTCGGATTTCCATGGAGTTTTCCTTTGATGAGCCGATTGAAGAATATGAGATCGATTATAATCTCTTCTTTAACGATGTGGATAAGAACCATCAAAACTTTATGACCATTAAGAATGGGCAGGAGGTCATTGAGCACTTGTTTACGAAAGGCCATATTGTGTTTCAAGGACATGCCAAAATGGATACACCTCAGGAAACATCCGGAGTCCAGCCTTCCAGCAAAACAGAAGGCCAAGATTCGACGGGGACATTAGGTTTTGGGGATTATTTGCTAATGGGGATGAAGCATATTTGGTCTGGAATTGACCATTTGCTCTTTTTATTTGGCCTGCTGTTAATGAAGGGGTCATACAAGGACTATCTGAAAATTTTAACGGCGTTCACGGTCGGTCACAGCATTACCTTAGCGCTGGCATCACTAGAAATTCTCATCATCCCCGGCAGCATCATTGAACCATTGATCGCGCTCAGCATCATTTATGTGGCTGCTGAAAATATTTTTGCCAAATCGATTAAATGGCGCTGGCTCATCACCTTATTCTTCGGTATGATCCATGGATTTGGCTTCGCAGAAGTTTTGATCGGAAAGCTGGACGCAAACCTGTTTGCCCCGCTCCTATCCTTTAATTTGGGAGTAGAAATAGGACAAATTGTCGTCCTAATCATCCTCTTCCCGCTCATTTGGCACCTGCGCAAAATCCGCTGGCAAACCATAGCCGTCCACAGCGCCTCCGCCATCATAAGCCTAATTGGACTCTATTGGTTCATTGAAAGAGTCATATAAAAATGAAAACGGGAAAATGGGGACAGTCCCCCGGTACGTTAACACGGTAAACCGGCGGGGGACTGTCCCCCAGTACGTTAATGCGGCAGCTAGGCGGTGCATCCGAACACGCAATCCGATTTCTATACAAAGTCTTTACAGTCTGTTTACAGAAGGTTTAGAAAAAATCAGTATTTTCCCCATAAAATGAAAGTATCAATGTCATTGGAGGGATTGGATGAAAATAACGGTTGCCGGAGCAGGGTATGTAGGACTTATCACAAGTATTGGTTTAGCGGAAATGGGACAGCAGGTTACCTGTATTGACGTTCAGGAGGAAAAAATTGCTGACCTGCAGCAGGGAAAGCCTTCCATATATGAACCGGGATTAGAATCACTGCTACAAAAAAACATTAGGAATGGAAACTTGACATTTACCGTGAATCCAAGCCAAGCGTATTCAGGAGCAGACATCATTTTCATTGCAGTGGGCACACCTGAATTGCCAGATGGATCTGCCGATTTAAAGTATATATTTGTAGCCGCCCATACGATTGCTCATCACCTCAACCAAGATGCACTCATTTGCACAAAAAGCACGGTGCCAGTAGGTACAAACCATTTAATTCATGACATTATTTCTGGCCGTATTCCTCCTTCCATCAAAATAGATGTTGTGTCTAATCCGGAATTCCTCCGCGAAGGCGCAGGACTATTCGATTTTTTCCACGGAGACCGAATTGTCCTTGGCACTGACAATCCCGAAGCAGCATCCATCATGGAGCAATTGTATCTGCCATTGAAAATCCCGATAATTAAAACCGATATAAAAAGTGCAGAACTGATTAAATATGCCGCTAACGCATTTCTAGCAGCAAAAATCAGCTTTATTAATGAAATTGCTAACATTTGCGAAAAAGTAGGCGCAAATGTCGATGAAGTAGCTTATGCCATCGGTCAGGATAAACGGATTGGCAGCCCCTTTCTCCAAGCAGGAATTGGCTATGGCGGTTCCTGTTTTCCAAAAGACACAAAAGCACTTGTCCAGATTGCAGGCAACCTGGAACATCCCTTTGAACTATTGGAGGCCGTGATAAAAGTAAATAACCGCCAGCATCATCTTCCTGTTTTAAAAGCAAAAGAGATTGCTGGCCCATTAAGAGGCAAAAAAACGGCCGTTCTTGGTTTGGCATTTAAGCCTGATACGGATGACATCCGGGAAGCGGCGTCTTTAACGATCATTAGAGAATTACAGCTCGAAGGCGCGCGAATCATTGCTTATGATCCGGCGGGTGTGCCCAATACCCGAAAAATCTTTGGGGATTCGATCAAATATACCGAGGACTTGAAGGAGGCTCTCCAAGACGCTGATTTGGCTATCATTGCAACGGAATGGGATCAAATCAAGCATGCCCCGCTAAATATCTTTACAGACTATATGAAGCAGCCCGTCATCATAGATGGACGAAACTGCTACTCTCTGAGTGACATCGAAAAACACGGGATTACGTATCTTTCCGTAGGAAGGCCTCCCGTCTTTGCAAGTGCAGCCATTCAAAAGCCGTGGAAACTATTTGGCTAGGAGGGATTTTATGAAGATTGCCATTTTCACAGATACCTTTTATCCAGACATCAATGGGGTCGCCAAAACACTGAAGCGGCTGACCGATTACTTAGAAGAACATCGTATTGAGTACAAACTATTCGCTCCTTCCTCTTATTCCGATGAATATGTCTCAAGCCATATTCATCGGTTTAAAAGCCTTTCATTTTTCTTATACCCTGAATGCCGGCTGGCTTTTCCCAGCTTACGGCAAATGAAGGCCAAATTGCAAAAATTCAACCCGGATTTAATTCATGTGGCTACCCCTTTCAATATCGGACTGTGCGGCTTGTATTTTGCAAAAAAACTTGCGATACCGCTGGCAGGATCCTATCACACCAATTTTGACCAATACCTGCAGTACTATGACCTCCCATTTTTATCGAAAATCCTCTGGAAATACATGTACTGGTTTCACCAGCCCTGCCAAAAATTATTTGTTCCTTCCAGTGAAACCCTGCAGCAGCTGAGTAATCATGGTTTTACAAATCTAGAAATTTGGCCGAGAGGAGTAGATTGCCAGCTTTTTCACCCGAATTATGATAAGAAGGCGATTAAAAAGAAGTATGGCTGTCCTGATCAATACTTGATTACGTATGTAGGCAGGCTGGCACCGGAAAAAGACATTGATACGCTTCTAGCGATTATTCATTTAATTCCTGAGGAAGTGAATCAGAAGATCCACTGGGCCATTGTAGGGGATGGACCGCTTCGCCAGAGTATGGAAGACCAAGGAATAGCTAATCTGACTTTTACCGGATTCTTGAATGGGGTAAGTTTGGCAGAGATTTATTCCGCCTCCGATTTATTTGTTTTCCCCTCCCCTACTGAGACTTTCGGCAATGTGGTTTTAGAGTCTCTTGCCAGCGGTACGCCTGTGATTGGAGCGGACTCCGGCGGGGTAAGGACCATTGTGAAATCAGGTGTGACGGGCTATTTATGCCAGCCTGGTGAGGCAGAGGAATTTACAAAAGCCATGATTCACCTGCTCCAAAATGATTGGCTTCGAGCCCAAATGGGGAATGCCGGAAGAAATTATGCCTTAACTCAAAGATGGGAACAAATATTTGAAAACTTACTTATCCACTATCAGGACATCACTAACGCCCCAAAAACACAAAAATTCGCTTAACCAAATAATAATCCGTGACCATTGCACATTAACGCATTAAACCGCCGGGGGACTGTCCCCCAGTTCGCTAACACTTTAAACCAGCGAAGGACAGTCCCTTTATTCTATGTTTGGTATTTGCCAGTCAATTTCTTGTCTGCCGATTTTCCGGAGGAAGGCGTTTGTCCGGGAAAAGGGCTTGCTGCCGAAGAAGCCGCTGTTAGCGGAGAAAGGGCTTGGATGGGCAGATTTTATGATGTAATGCTGAGGTGAGGTAATCAGCTGCTGTTTTTGCTGGGCAAATTTCCCCCAAAGGATAAACACCACCGGGGTCTCCCTCAGATTCAACGTTTCAATAATCTTGTCGGTAAACTGCTCCCACCCCAAGCCTTTATGGGAGTTGGGCGTGCCGTCCTGTACCGTCAGCACCGCATTCAGCAGCAGTACCCCCTGCTGAGTCCACTTCACCAATGAGCCATGATTTGGGATGTAGCATCCTACGTCATCCTGCAGCTCTTTATAAATATTTTTCAATGATGGCGGGATGGTAACACCAGGTTTCACCGAAAAACTCAATCCCTGGGCTTGTCCCGCCCCATGGTATGGATCCTGGCCGATAATCACCACTTTCGTATCCTGATAGGATGTATAGTGAAGGGCATTAAAAATATCATACATATCGGGATAGATTACTTTTGTTTGGTATTCTTCCTTTAAAATGCTTCTTAATTGTTGATAATAGGGCTGTTCGAACTCGCTTTTCAAGAGTGGTGCCCAGTCATTTTTTAAAATCTCCATTTTTCGCCACACTCATTTCCTTCCTAATTGAATAACATAATTATAGAAATGAATGCCCTATCTATCAATAGAATGGTCCATTGCCCATTTGCGATTACAATCATCCTGTCAGGTGTTCTGCTGTAATTTTGCGATTCTTTCCACTAACCATTTATTCATGATTCCCATACCTAAATAAATCGGAAATGAATAATAAAACTCCCAATTAAGCGGCAGATAAATGTGCATCCATGTAAACAGAGGCTCCGATAGGCATGATGCGCCGAAAGCTAAAATGACTTGCCCCAATAGGAAATGCTTCCACTTTTTCAAAAATTGATAAACGAACATATAGGTGACCGGCATGATCGTTAAGTCAATCGGGTTGAGACGAGGCGTGATTGGCAATACCTGAGATTCATAAATCCATAAAACAAAGTAGGAACCAATATCATCCAATAATACGGAATATATAGAGATCAGACTTCCATAAAAAAAGATTTCAAACATCCGTTTCCGATCCACCAATTTCCACCATAAAATCCATGGGAGAACGGCAAGAATCAACAGGAACCACCAATTAAAAGAAAATACAACCTCATTCCACCAATAATTATTTCGAACATCTCTTATCTTTTCACTCAGTTCTATTAATTGGCTTATATCCCCATCCCATCAACCCCTACTTTTCTCATTAGTTGAAATATTACGGGATTCCAATCCAAAAATGAATAACTTTTTTTCAAATTAAATATAACGGACTACCATTTTAATACTAATTGTCTATTGTCCTTTTTTGATTGGATACTACAAAATAATTATTATCCTAAGAAAATAAAAAGGGGACTGTCCCCCACTCCTGTAATGCATTAAAGCAGCGGATTCTTCCCCTTCTTATTACTTCGCTTAGACAAATAACTCGATTTCTTCTTCTGTACCATATGGCGGTAATCCCAAGACAAACCTTTGGTAGTTCTTTATTTGAGGTTCGGGAAAGTTGGATAATAGTTTGGCGGTGGTAACATGAGGATCGGAGTTGGAGTTAAATGCCCGGTAACTGCTCCAAGGATAGATTTCTGGGGAGTCGACCATGCTCGCTTCGACAGGGTTCATATGAATATACCGGCTGCTAACAACGAAATGGTGTAAATCGTCTATTAGCCTTGCACCATATCTGTCCTGGAAGACATGTCCAACAAGTTCATGGCGTTTATTGAAATAAATGGCATAATGGAAGTTTAACATTTTCATGATTTCTGTCAAGGGATGGTCAACAGTCTCCAAGAGGAGATGCACATGATTCGTCATGAGGCAGTAAGAGTGAAGATGGAACAGATAAACACTGCGGACTTCTTCTAACATGTTCAAATAGGTACGAAAATCTTCGTCATCCAAAAAAATATCAGACTTTCGATTTCCACGGCTTGTTACATGATACATCGCCCCCGGAAACCAAACACGACGCCTTCTAGCCAAGAAAAACACACCTCTTTCATAAATTATTTAACTACAATCAACATTATTCAACAGAATAATCCATATTCCTCCCATCCATAGGAAAATATTATTGTTGCGAGTTGTCGTCAGCGAGGTAAAGCGTTAATAAGCTGGGGGACTGTCCCCCGATATAGTAAAGCGTTAGTGCGCTGGGGGACTGTCCCCATTATGTTGGTCACTTGTTCTTGATGAAGTCCAGGAAGTGGATGACTCCGTTTTTGTAGAAACGTTGGTTTTTTTGGACAAGCCATAGGTTTCGGTTGATATGGATTCCGTTGATTCTGATTTCCCGAAGGATTCCTTGTTCGAGTTCTCTGGCTACGGTTAGTCTTGGGAGGATGCTGATTCCCAGTCCTGCTTCTACTGCGCTTTTTATGGCTTGAGTGCTGCCTAATTCCATGTAGTTTTCGATTTTTTCTAAGATCCCATGGTCTCTTAACATATTTTCGACGATGATCCTCGTTCCGGAGAGCGCCTCACGCAGAATCATTCTTTCGTTGGCCAGCTCCCCAATCTCGATTTCTTCTTTCCACTCGTGGTCATTTGAACAAACGAGAATCAGTTCGTCCTCCGCAAATTTCCGGACGATAAACTCCGTATTCTTTTCAAATATTCCTTCCACCAAAGCCAGATCGATGACATCATTCGCTAAATCCTCGATTACTCCCGGTGTATTTTTTATGGTCAGTGACACTTTTATTTCAGGATGCTGTTTTTTGTAACGCCCCAGCAAACGGGGCAGCAAATATTCTCCAATCGTTAACGAGGCGCCGACATGGAGGTTGGCATGGTACTCCCCCATCGCCTGCTTAATGACTTCCTTGGAACGATTAAAATCACGTACGATTGTTTTGGCAAAGGGATACAACAGCTTACCAGCCTCAGTTACCCTCATTTTTCCATCCGTCCGGTCGAACAATAAGGTTCCATAAAAGTTTTCCAATTGATGGATTTGTCTTGTTACAGCAGGCTGGGATACATAGTTTAATCGGGCTGCTTGGCTTATGCTTCCTTCATCCACAACCAAACAAAACATTTTTAAGCTCTCTAAGTTCAATGTCAACACCCCTCCTCATGTACATCCTTTCATGAATATAGTACCATACAATCGATAGGGGAGGCCTCAAGGATATAAGGTTTTGTTATACCCTATAAGATTGTTGCAATTTACCCCTTCAAGCTTATCTGATAACTTAGTAGATAGAAAAGGTATTATTGGAACTCTAGATTTTTATGAAAATAACATAACAATGATTGAAAGAAGGAAAAACATGAGCGGAGAATGGACGAAGTTATGGCAACTATTTTGGACCTTTTTTAAAATCAGTCCGGTCACCTTTGGCGGGGGTTTTGCAATGATCCCATTAATTGAGAGGGAAATCGTTGAAAAAAGAAAATGGCTGGACAATGATGACGTAACCGAGGTGTTTGCCCTATCTCAATCTGTTCCAGGAGCGGTTGCCATTAACTCCGCTTCCTTTATTGGCCACCGTGTTGGAGGAGTCAGGGGAGCGCTGGCTGCGATGTTTGGTGTATCGCTTCCCACCTTTATTATTGTGCTTGCATTAGGCATTTCATATTTTTTCATTCATGGAAATCCGAAGTTGGAAGCAGCCTTTGTCTCCATCAGGATTACGATTGTGGCTATCATTGTTTATGCGGCCATCCAAACAGCCCGAACAGCCATTTTTGACAAAACGACCTTCCTGATTATGCTGGCTGGAGTTCTGGTCTTGTTCTTCATCCATCCCGTAGTGGCTATTGCTCTAGGCGCAATCGCTGGGGTGATTTCAATCTTTTTAAAAAGGAAATTAGGCTATGATGTTCAGTTGAAACATGATAAGGCAAAGGATTCGGCTAATAACCCTGATTATTTTATGGGAGCGGGAATTTAAAACGGAGGACTTCAAATGGTACTGTGGGAACTGTTTCATACATTTTTTATGTTAGGATTTGTCTCATTTGGCGGGGGATATGCGATGATACCGCTTATTGAAACGGCTGCCACGAAATATGGCTGGATGACAACAGAACAGTTGACAAATATGGTTGCCATCGCCGGGATGTCGCCAGGGCCTATTGCGGCCAACAGTGCCATTCTGGTTGGCTATTCCGCAGCAGGGGTTGCGGGCGCCCTTACGTCCGCCGTTGCTATTTTGCTTCCTGCTATCCTTCTAGTCATCTTAGTGGCTTCTTTTTTTATGAAGTTGCATCATCACCCAATAGTAGAAGCTATGTTTTACGGATTAAAACCGCTTGTTACTAGTTTAATTATTTTTGCTGCCATAAAATTTGCCCAATCCAATGGCTTAGCAAACTTTGATTTCACGTTCCATTCCATCAGTTTGCTTCTGATCTTTGGTCTATCGTTATTTGCTTTAATGAAGCTTCGGTGGAACCCTGTTTATGTCATCATTATCTCAGGTTTAGTGGGCATTGCCCTATATTCTTAAAATCTTCGAGAATATACTAGTGTGAAGCTGACTAAATGCTGGAGGGAACAGAATGGCTATTCTCAATTTGTTTCACAATAAATGTGAAATATGCAAGCGGAAGCTCAAACCGCTTAGAAAATACGTTAACGACAAAGGAAAAACAATAAAAGTGTGCATCCCCTGTTCAGAATACGCTGAACGCAGAGCCTATCGGCTGGAAAGATAGGGGGACTGTCCCCCACTTGGGTAAAGCGTTAATGTGCGGGCGTAAATTGAGGCAATGGAGTAATTCCACTGCCAGATACACATTGGACTAATGGGGGAGCACACCCTTTTGGTTCGGTTAATCTTGAAGGATCGTTATTTCATTTTCGGCTTCTACCATCCGGCCAAACCGATATCCTTCAATCAGGACATTCCGCTCATGGTCAGTCAGCGGGCGGTCCCATTTTTGTTCCAAATATAATATCACTTCATTATAGAATGGCTGGGCATATTCAAAAGGCTGTCTCATTAATAAAAACCTCCTTCTCATCCAATATCCCCAATTATCTCCTGCTAAACTAACTTTATACTTCCCTATAAAAACAATATGCAAAACGCTTTCAATGCGTGACTGGGCATACCTTGCAAAATGATAGGAGCTTCCCTGCACTTCAGTAAAGCATTAACGCGCCGGGGGCCTGTCCCCCAGCTGAGTAAAGCGTTAGCGCAGCAGGGGACTGTCCCTTGACAGTCCCCTGCTGCTTGATTATTTGATTATTTTAATATTGCCGCGATGCATTCTGTTCTTTAGCATCTTCAGTATGGATCGCTTAAAATATCTTCTCGTTGGAGGAAACAGCATGAGAAATCCAGTGATATCGGTTATAAAACCTGGCGTTAGCAAAAGAGTGCCGCCAATTAGAACACATATGCCATCGAGAACGGCATCACCAGGTATCTGTCCATTCTGCAGCTGATTCTGGACGGTTTGAAGTGTCTGGAGCCCTTCTTTTTTAGCCAGATACGCCCCGAGAACACCTGTTAAAATGATCAGCATGATAGTGAGCCACACGCCGATTATTTTGCCGGAAACCAGTAACAAGCCTATTTCTGCCGCGGGTATCACTATGATGAAGAAAAATAAATTGCGCATCGATAATCTCCTTTAGTTGGCTAACTTGTTTGTTATCCCCTAAACTAATTCAGCGGGCCGCTTTTTTCATAATCGCCCTAATATTAGGATCACTTTTCCATAACATTATCCGGATCTACTAAATTGGCAAATGACCAAGTCGCTCCCTTATCTATGGAAATGTACTTCGCCATAACCTGGCCTCCTTGGTAGTCTCCATTTGGCCCTTGATTGACGAGCAGCGTTCCTTGAGAACCATCAAAGGCAGGCATCTCAGCCTCAACAAAAATGCCTTTATATTCAGCCGGTATGGGGATTTCCACTTCTGCCCATGTTTTTCCGCCATCGGCCGTCCGGTACAAGGAAGGGCGTGGAGGCTGATCCATCACATTGAGAGCGCCAAAGGATACAAACCCGAGCTGTTCATTGACAAAACCACCATCAGTGATCAATCTTTGCTCCTCCACTCGGCCTGCCTCAAACCAGCTTTTTCCTCCATCATTTGTCCGAAAAATCGCATTCGCTTCCCAGCTCATCGTTTTATCGCCCGTTAAAATCAAATAGCCATTCTGATCTGATGTAAAGCCGAGCAGCCGCATGCGGATTCCCGGCAAAGTACTTGGTACCGGCACTTCACTCCAATTTTCCCCTTTATCGGTGGAGAGAAGAATTCGAACATTTTCATTGTTGCCAATGACAAACGCCGTTCTTTCTGGAGAGATGACATAGCTTCCTTCCATCAGTTCCTGTTTGGAACCATTGTAGGAGCCTTCAAAAAATGGATTGATAGGGACGGGAACAGTGCTCCAATGCTTTCCATTATCATAGGTAACCCTTAATTTTTCATTAACAATTTCGTAGCGATTATCGGGATCAGGAAGTTTAATGCCTGCCTGTTTTTGATACGTATCCTTCACCGGCTTTAGATCTGCAATTGCCTGTGATGTCTCTTCGATTCTTACTAAGGTATAGGCTTTCTTTCCGGTTTTCTTGATTCGAAGTGTCCAATGGACGTCTTTAGCTGTACCATCTTTTTCTACTTTTCCCCATTGACGATGTGCCGACCATTTTCCTGTTTCCAGCTTAGCATCAAAAGTGATGTCTGCAGCAAATTGCTCCTCGTCCCCAGCGAGCAGCTGAATCTTATGAAAATCGACATTAGAAATCCTTTTCCAAGAACTTGTGGCAGTCTGTTGATACTGCTGTAAATACTGAGACCAGAGATCCCGGCCAATATCTTCAAGTTCCATATCCTCCGCTTTCTCAGTAACCGTTAGCGGCAAGGACTTATTTAAATCTTCCTTATAAAACTTCGAATAATACAGCGCAGCCCCTGCTAAAATTAGGAGGACCAGCACAATAAACCCAAACACCAATTTCCGCTTCCCGGCATCCACCATCATTTAACAATCTCCCATTAATCTTCTAAATTAGGGGACTGTCCCTCACTTAGATAATGCGTTAATGTGGCGGGGGCCTGTCCCCCGATCAGGTAACGCGTTAATCCACTGGGGGACTGTCCCCTTTCCAGTTTTAATTGATTAAGGCCTGGAGCGGGGCAGGGATGCGGCCGCCGCGGTTGATCATTTTTTCTGGGCTGTAAGGGTTGACGCCGATGACGGGTGCCCTTCCTAGGAGACCGCCGAATTCGATCATGTCGCCTTCCTTGCTGCCGGGGACAGGGATTACCCGAACGGCTGTTGTCTTTTTGTTGATCATTCCGATTGCTGCTTCATCGGCAATCATTCCGGAAAGTGCCGCTGGTGTTACATCGCCGCTTACAGCGATCATATCAAGACCGACCGAGCAGACACATGTCATCGCTTCCAGCTTCGATAAGGTCAGGGCCCCATCCACAATACCCCGGATCATGCCGTTGTCCTCACTGACCGGAATAAATGCTCCGCTCAATCCGCCCACATACGAGCTCGCCATGGCACCGCCTTTTTTCACAGCATCATTCATAAGCGCAAGAGCCGCAATCGTCCCGTGGGTACCAACCCGCTCTAATCCGATTTCCTCCAGTATCTCTGCGACACTGTCATTCAACGCATTGGTTGGAGCCAAAGACAAGTCCATGATTCCAAACGGAACGCCAAGGCGTTTCGCCACCTCACGGCCAATGAACTCACCAGCCCGCGTAATTTTAAAGACGGTTTTTTTAATAATATCGGAAACCTCGCCCAAGTCCACATTAGGATGGCGCTTGAGGGCATTCAAGACCACGCCAGGTCCGCTGACACCTACATTTATGACCGCTTCCCCTTCGCCGGCCCCATGGAACGCACCTGCCATAAATGGGTTGTCCTCAACAGGGTTACAAAAAACCACCAGCTTGGCACAAGCAATCCCATTCTGCTCCCGAGTCCGTTCCGCCGCATCTTTGATAATAAAACCAAGCTGTCTGACCGCATCCATATTGATGCCTGTCCGGGTGGTCCCAACCGAAACAGAAGCACACACCCGCTCAGTCACACTCAACGCTTCAGGGAGCGCCTTAAGCAGGGTCTCGTCCCCTTTTGACATGCCTTTATGAACCAGAGCAGAGAAGCCGCCAATAAAGTCAACACCCAGTTCCTTAGCAGTCCTGTCAAGGGTCTTTGCTAATTCCACTGTTTGCTCCACAGTCGCATTTCCAAGGATTTCGGCAATCGGTGTGATCGAAATCCGCTTGTTGATAATCGGGACCCCAAATTCTTTTTCCGTTTGTTCAGCGGTAGCTTTTAAATTTTTCGCATAGCTCATGATTTTCTCAAAGACACGCTGATTCATTTTTTCAAAATCAGAATCGGCACAGTCAAGCAGGCTGATGCCCATCGTTACCGTACGAATGTCCAGATTTTCCATTTGGACCATTCGAATTGTTTGCAGTATTTCATCCATTCCAATATTCATTTTTTCCCACACACTCCTCAAATTCTGTGCATCGCCTGAAAAATTTCCTCTAACTGGATATGAATTTTTAAATCCAGCTCTGCACCGACATGATTCAATTCGTCCTGCAATTTATTTAGATCATCAGTTTGAGAGACATCGACTATCATCATCATCGTAAAAAAGTCCTGTAAAATCGTTTGGCTGATATCCAAAATGTTCATCTTATTTTCTGCCAAAACGGTTGTTACCCTGGCAATGATGCCTACTTTATCTTTCCCAATTACACTTACAACTGCACGTCTGCTTGCCATTGCTTCCACCTCGTCTTAAAAAATAAAAAAAGATTGGGCTCTTGCTCCAATCTCAGGGAAAAAACGCATGCAGCAACCTTGCTGCACCACATTTCTTCTGTCCTTTTGCCTGAGATTATGAATCCTTCGGCGCCGCACAAACCTATGCGGTCTCTCCAGAAGCTGCTCCAGCTATAGTATGATCCATAGCATTCATCGCGCTTTATCGAATTAAACCAATAGTAGCAATTTATTGAGTCTCAGTCAATGAAAAGCGTTTATCTTCCATCCCTAAATTTCGCTCCCCCTGCTTGAATCCTGGAATTTCAATATTTATGCTGATATCCTTCTAAACCCCCAAATAGGGAGAATTGAAAATGGAGACTTTATTTACTATTAGTGCCGGCTTCATCATGACCACTTGCTCTATTCATTTATAATACATCGCTTGTTTCCTATCCCCCTCACTGACACACCCCCGCACCCATCCACTACATCTATTATTTATGGATAATATTAGAATAAATAACTATTTTTTCAAAAAAATCTTGTAAACTATTCTTCCAACTTCAAAGACAGAAAAATTTACAAACCTTATACTTTTTAACCATAGAGAGCTCTTATGAAAATAGTCATGAGGAGGGGATTGCACCTTAGCAGCCAATAACACTTTCCTTCTTAGTTCCTGCCGAAAAATATATTAGGGGGTCTATTATGTTGAATAAAAAAGCTGTATCACTTTTTATCACTGCTGGATTAGTAATGGGAATCCTCAGTGGCTGTGCCTCATCCAGCGACTCAGCTAATTCCAGCGGAGAATCAGAAGGAAAGACCGTCATTAAAATTGCTACACAATCTCCTCTTTCCGGCGGCAGCGCCACTTTAGGCGAGGCAATCAAACTGGGAGCACAATTAGCCTTAGAAGACCAGAAGGAAGAATTCGCCAAAAAAGGATTCGAGCTGCAGCTGGTTCCTTACGATGACCAAGGGGATCCGAAAAAAGGGGTCGCCAATGCCCAACTAATTGCTTCTGACAAAGAAATACTGGGTGTCGTCGGCCACTTGAACTCAGGAGTTGCCATCCCTTCCTCAGAAACGTATGAAAAATACAACATCGTCATGGTATCACCAGCGAATACAGCAACAGAGATCACCGACCGCGGCTTGAAAGTAACCAATCGGATTGTCGCCCGCGATGATTTCCAAGGACCAGCTGGGGCAGAATATGCCGTTGAAACGTTAAAAGCCAAAAAAATCTTTGTCATTCAAGACAAAACAGCCTATGGAACAGGTTTAGCAGATGCCTTTAAAGCGGCTGCTGAAGAACTGGGGGCAGAAATTGTCGGCTACGAAGGGATTACCGTCGGCGAAAAGGACTTTAATGGTGTACTCAACCAAGTTGCCTCGAAAAAGCCAGATCTCATTTACTTCGGCGGGATGTACTCTGAAGGCGGATTGATTCTTAAACAAGCTGTTGATAAGGGAATTAACGTACCGTTTATGGGCGGAGATGCCCTTGACTCTTCCGCATTCGTAGATATTGCCGGTGAGACGGTCACAAATGCCTTTATCACCTCAGTAGCCGGGGATACAACCAAGACAGAGGAAGGCAAAAAATTCGCTGACGACTACAAAAAGAAGTTTAACAAAAACATAGAATCCTATTCTGCTTATGCATATGACAGCATGGGCGTGGTCCTGAAAGGCTTATCCGATGCCATTGAAAAAAATGACGGGAAACTGCCGACACGCGAGCAAGTCCGTGACGCAGTCCGGGCGATTCAAGATTATAAAGGTGTAGTAACCCAAGTCAGCTTTGATGAAAAAGGCGACAATAAATATGGAAAAATCTTTATCTATAAGTTTAATGAAGCCAGTTATCCTGCAACGATGGAAGGGGAGGTAAGCAAATAACCGCAAAGCTTCAAAGAAAGGGCAGCGGCTTCGTTCCCTTTCTTTATTCTTTTGAAAGTGTGGTGAGAGGATGCTGACAGACGTTATACAAACACTTCCACAAGTCATCGTGGATGGGCTGACATTAGGAGCGGTTTATGCCGTGATCGCCATCGGATACACGATGGTTTACGGAATTTTGGAGTTAATCAATTTTGCTCATGGAGAAATTTTTATGACAGGAGCTTTTATCGGGACAGCCATCCTGCTGACATTTAGCGGAATCGGCTGGCTCTCAGCGATGCCTGCCATCATCGTTCTCATTATTGTCCTGATTGCCACCAGCATTTTAACCGGCTTTTTGGGGATGGGGATCGAACGGGTGGCCTACCGTCCGCTCCGGAATGCACCGAAACTCATCACCCTGATTACCGCAATCGGGATCTCCTTTCTGCTTCAAGATATTATTCGCTTTATAGCAGAGGTGAAAAAAGGAAACTATATTATCACAGGACCATCGCTATTCACAGGGAAAATGAAATTAGAAGCTTCCTCTTTATGGCCGCAATTTCATGATGCTTCTTTTAAAAGCACCTTTCTTGTGGTCTTGATTACGGCCATCATCATGATGTTGGTTCTGGACCTGTTTGTCAACCACACCAAATGGGGAATGGCGATTCGCGCTGTCGCCCAGGACCGCGACACCGCTGCACTGATGACGATCAATGTCAACAAGGTTATTTCGGTCACATTTTTTGTCGGATCAGCGCTCGGCGGTGCAACAGGTGTGCTCTTTGCCGTGCAATATGGAACGATTGATCCGTACATCGGCTTTATTCTCGGCATCAAAGCCTTCACAGCTGCCGTCCTTGGCGGGATTGGAAACATCCGTGGTGCGATGGTTGGCGGGATGGTCATCGGCATGCTGGAGATGTTTGCCGCTGCCAATTTATCCGGTTTGACCGGCGGCGTTTTTGGAGCAGAGTACAAGGATGTGTTTGCGTTTATTATTTTAATTGTAGTCCTCATTTTCAAACCAGAAGGGCTGTTTGGAAAAGCAGCCGTTGAGAAAGTGTAGGTGAACTTGGTGAAAGCCCTCATTTCTTCCCTATCAGAAAATCGGTTGGCCCAAATTTTGTTATTTTCGGTTTACGTTCTCATTACTTCAGCCAGCCTGTTTTTAGCTGAAAAATCGGTTGTCGCCTTTTTGCTATTGTTACTTTCCATTCTTATCTTATATTTTTTAAACTTAAAAACGGTCTGGAAATGGATCATCGGTTTTGTCATTCTTGGCGTGCTGCTGCCGGTTTCCGCAAGCCAGGGGCCTTCCTATCAATCATACATGGAAGTGGCGACATTAGTTGGCATTTACGTTGCCATGGCATTGGGACTAAATATTGTCGTTGGTCTTGCCGGGCTTCTGGATCTGGGGTTTGTCGCCTTTTTTGCAGTTGGTGCCTATACGTATGGAATTTTCGCCACGCCGCAGGCCGCTAATTTTATGCCATTTGGAAGCTATCCGCTTTCCGGGGGAAGCTTTTGGATCTTCCTGTTAATCGGCTGTTTTGCGGCGGCCTTGTTTGGCATCTTGCTCGGGATCCCGGTGCTTAGGGTCAAAGGGGATTATTTGGCGATTGTCACCTTGGGGTTCGGGGAAATCATTCGGATTGTGTTCAATAATATGGATAAGCCTGTCAACATTACGAACGGGTCCATGGGGATCGCTTCGATTACCCCGCCGAGCATTTTCGGCATCGACCTTCTCTATCCGAACCAATTTTACTATGTGGTCTTCGGCATTGTTCTATTCACGATCTATGTGGTGCGAAAATTGGAATACTCCAAAGTCGGCCGTGCCTGGAAAGCGGTAAGAGAAAATGAAATTGCTGCCCAGGCCATGGGGATCCCTCTTGTGAAAACAAAGCTGACGGCCTTTGCGATCGGGGCTTCTTTTTCAGGAATGATGGGGGTGGTATTTGCCGCCAAGCAAACCTTTGTTGATCCAACCAGCTTTACTTTGCTGGAATCGACGACCATCCTTGTCATGGTTCTGCTCGGCGGGATGGGCAGTGTCCCCGGAGTCATTTTAGGGGCAGCCGTTGTTACCATTTTAAATCTTCAGGTCCTGACGGAATTAACCAACTGGATGAATCAGCTGAGTTTAAGCGGCGTAATAGCCATCCCTGAAGCGCTGTCTCCCGTAAAAATGCAGCGGTTTATTTTTGGAGCCCTGCTGATCGCTTTCGCCCTATACCGCTCTCAAGGATTGCTCCCGGCGAAAAACCGCAAGTATAATCCTGAAGAGTTGAAAAATAAAACGGAGAAATCGAGCATTTTGCTTTTATCAAAAGAAAAAAGACAGGCTTAGGAGGGAAACAGGTGAATGTGTTAGAGGTTACCGAGCTGTCAAAAAGCTTTGGCGGGCTGGCCGCCAATTCCAACATCACCATGGGAATAAAGAAAAACTCGATCACGGCTGTGATTGGACCGAATGGAGCCGGGAAAACAACATTTTTTAATATGATTACAGGTGTCTACAAACCGACATCCGGAGATATCCGGCTGAACGGTAAAACCCTGGTTGGGCTTAGGCCGGATGCGGTGGCCAAGCAAGGGATTGCCCGGACATTTCAAAACATTCGGCTGTTTAAGGATATACCCGTTCTGGAAAATGTCATGGCCGGCATGCACACCCATATCACTTCCAACTGGTTGGGGATTTTGCTGAACCTCCCTAAAGCTAGGCATGAGGAAGATGAGGCAAAAAAAGAAGCCTACCGGCTGCTTGAGTATGTGGGGCTGGAGCATTTACTGAATGAAGCGGCTGGCAGCCTCTCCTATGGGGCCCAGCGCCGGCTGGAGATTGCCAGGGCGCTGGCCACGAAGCCAAGTGTGCTGCTGCTGGATGAACCGGCAGCCGGGATGAATCCAAAAGAAACCAAGGAATTGACAGATTTGGTCCAGACGATACGGACACAGTTGAACATTACAATTATTTTAATTGAACATGATATGAAGCTGGTGATGGGGATTTCCGATTATATTTTTGTGTTAGACCATGGGGAAAAGATTGCCGAGGGGAAGCCGCATGAAATTCGAAATAACCCGCGGGTGATTGAAGCCTATTTAGGAAAAGGGGCATTGTCTCTCGCATAAAGGAGGAAAATCCGGAATGCATGTATTGGAATTGACCAATGTGGCAGCCAATTACGGGGCCATTCAAGCGTTAAGGGATATCCATTTATTTGTGGATGAAGGGGAAATCGTCACGTTAATTGGCAGTAACGGTGCCGGAAAATCGACGACTTTAAAATCGATAAACGGACAAGTGAAGGTTAAGGCTGGATCGATCACTTATAGGGGGAACGATATTACTAATCTCCCTGCCCACCAAACATCACTAATGGGGATTGCCCAGGTTCCGGAGGGACGAAGAATTTTTCCAAAACTGTCTGTAAAGGAAAACCTGCTGATAGGGGCCTTTTCAGTCAAAGATAAAAACACCGTTGAAGACCGGATGGAGCGCATTTTCGGGTATTTTCCAAAATTAAAGGAAAGGCTTGAGCAAAAAGGCGGGACGATGAGCGGCGGCGAGCAGCAAATGCTGGCCATGGGCCGTGCCTTAATGATGAATCCCCAGCTGTTAATGCTGGATGAACCATCGATGGGCCTCGCTCCCATCATTGTCGAGCAAATCTTTGAAATCATCAAAGAGCTCAACAAAGAAGGCGTCACCATCCTGCTCGTGGAACAAAACGCCTTCCAATCCCTGCAAATCGCCCACCGAGGCTACGTCATCCAAACCGGAGAAATCGTCCTCGAAGGCCGAGGCCCCGACCTCATCCGCAACGAACAAGTCCAAGAAGCCTACCTCGCGTAGCGGGGACTGTCCCCCACTGTGTTAAAGCACTAAAAGGGGACAGTCACCACCGCTTTAAAGCAGCGGGGGACTGTCCCCTTCGGATTATTTCTGTTTCTCTACAATTCTTACTTCGTATTTCTCTAATAGGAGGTCTCCTGTGAGCTGTTCCCCTGTGAGTGCGTCGGTTACGGCCGAACCAAGTGATACTGGCTGGCTTTGTTCTGTGAAGTTCATGAGGAAGAGATAGTCTTTTTCTGATGCGTGTCTGGCTTGGACTGAAACGCCTCTGCCATGTTTTACATCAGATGCCGATTCAAGAACCAATTCGTCTATTAATTCTTGATAGAAATCTCTTTGGAAATCATCCTCTAAGCGCCCGCCAATGTAGTACGCTTTTCCTTGACCGTACGAATGGCTGGTAAGTGCTGGAGTGTTTGCATAGAAATCATCCTCATAAACACCTTCCACATTGGCCCCGTTTACCTCAATGACCGTAGCATAGTCTTTTAACTCATAAGATTTCTGACGGAACATTACCGCATTCCGATCCTTTGGATATAACGTATCCGTTTCCACTGGCTTAATGCCAAAAATCTCCTGAAGGTCCTTGTGCCAACCGCCTAAATACGTTAAATCATGTTCATTTACAAGGCCGCTGATATAGGTCATCACCAGGGTGCCGCCTTCTGCCGCATACGTCTTTAACTGTGAAATCGTGTCTTCACTCATTAAATACAGCATCGGCACGATTAATAGCTTATACTTCGAAAAATCCTGATCCTTCGTAATCACATCGACAGGAATATCTTTCTCCCAGAATGTCCGATAATGCTGCTGCAGGGTCTGTGGATAACGCTTCGATTCTAATCCAAACCCCTGTGCATCGTTAATTGCCCAATTGCTGTCCCAATCATACAAAATCGCCACATCAGATGGACGGTTAGTTCCGACCACATCCGCTAATTTCTCTAACGTTACTCCAACCTTGGCGACCTCTTGGAACACCCGGTTTTCCGGACTATTATCATGGTCAACCACAGCCCCGTGGAATTTTTCAGAGGAGCCGCGGGATTTGCGCCATTGGAAATACAGCACACTGTCTGATCCATGCGCCACCATCTGCATGGCAGACAGCAAATGCATGCCCGGCCGTTTTGCTTTATTGACCTGATGCCAGTTCACCGCACTCGGCGTCATTTCCATAGTTAAAAATGGCTGCTGCTTGAGGCTGCGATACAAATCATTAATGAACCCCACCTTCATCGCTAAATCAGCCGTGCTTTCCCAATCATTGTGCCAGGCTGGGTAAGCGTCCCAGCTGACCACATCCACATGCTTAGCAAACTTGCTGTAATCCAGCCCTTGGAATGGAATCAAATCAAACGTATCCGCCATAAAATTCGTGGTAATCGGCACATCCGGTGTGATTTTCTTTAACGGAACGATTTCATTTTCAAAAAAATCTATCGTTTGATCGGTAACGAACCGGCGCCAATCCAGGTTCAGCCCGTGAACCATACTTTCCCCATTAGGTGAAGGCGATTCAATCTGGGACCAATCCGAGTATGTGTGGCTCCAGAACGGTCCCCACCATGCATCATTAACGGCCTTCAAATCATGGTTATACTTCACCTTCACCCATTCTCTAAAGGCATTTTGGCACAAGTCACAATGGCAGTCGCCGCCATATTCATTGGAAATATGCCACATTAACAAAGCCGGATGCCCGCCGTATCTTTCCGCCAGCAGCCCATTGATGGTCTGTGTTTTTTCACGATAAACCGGAGAAGTAAAACAGTGATTATGACGTCCGCCATGCAGCTGCTTCACTCTTGCCGCATTCACCCGCAGCACTTCCGGATATTTTTGCGACATCCAGGCAGGACGCGCTCCGCTCGGCGTGGCCAAAATGACACGTCCGCCAATTCGGTAAATATCCTCGAAAATTTTATCTAACCATTCAAAGTTGTATACCCCTTCTTCAGGCTCCAGTGCACTCCAGGCAAAGATCCCGACAGAAAAAGTATTGGTATGGGAGAGCTGCATTAATTTGATATCATCCGCCAATATATCAGGGCGGTCCAGCCACTGGTCAGGATTATAGTCTCCTCCATGCAGCATGAAGTTAGCATTGGTGATATAGGTTTTCTCATTCTTAGGCATTGTTGTCTCCTTCTATACCGTCATTTTTATAAAAAAACAGGAAGATGAATTTCAGCCATAAGCGTTCATCTTCCCCCTGTTCGTTGAAAATCCCGATAGGAGAATGGCAATGGGAAAACGGCCAAGGCCAGCAAAAGGTTCCCATTCATCCTGCCTATGCTACTTAACAGAACTGCCCAGCATTCCGGCAATGAAGTGCTTTTGTAAAAGTAAAAAGAAAATAATAATTGGAATGGTAGCAATGGTAATCCCCGTCATGACTTGTCCATAGTCGATAATCGAAATCCCAATTAAGCTGGATAAAGCGACAGGGAACGTATACATATCATTAGACGTTGTCGCAACAAGCGGCCACATAAAGTTATTCCATTGCGCCATGAACAAGTAAATTGCTGTCGCAGCTAACGCCGGCTTCATGGATGGCAAAACAATCCTTAGAAAAATCCGGATTTCACCTGCACCATCTATTCGGGCTGCTTCAATTAAAGCCGTTGGGAAGGCCAGCAAATTCTGCCGCATTAAGAAAATCGCAAACGGCAGGCAGAGCGATGGCACAATCAAGGCAAAATACGTGTTTAAGAAATTGAAATTGGCCATTAATTTAAACAAGGGAATCATCGTTGCTTGATACGGAATCATCATAGAAACGATCAGTATCATAAAAATCGTTTTTTGCCCCTTAAATTCGAATTTAGACAGCGCATAGGCAGCCATCGTATTCACGATTAAAGCAAGCAGGACATAGACCAATGAAACAAACAAGGAGTTAAACAAAACCCGATAAATTCCAATCGAATCATTCAAGTTCGTTAAGTTCGTTAAAAATTGGCCGCCAAACGTTAATGTCGGCGGATTGGTAAACATTTTACTGGTGTGGTTCGTCGACCCAACAAACATCCAGTAAAACGGGAAAATCGATATAACCAACCCAGCCAATAAAGTTATATATAATACTAATTTGCTAGTTAACTTTCGCTGTTTAAGACTATTGCTCATCTTACTCATCTCCTGTCACTTTCATCTGAATAAACGACAGTATGGCTACAATAATAACAACTACATAGGCAATAGCTGATGCATAACCAAAATCATAATATTCAAAGCCGTTTTTAAAGATATACAACCCTAATGTCATTGTCGCATCTGATGGACCGCCATTTGTCAGGTTATAAGGCTCATCGAATAGCTGCAAGGTTGAAATGGTTGAAATGATGGCAGTAAACAAGATTACCGGCTTTAATTGCGGAACGGTAATATAGAAAAATTGCTTGATTTTACCTGCTCCATCTAGTGAGGCAGCTTCATATAATTCTTCAGAAATATTTTGCATGGCGGCTAAATAAATGACCATATTGTATCCCGTCCATCTCCATGTCATGGCGAGAATAATGGATACTTTTGCCCAAAAGGCATCTGAAAGCCAGCGAATCTGGTCGACGCCTAAAAATCCTAAGAACCGATTGATTACCCCAGTATCCTGCAGCATGACGGAGAACAAGATGGAGTAAGCAACAAGTGATGTGACAGCCGGCATAAAAAATCCGACCCTAAAGATGCCGCGCAGCTTTAGTAATTGACTGTTAAGGGCACTTGCTAATAGAAGCGCCAAGAATAGCATAATAGGAACTTGAATAATTAAGATAATGAATGTATTAGATAAAGCTTTTAGAAAAATGGTATCTTTCATTAACCGGATATAGTTGTCCAATCCCGTAAAGACATACTGCCCCGCTTCCTGGGTCTGGAAGCTAAGGATGAGGGAAGAAATGACAGGATAAACGGTGAAACAAATAAATAACAAAAGAGCTGGTCCTAGAAAAAAGTAAGGGATTAATTTTTTCGACATAGCTTTCTCCCCTTATCGAGTTGAGATTTCTTTAATCAAATGGGTTAACAAGAGCTAATTCCTCTCCCTTGTTAACCCATGATTAGCTTCCTACTTTTTATTTTTCACGATTTTTCAAACGTTCGCTTGCATCGTCAAGTGATTTCTTAACATCTTTTCCTGTCGTGATCTCCGATTGCACTTTGATGATTTCATCACGAGCTAAGTTATCATTGGTTGTATAGAACACAGATGGGATTTTTTCCATTTGATTCGCAAAGAATGTCCATACTGGCTCATTGTTGAAATACTCTAATGGTTTAGAGAATAAATCAGATTCGTATACAGGCAGGTAGCTTGGGAATAAACCGCCGTCCATGGCCAATTCCTGCATCTTAAAGTCAGTGCTGAAGAATTTCAAGAAGTCATAGGCTTCGTCTACGTTCGGGCTGTTTTTCGAGATAGCAAAGGAACTTCCGCCCTGGTTAGCTGATTGGCTGCCGCCTGGTTCGAATGCAGGCAGTTCCATTACGCCCCATTTGCCTTTTTGATCAGGCAATTGCTGCTGAATGGTCCCCACTAACCAGCCGCCTGCGATGGCAGTAGCTGTTTGGCTGTCAGATAAAGAGGTTACCCACGCATTCCATCCTGGTGTGCCAAGCAGTGTTTTATTGTCTGCAAGCTGTTTGAAGACGTTCGCAGCATTTTGCGATTCTTTTGTTCCAATGGTCGTCTTGCCATCCTTGCTGTAATAGCCAAAGCCTTGCTGGCTCAAAAGGATCGTGAAGACGGTTGAATCATTGGAGTCGTAACTTAACATGTTCGTGCCAGTTTTTTCTTTGATCACTTTACCAGCAGCAATGTAGTCATCCCAAGTTTTGATGGCGGCCGGGTCAACGCCGGCTTTTTCAAAGATATCTTTGCGGTAGAATACACCTACTGGGCCTGCATCAAACGGGAAAGCGTATACATCTCCATCTTTTGAAATACTGTCAATCTTATATTTAGGGAAATCCTTTGTAATATCAGTAAATCCTTCTTTTTCGGATAGGTTTACAAAAGAGTTAGGAAAACTTTCTAGCCATCCAGTTAAGCCATCGTCTACTAACAACGCTGCATCTGGAAGACCTTTTCCGCCAGCTTGAAGGCCTGTAACCATTTTGGAACGAATGTCATCGTTCGCCATTTCCACTACTTTTACCTTAAAGTCTTTATGATCTTTTTGGTATTCCTTGGCTGCCTGTTCTAAAACAGGAACGTTGATGTTGGTTGCCCAAATGGTCACTTCACCATTTCCTTTTTTCTCAGCGCCATTAGAACCGCCGGAACCACATGCCGTAAGAAGTAAAACTCCTATTAAAACTATACTTAATAAGGATGTAAGTTTTTTCATGTCTTTTCCTCCGTGAATTTTAGTAAAACGCTTACAGTCATATCTTATAATTTTACTGAAGATTTGTAAACAATTTTAGTAAAAATATTTTAGTAAAAGAGAAATATTTTTTAGTAATTATTTTTTCGCGGTTAATTAGCACTTTTCCTGATCACTAATTCGGCTCCCAGGTATAGTGTTTTCACAATTTTTCTTTTGCCTAAGATTTGCTCGAGCAACAATTCCATCGCATTTCTACAAAGTTCTTTTGTATCAATATGGAAGGTTGTGAGCGGCGGTGATACGTATTTGGCCACGCTAATATTATTAACGCTTACCACGCTGACGCGGCCTGGAATGGCTATCCCCTTTTCGTTCAAGGCTTGAAGGCAGCCTACCGCTATCGGGTCAGCTGCAATAAAAAAGGCGGTAGGAAGATTGTCTCCCAGCTTATCGATGGCCCGTGACATCAAGTCATAACCAGTATCTACGGAGAACCCCCTGCGGCTAAAAATACATTGTTCTTTTAAAAGGCCTTTTTCCTTCATATAAGACCGAAATGTTTGTTCGCGCAAGTCCATTTCATCCTGATCCGTATTGGGATTATGATACGTTCCCCCAATAAACCCGATTTGTTTATGGCCTCTTTCCAGAAAAAAGTCCACGGTCCGTTTAGTCAATTGCGCTAAATCTGGCCTTACAGAATCATACTGGTTGGGGTCTGGAGTCGTTTCAATAAAGACCCCATTGGCAGTAAGGCTTTTCAGGTGCTTCAATTCCTTCTCGGAGAAGGCTCCTACTGCGATAAAGCCTTCGATATTTCCAGGTATTTGATGAATCCCATCCGAAATTTTATAGGTCGTCAGCTCAACGTTATATTTTTCAGCTAATTTTTCGAGCTCCAGCCTCATGGATTTAAAATAAACGTCTTCGAGTTCCTCCTGGTCCGTCAGCCAATACAACAAGGCGATGTTCTTGACTAACGGTCTTACCGTTTTCCTTCTATAGTTTAATCTATCCGCCACCTCAAAAATCTTTTCACGCGTTTCATCCGGAACAGAAAGCCCCGGATCATTATTTAGCACACGAGAAACGGTAGAAATAGAAAAGCCCGATTCTTTCGCAATATCCTTAATCGTCGCCATTCCCTGCAACCTCCCAAAATAAAAATCCACCCATAAAAAACAAAAAACACCCAAGTAAACTTTTTTACTTACATTTTACTTGAATATTTTCAGAAGTCAAGGTCAGTTGGGGTCAGTCCCCCAGCACGTTAAAGCGGTACTTGGGCGGGGGACTGTCCCCATACATAAATGCCCGAGTTTAGGGGAAATTAATGAATTGAGTTCTAAGAGGGCGTAACGGCTGTGCCCAATTTATTAAGGAGGATGAAGCGGCATGGATTTAAATTATTTGGCCCCAACTAAATTGCTTGAAGATATTTATTTGACGCTTTGTTCTGTCTATGAGGATGAGCAGCATTACAGTGAGGAGGAGAAGAAGGCTATTCAAGTGACGAAGGAGCATTTAACGAAGAAGGTAATGAATGAATTTGTTGTGGATGAGGAGTATTTTTTAACTATGGATCCAAACGCTTTTGAGAAAGGCTATGGAATGCTGCAGCATGATTTTATTCATTTAATTAAAGGCTGCAGTGAAAATAATCTTGACTATGACAGTTTTTTGCAAATCATGGACCAACTGATCAGCTGCGCCAAAATGCGGATGAACGCCTATGAACTGCTGGATGAGAAAATCCAGGAAACGAAAGTACAAGAGGCAGAAGAGAATGAAACCGAGGGGGAAGATGAAGAATGAATGAATTTTATAATGTGGTGCACGGACAATTATTCAGTAAACCTATCATTCTGAAATGCCGAAATTATTTTACTTTTTCAGATAAAATTATGACAAAATAACATGTCCTAACCAAATTCAACACTATTTCTTGGTTTCTTCCAGGCCAGAATCCAGAAATTATTTTTTTGCTATCATTTAGGATTTTTTTGAAAATTGTTATTTTCCTCTGGTACATTCCGTTTAAAAATAAGCCATGGTACGATAAGAAAAGTTTATTTTCAACCTACAAAAATGCTCTAAGAGGTGTACCATGGAGACCAACGAAAATCATCCAAACGAAAACATCAAATTATTAAAGGAAATAGCCACCACCAAAACACAACTATTAGACTTATACATTCAGCACGGGCCAGGCAGCCCTGACTATATTTCCCTATCACTAAAACAAAACCTCCTCATCAACCAATACATCGAAGAAAAAATAACAGCATTGCTTTAGCGAACCGGGGGACAGTCCCCCACTCTGCTAAAGCATTAATGCGCTGGGGGACTGTCCCCCTATTCATGAATTTCCTTTTCGGTTTTTAGGCCTTTTATTTTTTTGTTTAAAGGTATGATTAGGAATAGCAGAATTAAGATGAATATGGAAAATGAGATAAGGGATACGTAGCTGTTGATTGGCGGTCTGCTTATTGATGCAGTGAAAGCGCCTAAGAGCAAGTTGATGAGTCCGACAAAGAGATTAAGTCCAGCGGCTGCCCAGAAAAGGATTAGGATTCTGTTATAGTGGTTTAATTTGGAATCAATGTCTGAGTAGATGGCAAATTCACCGTCTGCTGCTTTCCTCCTAAAATAAATCCAGCGTTTATTATAGGAGGTAACCAGTTCTGCCCCCGTTTCCTCCATAAATTGAAGATAATCTCGGCTTTCCTGATGGTCCATCGGGTGTCCAAGCAATTCAATCCTGTAAATGTATTCATCCTTTGGAGCATCCTCAAATATATATTTGCACCACGAATAATCGGTTAAAGCGAATCCGTTCGCTGACATTTCATTTAAAAACTTTTCTTCCTTCTCGAAATCAAAAAACGCTTTTCTGATAATATGCTTCATATCAGTCAACCTCCAGCAATCTCAATGCCATTTTTAATAAGCTCGTTTAACCTTTGAAGTTCCCATTTAACGATGGATTTGCCCAAATCAGTGATGACATACTCTTTTTTTCGCGAATTTTCTTCTCCCGGAACAGGCTCTATCCACCCTTTATCCAGCAGAGTATTAATAGCTCCGTACAATGTGCCAGCTCCAAGCACTACCCGTCCGCCGCTCAGTTCCTTTATATTTTGCATAATGCCATAACCATGCATCGGCTCGTGGAGGGATAAAAGAATATAATAAACTGCTTCCGTCAATGCAGCATGTTCGGTTGTGTCCTTCATTCTTCAGCACCTCTTAACTATTACGGATGACGATATATCGTCTACAGTTATATTATATCGACAGCTGATATAACAATCAATAGGGAGTCTCCCTGTTTTCCGTCTTTTTAAAAATAAAAAGAGAAAATCATTTGATGTGATCTTCTCTTAAAAAATGTCTATTGTTTTATCAAAAATGCAAATGGAAGTTTGCCTCCTATTACCAATTGGCGCTTACGGCCCTTGTCCAGGATCCGCCAAAATACCGCTAGTTCATTATCACGAAAGCCATTTTACCATATTGAACCAGGCGGCGCCGCCATGGTTGGAACTGGATACACCTTTGTTCACATAACCATGCTTTTCATAAAATCCAACTAGATTCTTCTTGCATGTAAGCGTAACGGTTTCACGTCCTTTCGCACTTGCCTGTGCCTCCAAATGAGCCAACAGCGCTGCAGCGATTCCTTTGTTTTGGCAGGCCGGCAGCACAGCCAACCCTAATATGCTTTGATGGCCTCCTGATGCTGGATTGGGTTTTATTTTGCTAAATACGTCATCCGTTATGTATTCCGTTTCAAGGACTGGTCCATTGACCAGACCGACAATTTCATCGCCCTCCTCAGCCACAAAAAAACTATCCGAAATAAGTTGAATCCTTTCTTCAAACGCCCTTTCCGTGGCGGCCTCCTCTTTTTCAAAACAAAGCTGCTCAATGGCGATTAGTTCAGGCAAGTCTTCTTTATGTACCATTCTTATTTTTCCCATAGTCTTAGTGCCCTCCATTTCCTTCAAAAAAAAGGATGAAAACGAGTTTTCATCCTTTCAATCTTATAAATTCTCTAAAAATGTTTTGATGACGTCTGTTCCGCCGATGAATAATCCAATGGTTGTGCCCAAGTTGCACAAAACGACAATCAGTAAAATCCGGCTGACCTTGTTCCGCCAGAATCCTTTTACGGTAAAAACATCCTTTGACAGAGTTTCAAAGTCCTGTACACTTGGCCTGCGAATATACGCTTGGGCTAATCCGGCAAACCAGCCGGCTGCCAAAAGCGGGTGCAAGGTGGTAATCGGTGCCGCCACAAAGGCGGTCAAGATGGTGAGCGGATGGCCCAATGCGATGGCCGCCCCCAAAGCAGCAAATGATCCGTTCCATAAAATCCAGCTGATGGTCTGGTCGAAGCCTGCGGATGGGCTCGCAATAAAGATATACACAATCATGGCGATAATCAGAATGGGCAGGCTCCAGCCAATAATTTTCGGAACAACAGATTTAGGCGGCAGCGCCGTCAATCGTTGCAAATCCTGTTCCTTTTTAATTTCTTCCGTAATGCCAGGAACGTGGGCTGCTCCTAAAACCGCCACAATTTTTTCACCAGGGGCTTCCTTAATTTTTTGTGCAAGATACTGGTCCCGTTCATTGATTAACGGCGTCTTCAACCGAGGAAAACTTTCGGTAAATTCATTCAGCATTGCGTTAATCGTATCCTGTTCCTTCATCTTTTCCAGCTCTTCTTCTGTGATGCTTTCTTTGCTGAAGATGCCGGCGATGACTGAGGTAAGAAGGTTTGCTTTCCCCCAGAAGCCAAGATTGCCCCAAATTCTCGAAAAAGTGATTTGGATGTTCCGGTCAGCCAGCACCAGATGGGCGCCAATTTCCTTTGCGGATTGGATTCCTTGAATCATTTCCGACCCTGCCCTGATATTGAGCTGATTGGCCATGCGGTTTTGAAAAGAGGAGATGGCCAGATTCATCAGCAAAAGCGAGGCCTTCTTTTCCTTAATCACCTGAATGATATCCATTTCTTTCCATTTACTTCCCTCAGAAATAGCCTGGTAACGCTGCTCGTCCAATTCGATACAGACCGAATCCGGCTGTTCTGCCTCAATCACCTGCTTCACCTGCTCCGCGCTGTTCTTCGAAACATGTGCCGTCCCTATCAAAATATATTCCTTGCCATCTAAGTGAATCCTCGTAATATTCTCCTCGCCCATACATACCTTCCTTTAACAAGCCAGATACAAAAGATTTATTGTCTATTATATCACTAACCCCGAACCAAAAAACAGCAAAATAGTGATCCCCTTTAACACATCACCGTGCCGGGGGCCTGTCCCCCGCCGCTTTAACGCATTGCCCATCCAAAGGAATTCCTTTTTGGGTTCTTTTGCAAAAGCTAGCATGATTCGTTATTTATATTGCAAAATAAGGATAGGTGGTTATTGATGCTTTTTATTGTTTTAAAGCAATAAAATTTTTTTATTGACAACATGGGAGTGGCTTGGTACATTTTTCATATATCCGACAAAAAAACTAGGAATAATGCTATTTTTGTTACGAGTTCCTCTACTAAGGAGAAAGACAGAATGAGTGAAAATTTGAAACTTAAATTATCTGACTTGTCTGTCAGGTATTCAACCAAAGGCCAAAGTACTCTGGCCGTATCAAAAGTCAATTTAACAGTAAAGAACGGGGAATTTGTATCTGTCGTGGGCCCAAGCGGATGTGGAAAATCCACCTTATTAAAGGTGGTTTCAGGATTGCTCAAGCCATCCGAAGGGCAAGCCTTGCTTGATGGCAAGGAAATCAAGGATGTGCCGGAAAGCATCGGAATGGTTTTTCAAAATGATGCTTTGCTTCCTTGGAAATCCGTCTTTGACAATGTCCGCCTTCCACTCGCAATTGCCAATAAGTCCACTCAGGAACAAGAAGAGCGGGCAAAAGACCTAATCCAAATGGTGGGTCTCGAAGGCTTTGAACAATTTTATCCCAAACAGCTATCAGGGGGAATGCGAAAAAGGGTTGCATTAGCCCGGGCATTTGCCCACGATCCTTCCCTCTATCTGATGGATGAGCCGTTCGGTCCGCTTGATGCCCAAACAAGAGTAACGATCGGAGAAGAATTTATTAAAATGTGGGAACGGGTAGGCAAAAGTGTTTTATTCATTACACATGATATCGAAGAAGCCATCGCCTTGTCCGACCGTGTAGTGGTCATGTCTGGAAGGCCAGGAACCATTAAAGCAGAATTTAAAGTGCCTTTGGAAAGGCCCCGCCCATTCTACGATATCCGCTTTGATTCCCGCTTTAAAGAAATCCAGCGGGAAATTTGGGAATCATTAGCTGACATCCACAAGGAAAGCGAGGTTAGCAGGTAATGAGCGCATCCAATTCAGCAAAAGTGAATCCATCTGTTTCAGATTATTCAGATGATATTGCACAAAAGCAATATAAAGGGTATCTCCGAAAAGAAAAATTATCCACAGCCATCGGAAGAATAATAGTAGGGATCATCATCCTTGGGCTTTGGGAGGGGCTATCCGGCAGGCTGTTCAATGAATTTTGGCTGAGCAAGCCTTCTGCCATTATTAAACGGATCTATGAATTGGCCGTATCAGGAGATTTATGGTTTCATGTGAGCTTTACCCTCCAGGAAGCTTTAATCGGACTGGCGATTGGAATGGTCATTGGAACCTTGGCAGGGATCTTATTAGCGCTAAGCGGAAAAATTGATAAATGGCTTTCACCCTATATCATGGCCCTTTACAGTCTTCCGCGTGTAGCGTTAGCGCCGCTTTTTGTTGTATGGTTCGGCATTGGGATGACATCAAAAATCATAATGGTTATTGCCATGGTCGTATTCGTGGCTCTCTATAACGCTTATGAGGGCATAAAAAATATGGACCATGACTTGATTGATATGATGAAGACCTATAAGGCAGGCAAAATGAAGGTCCTGACTTGGGTCATCCTCCCTTCGATTACCGTTTGGATCTTAAACAGCCTTCGGCTCAATATCGGGATGGCATTAATTGGAGCGGTCATTGCGGAACTAGTTGGTTCTAACCAAGGGCTCGGCTATTACATCACCTACTCATCAAGCCTGCTTGACATTACCGGGGTATTTACCGGATTAGTATTAATCATGATAATTGCCGTGATTTTGGAGCAATTTATCATACAGTTAGAAAAAAGGTTATTAAAACACCGATAAGCAAAGTACAGCATATGGAGGTTGACTGTTTTGAAACGATTCAAGGAAAAAAAATTATGGTTTATCACCTTATTAAGTGCATTCATGCTGATTTTGTCAGCTTGCGGAAACAATAATGCACAAGATGACGACAGCAAAACCGACGATCAGCAAGGCGGAAAAGAAAAAACAACCATTAAGCTTGGCATGGTTTGCGGCGGCATCACCCCATTGCTTGGCCAAATGGGCATTAATGACGGCTCTTTTCAAGAAGCCGGATTAAACGTTGAAAAAGTTTGCTTTACAGCAGGATCTGATGCAGTACAAGCTCTTGTTGGCGGCAGCATCGATGTTAACCTTGCTTCAATGGAGCATGTGTTAAAACTTCGCAATAATAATTTAAAAGTAAAAGCCTATGGTGCCCTGCAAAACGGCTTTGGCTATTCATTAGTGGTTAAAAATGATGCCGGTTTTGACAGCTTAAAAGATGTAAAAGGCTCAACACTTGCGGTAACAAAGCCTGGCACGCTGTCTGATACAGGCTTGCGGATGGGATTAGAAAAAGAAGGATTAGATCCTGAAAAAGATGTAAAAATTGTCGCCGGAGGAAGCGGCTCCAGTATGCTTGCTTCCATCGAAGGCGGACAGGTGGCTGGCGGTATGATAGCAGAACCTGCCCTATCTGAAATGGTCTCTGGAGGAAAATACCGTGTTCTTTACGAACCAAAATTTGATTACCCGGGAATTATCGTGATGGCAAAAGAGGATTGGGTCGGCAAAAATAAAGACGCTATGAAAACTTTCCTAAAGGTTCTTGAGGAAAAAGGGAAAGAAGATCCAAAAACAGCTGTGGATGTTATGCAAAGTGAATTTAAGGAATACTCGCCAGAAATTTTAGAAAAGGCGATTTCCAGCCAGCTTTCTACTGTACCAGATGGTCTAAAAATTACCGAAGATGGGGTCGATTTAGTTAATAAGGCCTCCATGCAATTAGGAATCATCAATAAAGAAGTTTCCTTTAAGGATGCAGTCGATTTATCCCTGCTGCCTTAAAGAGGCTGGCGAATCAATATTGTTTCGTTAGAACGATCGGCCCTGGATTCATTTCCAGGCCAATCGTTCTAATTCCATTTTTAGAGCTTAACGGTTTCTAGGATGATTATTTTTTAAGAAAGAAAGACTAAGAACAGTTGTTCACAGTGAATCAATGAAGGTGCAGCCTTTCTTTTAACGACATCACGTGGGGATGTGATTATATGGAGTACACAAGCATGGAACCATTAGGGGATTCCGCCATTATGGTCCGGTTTGGCAGCGAAGTGAACGTGGAAACACACGAAAAGGTCCAGGAACTTTCCCGATACATAGAAAACGATCCGCCTCCTGGGGTGGTTGAATTTGTCCCGGCATTTACGAATGTAACCATTTATTACGATATCGTTCAAGCCGCAACAATGGCGGATGACAGCTTAAGCCCCTATGAATTCATGGCAAACCAACTGGATAAAATCATCAAGGGGCTCGAGACTTCAGCTGGCCAACAACCAGAAGTCGTAGAGATTCCCGTATGCTATGGCGGGGAATTTGGACCCGATCTTGATTTTGTTGCAGAGCATAATCAGCTTACACCTGAAGAGGTGATCCAGATCCATTCCGCAGGGTCTTATTTAACCTACATGATTGGTTTTGCCCCTGGTTTCCCTTATTTAGGCGGGTTATCAGAAAAAATAGCCGCTCCTAGACGGGAAACACCCAGACTCGAAATTCCCGAGGGCACGGTTGGCATTGCCGGCATGCAAACTGGGGTCTACCCCATTTCAACCCCTGGAGGCTGGCAGTTAATCGGCCGAACCCCCATCCGGTTGTTTCGGCCGGAGCAAAACCCGCCGACACTGTTGAAAACGGGAAATGTCATCAAGTTTAAACCGATTTCGCTTGAGGAGTATCAGGAGCTGCTGGAGGTAGAGAGATGAGTATCAAAATAATCAAACCTGGCATGCTCTTAACCATTCAAGACCTTGGACGAAAGGGCTATCAGAAATATGGCATTATTGAGAGCGGTTCAATGGATCCTTTGTCATTGAGACTGGCCAATATCCTGGCGGGCAATGCACAGGATGAGGCAGCACTTGAAATGACCCTATTAGGGCCGACCATCTACTTTGAGTCCAACACCTTAATCGCGATTTGCGGCGGGGATTTTTCTGCATCTATCGATGGTTATGAGGTGCCGTTATGGAGACCTGTTTTGATTCAGGCCGGGAGCATTCTTAAAATGGGACCGGCAAAGTCCGGTGCCAGGGCATATCTTGCTGTGGCCGGAGGCTTTGGCATCGACAAGCAGATGGGCAGCCGCTCCACCTACCTGCGCGCAGGAATTGGCGGTTTCGAAGGACGGGCATTAAAGGCAGGTGATGTTTTAGAATTAAGAAGGTCCACATCCTTAAGCCAATCGATTTTGCACTATCCGTTTAAAAATGAACAAAAACCATTTGTTTCTGCTTCACAAACAATCGCTGCACAGATGCGGCCAAATTTTGCAAAAAATCCGGTCATTCGGGTAACCAAAGGGACTAATTTTCACTTATTTACGAAGGAAAGCCAGGATTTATTTTTCAGCGCTCCCTTTAAAGTATTGCCGCAGTCGGACAGGATGGGCTACCGATTAGAAGGTCCTCCCATTGTTTTAAGCGAACAGCAGGAAATGCTGTCCGAAGCCGTGTCGTTTGGAACCGTCCAGGTCCCTGCAAACGGCCAGCCGATCGTCCTAATGGCTGATCACCAAACAACGGGCGGGTACCCCAAAATTGCCCATGTCGTTTCTGTTGACCTGCCAATTATGGCTCAATTAAGCCTGGGAAGTGAAGTTTACTTTGAAGAAATTTCCCTTAAGAAGGCACAGGAACTCTACATAAACCGAGAACGAGATATGAGAATTATCCAATATGGCATTAACCAATTATTAAAAAAAATGGAGGTTGTTTCAAATGACAGTCATTGATATTAACTGTGATATGGGTGAAAGCTTTGGTGCTTATGTATTAGGAACAGATGCAGAAATTTTAAAATATGTGACCTCTGCCAATATCGCTTGCGGTTTCCATGCAGGGGATCCTGCCACAATGCGCAAAACCGTCCGCCTTGCTTTGGAAAATGGCGTTGGGATTGGTGTCCATCCCGGGCTGCAAGACTTAATCGGTTTTGGAAGAAGAAATATGGACATCTCCCCACAAGAAGCCTATGACATTGTCGTCTATCAAATCGGCGCCTTGTCCGCTTTTGTTAAAGCGGAGGGCGGGAAAATCCAGCATGTCAAAGCACATGGCGCCCTGTATAATATGGCCGCCAAAAACAGAGAATTATCGGAGGCCATCGCACATGCCGTATACAAGGTTGACCCTGAATTAATTCTATTTGGCCTGGCCAATAGCGAATTGATTAAAGCCGGAGAAAAAGCGGGGCTGCGCACTGCCAGCGAGGTTTTTGCAGACCGCACCTACCAGCAGGACGGTTCGCTGACTTCCAGACGCCAGCCGGATTCCATGATTACCAATGATGATGATGCCACTGGGCAGGTGGTCCGGATGGTGAATGAGCGGAAGGTCATGACTAGACAAGGTGCCGATATTGAAATCCTGGCAGAAACAGTCTGCATTCACGGCGATGGCCCCCATGCCCTTACATTTGCTCAAAAAATCAGAAAGACACTGGAAGAATCAGGAATCTCCGTACGTTCAATAGGTGAAACAAAATAACAGAGATTGGGAGCGAAAAAATGATGGAACAACAAAATTACAGCACTGATGTATTGGTAATAGGCTCAGGCGCTGCAGGAATGATGGCAGCAAGAGCAGCCGCTGATAAAGGTGCCAATGTCATCATCGCAGACAAAAGCTTAATCGGTCGTGGCGGTGCGACCATTCTTGCGCAAATGACCGTTGCCGTTGCCCTAGGTGAGCAGGAGGAGGACAATCCGGAAATTCATTTTAACGATACGATGGAAGGCAGCCGCGGCTTGGGCGATCCGGAAATTGTCAGAGTCATTGTCGAACGGGGCCCTGATGTCATCCGCGAAGTCGAAGGCTATGGCGTCCGCTGGGCCAGAACTCCTGACGGAAAACGGTCCCAGGTCGTATCCCCTGGCCATTCCCGTAAACGCTGCGTGTATGTCGATATCCTGAACACAGGCGGCGCTACCTCCAATGGATTAAGAAAAGCCATTTGGAAAGATGAAAAAATTAACCGGTTGAAAAATGTCATGATCACACGGCTCGTCCGCCATCAAGGGAAGGTCATCGGCGCAGTAGGTTTTTCTATGGAAGAAATGGTGCCGGTCAGCATTTCTGCTTCCAGTGTCATTCTGGCAACCGGCGGCTTGACCGAAATATATGAACGGAACAGTGCTTCCGCCAACATGACCGGCGATGGCTTTATCTTGGCTGCAGAAGCAGGAGCTGAACTGCGCGACATGGAAATGGTGCAGTTTTTCCCAATCGCCCACCTCTTCCCTCCTCTTGTCGGTATTGACCCCATCATGTGGGACCCATTCCGCTATAAGCTTGGAGGAAGATTGTTAAATGGGGAACAGGAAGAATTCATGAACCGGTATGCCGGCGAGGTTGCTGGCAAGTATACGGCCACAAGAGATATGACCAGCTATGCCATTTTTAAAGAAGTGGAAGCAGGCCGTGGAACTCCTCATGGCGGCGCTTATTTAGATTTCACCATGGTTCCTGAAGAAAAGCTGCGCGAAGGATTCGGTCCGGTCATCGATATTCTGCGCTCACAGGGCGTGGATTTAACGAAGGAAATGGTAGAGGTCGCCCCAATGGCCCATTTCATGCTGGGCGGTGTCCGCGTGGACAAAGAGATGAATACATCGGTTGAAGGACTGCTTGCCTGCGGCGAATTGATCTATGGAATGCACGGTGCCAACAGGCTGTCGGGTAACGCCATTACCGAGGCCCTCGTAACAGGACGAATTGCCGGAGAAACAGCGGGAGCTTCTTCTAATGAAAAATTTGATGATCTGGTAAAACAAGAGCTTGAAACAGAATGGGAAAAGCTTCAGCAATTCTGGCATCCAAAACAAGTGGCAAAAGACGAAACAGCGACACTGGAATTCCGGCGCCGGATCCAGAAGTTAATGTGGGATGAGGCCGGTCCATTGCGGTCAGAGGAATTATTAGCCGATGCCCAATCCAAAATTAAGGACCTGCAAAAGGAATGCAAAGAATTCGCGTTGGCCAAACAAGGAAAATACGCCCTTGCTGCCGTGGAAAAATTAGAAGCTTACAACATGACTCTTCTTGGGGATGCCATTATTAAAGGGGCGATTGCCCGAAAAGAATCACGCGGAGCCCATACAAGACTGGATTATCCTGAACAGCAGGAAGCTGCAGTAAGCTCAAGCTTTACATTGAACCAAGACCACGAGTGGGAATTCAGCCAAATTGAACTCAACGGAAAATAAGCGAGCAATGAAAGGAGTGTCTCAAAAATGGCTAAAATTAAATTAAATGTGGTACGGGGCGATTCGGAAACAAATCGGGACTTAGTGGAATATGAGGTTCCATTTGTGGAAGGAATGAGCCTGCTTGACGGAATTTTTTGGATTCGGGAACATATTGACCCCTCTCTGTCTGTCCGCTATTCCTGCCGGTCGGCAAACGCCTGTAAGGAATGTATGGCCCAGGTGGATGGAAAAGTAGCCTTTTTGTGCAGTACAAGAGCCGAAGATGAATCTGTTGTAACGATAGAGCCGTTAAAAACTAAAGCATGGGTAAAAGATTTAACAACAGTGATGGAATAGGCGGTGCAAAAAATGGGTTGGTATCGGCCACAGAGCGTAGAAGAAGCCATAAAAATCCTAGAAGAAAAAAGCCCCAAGATTGTTTGTGGCGGTACAGATTTATTTGTTCAATTAACAACAAGACAAACCGAATTCAGCCAGTCTGATCACTGGCTGGATATTCAAAACCTTTCTGAATTGAAGAAGATTGAAAGAACCGATGAAGGCATCGAAGTCGGGGCGGCTGTGACAGCGGCAGAAATCTGGCAAAGCCCGGTTCTTCAGCCATTGCCTGCCCTTCAGAAGGCGGCACGGGTAGTTGGCGGATGGCAGATTCAAAACCGCGCATCGATCGGCGGAAATATTGCCAATGCTTCACCAGCCGGGGACATGATTGTCCCGCTTGCTGCCTATCAGGCAAGAATCAAGATTGCCAGCCCGAACGGAGTTAGAATCCTGCCCTTTGACGAAATAATTACGGGTCCAAAGAAAACCCAATTAGCCCAAAATGAAATGATCCTTTCCGTACTCATTCCTAAGGAGTCCCTTGGCGTGCCGCAAACCTTTTTGCGGCATGACCAGCGCGGCGGAACGGATATCTCTCTTGTTTCCGTTGCTGCCTTGGTGAAAGGGACAACCAGCAAAATCGAACTTGCCCAAATTGCGATTGGAGCCGCCCATTACAAACCGATGGTTCTGAAGGACTTGACGGATAGATTGGATGGAACACTGACCACTGATCAGCTGGATCGCATCGCTGAATGGTACGCAGAAAACTGCCAGCCGATTTCCGATATACGGGCAAGTGCCGAATACCGGCGTGCCATGGTGAAGGTGTTTGTGAAAAAAGCCATAACAGAAGTATTATCTTTAAATGAATCCTTGTAACAAGGGAAATTGGAGGTTTTAATCTTGAGCAATCATCTGACAATTGCAATGTCCCATAGTGACCGGACAAATCCTATCTTAACTGGACAAGCCTCTCTCCCATCCTTTGACCTTGAAGTGAAAAGCACGATGGTAGAAGAAATTTTCGCCAACCAGGCGGCGCATGCCAGCTATGATATAGCAGAAATGTCGCTGGCTTCCTACTTAATCGGCTTAGACCGAGGCGAGACGAGACTAACGGCCATTCCCGTATTTTTATCAAGGTCCTTCCGGCATAATGCCCTGTATGTCCGCTCAGACAGCGAGTTTACACATCCGGAGCAGCTGCGGAACCGTACCATCGGTGTGCCTGAATATCAAATGACGGCTGCGGTCTGGATCAGGGCTTATTTTAGACATGAATGGAATGTCCCTGCGGAGGAAATAAACTGGGTAACCTTCAGGCCGGAGCGGATTCCCGTGGAAACTCCAGCTAAACGATCCCAATCGGATGATCTTTTTGAAGCCCTTCTATCAGGAGAAGTCGATGCGATTATGTCGGCCAGGCGCCCTCCGGAAACGTATTTTCCAAGGTCAGGAAAAGGCGGCTCCATTCGCCGTTTGCTGCCTGATGTTTGGCAGGATGAACGGGAATATTATCAAAAAAACGGCGTGTTCCCCATTATGCACCTTGTGTCATTGAAACAGGAAACGGTTGAAAAATATCCAGACCTACCGAAAAATTTATATGATTTAATGGATAAGGTTAAAACGGACTCGGTCCAAAACTTATTCGAGACAGTAAAAAATGCCGCCTCTATCCCATGGTTATGGGAAGCAGCGGAGCAATCCGCAGAACTGTTGGGACCGGATGTTTGGCCATATGGCATCGAAAAAAATTGGAAGCAAATTGAAAGTTTTATGCAGTATCTACAGGAGGATGGGTTGATTTCAAAGCGTTTTTCTCCAGAGCAGATATTTGCAGCTGGCGTTTTAACCACCTAGCGTCAGAAAAGGAGGATAACATCATGGACGAACAGGATACGCTCACAATACGAATCAATGACCGGGAATATCAAGTAAATGGCAGTCCCACCAGGCCGCTTGTTGATTACATAAGAGAAGAATTGCAGCTGACCGGGACTAAAATCGGCTGCGGATCAGGAGAATGCGGCGCTTGCACAGTCATTTTGGATGGCAAGCCGGTCAATTCATGCCTGATTCCGGTGGCCAGCGCTGCCGGAAAAGAGATCCAAACGATTGAGGGGCTGCGTGAAACGGAGGATTATCAGGCGCTTGCAGAAGCGATGGTCGAAACTGGCGGTGTACAGTGCGGATTTTGCACACCGGGAATCATGGCGACTCTCTATGCTTGGAAGCAGCAGCCTGATTTGTATGAAGGCAGTGTCAAAAAGGCTTTAAAAAATAATCTTTGCCGCTGCACTGGATACCAAAGCATCGTCCAAGCTGCCGAAAAAGTGGTTAACGGGGAGGAACGATAACCGTGACAAAACGCTCTCCACATGACCCGATTTCAAAAATCAATGGCGAAACCAAATATATTCATGATATGAATCTGCCTGGACAGCTGGCCGGTGCCATCCTGCGCAGCCCGCACCCCCATGCCCGAATAGTCCGCATTGACACTACCGCTGCTAAACAGATTCAAGGTGTTAAGGCGGTGATCACCGCCCGCGATTTGCCCAACTATACCTTTGGACCGACAAAGATAAAAGATTGGAACATTCTAGCGGAAAACCGTGTGCTGTTTATTGGGGATGAAGTTGCAGCGGTTGCAGCAGAATCAAAGGAAGCAGCTGAAGCTGCCTTAAAGGCGATTCAAGTGGACTATGAAGTGCTCCCTGCCGTATTTGAGTCAGAGGAAGCTCTAAAACCCGGTGCTCCTGTTTTGCATCCGGAAACAGAGACCAATCAGCCCATGCTCCTCAACGTGGAACGCGGGGATGTCAATCAGGCAGCTAAACAAGCCCACATTGTCCGCGGCGGTCGGTTTGTCATTAATCCTATTTACCAAGGGCATTTGGAGCCGATTGCTGCATTGGCAAACTGGGCTGATGACGGGATTACAATCTGGGCGGGCTCCCATATTCCTTATCGCGCCCGGGAAACCTATGCCGCAGCATTTGGGCTGCCAGAGGACCAAGTCAGGATCATCATCCCTCCAATCGGAGGATCGTTTGGTGCCAAATATGTGCTAAAGGTCCATTTGATTGCAGCCGCCTTAAGCAAAGCGGCAAACCGGCCAATCAAAATCGTCTTGGACCGCAAGGAAGATATGATGACGGCCCATCCTCGTGTGCCGCTGATTATGGATGTGCAGATTGGGGCAGACAAGGACGGAAACTTCGTGTTTAAGGATGCGGTTGTCTACGCCAATGCAGGGGCAAGGGTTTATTGGAGCCCCAACATTGTCGCTACCGCCTGCACCCGGCCTGATTCGGTCTACCATTTTCAGAACATCAAAGCGGTCGGGCATTTATGCTATACCAATATTAGCCCAACGACCTGCATGAGGGGCTTTGGAAATGCCGAAATGCTTTTTGCCGTCGAAAGCATCATTGATGAACTGGCAGAAGGCCTTTCCATGGACCCAGCTGAACTAAGAATGAAGAACATTGTCCGTGAAGGCGAAACGACGATCCACGGGTATAAATTGGCTACATGCAAGCTGGATCAATGCATTGAGCGGGTAAAAGAACTTTCCGGCTGGAACCGCCGCGAGAGTCTTCCAGCCAATAAAGGTCTGGGAATCGCCCTCGCCAACCACGTTTCCGGCTTCCGCGCGATTGATCCCCGTTTCGACGGATCGACAGCAACGGCCCGTTTAAAAGCCAGTGGGGAAATTGAAGTGGAAACTGGGGAAATCGATCTGGGGCAAGGGATGACACAAACCTACACTGAAATTTTTAAAAAAGTGCTGGATTTGGATGGCTTGGTTATCGTGAAATCAGGTGACACCGGCCGCTATCCGTTTGGAATCGGCACGCTGGCTTCAAGAAGTACGGTGATGGGCGGCAATGCTGTCAAGTTAGCCGCAGAACAGCTAAAAAACAAATTGCTGGAATTTGCTTCTACGCACTATCATGGTGAAGCATCCATTTCGAATGGAAGGGTGCAGGTCGGTAATCAAATCTTTTCAGCCGAGGAGTTAGCCATTCAATATCGTTCCGCCAATGCGGGGGATGAGTTGGCGGTCCGGGCAACGTATGTCCCAAATACAGAGCTTCCGGACCAAACCAGTTATGGCGACCCGTCTCCAAACTATCCGTTTGCTGCCCATGTGGCTGAAGTGGAAGTAGACCCGGATACAGGAAAAACGACAGTTACCGGATATTGGGCCGTTCATGATTCTGGCATCATCATCAACCGTGTCAGAGCAAAAAGCCAGGTTGTGGGGGCTGTCGCCCAAGGGATTGGCTGGGTGACGATGGAGGAGCTCAAAGTCAAAGAAGGAAAAGTAATGAATCCTTCGATTTTGGATTATCGCATGCCGGGACCTTTAGATATACCGCCGATTGAAGTCGATTTTATCGAGGAGCCGGACCCAAATGGGCCGCTTGGGGCAAAGTCGGTTGGAGAAATTGCCCTTGATCCTGTTCCAGGCGCTATCTCTAATGCAATTAAACATGCAACCGGCATACGAGGATATGAATTGCCGATTACTGCCGAAAAAATGTGGAACTTAACAAATCAGTAAGGAAATAAAATAAATGGTGGTGACCTTTTCTCCGGATTCGCTGCAGAGAAGGCCCGCCTTTTGTTCATTTTATAAAGTCAGGCACTAGGAGGTGGACGAAAGATGAAGGATATTCACAACGGACTCGCCCGCTGCTTTCAGGAATCGGTTCGCGCTGTTTTAGCCACGATTGTCAAGGTTGAAGGGTCCTCTTACCGGAGAGAAGGCGCACGCTGCCTAATCTATGAAACCGGTGAGATTGAAGGCATGCTGAGCGGCGGCTGTGTCGAGGCAGATCTTTTGGAGCATTCTCGGGAAGTATTGTCTTCCAATACACCCAAATTGATTGAATATGATTTCCGCTGGGAAAACGATTTGCTGTGGGGCCTTGGAGTAGGGTGCAATGGTTTGATCACCGTTTGGCTTGAGCCCTTTGACCCGATTAACTATAGAGAAGATGCCAGCTGGCTTCTTGCCGAGTGGCAAAATCGATTAACCTGCGACGAGCCGTATCTCTTTTTTTCCGTTATTCATTCAGCCAATCATGAGGTGCTGCAGCCCGGTTATAAGTGGACTGAGGACTATAACCGCCAATCTGGAGGGACGGCACCAAAAGATCTTATAAAACCAGGATTGATTGAAACCTTTGTTAACGGAATCGAGGCCGTTGTTTTTGCGGAGCTGATCGAGCCGCTGCCAAAGCTGTTTATTATCGGTTCTGGCCCTGATGCGGCATTACTTGCTAAACGGGCCAGCGATCTGCCATGGCGTGTCAAAGTGATAGATCATCGGGAGACTTATCTCACCGCCTATTTTAAAGATATTGACACGGTTCTGATAAAGAAAGGTGATTATGCGTCCATTCCGATTCCTGCAGGGTCCTACGCTGTGATTATGACGCACAATTTGGAGTTGGACCAAGCAGCTTTAGCTTACTTTTTAAAAGCAGATTTAAACTATATTGGCTTGCTTGGCTCACGGCAGCGTTTTTCCAAGCTGACGGACCTGATCAGCCAGGAAACAGGGATGGCTGACAGCGAGCTGCGGGAAAGGATCCATTCGCCGATAGGGCTGGATATTGGGGCCGAATCGCCAGAGGAAATTATCCTCAGCATCCTTGCGGAATTAACTGCTTTTAAAAATGGGCGGACAGGAGGTTCCCTGTGCCAAAAAGCAAAGGTGATATGACCCCTTCTGGCATCTGGATCGTGATTCTTGCAGCAGGCTTTTCACGAAGGATGGGCACACCAAAACTTTTGCTGCCAATTGGTGAAGAAACGCTTATACGCCATGTGGCCAAACAGGCGCTGCTCAGTGAAGCAGCAGGAATTGCCGTGGTCACAAATGCAGCATACCCGGAGGTAAAAGGAGAAATAGCTGATCTGCCTGTCGTAATCCTTGAGAATGGGCATGCAGAGGCAGGGATGAGTTCTTCTCTGAGACTGGGAATTGAGTTTTTAATAAAACAGAATGCGGATGCCGGCATGATCCTATTAGCCGATCAGCCGGATATTTCTCCCGTTTTCATCAACCAATTATGCCAGCGATTTAAAGTTACCAGCCATCCGATCATTCAGCCAAAGTATAACGGGATTCCGTCACATCCGGTTTTATTTTCTAACACAGTTTTCGACGGCCTCCTTCAAATCAGCGGCGACCAAGGCGCCCGTAAACTATTAAAAGCCAGAAGCACCGACATAGACTGGATCGAACTCCCCCATACAGTCCCAAAAGACATCGACACCCCGGATGACTTCAAGGCCTACAAAACCGCAAAGAACCAAACAACCAAAAACAGCAGTCCCTTCAACTAAAAAAAAGACCGCTCACCACAGCAAAGCAGGGCGCTTTTACACATTAATGTGCCGGGGGACAGTCCCCCAGGGTATTAACGCATTACTGGGGCGGGGCATTATTATTGGGCGGCTGCTTTTTCTGGTATTTTCCGGCTCTTCTAAAGGCGCGGATTTGGGTTTTTAGTGACGAGTACATGCCTGAAGCGGCATTGCCGTAAAAAAACCCCATAAAGATGCCAGCCCAGAGGCTTTTGGGATGGGCAAAGAAGACGGCGATGAGCAACCCGATAATGTTGGCAAGCATTGGGACGTATGGCTTTGATATTGGCAGGATCTTTTTAAGTATCTCTGTCAGGATGACAACCAACGGGACAGCCACAATGCTGTCCCAAAAGTTGGTATAGACAACAGGAAAACTCTCTATATTCTCCATTTGGTACGCCTCGTTCCTAGATGAACTATTTGGTCATAGGATTATAGTGCCCATATTATGGCTGGATAACTATGCTTTCATGGATAAGCGATTAGCATGTTGCACAATGAAAAACCAAGACTCCATAGTCCGCAAAGGACTTGAATCTTGGCTAGTCTTCCCGTAATTCTAAATGGATAAGGTTGATTTGAAAATTTTGGTCTTCCCCTCTCTAGTCTAGTCCGCAGCTGTTTCCCATCCCATTAAGCCCGCCAATGCTTAGGGCGGTATAGCGATTCCGGCAATCGGGTTCTTCCATCTCCCTTCGCCGAGTTTATCTGAACTTGAGTTAAAAAAATACTGCCGCTAAGGTCGGCTCCGCTTAGATCAGCATCCCGCAAATCAGCCCCGATGAGGTCAGCCCTTCTTAAATCTGCCCCTCTTAAGTCAGCGGCAATCAGGCAGGCTCCTCTTAAGTTGGCCCCATTGAAATTAGCCCTGCTTAGTTTTCTCCCCATAAAGTCGGCTCTCCGGAGATCCGGTTTCTTATTTTCCCTGTTTCCTTTGCGTTTGCCTATGGACTTTGCCCTTATTAATTCACTTGTTCTCATAAGCAGCACGTTAACATCAGATCGATATGCCGGGATGTCCAGGTTAAGAAGAAAATCGGGAGCAAACCGGGTAAGCTGCTCTGTCTCCTTGAGCTTCATGCGGAGTTCCTCGTGGATGGAACGAGCCGCTTCGAAGGAAAGGGCTTCAGTCAAGTACCAAAGCATTTCATGAAGCTGCTGCATAATCGGAAACACATCAAACATTTTCTTGGCGGTTTCCTGACCGCTGCGCCAATCCTTTCCCCCAAAAGTAACTTGGGATACCTTTTGTCCGGCACCAAAGCAATCAAAAACCGTACAGCCCTTAAAACCTTGCTGCCTAAGGTTTTGATGAATGCCACAGCGGAAATCCGAATCCAGATTAGGGCAGGGCGTACCACCAGCTTTATTAATCGCAAAATCCGCTGAAGCCGCAAAAGCAAGTGCCACACAGCACAAGCCAAAACAACTCTCACAATCTGCCCGCAGACTGCTGCAACTCCTATTAGACATATCTCTTGCACTTCCTTTTTCATCAATACAGGGGACAGTCCCCCACTCTAGTAACACTTTACTGCGCCGGGGGACTGTCCCCACTCGACTTATTTATCTCACGTAGGTGATGTAGTCGATGTTGATGGGTTCAAGGTTTTTTTGCCTGAGGCGGCGGTTGATTTGGCCTCGGTGGTATTGGCCGTGCAAAGCGACATGGGTTAGGATGTCTGCAATGGAGGTGGAGAATTCTTTGCCCGTGCTATTTTTATAGCTGATGATATCCTCGCTTTTTTCATCCGATAACCCTGTGAGAAATTCGGTAAAGTTTTTATAATTGGCTTCCGCAAGTTTCGAACATTCCTCTATACTCAGCTCTGTCCATAGCGCTTGAGGTCCGCTCGGCAAGCCCTTCATGCGGTTCAGCCATACCTCTTCGGCTATCAGGATATGGGAAAACAACTGTTTTGCCTGATGGTCCTGATTCCCGCTAGTTTTTAAGGTTTCTAGAATCCGTAAATTCGCCCAATGCAGGTGTTCAAACATTTTTTTAATCGTCTTCATCCAACCGGCCTCCCCTTAAACTCCTCAAATACAAGACAGTATCCATTTACGCGCCTATCAACCCTAGCAAAAATTTTACAATCAATCGCATTTGTCCCCCTTCAGCCTAAGCAGCTTACTATTTATCTGCTGCAGCTACTGGGTTTTAAACCCCCTTCATGATTTCATAATAAAACTTGATTGCCTTGATATAGTTGTCAATCGAGACCCGTTCGTTTGTTCCATGCATCCGGTTCAGATCCTCTGCATTGATTTGGACTGGAAGGAACCGGTAGGTATTCTCCGAAACTGCATCATAATGCTTGGCATCTGAGCCGGCGAACATGAGATATGGCGCGATGACAGCCTGGCCATACACGTTTCTGGCCGCCTGCTGCACGGCTTTAAATTCCCACCCATCTATGGAAGAAACCTTTGTGGCTTCACTTCCTGTCAAAGTTACTTGAATATCCTGATCCTCTATGATGTCCTCGATGGAGGCCTTTACTTCTTCCAATGAATCTCCCGGCATTAAACGGAGATTGATGATAGCTGCCGCTTTTTCAGGCAGCGCATTATATTGCTCGCCAGCCTGGAAAATGGTCGGTGCAATGGTGGTTCGGATTAAGGCTGCAGATGCCGGCTCGGCCAATAATATTTTTTCAATGATTGGTTCAAAAATGAATTTGTTGGCGAAAACATACTTCATGCCAAAGCTCATTTCCGGTGCTGTGAATTGGAATAAATCCTCCCCAGGACCTCTGAGATCTCCTTTAAACTGGGTTTCTTCCAGCTTCGCAATGGCTGATGAGATTCTTCCTATGTTGGTATGGTCTTTTGGCTGGGAAGAATGGCCGCCGCTCCCTTCAATGGAAAGTTCAGCAGTTGCGGATCCCTTCTCAGAGATCCCCACGACTCCCACAGGCTGAACGACTCCTGGTACCATGTTTTCCACAATCGCCCCGCCTTCATCCAGCACAAATTCAAATTCAATCCCCCGGTCTCTTAACGTTTTAGCCACGGCGTTCGCCCCCTCGTCGCCGCCAATTTCTTCATCAAAACCAAACATGAGATAGATGTCCCGATTTGGAGCAAAGCCCTCCTTTAGCAGCTGCTCAGCTGCTTCTAAAATGCCAAGCACGCCAATTTTGTCATCCAGTGTGCCCCTCCCCCAAATCTTTCCGTTGTCAACCGCGCCGCTGAAAGGGTCCTGCTCCCAGTTGGATTCGGTTCCTGTTAAAACAGGAACCACATCATAATGGCTCGTCAAACCGATTGGCTTTTTAGCAGAATTGGTTCCTGTCCATTTATAAACGAGCGCATAATCATTGATTCTTTCAAGCTCCAGCTGCCGGTGGACCGTTGGATAGCTTTTTTGCAAAAAGGCGATGAACCGTTCGAACTCACGAAAGTCAAACTTGCTGCGGTCTTGATAAGAAATGGTTTTGTAGGTGATGGCTTCTGACAAATGCGCGACAGCAGCATCCTCGTAAATAACCGCTTGTGTCGGTTTAGGTGCAGGCTGTTTGGATTTTACGGTCACCGTCCTGAATACGGTTACAATAACAAAGACAAGCAAAAAACTGGCCATAATCAAGAACGCAAGCTTCCATTTTTTCATATGCTGGTCCCCAATCCCTCTATTCTATTTCTCTATTATAAATTAAAAATAATTTTCGGAATAGTATGTATAATAAAAGAATTGCCGGATAGCGGGGAAGCAAAGGATCTTTTTGCAAAAAAAGAGATAGCGGCCGCTATCTCTTTTGCTCTTAAAAATCAGGATTGTTTTTCAAAAAGCCTTCCCATGCTCGCTTGGTCCCTTCGGCGATTTCTGCTCTTGATGCATTCAGCCTCTCCTCAGTGCCTCCATAGCCAATTTCCAGTTGATTCGCTTTCAGACCCTTAAAAATCGAGTCGGCAAAGTGGTCCAATGGAGCTCCAAAGGTATGCAGTCCAACGCCGCCCAAATCGGTATTAACGGCAGGCGGGAAAACCTCGATCACCTCAATGCTCGTGCCAGCCAGCTGGTGCCTTAAAGAAGTAGAAAATGAATGAATCGCTGCTTTCGTGGAGCTGTAAATGGGGACCCAGACTCCCGGCATAATCGCTAAACCGGAAGATACATTCATGATGGCCGCTTTGCTTTGTTGCTTGAGGTGCGGAATCAATAGCATCGACAAGTGAATAGGTCCCTCTACATTGATAGCAATTTCATTTTGATAATAGTCCCAATCCTTTTCGGCACGCAGCAAGTTTACCCGCTGCTGGATTCCCGCATTATTGACCAAAACGTTCAGCTTTGGAAACTCGCTTGTCACCCATTCAACTAAGCTCTTCCGATCATCCGCCTTAGACACATCACAAGTGCGGACATGCAGCTGCGGAAACTTTTCCTTTACCTCATTCAGCCTCTCCAGACGCCGTCCCACAACAATGACCTCATTCCCTCTCTCTAAAAACCGCTCCGCAAACGCCAGCCCAATACCGGACGCGCCGCCCGTTATCAATATCGTATTCCCTGATAAATTCATCAATAATCCTCCTGCCTATTACTTCACTATTCATTATCCCCATCACAAACCATAAAATCCACTGCAACAGCTTCACCACTGCAGTAACGCTTTAATTGAGCGGGGGACTGGCCCCAGTTAAAGCGGCAGTGCTCCCAGTTTGTCCACCAGGAGTTGGATGAATTGTTTGGGCGGGACTGGTTTGCTGAATAGGTAGCCTTGGAGGTAGTCGCAGTTTAGACGTTTTAGGGTTTTCCATTGTTTTTCTGTTTCGACGCCTTCTGCGACAATGTCGAGATCCAATCCTTTTGCGAGCAGGATGATCGCTTGGACAATGGCTGAATCTTCACTATTTTCATGGATATGTTGTATATAGGAACGATCGATTTTTATCGTATCCACTTTGATTTTTTTCAAATATCCGATCGAAGAATAGCCTGTTCCAAAGTCATCAATCGCAATCCTGATGCCTATTTCCCGTAATTGTTGAATGGTTAATAATGCTGCACTGCCCGTTTTAATTAAAATGTCTTCGGTAATTTCAATCTCAATAAGCCTCGGTGGAATCTTGTAGGCTCTTAAACACTCCCGGACTTTTCGAACAAGGTCCGCTTTCATCAAAGCTTTTACCGAGAGGTTTATGGAAATCGGAATAAGAGGATATCCTCGCCTTCTCCACTCCCTTAGCTGCTTGCATACCTTTATCGTGACCCACCTGCTGATCTCATTTATCAACCCGGTTTCCTCCGCTAAGGGAATAAACTCTGCAGGGGACACCAGCCCCAAATGAGGATGATTCCAGCGGATAAGGGCTTCTGCTCCAACGATCTCACCTGTCATTGCATTTACTTTAGGCTGATAATGGAGAGTAAACTCCTCCCTTTGAATGGCTCTTCGTAAGTCATTTTCCAAGTTATATTGGTTATAGGCTTCGATCTTTAACGATTTGGTAAAAAGCTGCACATTATTTTTTCCTAATTCTTTGGCGCGATATAAGGCTGTGTCTGAACATGTAATCAAATCTTTGATCGTTTTCCCGTTGTCAGGATACATACTGATCCCAATACTGGTTGTAATGTAAATCTCATACCCCTCAATCAGGAACGGCTTTTCAATTTCCTTTATGATTTTCCTTCCAAAAGGAACAGGGTCTCTATCTCTGATTTTCCGGTGAATAATGGTGAATTCATCCCCGCCCATTCTAAAAACACAATGGTGATCTGCTAACGAGCAAAGTCGTTTTGAAACCTCACAGAGCAGTTTGTCGCCAACCTCATGCCCTAACGTATCATTGACAAATTTAAACCGGTCCAAATCCAAGTAAAACAAGGAAATTTTATTCTTTTCATCTTGATTGTTTAAAATGAATTCTTTTAGCTTTTTATCAAACATTCTACGGTTAGGCAATTCGGTCAAGTAATCGTGAAAAGCGTAAAAATTCATTTTCTCTTCGTTGCGTTTTCGGTCGCTGATGTCCTGGACTATGCCATCCAGCCTAATTAATTGTCCCTCTGAATTTAATACAGGAAACGTCTTATCCTCAACCCAAATCACTTCTCCATCGGCATGCAGGATCCGATATTGGTGATGGATTCTCTCTCCGCCCAAAAGTTTTTCCTGATTTTTCCAGTATGTTTGAAGATCATCGGGATGGATAATATCCTGCCAATTTTTTAGTCCTGCTAAAAATATTTCCGTTGAATATCCCGTAAGCTTCATTAACCCAGGGGAACAAAATATGATTTTATTTTCCAATACATCCTGGGACCATAAGCCCGCATCAATATTCTCAGCAATGGTTTTAAATCTCTGCTCCGTATCTCTTAATCGGTTTTCGATGAATACTTGTTCCGAAATATCATATAACACTCCAATAATTCGATGGATCTTTCCATCAGAGTCCTTTTTAGCCACGCCTCGCGAATGAAGGGTAATAATCGAATCATCAGGACGGCGAAACTTAAATTCCAAATCCAGATCAGCACCCGTCTGTTTGGCACGGTTGAAATGAAAGTCAATTCTGTCCCGATCCTCCGGACAAACCATTTGAAGAAGCATTTCAAAAGTAGGAACCTGCTGATGCTTTAGGTTTAGCCCAAAAATGTTAACCAACGAATCTGAGCAATAGACGTACCCGGTCTCTGTATCATAATCCCAGCTGCCAATCCTGGCTACTTCTTGGGCTAAATTCAAACTGTTGGTGATTTTTAGCAATTCGGCTTCTTTTTCATATAAATCCGTTAGATTCTTGGCAAAACAATATAGTCCAATGACTTCTCCATCAACTTTGAGGGGGATCGCCGTTATATAGATGTGGACGCCATGTCCCTGTTTATGAATAACCTCACAGTGGAAGTTTTGCGGCTCTCCCTTTATCGCATTCTCAAAATGGCAAAGTACTTTAGCTAATTGCTCTTCGTTAAATAAATGGTGGAAGTTTCCAGTCAATTCTTCTGGTTTATATCCAATAATATCTTCCACTTTTTCATTAATACTGATAAAATTCCCTTCCGTATCCATCGTAAAAATGGCATCTGGGTAATTTTGAAAAATGAGCGAATAAAAGTCCTTATCCGTTCCCGAGTCATCAACTGAATTCGGATCGGGTTTTAGCATTAACCTTTTGATAGAATCCTCAATCACCAGCAGTCCCCCTCTGAAAGAACAAACAATATATTATGTATGAAAATAAAGCCCGAAATAGATCCCCAATAGTTTGTAATGGAAGCCAGCCCTAAACAAGAAGTCGGCCATCAGCTGTGAAAAATCATACGTTTGAATATAATATAACCAATCTAAAACTGTTTTCATTATGAAAAAAATGGAGAAAAATTAAAATCCCCAGACCTTCCTATCGCTTATGATGGCATTAAAGCGGGGGACTGTCCCCCGTTCCGTTAATAGTTTAAAGCAGTGGGGGACTGTCCCCGCAATAGAAGGTGATTAGATGTTCCGGGTTATGATTGTAGAGGATGATGAGAAGATTAGAAGGATGGCGGCTGGCACTTTGTCTAAGTGGCTGTACGAGGTGGTGGAGGTCACTCAGTTTGATCAGGTGTTTGCCGAGTTTGAGAGGACTGAGCCGCATCGGGATCATGGGTAATCATCAGGATGATGGTTTGGAAGGCTTGATATAATTCTCCCAGCTGCTCCACAATTGGGCAGCGGAACGAGAATCAAGCGCTCCTGTCGGCTCGTCGGCAAACACAATCGCTGGTTTGGTAATAATGGCACGAGCGGAAGCCGCACGCTGCTTTTGCCCGCCCGATACTTCTGTCGGATATTTTTCCAGTATGTCTTCAATATTTAGGGCCATGACAATAGGCTGTAACCGCTGTTCCATTTCTGCTGTCGGAAATCTGCGCAGCGAGAGCGGAAGCAGAATATTTTCCTTTATAGTCAGCGTGTCCAAGAGGTTATAATCTTGAAAAATAAACCCCATATGTTCCTGGCGGAATCTTCTTAGTTCCCGATTATTTAAATCCAGCAGTGACTGCCCTTCCAGCCATACTTCGCCGCCGGAAATTTTATCAATCGTTGACAGCACATTCATCAACATCGTCTTACCAGAGCCAGACGGCCCCATAATCGCTGTAAACACCAGCATCCCCCTCCAACCATCGAACTAACACAACCCAACGTGACAATTTAGTCACAAACCCCAAACAAAGCAAAAAACCGAGGGATTCCCTCGGCTAATTACCTTGCTCCTGCATTCTTTTTGGGGCCTTTTTGGGGCCTGTCCCCCATTGCGTTACTAATTTAAAGCGCCGGGGGACAGGCCCCAGCACTTCACTAAATAGGTGCGGCAGAAAGTCTTTTGGCTGTTTCTGCTGCTTTGGCCAATCCCTTCGCAATGATTTCATCCGCCTGGTCAGGTGCTGCGTTATGTCCTTCTATAATGACTTCATCTATAATTTCCATTCCAAAGATACCGCCAACGACGTTTTTGATATAGTTTACGGACATTTCCAGCGGCTCTGTTTCCGGGGTGGAATAAATGCCGCCCCTCGCGCTTAATATGATTGCTTTTTTGTCAGGCATTAGGCCCATTAATTGGCCATTTTCATCATATTTGAATGTGAATCCAGCTTGATATACATAGTCGATAAAGGTTTGCAATTTGGCAGGGATGGTTAAATTCCACAGTGGGAATGCAAAAACAACGATATCAGCGGCAGCCAATGCATCCATGGCCTTTTGTTTGGCCGCTAAAATTCGTTGTTCCAGCTCCGACAATTTATCTCCTGCTTGGACCTTCGCAAACGCATTGAATAGGTCTTGCCCGAAGTATGGCATATCTTCAGCAAATACATCATATGTCGATACATGTACCGTTCCTAAGTTTTCCATAAAAGTTTCGTACATCTTGCTTGAAACTGCTTCCGAAGCAGGACGATTATTTGCTTTTACTACTAATACATTCATTTTTTATTATGTCTCCTTTACAAATCGTAAATCTCGAAGTCATAATATATGAATTTAAAACAAACGGTCAACCAAACTGCAGTCATTTTATACAATTTGAACCGAAGGACCCACGATCACGGCCTTATTCCAGCCCAAAAAGTACTATAAAAAACATTCCTTTAAGGCCATTCGTAGGTAAAAAAATGGCCATCCTCTTTTCTCCATAACTCGTGAAATCCACGTTTCCTGCAGCAGTTTTCGACTTATTTCCCCAGAAATATCCATAAACTAGTGACACATGGAAAAAACTGACCTATACTTATCTATAAAAAAATGGCAGAAAAGGTGTGAATCGTGTTGGAATACACACTTTGTTTTCTAGTAAAAGCAGAGGAAATATTAATGTTATTACGGGCAAAGGAGCCCAACAAAGGAAAGTGGAACGGCGTCGGCGGAAAAATTGAACCAGATGAGACTCCGGCCCACTGCTGCAAAAGAGAGGTATTCGAAGAAACGGGGTTGCAGGTATCCGATCTCTCCTATAGAGGCATCATCTCCCTGGATGGCATCGATCACATATATGTCTATGTAGGAAGAAACTTTGAAGGCACTCTTATCGATTCCCCAGAAGGAAAACTCGAATGGAAAACAATCGACTGGATATTACAAAGCCAGGAAGTCGTCAGCAACATCCCATTGTTTCTGGAGGAAATCCTAGATCCCAACTCCGAACCAAAACATTTTGAATGCCGCTACTCCGACAGCGACGAACTGATCTCATTTGAAATAAAGAAGCTAGAGGGACAGTCCCCCACCCCGTTAACACTTTAAAGCACCGGGGGACAGGCCCCACAAACCTATCAAACTAGAATTATATGGTAAAAAAGCTAGTAATCTGTTAAATTATAGTAGGAGTGTACTCTTCTGCATTTTTTTGCAGGATTCCATAATGACAGGTTCAGTCTTGTTGTGCTAGACTACTTGGGATAAGTAGTAAAGGATGATTTTTTATGTCTTTCTTGAAGGATTTTGTTAAAAGGCCTGATTCAGTTGATGCGGGGTTTCTGCTTTATAATGCCAAGGTTTCTTTTGAAAGATTACGATATGTATCATTTATGTTGGTCATCACTTATCCAGCCTTTTTCATTTTCGATTTTTTTATTTTATCCAATCTTCAACATCCAGCCTATCGTTGGGTGCTTTCTGTCATCCATTTAACCGGGCTTGTCTCCTCTCTGCTCCTGTTGTCCCTATACAGCCGCTATAAAAAGCCGCCGAACGAGTTGATCATCCATACCTATATTTTTCTGTATTTATCCTTAGGGGTAATCGCTTCCATTAACAGTCAGGACTTTACGGGGAATATCTATGCTTATTTAATCATCGTATTTGCTGTTGCTGTTATATTTCCGATTCGGCCCAAATACCTGTTTAGCCATTTTCTAGCAGCCCATCTATTTTTCATCATTGGAATCAGCCTCGTCCACCCCGTTGACCTGGCCTATACCGTAAAGCTGGTAAATTCCACTGGCTGTGTAGTCATATCCTATACCATCGCACTATCCTTCCAACGCTATCGCCGAAGTGAATTTTCTATCAGGCAGAAGCTGCAGCGTAACGAGAATAGCTTTCGAAGGTTGTTTCATATGAACCCTTCTCCGCTAATTTTAGCAAAAATCGATGGTGAGATTTTGCTGATCAATCAGCAGGCCATCCATTACTACCATTTAGATGAAAAAACGATATTCTCCTCTCATCCGGGCAGTTTCCTATTTACACAGCCTGAGGAAATGGAAAGCATCGTGAACAGGCTTTTAAAGGAAAAGAGCATCAAAAATTATATAACCGAGCAGCAAATGGCACCGAAAAAAACAAAATGGTCGATGCTGCATTTTGAATTGGTCGATTACCTAGATGATACGTGCATCCTCATTGATACAATGGACATCACCGCCATGAAGGAAAAAGAGCAAGAACTGCTGGAACATGCCACGATTGATATGCTGACAGGAGTCAGAAACCGCCGAAGCGGTCTCGAACTCCTGCAAAAAGAAATAGAGGGCGATTTGCCTTCGCAAGGATTTGTCCTGTGCTACATTGATATCAACAATTTAAAAATGGTGAACGACCAATACGGGCATCCGGCTGGTGATGATTTAATTAAAACTTGCTGCACCACGATAAACCAAAATATCTGTCAAACTGACATCCTGTTTCGTTTGGGCGGAGATGAATTTATCGTCATCTTTTTCAAAAAACACCTTAGGGACGTCGAACAGATTTGGCAAATCATCAACTTGGCCTTCCAAACTATCCAAAAGCCATACCCCATCTCTGTCAGCCATGGCCTTTACGAGTACACACCAGGAACCACTGCCACCCTGGAAGAAATTCTTGAACTGGCAGACCAAGAAATGTATCAGTACAAAAAACAAAGCAAGGAAAACGCCGGCAGGCCTCTTGTAGATCAAAAATAAGAAGCAATAGAGGGTGCTTGCGCTAGCCAATTCTCAAAGTTAAAACTTTAAAACTTTCTATCTAAAAAAAGGCGGCCCTTTTACGGGGCCTGCCTTTAAATAGAAACAATGCAGGATCAAAACAGCTTAAAGACCATTTCTTCGTTGGCAATCCTGATTTTGTCTTGATGTTTAAGCTTATTTTTTTGGTTAGGCTGGAGTTTTTTTCCGTTTAGGAAACTGCCATTGGTGGAGTGTTTGTCGATAAAGTAATAATCCCCGCCTTCCATGACCACTTCTGCGTGGACGCGTCCGACTGCCCGATTTTCCGACACATAATCCGCCTGCTCCGGGTCCCTGCCCAGCTTAAACACCCCTTTTTCAATCACGACTTTTTCACTGGAGGCGCCAAGCAGCAAAAAAGGTTTAGGCATTTCCAAGCTGGCTGCTCCCGCTCCCAACACAGTCGTTCCTTCCTCCTGAACCCCATGAAAAGCATCTAACACCGTGGTGCCGCCATTATCTTCGTGAAAGCTGCCGTGATTCGGAACAATATTAATCGATGCCCCGCCAATCGAGGATGCCCCCTTTAACAGCGAGTCCCCCTCGCCAAGCTCCGTGCGGGTAATCCGTTTATATTGCACCTCTTCTTCAATTTCCAATTTTTGTCCTTTTTTCTTGTCAGCCATGCGGCTTTTGTACTCCGAGGTCAACACACCATGTTCATACGATGCTGCCGCTTCGGCCGATCCCTTCCCGGGACTGTAAAAATGGGACTGGGAATCATCAGCAGCAGCTGCCTTAAAGGAGAGTTGTTCCACCGCCGCTTCTGCGGCAACGCCCTTATCCGCCGCCGCAGAAAACGCTGCAAGATGTTCCTTAAAGTCCAATAAATCCATTTCTGACTCACTTGATAAATAATTATGGAGTTTGATGAAAAATGATAAATCACCCTGCTCATCGTAGGGAGCAGCCGCAACCAAGTCCCGGAAAAATTCTTTCATTGATACCTTTTCAAAAACATCATTCTTTATCGGAACATAGATAAAAACTAATCTATTTGAAAAGTGATCAAGAAAAATATAGTTTTTATCAAGCAAAATATGGTCAAGCTTTATTGCTGGGTTCTTCTGCAAATCGGTTAAGCAGTCTGCCAAGTTTACTAGATAGGCTGCGAGATGTTCCTTTTTAAGCAGCCGGGAAAACAGCCTTCCGACCGTAAAATCAGATAGTTCATCATAACGGATGTACATCTCGTCTTCTTTTTTTAAGACGGCACAGGGCAATATTCCCAAGACCTGTTGATTGGTTAAGGACTCTAGCGAATCACTGTCGATTTCCGCATCAGCCGGCACCTGATAAAAAAAGAACCTCGAAATCCCATAGCTCTCTGTTTTAAGATTAAGATGTTTGATCATTTCGCATCGTCTCCATTAAAGGCGTCACACTGCCCATTTTTCGTTCAAAAGTTAGGCGGCTATGCCGGACTCTCCCTCGTTCGCGAAAAGGGAGAGCCCAAATAGCCAGCACTCGTTATTTAAATGCGCTCGCATTATTATTGATCGCATCCTCAGCTTGATTATAAGAATTCACAGTTTGGTCCAGGAACGCAGCGTAGCTATTTACGACCTCTCGGAAACTCTCAAACTTTGGTTGAAGTGCATTAAAATTGCTTCTAATTGTGTTCGATGCATCAGAATTCCAAGTGCTTGCCAATGCATTCATTTCACGCTTAATGTCATCAAGCCTTGCAGCCAAATTGTTGTTTAATGTACGGATTTGATTTGCCGTGCTCGAGACCTCATTAAGAGATATTTTGATTCCTTCAACAGCCACCTTATGTCACCTCACTCGTTATCGATTAATTTGTTAAACGTTTCGCAGCGTTTACGACTTCGCCTTGTGTATCGCGGTAGGTCTTCGCACTTACTTTCAAGAACTCCGAATACTGCTTCATTAATTGGGTCATCTTTTGCAAATCATCCTGGAAGCCCTCAATTTGGGTCGTGTAAGCGACATTGTCCTGCCCAGCCCAAGCAGCCTTCATCGCGTTGACTTCACTGAAAAGCTGTTTGTAGATTCTTTCATAATCAGCTGCCTGCTGGTCAATCTTTGCGGATGCAGTCTCTAATTTCGCTGGATCTACTGTAATCGATCTTGCCATTGATATCACCTCCTTTAAAGTTCTTCCAAAAATTTAAATCTTTCTTAGCTCGTTAATCACACTTTGATACTTATTGGCCGCCATTTGGAGGCTTGAAGCGCTCTTGGCGGCACCGATTCCTTTGAACTCCTTGCCGATTCCTTCCGAAATTTCCTCCAGTTCCCTGGCAATCGCAGCAATATCGACAATTAAACTATTAATCTTGATTTGCAATTCCTTCTCCATGCCGTCCCCCCAACTGGTTAATGCAAAGCCCTTGCTTTGGCCAATAATTTAGACTCTGCACCATCCAAAAGACTAAGAGCCGTATTCAAATAATTGATATTTTGATTGAGCGTAAAATGGAAGGTCGTCAAAATATCAGCCTTCAATAAATTATCAAACCCCATAATCCCGACTTCCATATACAACGAATCAATCCGGTCATTAATGTCAGCTGTCAGCCGCTTAATCGCTTGCAGACGGTGGGCATAGTATGCCAAACGGTGAAGATTGACCTGGATATATGGCTCCACTGTTATGTGCCCCCCGAAAAGGGCATGGCCGTTCCGCTTTAAAACCAGGTTCACCCTTTGTTGGAGCTTGGAAAAGACATTTCTGACATCATGAATAACCTTCGAGGTGACATTCTTTAATCCCTTATAGACTGCCACACAGCCATCGATTACCTGCTCAGCCGCTTCCTTCATTCCCTTCCAGGATGCTTGGATCACCACCAAGGCCGCATCACGCAGAGCAAGCGCAGCTTGATAGATTTCCCGTGCCCCATGAATCACATAGACAAGCTCAAATCTGATGATTTCTCCCATAAGATGGCCAGGAGAATGAATCCCCCCCGGCCTGACCTTTTCAAAGCGGCCGTTTATAAATTCAACACTCGTTTCATAATGTGGATAAAATGGGTCTAAGTAGAAATTTTTATTAATCTCCACCACTTTATCCACATAGGGGGCAAAGCCTAAATCATGGACAAAATCCCCCTCATAGGCAATAAAATCAAACCGCTCACCCTTCAAAGCGTCCTGCTGCCTGCGGGTCAATGCCGGCCAGAAGATCGGAGCCCCATTAATGACATAGCCGCTCAAGCCATCGTCTAAATTGTGGACAAATACATAGGATGCCAGATTTCCGCCTTTTGAATGGCCGAAAACATATTTTTCACCCACAGCTTGGTGGATAAACTGTTGATAAAATCGGTCGGCTTCTTCCTGCTGTTGGATCTCGTTCCCGATTCCAGCAGAGCCATTCGATACCCAGTCCGTCTTGAAGTGCTCCCAATCAAGCGGGTTTTCACTGCCTCTAAACACAGCCGCTGCGTTCCCATCTCCGTCTCCCCAAGCATAGCCGACAAAGCCGGACTCCGACCTGCCGCCCATATTGGGGTTGTTATTTTGATAACCATTTAACGTCACATTGGCCAGGCTGGAATCCTCAAAGCGGTCAGAATGGAAATACTCCTCCAATGCTTCTCTCCTTGCATCGCCCCCGTTATCGGGAATCCGTTTCACTTTTTGCCAGATTTCTTCGACAGTCAGTCCCTTATACCGCCCTTCCGGCAAATCGAAGTATGACAATTGCAAGAGGATATTTTTTTCTTCATCATTCAGGTTATCAAGTGACACGGATTTCTCACTCCTCAAACGGCTCGTAATACGCTTCGATTTGGCCAGGCTCCGTTATTTTTGCAAGATTATCCACCATAATTGTTCCAAACACCTTGGCATCTAAATTGGACCATGGCACATTATTGACATTGGAGGTTCGGATATAATCGGCCGCATCAACAGAATCATCGACAAACCCGAGGGAAACGCCATAGGCTTCCACCCCTAGCGGCTCCAATAGCTGCAGCAAGCGATAAACCGGTTCATAGTACTCCTCTGGGTTCGGTGCCTCAGACGTTTTCACCGCAACTTTCAGCACGACTTCAGCGTCCTGATTCTTTTTTGAAAAATAGTCCATGGCAGACATGCTTTTCATCGAGCTATCGTATTTACCGTCTTCCACATACAACAGAACCCGATAGTCATAGTCCCCTGGCACAATCGCTTGGATCTCCTGTTTGTACTTGCCAGTCAGTTCCTCTCCCCACTTGGACAACATATATGTATCGTAATACTTGTCTTCATGATCTCGTTTTGTGCCGGCCAAAAACACCTGCTCCGGCTTTCCTTCCGGGTGGACAATGACTTTGTCGTCCCCATACATATTTTTAAAAATAGAATGGCCTTCCTTAAAGGTCTCCACCTCAAACTTTTCTCCATACGTTTCCTCTAAATGATTCACAATCGCTTCCTCCGAAGCTTTCTCACTCATACAGCCGGTTCCTCCTAGTAATAGAATGATGGGAAGAAGTATGCCGAGCATTCGTTTTTTCCGTTTCATCATGCACCTTCCTTTAGGAACAATAGGAATCCAGCCGGGCCAAAGTGCGCTCAGCCATTTACAGCAGCATCAGCTTCGACCCATTTTTCAAACCAAGTTCTTCAATCGTCAATTGATGATCCAGCACCTGACCGGTCACCCGGTCGCAGAGAACAGTCTGCTCTGTCGCCTTGTAGTAGCCCTTTGACAATTCAGAGGCTGTATTCGACAGCAGATAGGCCACCTCATAGACCTTGCTTTTTAAGGGAATAAACACGTCATAACTGTGATGGGAGGCCGGATTATAAATCTCGACGAGGATTTTAGGCATATTCCAAAACCTCCTCCTCTTGAACAGATGTGGACAGCAGTTTGACCAGCTTCACTTTCCCTTTGCTGATTACATAGCCAAAGTCTTCAGGTATTTCCTTGTACATATCGTTCGTGATTTTATTGATTTTCAAAGCAAATTGGTCGGTGATGCCGTTGCCTGCCCATATCGCATCATTAAGGGAGGCTTGCTTTTGAAACCAGCTCTCATAGGAATACGAACTTAGCCTGTCTGCTGCATCCGTCAAAATCATCGTCACGTTTAAGCCATTTCCCCGCTCTAAAAAGACCTTCAATTTATCTTTTCCGTCCTCTGACAGGCAGCCCTGCAATTCACTGAATGAGTGAACAATGCAAGTGATATTTTCAAAAACCGGAGCCTCCTTGCCTTCTGCGAGCCTATCCTTCGTTGTGTTATTGCGATAGACCAACGTATTAAACAAATAGACAATCATCTCTTCTAATTGGACAGGCTCGCTCACATATTGATACGGCTGGCTGGCTGCGTTCTTAATATAGCTTCCCGGGTCGATCATGATCACTTCACTGTCCGGTTGTTTGGCCGCCAAAACTTCTGCCAGCCCTTCCACGAAGCGGGAGCTATTTTCCACCGTCGCCGCCGCAGCCAGATTAACAAACGAACTGTGAAAATCATAGGCCGTGATTCGTAAGGAAGCTTTTTCAACCCCTATCGGCACCAGTTCGGAATGGCTGAACTGAATTTCCTCCTGCAGGTACTCGAGGTCGACCTTTTCTGGCAGAATCGGGATCCTTCTTGCCCCATTCTTATGCCATTTTTGCTGGCAGTCACGGCAATAGCCCGTTATAAACTGGTACCTGTCTGCCGCTTCCTTCGAAATTTGGGCAACCTGGAATTCATAAACGGCATCCGTTTTAAAAATTCCTCTGCCTTTAAACTTGGACGGATAAACGCCATCCACATTTCCCAACACGCCGGAGTATTCTGATGTGTCATTCAGCTGCAGAACGTACATCTGCTTAAAGTTCTGCAAGAGCTTGTAGCGGATCGCTCCGGTATTCAAGGCCGTTACAACAAAGTAGATGCCGTATTTCGTTCCTTCCCGGGTCAGATAGGAAATGGTTTCCTCATACTGCTCATACGTTTCAGAAAACGCTGAATAGTTATGGATCATAATCATCATCGATGGCACCGTGCGGCCCGACATTTGATTGTAATTTCTGAAGTCCCCTCCAAAGTTGGCAAACAGCTTTTTCCTTGTGGCAATCTCGCTGTTTAACAGCTTAAACAGATTGTCAATTTTCTCTCCTTCATGTGACAGCATCACATCACCGACATGCGGTGCTTCACGATACCAGCTGAGCGTCTCTGACCCAAAGTCGAGCAAATACAGGTTGACCTCATCCGGCGTATGCTCTTCCATTAAGGAATAGATCAGGGTGGTCAAGAAGGTGGTTTTGCCGCTGCCGGCGGCACCGTAGATGACCGTATTCCCCTCATGGGAAATTGGCAGTCGCATCACTAATTGGCGCTGGTTGGCCGGATCGTCATACTCTCCTATCACCGGATTTAATTCGAAGCGGTCTGATGTCCGGTCCGTCCGGTACTTCTGTTTCAGTTCATTCACGTAAATCAGCTCTGGGATGGGATCCAGCCAAAGCGGCTTCACCTTAATATTTTCCTGTTCTGCCAGATTCGCCAAGTACTTTGTTACCTCATCGATTTGGCTGGACGGATTTTTAACGGTTTTTTTCCGTTTATCGATTCTGGCAGACTTTAATACCCGGCCTAAATTATCAATCACCGCAATCCCATCATCCTTGGTAGTTTCTACTTTATCGGATGGATAGTATGGCGCTCCCGCCCAAGCGGATTGGCCAAGTTCAAACAGCTCGTTGTAGCCGACCTGCAGGAAGAACCGGCCGGTTTGCTTGATTTCAGCCGCATCTGGACGCTTGATCACTTCCATGCTGTCGGCTTTTTCCTGCACCTTTAAACTGATGCGGAATTTACTGTTGCTCCATATTTGGTCATCGACCACCCCTGATGGCTTTTGTGTCGCCAATATCAAATGGACCCCAAGGCTCCGGCCGATCCGTGCCGCACTGACCAGCTGATCCATAAATTCCGGCTGCTGCGTTTTTAATTCGGCAAACTCGTCTGAAATCATAAACAGGTGCTGCAATGGTTCCTTCACGACGCCTTCCCTGTAGAGTTTTTGATATTTATAGATATCGATATTGCTTTCATTTAACCGCCGGCTCGTTTCACTGAAAATCGCCTGGCGCCGTTTTAATTCACTTTGAATCGAAACGAGCGAACGTTTAACGGCAGCCCCATCGAGGTTGGTAATCGTCCCGGCCAAATGCGGCAGGTTCAAAAACGCATTGGCCATGCCGCCGCCCTTATAGTCGATTAAAATAAACGCCACCTCATCGGGATGATAGTTGACTGCTAATGACAGGATGAAGGTCATGATAAATTCACTTTTTCCTGAACCGGTCATCCCGGCAATCAAGCCATGCGGCCCATGATATTTTTCATGAAGGTCGAGTTTAAACGGCTCCCCCGACTGGTTGACGCCAATCGGCGTTTCAATCGTCAGCGTCGGGTTATTTTCCTTCCATCTGGTCGGAGAATTCAGATGCTCTACTTTTCCGACCCCAAACATCTCTAAGAACGTCAGCATATCTGGCAGTGTATAGGCTTCAACAGAAGAGGCCAGCTGGATATTCGCTAATTGAACGGCAATCGGTTCCGCATCCTGATAGCAATAAACATCCGCCTTAAATGCCTGGTACCTGCCGGAAATATCATCTTTATCGTAGATTTTGCAGACTGCCTCATCCAGTTCTACCACATTCGAACATTCCTTAGGCAGCATTTCCAGATCGTTGTAAAGGGCCACCAAACTGAATCCGATGCGTTTCTTTTCTTTTAAGAGCAAATTCATCATTTCCGCCTTGCCGGCCAATTCTTTGCTCATCGAAAAAACAACGTAATGCTGGGTGATGGCATCTGCCTCACTGTCGGCGAGCTCGGCACGTGCCGCTATTTCTTTTTCAATAAAAGCGGAAAGTTCCTTTACTTCGCTTGCGGATGAGGCGATAAACCTGACATTCTGTTCATCATCCCATGTGTGCGGCAGCCATTTGGCGAACTTCCAGCTGTCTTGTTCATCCTGGTCATACATAAACACCAGTTTGAGTTCATCATAGCTATGCAATGACGCCAGCTGAAGGATGATCCCTTTCACAAAAGCGGCAACGTTCTCGCGCTTGCCAATGATTCCGGTTACCCGCTCCTCGGTCAGCGAGAGTGTGACGGGGACTTGTTTTAAGATCGGCGGCGTTTCCACCAAACGATACAATTCATCCTGCAGATTATCATCGTGAAGGGTGAACTTTTTCTCAGGATATTTAAAATCAGCTTCCAAAGGCAGGTCACCAAGCCCTACCCTCACCTTGAGGAAATCATCCTGGCCAATCACGCGTTCCCACAAGGTACGGTCCCGATTTTGGATCCGCTCGAGGCAGGCATCCAGCGTGATATGATTTTCATGCAATATTTCGCTTTGGTAGCGGCATTCATCCGCAATAGCCTGCTTCATCTCTTCTAAATACCGGCTATACTTTTCTTGGCGGATTTTCTCATCGGAAATCCGCTTTTTCTTTTCATGCCTTTTGGTCAAAATCGGCCAGAGGATTGTTCCAATCATCATGCTGATCGACATGATCAGCGTGGGAATGGCGTACATAATGTCGCCATTGTTTCTCATGACATTTTGGACGGTGAAGACTCCCGTAAACAAGGAAGCCATCCCCATGGTCATCGATGGACCTAAAAGCAGCATTAAGGGCGTTTCTTCCGCTGTATTTGGCTGCGGCGGCGGATCGATTTTGATCGTCTTTTTCTCAATATCCCGCTTAAAGCGCGGGGAACGGAAAAATAGGTCCCCGCTGCTATCCTTTGCCAAAAATTCGTCCAGATTCTCTTCCTTTTCGGCAATCGGCTGGCTCATCACAAATGGCTTAAACGCTTGGCGGTCCAAAAATACCATTTGGTGGGGATTATTTAACGAAAGCAATTTTCCGTTAAAAATAATCCGCAGGCCCATGATGGAAATGACGTCGCCGATTGCCAGCTGCTTTTCTTGGATTTTCTCCCCGTTGACATAGGTGCCATTGGAGCTGTTATGGTCCTTGATAACAGCTCGGCCTTGTGTGTCATAGTTAATTTGGCAATGGTAACTTGAAGCCAGATTGTTAGTGAAGCAAATGTGGCTGTCCTTCGAGCGTCCGATTCGAATCTCATTGTTATTCACAATATGCTTGGTAAATTCGTTTCGGTCTTCACTTAGCGGCTCCACGTAAACAAGGGCCGGCATTTCCCTATCGCGATAAATGGTATATGTATGGAATGGTTCCACTACTTGCTTTACTGCCTTCTCACCGTTAGCACCTTTTAAATAGGCTATTTTATTAGACTTCAAGTACCATTGCCCGTCTTCCGCTTCAATGGCCAATAAGTCAATGGTTCGCTGTTCGGCATCCATAGTCGTTAAGACATACCGTCCGGTTATTTTTTCAGGCAAAACAAGGTGGATGGCTTTCCCTTTATCAAATAGTGTTAAGATCAAAACGTCTCTCTCCTTAGAGATTTATCGTTATACTAAAATAGTCTTTTTAGAATTGTTAGTAATTTCCACCCCATAATGCCATTGTAATAGAATATGCAGATAGAATTAATAGGTTGAAATGACTAGTTTTTTAACATGATTATATTGCTAAAGTTGGAGTTTTTTCGGATAGCATTTGTTTTTCCTGATAAAATTGTATTTTTTACTGAAATACTTCGTTTTTTCCAGATAAAACGGATTTTCCCCTGATATATTCTATTTTTTTCCTGGTATCCCAGCATCAGAAGCGAATATTCCACATTAATTGATTCCACCGATTGGATATGAGACTTTTTTAATAAAAAGATCCCTTCTATCATTAAACCTGGTCATTTTTTATTGTCCGGTCCACATAGAAGGGATCATCTTTAAAATGAAGAAATCGTAGCTTTAATTAGCCCTCTGCTATGTCAACATCGTCTTTGCGCCTTTGTTTCCGGTAGATGACAATCGCGGCAGCGGCAATCGCCAGTCCGCCTACCCCGCCGATTGATCCGGCAAACAGCGCCGTATTGTTATACCAGCGGACAAACAGGTTCGTGGATACAAGGAAATCATCCACTCGTTTTTCCAGTTCGTTTCCTGCGGCATCCACTGCCACAATCTTCACTTCCTGCTTCGTATTGGCACTAGGGATCTCAATTTTGTAGTTCTCCCCATCCACCGTATAGTCCACTTTTTTGCCGTTCAAATAGATCTCCGCATTATCGAGCACCAGGTTATCTTTGACGGAGAAGTTGACTGGCTTCTTATCGACCGGATATTGTTCGCCGCTCTCCAAATCGACCGGAACAATCACTGGCGAGGTCTTATCAATCCCAAAAGAAATCTCCGCTTTTTTGGTTTCATCCATATTCTCATTAATGTTGCCTGCTGCATCCTCTGAATACAAGGCAACCGAGTAGCGGCCATCACCGGCAAATAGATTCTTTTTCACCACATACGTATACTGGCTCCATTTTCCGCTGCCGCCGGATTCGGTTACAGAATAATCCGCTCCTTTTGCCAAGTCAGATGGGGTGCCGTTTTTGGTCATCTTCACCTTAATCGTATCCTGCTTCAAGCTGTCCACATTGGTTTCCGTTACAATGACATCTGTTTCGTTCTTAACATACTTGCCTTCCATTTTTTTCAATGCCTCATCAAACACATAAACTGAACCGAAGCGATTGACGGAGAACTGGATCGTTTGGGTCGATGTATTTCCGGCAAAGTCGGACAGTGTGGCAGTCAGCGTATACAAGTCGTCATTTTCCTTCGTCTTCTCAAAATTTTTGAAAGCATAGACCTGGCCGTTTGCCGAATCGGCAAAGCTTCCGGTCAGCTTGACGTCACCGCGGTTTGCCCCAGATAAGCTGATCGAGACAGAGTTTTTATTAAAGTTCGTATCCGAGTAACTAATGACTGGCGCCACATCCCCATTATTGGCGGATTGGTCCTCGACCCCTGTGATGGTAAGAGCTGGGGCTGTTTGGTCAATATAGAACTCATCGGCTTTGTAATCTGCCGAATTGTTGCCGGCCATGTCCGTATACTCGATATCGAAGCTGTACTTGCCATCAGCCGAATAGTTAATTGTAGCGGTGTGAACATCGCCTCGTGTCGTCCATCCGCTGACACCTGGGAAGGCAGCTGGTCCCGTGCCATCGGCTGCGGTGCCGGTTATTTTGATTCTGCTTGTATCGAAGTTATGCTCATGGATCGTAATCGTTGCCGTTCTTGCCGCCTTGTAATAGTTTCCGTTTGCAGCTGCATTATTGCTGTAAGACACGTTAACCGCCGGAATCGTTTTATCAAGCGTAAATTTCTGCTGGGCAAATGGCGCTGCTGCATTACCGGCATTGTCCTTATACTGGATATCAAACGTATAATCACCATCTGCTGTATATCTGATCACAGCTGTATGGGTGGTTTGATCAGGGTCCGCCGCGTTATTCTTGGTGGTCCAGCCGGACAGATTTGGGATCACGCCATCTGTATTGGTGATGAGGTGCTTCACGTCTTCTGGACGGAAGTTCCGCTCGGAAATGACGATGGTTGCTGTTCGGTCTGCCTTGTAATAATCGTGATTTACAGGATCCGCGGCGTTATTATCGTACGTCACTTCGATGGTTGGCGCTGTTTTGTCAATGCTGAACGTGATTTCCTCTTCTGACGTATTGCCTGCCCGGTCCGTGATTTTTACTTTGACCTTTATCGCATTGCTGTTATTGGTCACGCGAAGGGTCTTCGTCATTTCCGTGACCAGATTCCGGTCGGTTTTGGTTTGCTGCCAGCCTTCCGATGTGCTGCCTGGCGCATAGGTTTTGTCATTGTTGATATGGAGATGGCCTGTTTGATTGTTGGCTGTATCATACGGCGCCACGACAGACCATTCAATATCGCCAATGCCGGAATAGGTATCGGTTACGGTTAATTGGACATCAACGTTTTGGTTATAAAGCTCTAAATGGTTATTGTCAGTCAACGTGGTTTTTGCTTTTTCAAATTGAATATGCTTCTCTTTTCCATGCTGTTTTTCATCCTCGATCACGGTACCGTCCGGTGTGGCAAATTCGCTGCTATTGTTTACATGGTCGGTTGCTTTTGCAAAAATTTGCCCCTTGAATGAAGCAGGAACCGTGAATGATACGGTACTTTCCGTTGGAACAGGCTCCAAGCTTCCTAATTGTGCCGCATCGATCTCTTTTAACGTGCCATTGGCAAGGAGGGCATAATACTTCCCGTTCTCATGGTCTAGAAGATAGACTGTTATCGATTTGAGTTTACTGGTCGCTTCAAAATCGTTGTCTCTTTCAGGGTCCTCTGCTGTTACCGTGACCTGAATCGGATTTTTGAAATAAAAGCCATAATCCGTTTGTTCGACCGCATGTTTCAAACTGTCGGCAGCCTTCAGGCCTGAGAACGTGAAGTCAGTAATTTCTGGACTGGTTTCATCGATAAAAATCGTTTTTTCTGCCTGGCTGGCATTTCCTGCATGATCCACAATTTCTGCGGAAATCTGATAAGAACCATCTTCTTTTCTATGAATGTTCGAATAATCGGTGTCACGGGCCGTTAAATCAGGGTTTAATTGCGCCGTGCTTTCGTTGTCAAAATAGTACTCGTCAATTAGTTCATCATTCACGTTGATATGGACCGTATTGACGCCTGAGTCGGCATCCTCTGCTTGCACATCATAGGTTACTTCGCCGCTGTAGAATTCCTTCTGGGCTTCATCCACATAACGAGAAACACCAGCTTTAGGCGTGACCGCAATCTCAGCTTCTGGTTTTGTTTTCTCAATCATTACCACACCGCTGGTTTCTGACTCAATATTCGAATTGCTGCTTGTCACCTTGTACGGCTCTGCACTCTTGTTGTTGACATTGTCGGTTATTTCCACAGAGAAGGTTCCTTTGAAATAATCCGCATCCATCGTGTACTCGGCCTCTGCCGTTAATCCATGATTGGTGAAATCGCTGCGGACTAAAGATGGGGCTGCTGATTGTCCTTCAGGAACAGCCTTCAAGGAAAGATCCTTAATTCCAGCAGCATCATCCTTTACTTTGACGGTGATTTTTATTTGTTTATTGAAGAAAGTCCCAAAAGAAAGGAAGTTTAACACTTTGGCAATGGTGTTGTCGTGTTCCACTTCAAATTGGACAGCTTCCCCATCGGCCAATGTTGGAGCATTTTCATCAATGTATACCGTTTTCCTGGCCTTTTCTTCTATGCTATTACCTGCATTATCTTTGACATCGACAGAAAAATCATAGAATCTTCCTTCTCCCGCAAGATCATCGGTATGAATAGCCTCAATCGCTGGCGTAAGTTCCTTTTCTTCTTTGGAAAAAGGATAGGTTTTGTACTTCTTGCCATTCAGGTCAATCTGGACAGTATGGACTCCGGACGCATCATCCGCCGCCTTTATATCCAATTTCACATCATCACTGTAATATTCCGTTTCCACACCAGTTGACTCATTTGCCTTCACAAATGGGGCTTCTTGTTTATCAGGTGTCACGACGATTTCCGCGGTTGGCTTTTTTCGGTCAATCATGAATAAAGGATTGCCTGCAGGTTCAATATTATCCTCTGTCACTTTATAGGTTTCATGATTGCTTACGCGGTCCGTAATCTCAACCGAAAAAGTGCCCTCAAAGCTTTCTTCGTCGATGATAAACACAGCACGGGATGTTTTGGCATCTCTGCTAAAGTGTTCATCCACTAATTTTGGCTCCACCTTGATATCACTTGAATTTTTTGGAATGGCATTCAATGTGATTTTTTCAACCCCGGAAGCTTCATCCACAGCATCTACCGTTACTTGAATGGCTTTATTAAAAAACATGCCCAGTGTCAGGTGATTCAAGAACTCAGAAATAATGTCATCATGTATCTGTTCCACTTTGACGGATCTGCCAGCAGCAAGCGCTGGTGCGGACTGGTCAATATTAATGTTGACGCTTTGTTTGACAGATTCATTCCCTGCCTTATCCACCGCCCATACTTGATAGGTGCCGGAAGTGTCAGCCGTGAAATGGAATTGGTTTGTTTCCGCATCAAACGGAATTTCTGCAGCTGTTTCTTCTCCCGCTTTGCTGTAGAATACTTTATCAATATCAGATGAATAATGGATCTCTTCAAAATTCTGTTTCCCATTTTCAACCGTGCCAGAAACCTTTACTGGACCGCTATACCATTGGGATCCATCAACGGTATCTTGGTTGGGGCCATCTACTGTTAGGCCGGATAGGGCTGGAGGCTCTGTATCAAATACCAGATAGATATCGCCATCCAATGGAACTTCCTTGCTTCCCCAGCTCCCTGCAGCCTTCACCTTCATTTTTTCGATAGAAATCGATTGCTTAAAGGCATATTCCTTTTTCCAGCCTCTAAAGGACTGCAGGCTGATGAGATCATAGATGGAATCAGTATTTGGAGCCACTGCGGCCTCTGAACCTCTTGAATAAATACGGATTTCCTTATCGCCTTCATGATAAGGCTCTTTGGCTAAAGAACCCGTGATGGACACGTAATCCTCCCAAGTGCCAGTTAAAGACTCATTTTTCGCAAAAATTGCTGTCACTGTCTTGTCATTCGCAATATTCTGAATGACATATGTAAGTGTGCCATCCTCATCGTTCGGAATAATGCCTTCGGTCACTTCCGTTCCATCGATTAGCAATTTGTCGAGGTGATAATCAAAATCTGGATTAATCGTTACTGTTACACTGCCCTTGTAATCCACAACTGGCTTATCGAGTGATAACTGGCCATTGTCTGGTTCGGCAGCCGTCACGTTGTAGGTATTGATGGCAAATTCAATGACCACATTTTGGTCTTTTGTCACGGGGGCAGGCGCCGAAAATTCATATTCTTTCGTTGACTGCGGCTCCCCTGAGGTAATCAAGGTGTCCCCGAAGGTAATCCGCTTAATATGGTAGCCCTCTACAGGAATCACCTTAAACAAAGGTTTCGAGCCATAGTTGACAATGACGGTTCCGCCGGCTGAATCAATGGTTTCGTTGGAGCCATCTTTTACTTCGCCCTGATCGCCATTGTATTGGAAGGAAATCACGTAGGTGTCGACAGCAAAGGCAATGTTGACGGTATGGGCGGCGGTTATATTTTTTATCGTGTACGTATAGCTGCCATCTGGATTTTTAGTGAGATCTTTAAGATCAGTGGCTGTCCCGTCTATTTTAATGGTATCCAGATGATACCCTTGCTCAGGTGCAAGGCTAAAAGAAAAATCGGTACCATAGGTGACGCTGATAGGCTCATCAGGTGGAATCGCTTGGCCATCCGCCGCATTCCTAACAGTGCCATGCTCATAGGAACCAAAGGTAATCGGATTACTTTGTAATCCAAACTCAATGATTATAGTGGTATCCTCTGTCAGGCTGGGGATGGTTTCTGTATAACCGCCCTTATTTTCTTCTGGAACCTTCTTTGCTTCCGCATTCCCTATTTTAATAGATGTAATCTCAGCACCTTGGCTGGGTTCGATTTTGATCTCAACTGGCCCTTCAATGGCCGAAACAGGCAGTCCCTGATAATCATCACCGTTAATTTGCACGGTTCCGCTGCCGTTTCCGATACTGTTAACGGTAATCTGATGGGATATTTGATCTTGATCAGCTGCCGGGTCCGGCTCTTGTACTGGATTGGTTTGTTCTGCAGTGCCGCCAGCTTGTTCCTCATTTACAGCCTGCTGCTCGTCCGTTGTAATCGCAAGAGCGAACTTTCCGGCAGGCAAGTTGTAAGCAGCCAGCATAATGGCAAGAACCACTGCCAAAATACGCGTTACCTTGTTTTTCCTGTTAAACATTTTTCTCCCCCTTGAAAAAATTCTTCATGTTCCTTCCCCTGTATGCGAATATCGTTCATAGATTAAATAACTTCATTCGTGTGGGTAACTTTTATGTCCTTGACCAGCTTAAATTCAACCGCCGGAACTAATTTTTCATCCACTAGTGATGCCGGGTCTAACACGGTTGTTTCCTCCAGCCCTTCGCGGGTCCCGTTCGGCAATTCTTCTGTAATCGGCGCCGATAACAGTTCTGTAGTTTCACTGTCTAGTAAAACCGTTTCCGGAACGGCGATGACCTCGGTGGGCAAGCTTCCCGGACGAGGAGCCGTTTCTTTCGTTTGTCCTGTTTTCCCCAGTCTCCCGGACCGCGGCCGGCTTAGCCGGTCAAACGGGCTCAGGAAAGCACGGTTGCTGCCTGAATGGGCCTGTTCCCGGATTGCCTGGATCTGTTTAGCAGCCGTCCGGCCCGTCAACTCGCCTATCAATGCCGGGATCTTCATTTTGATAAAAAGAAAGATCGTCACGGCCATTAGCACTCCGGCAAGGGAGTACCCGATGATGGAGACGGTTAGCCATGCTGTTGCATCCATACGAATTCCCCCTATTCTTTTCTATAGGCATTATTAATGGCTTGTACGGTAACTTCAAAGCGGTTGATGACGTCCTTTTTAATAGCTGCCAGCTTGTCGGACGAGGTTTCGATGCTGCTGGCACTTGTGTTTACTGATTCAACAACGGATAGCAAATCGCTTTCTTTGACCCCATCCGCTTTAAACTTCCTTGCATACGTTTCAACCGAATGCATCGTTAATTTGTAGAGTTCGAGTTTGACAATTTCGCTTTCATCTTTTTCATCGACGAGTTTGATCAGCTGCTTCATGTTTTTCCAATAAGGTCCGTATTGACCTTTATCGGATGCTTCTTCCATTTTGAGTGTTATGTCCTGATTGAATTTGCCAATGTCCCGGTAAATCACGGCCATTTCATAATAGCTGCTGTCCTTTGACCCATATTTCACAGCATCTTCAAACCATTCAACGGAGCTTTTCATTCTGGTAATCTGGTTGTCGCTTTCGGCCGTTTTGCCATAGTCATAGTAATACCAGTAGACTTTGCCTGTTTCAAATGCCAGGTCGGCATAGTCCGGGTTTTTTCGAAGCTCCGTCAGGTTGGTGTTGATTTTTTTCGTCAATGTTTCTTCTTCCTCAACAGTAAACGCCGTATCATTTTTAAACGTATTAATTAAACCCATATAGGCCTCATTCTCCGCGGGCTTGATATCGATCGCTTTTAAATAGTAGTCTTTTTTATGGCTGTCTGCCGAGGCTGTTTTCGCCATCTGGATATTATGGTCGTAATTGTCATTCGTTTGTTTGACGTACATGATTTGCCCGGTTATGCCTACAGCAAGAAAGAGCAGGGCAGAACCAGCTAGAATGCTGAAATTCCGGAGTCTCGCCTTCTGCTTTGCCCGATAGGCATCATCAGCTTCTTCATAATGGTTCAGTGCATAGAGCAGCTCGGCACAGGACTGGTACCTATCGTCGGGATTGAGCTGCGTACATTTCTGAATAATTTTTTCCAAACCGCCGGATAACTGCGGGTTCCAATGCCGGATGGGATAAATCTCGTAGGGCGGCTCACTGGGGTTTTTCCCTGTTGCCAAATGGTAAAGTGTGACACCGAGACAATAGACATCCGTTCTTGGGTCAGTTTGGCCTTTGCCGCCGAACTGTTCCGGAGCTGCATAGCCTTTAGTCCCTAAATTCACGGTATCTGCGAGATTTTCTTGTTTGAATTCTCTGGCAATTCCAAAGTCAATGAGTTTTAGATTGCCGTCCGGCTTCAGCATGACGTTGGCCGGCTTCATATCCCGGTATATGATAGGAGGATGGTTGGTATGTAAATAATCGAGCACATCGCAAAGCTGCTTTGCCCATTCAATGACCTGTTCCTGCGGCTGTGCCCCGTATTCGTCTAAAACCTTGCTCAACGGCTCGCCCTCGATGTAGTCCATAATGACGTAGATCACGTCATCCTTGTCTAATATGTCAACGATACGCGGCAGGGCAGGATGGTCGAGCTTCTTAATCATGTTTGCTTCGGCAATGGCGCTCTGAATCACCACTTCGTTGTTTTTATCACGGGCCCTTTTTTCAATTTCTTTGACTGCCCATTGTTTATTGAGGCGTTTATCCATGGCCAGATAGACCTTTGACATGCCGCCTTTGCCAATCAGCTTCAGTATTTCGTATTTTCCTTCTATTACAGAACCTATTGCAGCCAAAGTGCGTTCCCCATCCTTACAAAATTTTAATAAGCAGCACGGTGATATTGTCGGTTTCCTGTCTTTGCTTATTAAGTTCCACCAATTCCTTTGTTTTTTCTTCCATCACCGTTTCATCGGTTAAGTGCTGCGGAGCGAATGCCTGATGGATTTCTTCCTCGGTTATCATGTTGCGGAAGCCATCTGAACAAAGCATGAATACTTCTTCCTGTGGAGGGTCCTCCGTTAAAAAAACGGGCTCCACGATCCTGGAGGCGCCGATGCATTGCAAGAGAACATTTTTTCTCGGGTCAAACCTGGCCTGTTCCGGCGTTAATCTGCCCCTTCTAACCTCCTGGCCCACTACCGTCTGGTCCTCCGTTAAGACTTCCAGCTTATGGCGGCCGATTCGGTAAGCTCGTGTGTCCCCGACGTGGGCAATCAGCATGGGTTTTGATTCGATCAGAAGCAGGGCAGTAAGAGTGGTTCCAAGCTGAATGCCAACTTTTTGCCCATAGGCCGCAATCCTTAGGTTTTGTTCCTGAATGATGTGCTCCCAGCTGGACTGAATGTCGTTGAATGGGTCATTGGTGAGTTGTGCCGGCAATTCTAGTTCGAACCAATCCGAGAAGGCATTGATGACGCTGGCACTAGCGACTTCCCCCTTGGCAAGCCCTCCCATGCCGTCGCAAATGACAGCTAAGACAACTGTTCCAATTGATGTTTCTGCTATCTTGATGCAATAGCTGTCTTGATTGGTTGGCTTTCTAATTCCAATATCGGTATGTGCAGCTGTTAATAGTTTCATATCAAACCTTCTTTACTCTGCTATATAAGTAATCCATTACCTTATGTGTTTCTATATGAAAAACAGGATTATAGTATGAAATAATCAATAAAAACGATAAAACTATTATCCTACTCTATCCAATTATTTCCCATTTTACATCAATTTGTTTAAAAGTGTCGATGCACAGTAATACCTAAAAAAAATGATAAAACCTCCGATTTCAGGCAGTTAACTAGGACTTTTTTACTAGTTATTATAAAATTGGAACTGCCACTCACTGCTTTAAAGCGGCGGGGGACAGTCCCCCGCCGCTTTAAAGCAGTGCCGCAACTATAAAAAGAGAAATGTTTCACTAATTCTTCAAATTTTTCACTTGATTTCGACAATTTACTTTTATATATTATGATAGGAATATTTTTTCTAATGTGATTTCTTGGTACTCTATTACACTTAGGCAGGTTTAAAAAATGGTATTTGACGGAATTATAATTTCAGTGATTATCGGCTTCCTTCGGAAAGGGAATCTTAAGGCATTGGGAAATTTGAAGTTTAAGTGGGGATGGATTTTTCCACTGTTATTAGTGATTGAACTTATCGTTTTCGCTTTGCAAAACAAGATTAAATTCCTTGGGCAAGTCAGTGGTTTTATCTACATAGTCATCTATATTTTGGGATTGTTATTTTTATTTATTAATCGGAAAAATCCTGGCTTCATTCTTATTTTAATTGGAGTATTTTTAAACTTTTTAGTTATTGTCATTAACGGAGGGAGAATGCCAGTTTCGCTTGAGGCTGCATCCGTTCTAGAACCCGGGTATGTCGAGTCGCTAAAACAAAGCTTGTATGCCAAACATCAAGTGTTAACCAGTTCAACAAAACTTGGATTCCTGGGAGATATTATCCCCCTGTCTAAGCCATATCCACGAACCCAAATCATCAGTATCGGAGACGTGGTAATGAATATTGGCATCTTTTTTTTCATTCAGTACCTAATGCTTTCTCATCCATCAGCAAATAAAGATAAGTCTGCTTCCGTTACATTGAAAGGAGGTGAAACAAAATGAAACAACAAAAGCGTGATGGCATTAAATTAACTGGAATTTTAGTAAATGGTATTATTTTAGCTTCTATGATTGTCGCTTTAACATCTGGTTGGAAACTAATATAATGACTATTAGAAGGGAGAGAAGCTTGGATTTCTCCCTTCTAATTATTAAAGATAAGAGTGATCGCAATGGATAGTCTAAGAAAACCTTCTAATTTATATTTAATAGTTCTAAGTGTTCTGGGCTGCATTCTCTTTTCTATATATGCCCTTTTCAATTTTAATTCAACGTCTGAAACTGTTATTAAATTTGCCTTTATCGGCTCCATCTTACTACTAAACCATTTTACAATACCCATTCCTCCTGAAGGCAACTCTACCTCCATGGACTCTGCCGTTTACATGGCAAGTATTTTTTTATTTGGCCAGGGTTTTACATTGGATATTTTATTTATTAACTGTATCATCTATGCGATGTATCAAAGGAAAATTGCTTGGTGGAAGCATCTGTTTAATTTCGCCCTTTATAGTATCATGATAATTTTTTCCTATCACATCTTTATTATGCTCGGCGGAAAAATTGGAGAAATCAGTACCGATGATTTACTTCCATACTTCCTATCATTAAGTTCCTACTTTATTCTGAATATAACATTGATTGGAATCTACTTCTTTTTGCTAGAAAAGGAAAATATCGGACAAATATTTTCTAGAATGTTAAAAGATCGGTCTTTTTTAGTTAGTTATTTATCCACACTTTTAATGTCTATTGTTTTTGCGATACTAATTTACAGTAAAAATATTTTTGGCCTTTTCTTATTCGTTTGTATCGCCATACTTTTGTCTGTAGCCTTTAATGAACATTTCCGTCTATTTCAGGAAACATTAAATAAAGCTAACAAAGACTCCCTCACGGGTCTAAATAATCACGGTTATTTTAAGGAAATTTTAGAAAAAGAAGTGGCCTTTGCGAAAGACACTGATAAACCTTTAAGTGTTGTCATACTAGATATCGATGATTTTAAAAAATACAATGATTTAAACGGGCATATTCAAGGGGACCATCTGCTTCAGGAGTTTGGTGCACTGTTAAAGACGGAAGCGGAAGCAGCCAACTTTATTGTTGCCCGATATGGCGGAGAAGAGTTTTCCATTATTATGCCTAACACAGACCACCATACAGCTTACTCGTTCATGAATGATTTCCGGAAAAAGGTTAATGACACATACTATAAAGGGGTAGAGCGGCTCCCCTATGGCTGTTTGTCGTTTTCATCCGGAATTGCCGAATGTGAAAAAGCAACCTACAGCATTTCGGAACTCCTTAATAAAGCCGACCAAGCCATGTATGCGGCCAAAAACCAAGGGAAAAACCTAGTGAAAATCTTTAATGGGCAATCGGATTATTCACTCCACCACTCGCTGTCCCTTGAAAAGGATTTGGAAGAAATGGAGTATCAATTGAGAATCTTTCTCTCCAAAGATGTCTATACCTATCGCCACAGCAAACGCGTTTACCAATATGCAGTCGATTTTTCAAGGATACTAAAATTAAGTGAGTACGAACGAAAAACGCTTATTCTCGGTGCTCTGGTCCATGATATTGGAAAAATAGAAGTTCCGCGGGATATTTTAAATAAGAAAGGCAAACTAGACCCGGATGAATGGGAAATGGTGAAAAAACATGTAACATGGGGAAAAGAAATTGTTTCAACCAATAAGAAATTAGAGGACTTGATCCCACTAGTGGAACTTCACCACGAGCGGTATGACGGCAACGGTTACCCTTACGGACTAAAAGGAAAATCGATTCCAAAACTGGCCCGGATCCTCTGCATCATTGACTCATTCGACGCCATGACAACCGAACGGCCCTACCAAAGGACCAAAACCTTCCAAGAAGCATTCGCCGAACTGCGCCAATGCGCTGGAAAACAATTCGACCCGCAATTCATCGAACCATTCATCAGCATGGCCAAACAACAAGACACCGCCGAAGCCACAGGAAAAGTTCTCATAGCAGGCGATGCACATTAAATAGAATGGGGACAGTCCCCCACTCTGGTAAAGCATTAATGCGCTGGGGGACTGTCCCCATTTAATATGTTGATAAGATCTCTAAGAGTCTGGATCTCATAGGTTGGGACGATGTCTGTGTGGTTTGGCTTTTGTTCTGGGTTGAACCAGCAGGTGTCGATTCCGGCGAGGTGTCCGCCTTTGATGTCTGAGTTAAAGGTGTCGCCAATAATGAGTGTTTCTTCCAATGAGAATTGATCGATTCTGGCGAAGACGAAGTCAAAGTACTGTTTCATTGGCTTTTGGCAGCCAACCGCCTCCGATACGAAAATATCTTTAAAATAGGGATATAATCCAGATGCGCGCAGCCGCTTATCTTGGGTTGCCGCCACTCCGTTTGTCACGATGTATAGATCGTATTTATTTTGAAGGGTCTCCACTACCTCAATTGCCCCCTCCATCAACTGATGGCCCTTATCCAGGTAGGATCGGTACCGCTTCTCTAGAAAAACTCCATCCACCTCTTTGCCATATTCCCTAAATAACAGCGAAAACCGGGTATTCACTACCTTATCCCGGCCGATCTTCCCTTCTTCAAAAGACTTCCAAAGCCCCTGATTGATCTCCATATAGCGCTGCCCTATCTCAGGCGTTAAGGCAAGCTCTTGTTCTTCAAAAAGCGAACTCAATGCTTCCCTTTCAGCTGCGCTAAAATCTAGCAATGTATTGTCAACATCGAATAATAAAGTTCTGTATTGTTTCATCCATCCTTCACCCCTTCGGCGCTGCAGCTTTTCTCATACTTGAAACAGTAGACGTTTAGAATACTAACCTTTTTAAGGGTACGCCAAACACCTAGGAGGGTCAATCTATTCTAGTATAGTCTAATTCATTCTATTAACTAGTCAAAACCGTTTTTCCAGCCGCCGGAAAGGATGGAGCGGCCCTTTCAGCAGTTTCAACGCTACCGTATTTCACCAGCGCAATTCATTTCCTAAATAGTTTAGAAAGTGTGCCCCGCTCTTGTTAGTTGTTTCATAGTTTGATAGTACTTGGATCACCTGTTTCGCAGCTTGCTCAGGCGTCAGGTCAGCGGCTTCATCCAATTTCCCCTGCATATAGTTTTGAATCCAGCCCGGATGAAGCGATAAAACACGTCCTCCCTGTTCCTTCAACTGATTATGCTGCAACTTAGACTGCATGTTAAGCCCCGCCTTCGACATAGTGCAGGCAAATTGGTTCACCCTCCAGCAATCTTGGATGCTTCCCGCCTCCTTTACTGGCCCCGGTGATCAACACAACTTTACTCATTTCTATTCCTCCTTACGTTAAGTCTTAAGAACAAACACATCCAATCCATAATACGTGAAGCAAAGGGACATCTCGATGAGAAAGCCTATAATTCAGTTAAATGCAAACAGGCCAGTGTAACACAAGCCTCATTATTAAATATTCGCTGAGATCCGTCTTTGACCCTTTTTAAATTTTATTATGCCAGTTGAAATGAGTACCCCTGAGATTACCAGCACTGTTCCAGACAATTGAGAAATATAGACGGGTGTTCCTGTCATAACAGACAGAAACAAGGTAACGACCGGAACCAAGTTAAAGAATAATGAGGCTTTGCCTGCCCCAATCATTTCCATCGCCTTGTTCCACCACAAATATCCTAAAACAGATGTAAAAACAGCCATGAATAAAATGGCTCCCCAGGCAGCCAGTGCCACGTGCCCGAGCGGCTGTGGACTTGGCAAAAATAAAGAGAGCAGCACTAGACATATAGCACCAACGACCATCGTGTAGGTAGTTGTTTCCAAAGAAGAACTTTCTTTCAGGTACTTCCTGCCTAATACCCCGTATAATGCCCAGCATAGATTCCCCATTAACACAAGGAAGTCTCCAACGGATATCGACAGGGTCTGAATGATCTCCCATGAACCTTGAGTTAAAACCAATATGACACCTGCCAAAGCAAACAAAATTCCAATTATTTGCCGTCTTGTCAGGGGAGTTTTTAGAATAAAAAAAGCCAATATGGAAGTAAGCAACGGATTCGTCGCCATTATTAACGCTCCATTTAACGAAGAAGTATATTTCATGCCAAAGAAGAATAAGACATTAAACCCAAAGATCCCAATTACACCTAATATCGTGTAGGCTGTCCCATAGCTTCTAATGGTGCTCCATCTGATTTTCTTCTGTAGTCCTAAAATCAAGACCATTAAAAAAGCAGCCATTCCAAATCTCCAGCTGGCAGCACTGGCTGTTGAGAAATAATCAAGCGAGAATTTCGCAAGATTAAAGGTGGCGCCCGTAAAAAACGCAAACCCCACTAACATGGCATAAATTTTAATCATCGCTCCGATCCTCCTGTAACATATCTTGATAAATAGCCAGCTTCTCTACGGTAAGTTTGATGACCATTTCCAGTTCTTCCTTTTGTTTTTGCAATGAAACCAAGTGCCTTTGCAAAATATCAATCCGTTTATGCACTTTTGTACTCTTTTCCTGCTTGGGCTGATTAGTTTCTAAAATACATCCGTCAATTAAAAATTGTTGGATATTCTCTAAAGACATGCCAGTATTTTTTAGGACCTTCATAAATTGGAGCAGCCGAATATCTCCTTCTGAATACTTGCGTTGCCCGCTGCTTCGATCCGGTTTGGACAATAATCCGATTTTTTCGTAATACCTTAATGTATGGGCAGAAAAGCCCGTTTTCTTTGATACTTCAGAGATACTAAACATTCACATCGCCTCCATGTATTTACATCGTAAAACTTAGAGTTAGCTCCAAGTCAAGAGAAAACATATATTTTTTTCAACGCAATAAAACCTCAGGGCCTTTCTTAACCCCGAGGTTTTTGCGTTCGTTCTAATATTTGCTTGAAGCAATAATCGTTTCATCCTTTATTGAAGCAGCCGGACCGTCCCCATGCTTCACCCCGCGTGTCATTTTGGCAGATTGACGGGTTTTTCTGGTTGTTATTTTGGTTTTGATGGTTTTCATGAGGTGGTATGCAGTCGGCACGATGACTAGGGTCAATAGGGTTGATGTTGTGAGTCCTGAGATAACGACGATGGCGAGTGAGCGGGAAATGAGTCCGCCTTCGGTTGACAAGGCCAACGGGAGCAGTGCCCCAATGGTTGCCAGTGCAGTCATTAGGATAGGGCGCAGTCTGTTTTTCCCTGCATCGATCAAGGCAGCATTCAATTCCATGCCCTTTTCTTCGTTTTGCTTCACACGGTCCATTAACACAATGGCGTTCGTCACAACAATCCCGATTAACATCAAGAATCCCACTAGAGCTGGCATTCCCAGTGCTTGCTTTGTCAAATAAAGCCCAAGCAATCCGCCAGAGAATAAGAACGGCAGCGAGGATAAAATAGCGGATGGCATCATCATGTTTCCAAAGGCAATCAACATCACGATAAACACGAGGACAACCGCTACGGCCATGGCAATCAGCATATTGGTGAACCCTTCGTTCATCGCCTGTGCTTGCCCCTCGGAATGGTAAGTGATACCATCCGGCAGATCCAATTCTTTCATCCGTTTATCCACTTCAGCCTGCACACCGGACGAATTGTCAGTAGTGATGCGGCCGGTAATTTGCACATATTGCTGCTGATTCAGCCTAAATAATGCAGAAGGGCTTGGCGCAATTTTCAATGTGGCCACTTCTGAAAGGGGAACCTGCTGCCCCATAGGATTCGTCATGCTTTGGCTCATAATTTCATCAATCGAATCTAATGGTTCACTGTTCAAAGATAAGTGGATACTGGTAGTTTTCCCTTCCACCTGCATGTTGGCCACATTATCACCGGAAATCAACTCCCTGACAAATCCCGCTGCCATGATCGGGCTAAATCCTTTTTCAACGGCTTTTTCATCATCAATGTCCAGCTGCAGCTGTTCTTTGACACCGGAAAGGTTGGATTCCACATTTTCCAAACCATCAATACCTTGAAGCTTTTCTGTGATTAGATTTCCAGCCTTCTCCAGGTCCTTGGCATTTCCACCCTCAACCATTAAAGCGAGACCGCTTGTGCCGACAATGCCGACAGGTGCCAGCGCCACCTGCATTTGGCCGTCCAGCTTTTCAGATTGATCTCTGACCCTTTTTTCAAAATCGGCTGTTTGTTCCTTTGTAGTGTTATCCTTTAAGTCGATGGAAAAACGAATAAATTCACCGTTCACAATGGTTTGAATATCTTTAACCTGTTTTTCCTGTTTAATAATCGCCTCCATTTTTACTGCCAGCTGATTGGATTTTTCTAAGGAAGTCCCAGCCGGCAGCTCCCCAGTTAACTGGTAGTATACAGCTTTTTCCTGCGGCAAAAAGTTCTGCGGAATCATGGGAACTAGGATAAGCGAACCGGCAAATAGCACAATAGCTGACACAATGGTGACGGCTCTTCTTTTTAACACCCATGAAAGGGTGGACTTATACGCTTTTTCAAAAATCGTTTCTTTTTCCTCTTTCGGTTTAATTCGCAGTAAAAATAGCTTTGCAAGCAACGGGACAACGGTTAAGGAAACAATCAGTGAAAATGCTAATGCGACGATGACCGTGATCCCAAACGGTGCAAAGAATCGTCCGATGATGCCTGGCACGAAGGACAGTGGTCCAAATACTGCAATGGTTGTCAAGGTTGACGAGGTAATCGCGCCTCCGACTTCTTTAGCTGCCGTCAGGACCACTTTTTCATCCCTCTGTGGACTCGTTAATGTCCGGCGGTAAACATTTTCAATGACTACTATCGAGTCGTCGATCACCCGTCCCACCGCAACGGCAATACCAGCCAGCGTCATCATGTTTAGGCTGTAGCCGAAGTATTTCAAGGTAATCATCGAGGCTAATATCGATAATGGAATAGACAGAACCGCCACGATCGTTGCTCTGATATTTCGCAAAAACACAAACGTCACAATCACAGCGAACAAGGTGCCAAGCAATACTTCCCGGAGCATTCCATCAACCGATGTTTTGACCTCTTTCGATGTATCGTAAAGCTTCGTTAACGTGTAGCCTTCCGGCAAGTCTAACTCATCCAGCTTCTCTTTTGCATCGCTGACCACTTGGACGGCATTGGAGCCTGCCTGAGCTTTCATTTCGACTAAAACCGCAGGCTTCTCATTTAACCGGGTATAGACCGTTTCTTCTTTGTTGGTATAGGTTACGTCGGCGATGTCCGCTAGCTTCACCTTTTCGATTCCCGTCGGTCCCTGCGATAAAATTTGAACATTTTTTACATCGTCTATAGAATCCAGCTTAAAATCAGCCTGCACATTTAACGTTTTATCCTCCACGTTTACTTGGCCGGCCGGGAATGAAAAGTGGTTAGCTGACAAGGCTTGCTTAGCGGCCTCATACGTGATTCCATGCTGCTTCATTTTTCCAGGATCAAGCTTAATGGCGACTTCCTTTTCCGTTTCTCCTGAAATATCAACGCTTCCTGCACCTTCAATTCCAGTTAATGCCGGCTTAACCTGATCATTGATATAGTAGGTCAAATCGGATTGATTGGCGGTTTCCGATGACAGGGCAAACGTGAATACCGGCATTGCAGATGGGCCGTCTTTTAGGATGTCTGGCTTTTCAGCTCCTTCCGGCAGCTTCATGGAGGACACCGCTGTTGTCACATCCTTTTCCGCTTCGTCCATATCTTTGCTCATTTCAAATTCGAGAACAGCTACGACAACATTACTGTGGGCTTCAATGTATAAATTATCGAGTTTCTTTAATCCTGATAATGTTTGTTCCATCGGTTTTCCAATATCCTCGAGCCCTTGCTCCGGTGTTGCCCCTAGATATGGAACCTGGACGATCATATAGGGAATATCGACATTCGGCATTGACTCCATTTTCATGGTCCTTACTGAAAAAATCCCTCCTATGATCACCATAATCATAGCGATCCATATAACCCCTGCATTCTTTAGTGAAAACTTGATCCATGACTGCATAACCTCATACCCCTCCACTTTCTTTTTCTAGTACTTTAGATCTCAACTGGATCATTTACTGAATTTACCTTTTTTATTATAGATTTTCCATTCTGTTGCCCACATCGGACGGCTACTGTAATCTCAACTACGACTACAGACCTAGAAAAATCCCCCAGCAATTCTTAGTTTAAGCTTCTCAAATCACAATCTATAGTGATGAAAGTCATCTCTTCCGGCTGAAAAAGTCACATTTCCGAAAGGGGGAAAGTCATGCCCATGAACCTCTCATGCACCCCAAGAAAAAACGGCTAACCCCCAATAGTAATAGGGTTAGCCGTTTAATATTTTTGGTAAAAAACAAGGGGACATTGCCGCGAATCAGCCAAGCGATGCAGCCGAACCTTCCCCCTGCATCACCTCATCCATTAACCACTGAAACGGGATGAGGCCTGCTTGGTTTTGGACAGCCATCATTTCCGGGTGCCATTGGACCGCCATGAGGCGGTGGGAGGGATGGACCAGCGCTTCGACAATTCCGTCCGGGGCAATAGCAGCAATATCAAGGCCCTCCCCAATCTTATTCGCAGCCATATGATGAAAACTATTAATCTCAATTTCTTCCGAGGCATAAAGCTGGCGCAAAACGGGATGAAGCAGACTCGCTTTATGGGCCGTATACCAGCGGGGGATCTTTTCAAAATTATGTACAAGGACATCCCCTTTATCGGACACATCTTTATATAACGTGCCGCCAAAATAAACATTAATCAGCTGCAGGCCGCGGCAAATCCCCAATATCGGCTTGCCGGCTTTTAGGGCAGCCTCAAGAAGCTTCCATTCAAAGTCATCCCGTTCCGGACAAATCCTTCCGAACCGGTGATCCACATTCTCCCCGTATAAATGCGGGGCAATATCCTCACCGCCCGTAAAGATAATCCCGTCTAATGCTTCCACCACCGACACATTCTCCTTATTTAAAACAGGCAGACCAACAGGAATCGCCCCCACCCGCTCCACACACCTCAAGTAATCATGCCCAATGACACTAAACCCCTGCCCGGCATTGCCGCGCAATTTCCCGCCAAAACCTTCCTCGCCAGATACATCATACCCTGTCACACCAATCAGCGGTTTCCGTTTCATCATTCTTGTCCCTCCTATGTGACCGTCTTCTGTTGTTCATCCCAATCAATCTATACCAAGGTACAGCTTTTTTGAATTCAAATGAAATACCTGATTCGTCCAAGCCTCCCGCTTCTCCACACTTGTATAACGCGCCACCAGCGGGTCGTCCAAGTGACTGGCAAAGGCATCCCGGAACAGCTCGGCAGCCAATGCAAACATCTCCGGTCTTGTGTGGGCATCGGAGGCAAATAAGTACCTAGAATACGGAGCCAGCTCTAATGCCTCTGCCACAACCCGCCGCGCCGAACTGACGCCAAGCGGGACAATCAGGGACGTATCGAAATAGACATGATTATAGACACTCGCCAAATAGCCTGCTTCCCGATGGTACGGATAACAATGAAGCATCACAACAGAAAGTCCCATCGGCGTAAACGTCTCAATGAAATCACGCAGATGGAGCGGATTGCCAAGCCTCAAGTCCGTATCCGGATCGCCATAGCCAACATGAAATTGCAGCGGCAATGCTTGCTCTGCCAAAAGCGGCGCCGCTGTCCAAACCAGATAATTTAACAGGGACTCATCCGCCAGCCGGCCGGACCCCGATTGTTTCCATGCTTCAAATGACGCTTTTGCTTCGCGCTCCTCTACCTCGTGAAGGTTCAAGCCGGTACGGTAGGCGGCAATCGATTTCGCTCCAATATATCCCTTTTCCCGGGCCGCTTTTACCTGGCTGAGGACCATTTCCCTCCAGTCTGAAAAGGCCGCGGCCGTTTGAAAGGCGGACTCCGCCACTTTTTCCAATCGCAAAACAGGATAAACTGCTGCATCCGTTAAATCCGCCAGTTTGCCTAGTGATGGAGACGCTGCAGGTGCATAGCCAGTATCGACAAACAATGCCTGATAACCGGCGTCCTTAAATAAAGAACGGCAGTAGGCTTTGTAGTCCTGCTGCTTGAGGATTGCCCCCAGCTCTTCCTCCTGCTTCCATTCCGATTTTGTATAGCGCCTGGCAATGGTCTGAACCGCCTCCCAAACGAGCCGCTCCTTCAAATCAGCAAGCGGATAAGAGGAAGGGGCCTCCGAGGTGACCCGGATCATCGCTTCCACATCTCCTTGGCGGCTTTCATCCACAATCGAATGGCAATGGTGATCAATTAAGGGTACTGTAGAAAAATAGTCTGTCAAATCTGCTCACTCCCGTTAAAAGCGTCTAATATTTTTTAAAATGATGGACCAGCTCAAACTCGACCGCTTGTTCCGAAAAAGCAGCATGCTCCGATAATTTGACCTGCTTATAGGAACGGAACAGCAGCTCACCCATCGTTTCAGCAAAGAACGCATCCTTTTCCATTTGCGCGACAGCCTCCTGTAAACTGGCTGGCAGCCGTTTAATTCCCAGCTTCCCTCGTTCTTCATCCGTTAATTTTGCCGGATCTATATCCACACTGTCCCCCGGAACTAACTTTCTGCGGATGCCGTCAAGCCCGGCAGCCACAATGGCACCTAAAGCCAAATACGGGTTAGCGGAGGAATCACTTGCCTTCAGTTCAAGGTTCATCGACTTTTCTTCATTCCCCCAAAACGTCGAGGCAATCCGGACTGCCGCTTCACGATTGTCCTTGCCAAACGCCGCATATGCCGAGCTCCAAGCGCCCGGCTGCAGCCGGCGGTAGGAATTCACACTTGGACAGGTTAAGCCGACAAGGCCGGGAAGATGCTCAAGGAGCCCAGCAGCAAATTGATAGCCCGCTTCACTTAAGTGATTGGGGTCATCCGGGTTCCAAAACAAATTTCGTTTCGTCTGTTTATCCCACAGGCTAAAATGGATGTGCCCCCCATTGCCCGCCTGATCGACAAATGGTTTCGGCGCGAAGGAAGCGGCCATGCCATGTTCTTTTGCTGCCGCTTTTACGGTCTCCCGAAAGCGAATCTGATTGTCGGCAGCCGTCAATAAATCGGCCGGACTAATCGATAATTCATGCTGGCCGTGCCCGAGCTCCGGATAATATTGCTCCGGCTGGATGCCTTGCGCTTTCAGTGCAGCCATAATATCAAGGATCACGGGATTTCCGGCGGCCATCCCAGCAGTGCTGAAGCAAAGCGAATCATCGATGGGCACATAGGTCCCATCTTCTTTTTTCACCGCTAACGTGAACTCATCCTCGTAGGTTGCCATCACCTCGATGCCCATCTCCTCAGCCTGCTGTACAATCGATTTTAAAAAGCTTCTCGGACAGGCTGCCCAAGGCCTGTGGCTTAGATCAATCTGATCGCACATCATTGCCGCCACCTTTGGCTGATACGGCAGGATCCGAAACGAGTCCGGGTCCGGCATCAAACGGACTTCCCCTACTGCACTCATTTCAGGAACCGGCTGCAGCTGATCCAGCATATTCATTGCCAGCATCGCTGAGGTAAGCCCAATGCCCCCGATCATCCGGCTTTTCAGATGATCCACATGTGTCAGTTTGCCGCGGGTAATTCCCCCATAATCCACATATAAAAATGCCACTAATTCTACTCCAGCTTGTTCAGCCTCACGGACCACGTCATCGATATTCATCGCTGAAACCTCCCTTTCTCTGTTTGCCCCGTCAGCGGAAACCAATGTCCCGCCAATTGATCGGTCTCTTTTTTAAACTTAAATATCCAGTCGCTGAGATGTCACTTCCTCCGGTGCCGTTTTCAATTTGACATTAATGATAATAATTCCAATAATCATCCATGCTGCCGCAATATAAGGGAATAAATTAAATGGGAAATCCGGGATCGGATATAGACTGCCATAGATCGGATACAGCAAGGCTAAAAAGCCGAGAATCGGAACAATGAAATGACGGATGGCCGAATATTTTTCATCCTTATTTTTCTGAAAATAACGGACAGCCGCTAAGGTGACCAAAATATATGCAACAAGCAGGGTCAAGGTGCCAATCGTTCCAAAATAAGCATAAAAATTCGGTGCCCCTGTTGCCAGCCCGACGACCAGATACAACACAAGCGAGAGAATGCTGATCGCGTTGACCGCATTAATCGGCGTTCCATGGGTCGGATGAACCCGGCTCAAAAATTTCGGCAGCGTGTTGTCCCGCCCTAAGGCAAACAGCATCCGCGATCCGGCATTGGCAGCCCCCAATGAACAAGCGAAGGCACTGATTAAAGCGGCAAAATCAACAAAAGTGGCCATTGACTTGCTCATATAATTGGAGGCCAGATCATCAAGCGGGGCAGTGGAGCCTGACAGTTGATCAACATTGCCAGTGCCAAAGCCGATGATTTGCGAATAGCTGACAAAGATATAGAAAACACCAGCTGCGATGACAGTTCCAAAAATAGCGAGTGGAACCGCCCGTTTTGGATTTTTAGCCTCCTCCCCCAAAGTGGCCGCCCCTTCAAATCCAGCAAATGATAGTACAGCAAAAATCATTCCGGCGCCGACCCCTGAAATGCCTACGGACCCGAGTGAAAACGGCTCCGCTGTATTCCCAGATTCACCGCCGCTTCCAACAATGACAAAACAAAGAATGAGCACCACAATAATCGAAATACCTTCGAGAATGAGGGCTGCACGAGTGGAAAGACGAATATCACGGGCAGAAAAAAACCAGACAAGCCCAATACACACGATGACCAGCAGCCATTCTGGAATATTGACACCTAAATGGGACAAAAAGGCGTTCGCGAAATTCCCGAATAAAGCGGCTGTACCGGCCGAATAGCAAAAATAAGTCGCTGTAAGCGCCCAGCCGGAAACAAATCCTGTCCGCGGGCCAAATCCGGCTGTCGTATAGGCATAGACTGATCCGGAATGCGGAATTCGTCTGGTAAATTCCACAAAGGCAACCCCTACCAAAATCATCGCAATCGTTCCAACTAAAAACGATAACGGTACACTGGTTCCGGCCACCCCTGCGGTAGGCGCCGTGTTGAAGGCCATCGCCATTGTCGGTGCCACAATGGCTACTGACAAAGCCAGTACCTCCACCATGGACAGATACCCTTTTTTCAAATTCGTTTCACTCATTTGCACTCACTCCAATCTTTCATTGTTTTTTTAATAGAAAAGTTATCATGACAAGGCTGTTCTGATAAGCAGTTATTCAACAAGTCCAGCTGTTTAGCTTAGGACATCGAATGCCTGCTTTAAATCTTCTACAAGGTCTTCGGTGTCTTCAATGCCGGCCGAAATTCGAATTAAGCCATCCGGGATTCCCATCGCTTTTCGCTCCTCCGCCGTACACTCCACATGACTGGTTGTCCTTGCCGGGCCATAGGTGGTTTCCACAGCCCCGAGATTCGCAGCCCGATGAGCATATTGAAGTGCTGGCAGCAAAATCTTCGCCGCCTCCATTCCGCCTTTGAGGGAAAAGCTGAGCATCCCGCCAAATCCATCCATTTGCTTCTTGGCAATATCATGGTGAGGATGGGCTGCTAATCCCGGATAAAAGACCGACTCCACCAGCTCCTCCGTCTGCAGGAATTCCGCAATCGCCATAGCGCTTTTTTCCTGCTGCTTCACACGAAGCTTCAATGTTTTCATCCCTCTTAGCAGTAAATAAGCCGACCAGGGGTCAAGCGAGGCCCCATTGATTTCACGGTAATGGTAAACCTGTTCAACCAGCTCCTTCCTTCCGCAAACGACGCCGCCAAGCGCATCCGCATGCCCGCCAAGAAATTTTGTGGCACTATGCACAACCAAATCTGCCCCTAGACTGATTGGATGCTGGTTGATCGGTGTTGCGAACGTATTATCAACCATCACAATCGCTCCGACAGCTCTAGCCGCTTGTACCATCCGTTCAATATCAGTAATTTTAATCGTCGGATTCGTGGGTGTTTCCAAGTAGACAATCTTGCAGCCTTTGGCAATTTCCTGTTCCATTGCATCATGATCGCCTGTTGCCACCAATGTGGTCTCCACATTGATTTGCGGGAGAAATTCAGTAAAAATTTTATTGGTCCCGCCATATGTATCCTTGATCGAGACCACCCGATCACCCGGGCGCAAAAACGTGTACAAAGAATTGCTGATTGCTGCCATCCCAGTTGAAAAGCTAGTTGCCGCCTCCGCTCCTTCCAGTCCTTTTACCTTATCCTCGAAGGCCTGCACCGTTGGATTGGTGTTCCTGCCGTAAATATGTCCCGGCCTTTTTCCTATTGCTACCTCGTACCACTCATCGACATCCTCATAGGTATACGCAACGCCGACCATGACCGGCACTTGTGTCGAATGATGAACAAGGACCTCTTTTTCTCCTGCCCACACTGCCTTTGTGCCGATTGCTGCCTTTCCTTCCACCATCACATCTCCCCCTGTTGCTCTAAGAATTTAGTAACCAGAATCCTTCTCGTATTTTATCTGACACCATTTGTGATAAAATATATCTTATATTCTAAATAGTCATAAAATTAAAATCTATCAACCAGATTGTAAGAAAATACGACCAAATTTTTTGTCATTTTTTCAAATTCCTTTGCCTCTCACGGTTCATCGTCACTTGCTTGTCAGGTTTACTTACATATTTTTTTGAATAGCTGCATTTACTCAATTTAGGGGGCCTTATGATGAGTTATACCATCCGCGAAATCCTATCCCATCCGCTCATGAATAAGATCAACATTTTATCCGGACAAGCGGTTATTCTTACCCAGCCTGTCGGGTCGATCTCCGTCATCGAAATTCCCGTGGAGCAATTTGTCAGAAGGAATGAATTTGTCTTATCGACAGCAATGGGGTGTCAGGAGGATGAGGAGTTATTTCTATCATTTGTCAAAGACATCATGGAATCGGGGGCAGCCGCCTTGGCGATTGCGGTTGGAAGACATGTGCAGCAAATCCCCGCTAAAGTTCTGGAATTTGCCCGCCTTCATGACTTCCCGCTAATTGAGCTGCCGTGGGAGCTGCGTTTTTCAGATATGATTGAATTCGTCATGAGAGGGATTCATGACTGGGAACAGGCAAGCTGGCAAACATATGAGCAGCTTCAAAAACAGATTCTTCAGCTATACCTTAGTGGACGTGATATCGCAGATACACTAAAAGTCATGGCTGAGACCTTCAATGCCCGTATCTGGCTGCTTCAAAAAAGGGCTATTTACACTGCCCAGGAGCAGGATGCCGAATGGCTATACCAATTCGCCAATCAGAGCGAGCCCTCTTACCATCGGACGGACCGCGATACCTTGGTCCAGCTATTTCCCTTTCGTATTTTTAACCAGGAGCCTGCTGTCCTTGTCCTCGAGACATCCGATGTTTCCCAGCAGCCTATTCCTGCTGCCATTTTGGAGCAAACGGTGCTAGGCCTTAATTTATGGTTCAAAAAAGATGTTGTTTTTTTGGAAAAGGAAAAGCGCAGGAAGGCAGAGTTTTTGAAGATGTTGATAAAGGGAGACTGGCAGGACTTAGAAAAAATCCAGGTCCAAGCATCCCAATATGGCATGATGAAAGCAGAGGCGTATGTCTGCCTGACTGCTTTCCCGGAGGCGGATGGCCGTGAGGGAAAATGGCTTGCCAATAACCATTACATCGAAGATATAGCCGCTGTCTGCGCCATGAAACTCCATTTGAAGCATTTTTGTACGATGGATGAGGAATATTTGGTGGTCTTTTTAAAGGCGGAAGATGATGGCCTGCCAGACATCGGCTTGTATATGGATCGGCTCGATAAGGAGTTGCATGCTGCCGAATTCCCTATTCTTTCTTGGGGGATTAACGACACGGCTGCCGATCTTTCGCTATTCCCGACAGCATATGAGCTTGCCAAGGCCGCTTTAAAAATCGGCCTGAGACAAAAGGGCCCTGGACATCGGAGCATGTACTCCCACACCGTCATCTATCGGGTCATCTCACAAATGGCTCAGGATGGCGCCATGAATGAACTGATGCAGGCCACCATGGAACCGCTCTTAGCGTACAGCCAAAATCACAGCCTGGATTTGATCCAAACCCTGACCTGCTTCATTAACTGCAACCGGAATGTCAGCCAAACAGCCAGAGCCCTGTCGCTCCAGCGTCAATCCTTGCTTTACCGGATCCAGAAAATTGAAACGCTGACACAAAGATCTCTATCCAATCCCGACGATCTCTTTGTTCTGCAGCTATGCCTAAAAGTGCTCAATCGCTGACACAAAGGACCCGAAATCGCCATCCAAAATATGGTATAGTGATGAAGTCTACTACCCAGGGGGTCATTGAATGGAAAATCAAAAGCAGTGGTGGAAAAAAAGCGTTGCTTATCAAATCTATCCCCGCAGTTTTATGGATGCCAATGGAGATGGAATTGGGGATATCTTAGGAATCATTTCGAAGCTGGATTATCTAAAGGATTTAGGGATCGATGTCATTTGGGTCTGCCCGATGTACCAATCGCCCAATGATGACAATGGCTATGATATTAGCAGCTATCAGGAAATCATGGCGGAATTTGGGACCATGGACGATTTTGACCGCTTGTTGGCCGAGATCCACCACCGAGGCATGAAGCTGATTCTTGATTTGGTCATCAATCATACGAGTGATGAGCACCCTTGGTTTATCGAGTCCCGTTCAGCAAAGGATAGTCCTAAGCGCGATTGGTATATCTGGCGTGACGGCAAGGATGGCAAAGAACCGAATAACTGGGAAAGTATTTTTGGCGGTCCGGCATGGGAATATGATGAGGAAACGAATCAATATTATCTGCATCTTTTTTCAAAAAAACAGCCTGACCTCAATTGGGAAAATCGCCAGGTCCGGATGGCTCTCTATGACATGGTCAATTGGTGGCTCGACAAAGGAATTGACGGCTTCCGTGTGGATGCCATCAGCCATATCAAGAAAGAACCGGGACTCAAGGATATGCCGAACCCAAAGGGCCTGCCCTATGTCCCTTGCTTTAAAAAAATGATGAATGTCGAGGGAATCCACACCTTCCTTCAGGAGTTAAAGGAAGAAACGTTTTCCAAGCATGACATTATGACGGTCGGTGAAGCGAACGGGGTGTCGGCTGATGATGCTGAGGATCTCGAGCTTTGGGTCAGCGAAGACAAGGGCAAGTTCAATATGGTCTTCCAATTTGAACATCTTGCGCTATGGGATGCGGAAAAGAAGCAGGAGCTTGATATTGTCGAATTAAAGGATGTTCTGACCCGCTGGCAAAAGGCACTGGAAAACAAGGGCTGGAATGCCCTGTTCATCGAGAACCACGACAAAGCCCGAATTGTTTCCACATGGGGCAATGACAAGGAGTACTGGCGTGAAAGTGCCACAGCGTTCGCCGCGATGTACTTCTTGATGCAGGGCACGCCGTTTATTTATCAGGGACAGGAAATCGGCATGACCAATGTCCAGTTCGAGTCGATTGAGGAATACAATGATGTTTCCGCCAAAAATATGTATCGGCTGAAACGGGCTGAGGGTGTTCCGCATGAAGAAATCATGGAGATGATTTGGGCAGCTGGCCGCGATAATTCTCGTACGCCGATGCAGTGGTCAGCTGAAGAAAATGCAGGATTTACAACAGGATCGCCATGGCTGGGGGTAAACCCCAATTACCGGAAAATCAATGTGGAAGCACAGCTGCAGGATCCGAATTCGATTTTACATTTTTATAAAAATTTGATTTGGTTAAGGAAGACCTATGAAGTATTTACTTTTGGCACCTATGGGTTGCTGCTGGAAGAAGACCCGCAGATTTATGCTTATACCCGGACAATGGGTAAGGAAAAAGTTGTTGTCATCGCCAATCTTTCGGCTAATCCGGCAGTATTCACAGGGATTCCTTTAAAGCTTATGAATCTTTTGCTGCAAAACTACGAAATTGAAGGCCCTGATACGGCGGATGAGCTGGCTTTGCAGCCATATGAGACGCGGGTTTATCGGGTTTAAAAACGATTCAAAATGAAGCAGAACATGGTTATCTACAGCAATTCATCTTCACTAATAGGGCGGGGACAGTCCCCCGCCCTATTAACGCGTTAAAAGGTTAGCTTGAATTCTTTTTTGAATTCGTCTAGTTCAATTTCGAGGGCGTTGCAGCAGGGTGTTAATGATATAAACCCTTTTTTGACCAAATAAAGAATTAATGATTTTGTTCCTCCATTTCTCGATAATAAGTGATTTTTTCTTCAATTTTATTTAGGTTCTGCTGAAGCCCTGCTATTAGAGCCAAAACATTTCTTTCGTGCTCCTCTAACAATTCGCGGCGCGCTTGGATAGTAGTCTCTCCCTGACTTCGTAAATCCGAGAACCTTTTCATGTCAGAAATGGGCATGCCTGTGTCCCGTAAACGGATTAAAAAATGGATCCAAGAAAGATCCTTCTCTGAATATTGCCGATAACCACTTCTATTCCGGAATATCCCAGTAAGCAGCCCGATTTTTTCATAGTAACGCAGAGCATGAACAGATAGATTAGTTATTTCCGATATTTGTTGGATACTGAAAAATTTTTCCATATTTTTATTATACCATAAAGTTGCTGCAGTTTAATTTTCTCCTTCTGATCACCCTTCATTAATTATTGATGATTTCCTTTAACAAATGATAGGCATTAATGGCTGTTGGAAAACCGGAATAAGGCACTGTTTGAATAATAATTTCTTCAAGCTCCTCTTTTGTAATTCCTACATTCAAGGCCGCCGTTAGATGAACCTTTAGTTGCGGCGCACAATGCCCCAATACGGTGAGCATGGCAACAGTAGCAATCTCTCTTTCCCTCAAGCTTAATCCATCCCTTGAATAAATATCCCCAAATGCGAATTCTACGATATATCGACCCAGGTCCCCCAATGGTGCAACCACTTCCCCGCCTACTTTCCCGTCCACCTCGGATAACTTTTCAACTCCTCTTTCAAATCGATCATTCATCATCGCGTTTCCCTCCATTTGATATATGTTTAAAAACTTATATCCGTAGCTTAAAGTATGGAGCGCGCTCTAGGGCAAGAGGAAAAGTGAATATTCCTGTTTATTTCATCTAGGTACTTATTCCCATTTAATCCCAACAACTATTAACATAAAATAAATAATAGCTACATATTTTTGCAATAGTATGAATTTAATGTCGTTTTTTGTGTTTGTCACTCAAATTTTCGGAGGTGCTGTATGAGGAAAGGTTGGAAGAGGCGATTTTTGCCGGTGACGCTGTCGATGGCGCTCGTGGGCAGTATCATTTCGCCGAGCTTGACGTCGGCTTTAGGGAGCTTTGATTTAAACTCGCCCATTGTCCAGACGCCGATTAATGAGTACCGGACAGATCTTGCTCCAGGAGTCGTGGAAAAACACTATAGTTTTGAGGGGAAAGATGGAAAGAAGATTGAGAGTTTCGTAGTTGATGTGGATGTACATAATCCGAGTGCAGCCATCGAAGCCGGTACACCGAATGATGGAACAGCCTTTGGACTGCAGCCCGTCAGGCAGCAAGCCGCTGCAGCAGACAGCGAGAATCATAAAGTTGTCGCGGCAGTGAACGCGGACTTCTATAATATGGCAACAGGCGAACCGAACGGGATTGTTTACAAGGATGGACAAGCCGTGAAAGCCCAATACACGCCATCCGAGAAGTTTTTCGGGATTACTAAATCGGGCGAGGCTGTAATTGGCGACGGAGCCCTCTATGAGGGAATGAAGGATCAGCTGCAAGAAGCGCTTGGCGGCAATGCCATTCTTGTAAAAAACGGCCAAATCTATCAAACTCCGCAAACCGGTGCCGATCGGGAGCCGCGGACAGCAGTTGGTATTAAAGCCGATGGCGATGTCTTTTTTGCCGTCATTGATGGAAGGCAGGAGCCCTATTCAGCCGGAATCTCGATGCCGGATTTAGCCCAATTGATGATGGATTTGGGCGCGGTCACAGCGCTGAATCTGGATGGCGGCGGGTCCTCCACCTTCACCACCCGTGAGCTGGGCGGAGACCAGCTGGAGGTCGATAACTCCCCATCTGACCGTTCGGAAAGAAGCGTGTCGAATACCTGGCTGATTGTCTCAAAAGAGCCTTCCGACCATGTTTTTGCCTCGGCACATATTGAACCATATGATCAATCGTTCACTCCAGGATCTGCCATAAACTTCACGGCCAAAGGCAGAGACAAATCAATGGCCTCTGCGTCATTGCCATCCTCCGGTTTAAATTGGGAAGTTTCTGATCCTGCCTATGGCACGATTGACGCGAATGGAACCTTTGTCTCCAGCGGAAAAACAGGCCAGTTCGAGGTTATCCTGAAAAATCAGGGCAATGAGGCAGGAAAAAGTATCATCGAAATCGCGCAGCCCGATGAGATGTACTTTACCGCATCAGAGCTTACGGCAGCGAAAAACAGTGAAATGGATTTGAGCCTAATCATGAACTATCAAAAACGAGAAGTGAATTGGAACTTACAAGATCTTGAGTTTGACATCCCTGAGGGCATGGGAACGATCGATGATTCCGGTATACTGCATACAGGAGACAAAACGGTATCAGGCACCATTACAGCCAGCTTGAAAAATACAAACCTGCAAGCCCAAATCAAAGTCTCGGTCGGTAAGCTGCCGGAGGTACTGTTTGATTTTGAAAACGGGCTTGGCGGCTGGAAATCCACCGTGGTCGGCCGCGGGGAAAAAGCCTCGCTTGGTTTGTCCGCCTACCCGGGACCAGTAAGATTTGGCAGCCAGTCGTTACAATTTGATTTTGATTTGACCAACGCCCAAACAGGGACCACCCTTGGCGCTTATGCAGGACCTGGCTCAAACATCTCCATTCCGGATAATCCTACAGGCATTGGGATGTGGGTGTATGCCACACCGGAAGCACAAGGCTACTGGCTGCGGATGAACCTTGTCGACGGCAACGGCAAAACGCAGACGGTTAATCTCACAAACGAAACTCCCGGAGTCAATTGGACCGGATGGAAATACATCGAGGCAGAAATACCGTCTTCGTTCACTGGCCCGTTCAAATTATCGGGGACACAAACGATCCGGCTCATGTCGACCAAATCAGGCATCACCGGACCGATGTCAAAGGGCACCATTTATATCGATAATATCCGTGCCGTTTATGGTGAAAAAGTCGATGACCTAAATCCGCCGGAAATTCAATCAATTAACGTTGACGGACAAGCCTTCACGACCAATACTGTCAATTTGAAAGCAACCGTGAATGAATACGAGAACGATCCCTTCAAGACAGGAATTGATTGGGAAAAAATTAGAGTACTGGTTGATGGCAAAGACTATTCCCAAGCACCTGGCCACTTCTCCTATGACATGGATGGATCGGTTTCATTAACAGGTTACAAATGGGCCGACGGAACCCATCAAGTCACCTTTATCGTACCGGATAAATTCGGAAACCAAGCCATCAAAACCGTTTATTTTTCCGTAAACACTGGCTCAGCCAAGATGGAAGTAGTCAAAAAACAAGAGCACGCCTTGCTGGGAGACGTATTTGAGCTTGTCGTAAAAGCTTCCAGCCCCGCTGAGATTTCAGGTTCGGTGATGAAAATCCAAGTGGATAAAAACTACCCGGTTGAAGGGGTAACTTTTTCAAACGGATTTCATACAAGCAGTTACAGCTATGATGACGCGGCGGGAATTCTCACACTGAATCTGGCAAATAGCGGTGAAACAGCAGCGGAGGCGGAGGCAGCAACGATTCAGATACGTATCCCGGCATCCGCCCAAGAGGGCAGCAAGGTAGCCTATGAGATGCTGGAAGGCAGCCTCCACTATACATCACCGAAAGAGACAAACTTTGTTTCGACCTATTCCATGGTTCCGGGCAGTGCTGATGTCATCGGCGCCTTTACACTAACAGCTGAACCGATCTTAATTGGGAAGCCGGCTGTGATGAAGGTGAAGGATATAGCAGATCAGCCGGTTGCTGACGCTGAAATTTATGCCGTCATCGAAGGCAGCAAGAGTGCCATTTCATTGGGAAAAACAGATGTCAACGGCACGCTTAAGGTCGATGAAATCACCGATGAAGTGAAGAAAATTTCCCTATATGCCGTGAAGGACGGGAAATATTCCTTTAAAGTGAACACCCAGACCTACCCGCCGCTTGCAGAAAAGACAGAAATCAAGAATATCATCTCGACTCCAACTGGCGACCCTTATAAAGAAAAAGGATTCACTTGGATGTCGAGCCCGTTAGCAAAGGAAAACAGCATCATCGAATATGCCCGGGAAAAGGACTACAGCAAGAAAGGGAAAAAGGCACTGGAAACCATCAAGGGCTCATCCAGCAATCAAGTATTTGACGGTGAACAAGATCCAGCGAAAAATGGAATCGTCCGGGTCAATGAAGTGAAATTAACAAAGCTTCAGCAAAATACAACCTATGTATACCGTGTAGGAGATGGCGAAAACTGGTCCGACTGGCAGGAGTTCACTACTTTAGGCCGGAAGCAAAGCTTTGAATTTGCTGTATTAGGGGACACGCAATCGCCAGCTGACCTGAGTGACTTCACAAAAATTCTTGGGAATTTGGAGAAAAAAGACCTGGCGTTCATGATTCATGTTGGTGATTTAATTGATGAATCCGCTAAGTTTAACCAATGGGATGGCGCCTTGAACGTATTAAGCGGCTACAGCAAGATCGGCTCAACCGACCTTGTGGCAGCACTGGGGAACCATGAATACATGGGGGATGCCGATGCCAGCCTCGCCAAGTCGATCTTTAACTCGCCAGAAAACGGGCCTGAGGCAGACAAAGGCGGAACATATTCGGTTGATTACAATAATATGCATATCAGCGTGCTCGGTTATACGGACAGCACCGAGGTGCTCGACCAGCAGCTCGAATGGCTGAAGCAGGATGTGGCGTCCTCCGACAAGCCATGGAAAATCCTTGTGACCCACAAACCACCCTATTACACCAATCCGTTTGGCGGAAATGAAATCATGAGGGAAAAACTGCCGCCGGTCGTGGATGAACTGGGAATTGATGTCGTATTCTCGGGGCATGACCACTCCTATGGCAGAACGAAAAAGATTAAAGCGGGTGCCGAGGATCCGCATGGAACCGTCTACGTGGTATCAGGCACAACCGGCAAAAAGCATTATGATGCCGTCGCCGATGAAAAATTTGACTTCGTCAATATGGAAAGCATTGCGATATCCCTGCAAGCAAAAGTAGACAAGGACAAACTCACCATCACCACTGTAACATCGGATGGAGAAACGATTGATCAATTTACTGTAGTAAATGAAGATTATTTCGAAGAGTGATTCGATATTTGAATGAAGATGGTTTGCTGATCCTTTTTTAGCAGCTATTCAGTCGAGCAACTTCTAGGAGGAAAAAAGGCGCAGTATCAAAAGGGGCCGCCCCTTAGACACAGCGCCTTTTTCTATTAAAAACAATTCACATTCCCTGCTATCCCAGCAGGACTTTTACTAAGAGCGATGAATATCATTATAAATTAAATGATAGGAGGAAAGAATATCGATGTCTGACTTTATTTTTCATATTGCCACTGTAGAAATACCAGTCACGAATTTACGCAAATCGATTGCATTTTATACGGATATCTTAGGAGTGGAAGTGAAGCATGAAGAAGAATCAAAATCAATAGAACCGAAGGATACTATAAACGCTCCTGAAGCAAATAAAATCTAACATGTATCGGATTACTATTCATGAGGAGTGTTCGTTGATGGCAAATAGCAGACTGAATCCTAAGGTGGATGCATTTTTAATGAAAGCAAAAAAGTGGCAGGAAGAATATGAGAAGTTGAGAAATATCGTCCTTGACTGCGGGCTGACCGAAGAGTTTAAGTGGATGCATCCATGTTACACGTTTAAAAATAAAAACGTGGTTTTAATACATGGATTTAAAGAATATTGTGCACTCCTGTTTCACAAAGGTGCCTTATTGCAGGATCCTAATGGAATTCTCATCCAGCAGACGGAGAATGTCCAAGCGGCGCGCCAGATTCGGTTCACCCATGTTCAGGAAATCATGGAACTGGAACCCGTCTTGAAGGCCTATATTCTTGCAGCCATTAAAGTGGAAAAAGCTGGACTGAAAGTGAATTTTAAAACGAAGGACGAATACGTCATTCCTGAAGAATTTCAAAGGAAGTTGGATGAGATCCCTGCTTTGAAAATGGCCTTTGAAGCATTGACGCCGGGACGGCAAAAAGCATATATCCATTATTTTTCTCAAGCCAAACAACCCAAGACCCGGGAGTCAAGGGTTGAAAAATATATGCCGCAAATTCTCAATGGAAAGGGATTAAATGATTAAATCAAACGATGCAGTCATAAATCTTAGGACCGATAGCCAAAACCGCCATTGCGTTTCTCCCTCATTTTGGAAACGACTAAATTTGTAGAAATCTAGTATAATAGTCGTAGGAAACTCCTTAAGGGGGAAACATCATGGAGAAAGACACAAAGTTGTCCAAAGGTGATTTGGATTATATTATTAACCAATTGAAGCAACCCCAGAAAGAGTCAGCTTCAACCATTGCCGTGCAGCCTAGACTAACTCATTTTAATAGATCATTTTCAGCCAAACCTTGGCTTATGGGGTTGATCTTTGGGGTTATACTTGCCCTTGCGGCTATATTTACTTGGCAATTCTATTCCCAAAAGGCAGAAACGTTGAAAAACGGTTCTGCAGTGGAAAGCGTCAAGAAGCTGTCCAAATTAGCCACAGCACAAGGCCATATCAAAACGATTATATCCAAAGAAGATAATGAACTATTCGGAAAAGAGATTTCCTTTAATTTTCCTGGATCAAAGCGTACCCTATTTTTGGTTGTTCCGGCAGACGTCACGGCAGGTGTTGATCTAGAGCATCTTACTAAAAAGGACATCACCATCGATGACAAAACCAAAACCATTACGATGAAGCTGCCGCATGCGGCGATTATCCAGGAGCCGTCTCTCGACTTGAAAAACATTCAAACCTTTTCAGAAGAAGGAATCTTCCGCAGTGATGTGTCATGGGACGAAGGCTTCGAGCTCGCGGACCTCGCGAAACAGCGGGTTGAAGAGGAAGCGATTAATTCAGGGCTGCTGAAAACGGCAGAAACCAATGCCCGCGTTACTTTGCAGGATTTTTTCAAGAATCTGGGATATAGCGTAGAGGTTACGTTTCAATAAACATAAAAAAGAGCTAATCAGATTAGCTCTTTTTCATTAACCTATGTGGGTTTTCCTCACTTACCATTCTCCTTTTTTTCATTGGAGCATGATATGATCAAAAATCCAAATTATCGAATGCTATAGGCAGGAGCTACCGGACGGGGAGTCAGCGGCTTTCCTCCTAACGCAATCGAAGCTTCACTAGCCCAATAAGGACTGCGGAGCATGCCTCGGCCAACAGCAACCAAATCTGCTTTCCCCTCACGGACAGCCTCATCCGCTAATTTCGGGTCCTCCATTCTGCCGACTGCAATCACAGGGATATTCAAGGCAGCTTTAATGGCTTGTGCCAAATCGAGCTGATATGCTGGACCCGCTGATGCTGGACCCGATGTCCCTTCTCCGCCTGACGAAACATGAATTATGTCAACTCCGGCTTCATGGTAGCGTTTTGCCAGGTCAATGGCATAATCAATCCCATAACCGCCTTCGGTATACTCAGTGGCAGAAATTCTCATCATTAATGGCATTGATTCCGGCATGACGCGCCTTGCTGCCTGGATAATCTCGACACCAAAGCGGGCTTTATCCTCACCGTAAACGTCCGAACGTTTATTGGTTAATGGTGATTGGAACTGGTGAATCAGGTAACCGTGGGCACCATGGATCTCGATCGTATCCACCCCAGCCTTGATCGCCCGCTCGAAGGCCGCTTCAAACTTGCCAACCATGGCTTTCACTTCATCGGTTGTTAATTCCCGAGGCTGTTTGTATTGTTCAGAAAAACGGATTGCCGATGAGGAAACAGGCTGGTCCGCATCTTCCGCTTTTCTTCCGGCATGGGCAATCTGAATTCCCACCTTAGCTCCATAGCTTTGGCATACCTCAATGATTCTTTTAAAAGCAGGAATGTGTTCATCAGACCACAACCCTAGATCATAATCGGTAATTCGTCCATCAGGTTCGACATCGGTCATCTCCATGATGATGAGGCCGGCACCGCCAGCTGCACGGCTTGTATAATGCGTAAAATGCCAATCATTTGGCTTCCCGTCCTTTGCTTGGACCGAATACTGGCACATTGGAGGCATGACAATCCGATTTTTTAAACTTAATCCTTTGTATTCAAATGGCTCCAATAAAGAAGGCATGTAATCTCTTCCTTTCTGCTGCTAAATTCCCCTTCCACAAAACGGAAGGATATGAATTTTTTACACCCATTCGGGGAAATCGTCAAACAATCCGCTTACCTAGATATTCTGTTCATTCGGCCCCATCACAATTCAGGGAGATCTCCAGGCCTTCAAATTGGTCAATCCGATAAAGAAAATGAGAGGATCTTCAGCCGTCCCGCTCTATCATCTGTTTTAAAAAAATTGAAAGTTGTTTCGTCCTTTTTCCTTGGCCTTATACAGCGCCAAATCAGCATGTTTGAGAAGCTGCTTTGCTCGATTTCCATCCTCAGGATATAGAGAAATCCCCATACTTGAAGTCGTTTGGATAATCTGGTCCCCAATGTTCCATGGGTCCAGCATCGCCTCTCTTATTCTTTCGGCCACTTGGATGGCATCGTCCTTGTGAAGAATTTTGGGAAGCAGAACGATAAATTCGTCTCCCCCCAATCTGGCCGCCATATCACTTTCACGCAGGCAGCTCTTGATTCGTCGGGCAAACTGTTGGAGGAGTTCATCCCCTGCATCATGACCCAATGTGTCATTAATCATCTTAAATTTATCCAAATCCATCAGTATGACAGCCAGCATTTGCTGATAGCGCTCCGCTTCCTTTATGGATTGTTCAAGATACTGGATCACAAATCGGCGGTTCGGAAGCCCCGTCAACGGATCCTGATAAGCCATCTGCTCCAGTTTTTCTTGATAGAGACGCCTTTCCATAATATTTCGGCTGTTCAACACCATACGCTTGACCTTGCCTGTTTCATTAAAAATAACCGTTCCGTGTGTTTCCACCCAAATCCACTGCCCGCTTTTTGACAGTTTACGCAATTCCATGCTGAAGTTCTCACCTTTTTGAATCGCCTCCGTTAACCGGCCCATAAATACCACGGAATCATCCGGATGGATCCACTGTCCTAAATGTTTTCCGACCAATTCCTCTTCATTGAATCCAAGCGTGGTTTTATGTGAAGGTGATGCATACAAGATGATTCCATCGTCATCGACCAATTTGATCATATCTTGGGAGTAATCAGCAATCAGGCGATATTTTTCTTCACTTTCCCTTAACGCAGCCTCTGCCATGAAACGCTGGGTGATATCACGTGAAACAGCTAATAGATCCTTCACCTGGCCGTTACTTTCAATAATTGGCAAAATATCTGTATCAAAGTAGAAATACTGATGGAGGTCATTCCTTTTTCGCAGTACGATATTCTCTGGTGCTTTGGCCGTTCTGACATCTGCCAGGACTTGCTGTACCTGATGATGTTCATCAGGATGAACGAGATAGGTGGCCGCTTGTCCAACATATGTTTGTGGAGGGATTCCCAGAACAGTCCCGTAGGATGGAGAGGCATATTTAACATGGTTATCTGCCCCGACTACCGCAATTAAATCCATCATATTTTCCGCAATTAATCGATAGTTGTCCTCGCTTTTCCGCAAGGCTGCCTCCGCATTTTTCCTCCTGGTAATATCATGAACCATCATAAGAACGGCCACTTCAGAACCGTAGGTTAAAGAAATTCCAGTCACTTCCACATCGATAACGTCTCCATCCAAACGGACCACTCGTTCCTCAGCTGGCGGGACAAAGGTGCCAGGCGCTGTTAATTGGTCAATACGTTTTTTCACCATGTCGACATATTCCGGCGGCGAGAAATCGACAATCGATTTTCCAATCAACTCAAGATGGCCGCTTGCTCCGACTAGTTCTGTGAATGCAGGGTTAACAAATCTGATTCTGCCCTCTTGATGGACAACCATGGGAATCGGAGACAATTTGACAAGACGCTTGTAACGCTCTTCACTTTCTCGCAAGGCTTGAATCGTTTGATTGCTTTCTGTAATATCTTTTATTATCCCATATAAACCAAGCGTTTCCTTTCCGCGGATCATCGGAACCAATTTGACCTGTATCTCACGCCTCCGTCCATCCTTGCGAATAAACGCCGTATCAAACACTTGGGTCACTCCATCGAGCGCTTGTTGAAAGCACCTTTTTATCCACTCCATCTCAGACGAATCTGCCAGTGGCAAGAAAGAGGAGTTGACCAGTTCCGACGCGGCATACCCCGTAATATGAGCCAGTGCGGGGTTCATGCGAAGAAGGATCCCCTCCCGGTTGAGGGTAAACATCCCATCCGGATTATATTCAAACAGCGATTTATAGCGAGTCTCTTCCCATTGTGCTGCACGAATCACCATTCGATGATGGATAATGGAAGTGCTCAAGGTAATCAGGACGATAAAAAAAGCCAATAAAAGAAACGCGGTTCCTAATCGATCTGAATAAACAATTTCAATGATGCTGCCCATACGGAGCTCTGGACTGAGCAATAGGGTAATCAGCAAAGCACAAAGTCCGACTCCAAGCATCAATGTGACGGCCCAGTGCCATATTTTCTTGGCCTTGCTTTCGGACTTTGTCATCCTTTTGACTATATCTAAGACGGTATAAGAGGCTATAATAGCAATTACTATCGAAAGCGCGATATAAGGAATATGGTAGGTTTCTGTCATTTTACACCTTCTTTTCAGGGAAATTAGGTGCCAAAGTTTGTGAATTCCTCCTTGGCACCCTCCATTTCACGCCTATTGAGTAATCTTGTCCATGTTCACACTTGAAGAAAGTATTTAGACAGGGAAGAATCCATGAAACACCTTCTTTATGATTGTCGTTTGAAAAGAAAGAAGCATGGGAACCGTGCTTAAACTTCATTCACTGGAAGCGGGCACTAAAGACTGTTCCTATGCTTAAAAGGGAAGGGTGTAATGAATGTCAAAATGAATTAACGATTATATTTTTTGAGTAAACTCATCCCCTTGCTATCGATCATTATAGGGGAAGGGAGTAATCTATAATGGCGGGAGATCGATTCTGCCCTCTTCGAACAACACCTTTAGCATGTGCTTCGTATAGCCGACTGCTTGGGCGAAGGTGATGTTGCCTGGGATCGGTGCCTCGTCTGCGTCAACCACTACATCAATGATACACGGCTGGTTTTGCCGGACAGCATCCTGGAAAGCCGGGAGCAGTTCATCCGGCCGTTCCACCCGATAGCCGATGCCGCCGCATGCTTCGGCATATTTGGCAAAATTCGGGTTTTGCAGGTCGGTGCCAAACTCAATATTTCCCATCACTTCCTGCTCAAACTTAATCATCGCAATTTTATGGTTATTCAGCACCACCACCACGATCGGGAGCTGGTATTTAACCGCAGTGACAAAGTCATTCATTGTCATTCCAAAGCCCCCGTCCCCGCAAATTGCAAATACTTGTTTATCCGGAAAGGCCATTTTTCCGGCAATCGCGCCTGGAAGCCCGCAGCCGAGGGTGGCCAGCCAGCTAGAGGTGATAAACTTTTGCCGGGCCATATGAAAGTGGCGGGCGACCCAAACTGTCACATTGCCTACATCAGTAGAAAGAATTGCGTCTTCTGCAGCCACGGACTGCAATGCCCGCATCACCCGCTGGGGTTTGAGGGGAACTGATTCCTCCTCCTCCTGCTTCTCCAGGCGGCTCCACCACTTGTTCATCCTTTCCTGGCATTTTTCCAAAAAGTCACGGTTTGCCTTTTCCTGCACATTTCCCATCAGCCATTGAACCGCCAAACCAGCTTCACCCGCCAAACCTACATCAACAGGATACCGCTTGCCGATTTGGTAAGGGTCGATATCAATTTGAATCGTCTTGACCTGATCAGGCAAAAATCCAATAAACGGATAGGAAGTCCCAATCATTAACAGCAAGTCGGTTTCCTGCATCCCTTCATAGGCCGCCTTCGTCCCTAAGAGACCCAGTCCCCCTAAACAGTAGGGATGCTTATCAGGGACCGCTCCTTTCCCCGGTAGTGTCAGCACTATCGGGGCAGCGATTTTTTCAGCAAAATCGAGCAAGGTATCGCGAAGGCCATGCGTTCCTTTCCCGGCAAGAATGATCGGCCGTTTGGCTGCATTGATTAATTCCTTTGCCTTCTGCAAGTCTTCTTTAAGGGGTAAAATTTCCTGCTTGGCGACAAAACTGGAGGTGACCCGGGCTTCCCGTCCCACTTCAAACTTTGGAATATCATCAGGAATCGTCAGAACAGACACTCCTTTTTTGGCATACGCTGTGCGGATGGCTTGATTCACGACTGATGGCAGCTGTTCCGCTGACATAACCCGCTGATTGTAAACCGCCACATCATCAAACAGCCGTTCCAGATTCACTTCCTGAAACGAATCCGTCCCAAACAAGTCAGTTTCGACCTGCCCAGCCAAGGCCAGTACCGGCACTCTATCGAGCTTGGCATCATACAGCCCATTTAACAGATGAATGGCACCTGGTCCGGCGATGGCCGTACAAACGCCCATTTTTCCAGTCAGCTTCGCGTAGGCCGCCGCTGCCAAAGCACCTGCTTCTTCATGCCGGACCTGAATGAACTTAATTTTGTCCTGCGCTTTTCGCAGCGGCTCAATAATCGAATTGATTGAATCCCCCGGCATCCCGTAGATGTGGTCGACACCCCACTCCACCAATAACTCGATTAACTTCTCCCCTGCTGTTTGCTTCAACATATTAGTCATCCCCTTTTGCATGATTCTATATTGTAGTGTGGGAATAATTCTCTAAAATATATCCCATTTTAAGGGAATGTTAATAAAAACTTTATTGCAGGTGGTTTAAGTTGAAGCAGCTTGTTTTGATCCGGCATGGACAAAGTCTTTACAATCTGGAGAATCGGTTTACCGGCTGGATGGATATTGATCTTACCGATGTGGGCTATAACGGGGCGCGGGAAGCGGGAGCAATTTTAAAACAACATGGATTTGTGTTTGACGCTGCCCACACCTCTGTGCTGAAACGGGCAATCCGAACTTTGTGGATTCTGCTGCATGAAATGGATATGATGTGGATTCCTGTCTATAAATCCTGGAGATTGAATGAACGGCATTACGGGATGCTGCAGGGCTTGAACAAGGAGGAAGTTATAGAAGCATTTGGGGCGGATCAGGTCAATGAATGGCGGCGCTCCGCGAGTGTACGCCCGCCCGCTGTTTCCGAGGAAAATCATTTAAAGGATGTAAAAGATCCGAAATACGCTCGTATTGGCCATGAACAGATTCCTTTAACAGAAAGCCTTCTTGACACTGAAGAACGAGCCTTGGTTTATTGGCGGGAAAACATTGTTCCCGACCTCAAGCAAAATCGCCGCATCCTTGTTTCCGCACATGGAAACACATTGCGGGCGCTGGTCAAATATCTTGACCAAATTCCCGACGATGGCGTCGTCAGCCTTAATATTCCCAACAGCATCCCGCTCGTCTATGAACTGGATGAACACCTCCAGCCCATTCGGCACTATTACCTGAGCCATGATGGCGAAATAACCGACGGCTCCATCCCCAAACATTTCGACCTCAATGACCCGGACAACCACGATTGGATCGGTTGAAGCAGAGGGACGGTTCCACAGTTTAAGGAGCCGTCCCCGCTTTTTAAGCCTTTAGCGCCATGCTGATTTGTTCCCATTTAATCCTGTCTTCTCGGTTCGGGTCCTGAACGACTTCACTTTTTACATTGAAGATCATGGTTGACCGATTGTTCGTATCATATCTTGGCCATTCCGGCAGGGCGTCCGTATTTGGATTGCCGCTGCGGGCAAAGCTAATCCATGCCTGATGCATTTGATCGGCGGCAAGCTGCCGTTCAGGGGAGGCACCGGTGAAGTTCTCCGTGTGCGGCGTATTCAGGGTGTTGAATACAAATGGAATTTCCAGCGCATGAGTCGCTTTTAGCGCGCCGCCAAATACCGGAGTCTCCCAATCAAACCGATACATGTAAACCCGAGCGCCTTGGTGATCCTGCAGCTCCGCCAATCTTTGTGCGGGGTCGGTAAAGATACTCCTGGTAACCAGTTTATTGAAAAGTTCTAGGTTTAGCGGAACGTTCTCGGCAAATTGCTTTGAAATAATAGGCAAGAGCGGGCCAAAGGTTTTTTCAAACAACGCCGCAGCCTTTGCCTCGTCTGCGTTTTTCCATTCAGGGTCAAAAACACTAAAAATATTGTATTCATCCTTGTTGGTGCCAATCAATATCGTAATATCCTTGGCCGAACCTTCTGCGATTGCCTCTTCTGGATGCTTCGGAAGGGAAACACCATCGATCACAGGTGCCAACGCCATCGCTGGGACGGCATCGGAGGCTTCAAGGAGCTTTTCAACAGGCATCTCCTCCAATTTTGAAAGTTCGCCCGGCTCTATTTGCAAGGCATCCAAGATTCGGCTTGCAAATTTAGCGGCCTTGCCTGAAGGATGGACATTGGCTGCAGCGCCGCTTTGCAGGATGGCTTTATGGAAAAGGCCCTGTGCGGATGGGAATCCCAGCAGCACCCCCACACTCATGGCACCTGCCGATTCGCCAAAAATGGTGATATTGTTCGGATCACCGCCAAACGCAGCGATATTCTCTTGCACCCATTGCAAGGCCGCTACTTGGTCCAGAATCCCGCAATTTCCGGAGACTGCATATTCCTCCCCGCCAATTTCTCCAAGATGCAGAAAGCCCAATACTCCTAAACGGTAATTAATCGTGACGACGACTACATCACCTTGTGCTGCGAACGAGGCGCCATTATACCAATGGCTGGATCCCGATCCTGACAGATAGGCACCGCCGTGAATCCAGACCATGACCGGACGTTTTTTATCATCCGCTCCTGGCGACCATACATTTAAATACAGGCAATCCTCACTCATATTTGTAATGTCATTTCCGAAAAATTGCATGATTTCCCTCTGCACCTGTGGGGCGACAGGCGAAAAGGCGGAAGCATCGCGAATCCCTTCCCAGGCATCCGGCCGCTCAGGCGCCCGAAACCGCAGCGGTCCAACCGGAGGCTTCGCATAGGGGATCCCTTTCCAGACAAATACACCATCCAGTTCTATCCCCTGCAGCTTTCCGCAAGCGCTTTCAACAATTATTTTAGACATTCCCATTCTCCTCTCACATAAGCTACTTAGATTGTATTCGGTAAACATAGAGTCATTTCCTGTTTTTTACATAATTAAAAAAAACGAAAACCATTTCCACTTTTTTCTAAAGCTTGGTATACTCTAATTGACCCCTCCGTCCTTTGGATCAGTTCCTTTGAACTATTCAGGACTTTCTCTTTAGTCAATTTATTTACGATCGCTCTTTTTCCTATTTATCTTGTATTCTTATAGAATGTATTTAAAAAATTGCCATACATTTGGAGGATTTGTCCAATGCGAAATACCAGCAAAAAAAGAAAATGGCCAAAGGTCCTTGGAATTATTCTTTTATTATTAATAATTGGCGGCGGAGCCTATGTTTACTCCATTTATCATTCTTTAAAAACGGCCGTAACGACGATGCATCAGCCAATTGAACGGAAACAATCGGAGAAACGTGCAGAACCAGTGGTATTAGAGAAAAAAGATCCATTTTCGGTCCTTATGTTAGGTGTCGATGAAAGGCAAGGTGATAAGGGGCGTTCTGATACGATCATTGTTTTGACTGTTAATCCCAATAATAAGTCGGTAAAAATGCTAAGCATCCCGCGGGATACTAGAACGGAAATTGTAGGAAAAGGGAAAGAGGATAAGATTAACCATGCCTACGCCTTTGGCGGGGTGCCAATGGCAATGGATACGGTCGAGAACTTTCTAAACATCCCAATTGACTATTATATTCAGATTAATATGGAAGGATTTAAGGACATCGTGAATGCTGTTGGCGGGGTGACTGTCCAAAATGATTTAGATTTTACCAATGAAGGCACTCATTTTGCCAAAGGAGAATTGACATTAAACGGGGACCAGGCTCTCAGCTTTACCAGAATGCGCTACGATGATCCTAGAGGAGATTTTGGACGCCAGGCCCGGCAGCGCCAAATTATTCAAGCCATTATTCATGAAGGCATCAGCGTTTCTTCCTTGACGAATTACTCTGATATTTTTTCTGCCCTAGGAAAAAATGTCAAAACCAACCTAACCTTTGCCCAGCTTGTAGATATTCAACAGAACTACAAAGAAGCAGGAAGCAATATTCAGCAAATGGAGATTAAAGAACAAGGAACGATGATCAATCAAATTTACTATGGGCTGGTAGCAGCAGAAGAAAGACAAAGAGTGCAAAACGAGCTAAGAGCACAATTAGAGCTGAATGAATAGCTCACCAATGGCCGTCCTAAGGATGGCCGTTATTTTTTTACCATTGTATAGTGGCTAATGAAAGCTTGTTGAAAACACCAGTTAATTAGAAAATTGTGGACAAATTGGCAGATTTATTTTAATATACTACTAGTAAGGTATGACAAGAATCGACATATATTGGCAAACTATCCTAAAGGGTAGGACGCAAAGCTATAGGGGCTAATGTTTTATACGATGCCAGCCAGTTGCTCTTCTAAAAGAAAGATTGAGTATCCTCTTCATTTTCTTAGAAGAGGATTTTATTATGCTTTTATGACTTGGACTCGTCCTAACGAAACGAATGGCTTTTAAAATGTTGCCTTTGTGTAAGAATTGAAATTCTCACAAAATTTGTTGGTGGTGTATGGAATGATTGAAATTCTGCTTGTGGATGACCATCAATTGATGGTTGAAGGAACAAGGTTAATTATTGAGCAGGAACCGGATATGAAAGTGCATACTGAGATGTCAAGTTTAAAGGCATTAGAGCAAATAAAAATACAATCATTTAATGTTATGCTCGTCAATCTTCAAATGTCAGAAATGGATGGGTTTGAGTTGACAAAAAAGGCACTGGCTATCGATCCAAATGTAAAAATCCTAATTTATTCAGGCTTTGAGATTCTCCCGCATTTTCATTCATTTATGGAGTCCGGAGCGGTTGGGTTTGTCCCCAAAACAGCAAGCAGGGAACAGTTAATTACCGCTATTCGATGCGCTTTAAAACAGGATGTTGTGATTCCGATAACTTTATTAAAGGAATTATATCAAGCGATTAGTCCGTCAATGTGTCAAGAAGCTGTTGTGAAAGATCTTACCCTTAACGAGAAGGAAAAGACCATATTAAAAGAATTGGAAAAGGGCAAGACAAATAAGGTAATTGCCCAAACGCTTTATATTGGTCAACGGACGTTGGAATATAACCTGACAAATATTTTTAATAAATTAGGAGTAAACTCAAGGATTGAGGCTGTCTTGAAAGCAAAAGAAATAGGTTTATTATCCTCATAGCAAATACATACACCTTGGATACCTTTTATAGCAGAATGGGGAGAGAATGCACACACAGGTTTATCACATCATCCCTTCCAATTTTGCCCCCAAATCCATCTAGTAAGATTGCTGCAAAAACCCTCATTCATGAAGCTGTACTCCTTAAAGAAAATCCCTCCTTTAAAACCATAAAACCATTCTTGGTATATGTCTTAGAAGAAATGAAAATAGGTGATACTTGCCAAACGAGAGAGGATTGCTTTTATTGCCAAGGACCTATACCTTTTTTATTCCAAAGTGAATCGCAATAACCGTAACTATCCCCACTTATTGTATAATCATCTATATAAATTGAAACAAAGGGGTATATGATGAGTTTAAGTACTTCGAAAGCATTTGGAGAACAGCAAAACATATCTAAAAAGTTGATTTTATTGATGGCTGTAGCATGCGGGGCAGCCGTGGCCAATCTTTATTATAATCAGCCGCTCTTAGCTGAAATGGCACGGACGTTTCATGCATCTGCGCATGCGGTCGGCAATGTTGGGATGGTGACCCAAATTGGTTACGCTGTTGGAATGTTTTTATTTGTCCCCATGGGGGATATGAAGGAACGCCGCCAATTGATTACGATTTTGCTGGGGGCTGTTACCCTCTCTCTGATCGGGGTTGCGACGGCACAAAATCTCCCTTGGATGTACATCGCCAGTTTAGCCGTGGGAATTACCACTGTTGTCCCACAAGTGATCATTCCTCTGGCTGCCCAATTGGCCGGCCCCAAAGATCAAGGGAAAGTGATCGGTATCGTCATGAGCGGGTTATTCGTCGGCATCCTTTTAGCAAGAACATTCTCTGGGGTGATTGGCGGAGTCCTTGGCTGGCGCACCATGTACTGGATCGCTGCCGCGATGATGTTAGTCCTGGCGGTCATTTTGCGGATCTTTCTTCCAAAAAGCCATCCAGAAACCACGTTATCGTATCCTCAACTATTTAAGTCGATGGGTCAGTTGATTGCCACCCAGCCGGTTTTAAGGGAAGCCTCTATAATTGGTGCGATGATGTTCGGCGCGTTCAGCGTATTTTGGACCTCCCTTTCGTTTCTGCTTGAAGGAGAGCCTTACTATTATGGCAGCGAAATTGCCGGCCTGTTTGGATTGGTCGGGGTTGTTGGTGCCGCGGGTTCACCGATTGTCGGACGATTGTCCGACCGCTTTAATGTCAAGCAAATCGTCGGCCTTTTGATTGGGATTACCCTAGTATCCTATCTGTTCTTTGGATTTTTGGGCGCATCGTTGTGGGGACTCGTCATCGGTGTCATCCTATTGGATTTAGGCGTCCAAGGCGCACAGGTCTCGAACCAAACCAGGATCTATAGCCTGATTCCAGAAGCCAGGAATCGTTTGAACACTGTGTATATGGTCAGCTACTTTCTTGGCGGGTCCCTCGGTTCTTCCCTTAGCGGATATGCATGGGGCCTGTGGAAATGGACGGGGGTTTGTTTAACAGGAGGTTTGATGATTATCATTGGATTAATGACGTGGGGCAGCCATCGGGCAAATAAGTGAAAAAAATAATAGCCGCTCTTCGGGTGGCTATTATTTTTTTCAAAACTATGCTCCAACAGCCTTGAGAAAAGGAGCCTGCTATCCTCTAGTCGTTATCAGACTCTACATATTGCTTCAGTGACAACAATTTTTCATCCCAATATGGTTCGAAAAATCCCAGCCAGTCTTTTATTTCCATTAATGGTTGTGAGTGAAGCTTGTACCTGGTTTCCCGCCCAGCCTTCCTGCTCATGACAAGCCCAGCATCCGAAAGAACCTGCAGATGCTTATTTACAGCCGTCCGGGTGATCGGGAAACAATCTGTAATGGAAGCAATCGACATTTCCTCGTCAGCCAGCAATTTTAACAGGCTGCGGCGAGTCGAGTCGGCAATCGCTTGGAATACGTCGTGGTTTCGTTCGGATACTGCCAATGTTAACCCTCAATATATTCAGGAAGTTTTTCTTTGACAATTTTCTCCCAGCCGCCGTCCATCACGCCACGGATAACTGTATGCGGTTGTCCAAATTCTGTGACTTTTTCTGCATCCCATCCAGAATGAATCAGTGTAAACTCAGTAGTAGCCTCATCTAATGCTTTCAATTCAAACGCAAGATGCCAATCCTTCCCCCAGTCAAAACCAATGCGGTAAGGAGGGTCCAGTTCTGTTATTTTACAAGGCGAATCGCCAAATGGACCGGCATGGAGGATGAATTCACGTCCCATAATAGGTTCTAATGTATTGGGCATCCACCAGGCAGCAATGCCTTCTGAAGTGGATACAGCCTTCCATGCCTTTTCAATTGGAGCCTTCAATACAATGGTTTTGCGGATTTCCGGCAGCGTTTCTTTCATTATTTATGACCTCCAAGAAATAAGTAACACCATTTGGTGTCAAGAATGATTATAACACCTTTTTGTGTTATGTCAAATAGTTTTGTAATAAATAGATAGAAAGGAAGTAATAAGTAACCATATCACTATTAGAATGAACGGAAATGCTCATTTCATTCCTACCAACAAGCGATAACAAATTTTTACTAGTTTTTAAAAAAATTGTAGGTTATTCAAAGAAACTGGTGAATTTCAAAAAAATGTTAAAAATTTGTAAAAAAATACTTGCCTTGAATACGCTTTCAGTTGTTAAAATAAATCCAGTGTTGTAAAAAAAGGGGATTTAGTCCATGAGTAAAAAAGATTTAATGAATAGAATTGAAGTAGTGAGAGAACAAATGATAAGTACGGGGATGAGCAAAGGCTTCACCTCCCCAGAAACCATTAGACTGAGTCATATGCTTGACCGATTAATTATCCTTAAAATGAGTTCATAACTAGTAAACTACTATATGATGCATGCAAACGCCGCCTAGCCGACGGGCAGTACTTGAAAGTGGGTTTCCATGAAGAAATGGAACCTAACAGAATAGATCTAAACAGAAACAAAAGAACTGCCCCGCCTATTTTAACGAACCACCATCCCCCTTTATTTAGATCCCTTCTCTTTGTGGCCTCTTTTAAGATTCTATATCCTGCTTCTACTAATGATCATTTCGACACTGCCAAATCTATCACCTTCTCCATTTATTATGTATGAGGATTACATAATTGGATAATATAAACAGAGAAAAACAGTGGCTGGAGTGGATTGCCTATGATCAAAAAGCGGCATTTGATATTTAACATAGCGCTCGTATTGTTTCCTTGGCTGACGATGTTATTTGTAGGGAAGCGGGCGTTTAAACGTTATGCTTTTTCCGGTGTCTTTGTCGTGATATTTGAGATTCTCAATCATATCTATGGACACAAGCGGAATTGGTGGAAGTTTTACGATAAGAAGGCATCTTTTTTTAAGGATGAGCTTCCTTTCAGTGTAGGTCCCTATATGCCCCTTTCCATGTGGATCCTAAAATATTCGTACGGAAACTTTAAAAAGTTTGCCTTCCTTAATGTAATCGCAGACGGTCTCTTCGCTTTTCTTTTCATAGATATTCTGAAAAAGTTTAAGCTCGTTGGCCTCAATCGATTAAATCATTTCCAGTTTTTCATTTACTTACATTACAAAGCTTATTTATTATATGGAGTTCAATATTTATATGAGAAAATAAGAAAATAAATGATTTATTCGTTATAGGACATTTAGCAGCGCCGGATTCCCCAATGAATCCGGCATTTTTCTTTGGGTCCATTCACCTCATTTATAACAAGTCCTTTCCATTGCAGTAGTTTCACCTTTCATAGTGTTAAGAACTGATTTAACACTACCGCGACATTATTAACCTAAACCAAAAATTAAACTAACCGATAAGGGAAGTGAACAGGCATCTCAAGGGTCTAAAGAAAAAATTGTTTTTAAAGTGACTTTTTTAAACTACTTAACTCTTGTTATAGCTGGTAAAACAACAAGGAGGCAAAGGAAATGGAAAAGTATAGCATTAAAGTTAACACAGCGAAGAAAGCAGTAGATATGAACGTGAATGGCACTTTCACTACTGAAGATGTTCAAAACTTTGTTCGTGACTATCAGGCAACAGTCGATTCAATTGAGGCGGGAAGCTTTACGCTTGAGGTCGATTGTACAAATATGGATATCCTAACCCAGGATATGGTCCCTTCTTTAGAAAATTCCTATAAAATGTACAAAGAATCCGGGTTTAAGCGAGTAAACTTTTCAATTAAAAAGAATCCTGTATTAAAAATGCAATTAACCCGAATTGCCCGTAATACAGGGCTAACCAACGCACAGGTTATTGAACTCTAATAAATCAAAGCAAGGGGGCCTTCTCTCCTTGCCTTTTTAAATTTTTAATCACTTTATTTTGAAACCATCAAGGAGAAACTGCCATGAGTAATGTCAGAATTAAAGAAGTCGAAATATATCATCCAGAAAATGTTGTTCATAATGATTACTATATTGAATATTTTGAACAGAAGCATGGAAGACAGGTTGGAAAATTTTTAGAACATATGGGACGGAAAGACCGTTTTGTCATTGATAATGATGAAGAAAATGGTTTAACCATGGGGATAGAGGTAAGCAAACGGGTTCTCCGAAAGGCTAATATGACTGGCAAAGACATTGATATGATCGTCTTTTCAACACAGATTCCTGAAACTACTTTCCCAGCTAATGCGATGTATATCCACAGTGCTATCGGCGCAAAGCATGATACGATTATTCTTGATTCTAATGCCAACTGCGCGGGAATGACCGTTGCCGTGGAACAGGCATCCCGTTATATGATTTCAAACCCACATATCCATTCTGCGCTAATCGTTGGTTCTGATCATAATACGCTGATTGCCAATCCGGAAGAAGAAGTCACCTATGCCAACTATGGAGATGCTGCAGCTGCTGTAATTATAGAAAAAACGGAGGAAGAAACCGGTTTTATCGATTCCATCTATTTTACTGATTCCATCAATCGCGATAAGATCAAGTTTCCTTCTGAAGGGTTAACCAGCGCAATCCGAACAGGAAAAGGCAAATATATTGAATGGCTGCCGTTCGATGGAAATATTGCACTTCCCCCTACTTATGAAATGATCAGCAAACTGCTGAAAAGAAACGGTCTGAATCCAGAGGATATCAAGCTATACTGTTTCTCTCAATTTGCTCTAGGAAATATTAAAAAGATTCAAGAGCATTTTACGCTTCAAGATGAACAAATTATTTATATTGGTGATAAATTTGGCTATACCGGCACAAGCAGTCCATTCATAGCGTTGCACGAAGGTTTAAAACAGCAACGTATTCAACGCGGAGATCATATCTTGTTTTGGACGATTGGTGCTGGATATCAGTTGGCAGCTATGTTATTTAAATATTAATTTTTAAGGATTTCCCACAAAATCTGATTCATTTTTTTCATCATCAATAATCCTAAAAATCACTCCATACTGCGGACCTTTTTGACTCATGTTAGCCTGTCTTTTTTCTCGATAAAACGATAAATATAGGGTGAGACATGAAGCGCCTGCGCCTCAAAATTATTCTTATCGAAAGGAGTGAACCGCAGTGGATCAAATCATTCCACTTATTAGTGAAGTAGGTTTTCCCATCGTGGTGACCCTGTACTTGCTTTACCGGATCGAGGCAAAGCTGGATTTGGTGGTTCAATCGATTCAAAATCTTCCCGATCGCATGAAGGGATGATGCTGGTCTGAATATCCCTGGAAAGAATGGAAAGACTATAAATGAGAGGTGCCGGGAACACTTCTCTCCCTCGACTGCTCCTAAACGGATGCTGTTGGGGGATTTTTTTTGTTTAATATTGACACCATCTGTTATATCTGTGTATATTGTATATATACAGATATAACGATATGAGGGATGTTATGAGTGAATATTTTAATATCAAATTCTTCGGATGAACCTATTTACATGCAGATTGTGAATCAAATGAGAGAGCAGATTGTCAAGGGGGAACTGGCAGAAGCCGAGATGCTCCCATCGATCCGAAGCCTGGCGAAAGAGCTCAAAATTAGTGTGATTACCACAAAGCGGGCCTATGATGAGCTTGAAAAGGAAGGATTGATCGAAACCGTTGCCGGCAAGGGCTCCTATGTAGCCTCGATCAATAAGGACATGCTGCGGGAAACAAAAATCAAAATGATTGAAGAAAAAATGGCAGAAGCAATTTATACAGCCAAGCTGGCGGGGCTTTCCCTTGAGGAGCTCCAAGAAATGCTCCTGCTGTTATATGAGGGGTGAAGACGTTGAGCAATATTCTCGAAATGACCAATGTATCAAAAAGGTATAAGGATTTCTCGTTAAAAAATGTGAATCTATCTCTGGAAAAAGGCTATATTATGGGATTCATCGGCCCAAACGGGTCCGGCAAAAGCACGACCATCCGGCTAATGATGAACTTAATCAAGAAGGACAGCGGCACGATTAAACTGTTTGGTTTAGACAGCGAAAAACACGAACTGGCAATTAAGGACCGAATCGGATTTGTGTATGACGAAAACCATTTTTATGAAGACCTGACGATCCAAGAAATAAAGGACTTCGTCCGTCCCTTTTACACTAAGTGGGATGAAGAAATTTTTGAAAAATATGTGGACCAATTCGAACTTTCATCAAAGAAAAAAATCAAGGAACTGTCAAAGGGGATGAAAATGAAGTTCTCATTGGCGGTCGCCCTTTCGCATCATGCAGAGTTATTGATTATGGATGAACCCACCTCGGGATTAGACCCGCTGGTCCGCTCCGAACTGTTGGAGGTGCTCCAATCTTTATTGGAGGATGAAAACAAATCGGTGTTCTTCTCCACCCATATCACGTCAGACTTAGACAAAATTGCCGATTATATCACCTTGATCAATAACGGTATAATCCAGTTCACCAAGCCAAAAGATGAACTATTAGAGGAATACTGCATTGTCAAAGGCGGAATCGATAAACTCGATGAGGCCAATCGGGAGAAATGGATTGGGCTTAGGGAAAATGCCTTTGGATTTGAAGCCTTATCGTCCAATAAGCAAGAAGTAAGGCAGCATTTCGGTGATTCCGTCATGATTGAAAGACCGACATTAGAGGATATTTTAGTATTTTTCACTAGGAGGGCTGACCGTGTTTCATCTTATTAAAAAAGATATTTTGGTTCAAAAGCATGCGCTTCTTATCTCGATCGCCTTGATCATCTTTTTTTCTATATCTCTATCAAGTTTAGGACCGGTTGGCATGACGGTGGGGATTATCACCATCACTTATCAGCTTGTTTTGGGGGCAAGCGCCCTGGAAGAAAAAGCGAATAGCGATATTATTCTCATCAGTCTCCCTATCAAGAAACACACCATGGTCCTTTCCAAATATCTTTCTGTTTATGTCTTTGCAGCCTATGCGATCCTTGGGTTTTGTCTCCTTTACCTCATAGCCCAGGTGTTGAACCTGCCGATTCAACTGACAGTCACGCCAACAGCCATAGCGGGCAGCCTGGTGGCGATAACGGTGCTATTTTCAGTCTCATTCCCGCTGATCTTTAAATTCGGCTATATAAAATCAAAAATTGTCAACATTCTTATTCTCTTCGTCCTGATATTTGGAGGAACGATGACGATCGGCAACTTGGCTCAAAATGAACAGTCTGATCTTAGACAAAAAGCGCTCGAGCTGATCCAAGAAGGGGCACAGCTGCAAATTATCCTTCTCGTCTTGATTCCGCTCGCCCTTATTTTTGCCGCCTCCTATTTTCTATCGCTGAGATTTTATAAAAATCGAGAGTTTTAAAACAAAAGGACGGTTCTCTGCTCCAAAATGGAAGAGAACCGTCCCCTAATATCCTATTATGCTTCCGCAATGTTTGACTGTTGATAGGTTTCTTGGTCTAATTCACCGGTTATTTTAGCTGTTAACACACCTGTTGTCATCGCACCGCTGACGTTAAGAGCTGTACGGCCCATATCAATCAATGGTTCAACGGAGATTAACAAACCGACAATCGCCACTGGCAGGTTCAAGACGGACAAGACGATCAATGCGGCAAATGTCGCACCGCCGCCTACCCCGGCAACCCCAAACGAACTAATGGCCACGACAAGAATGAGGGTAATAATGAAGGAAAAGCTGGTTACATCAATTCCTGCTGACGGTGCCACCATGATGGCTAACATCGCAGGATAAATGCCAGCGCAGCCATTTTGCCCGATGGAAAGTCCAAAGGATCCGGCAAAGTTGGCAATCCCTTCAGAAACGCCTAAATCTTTGGTTTGTGTTTTAATGTTTAACGGCAGCGTACCGGCACTTGACCGTGATGAGAACGCAAAGGTTAATGTTGGCAATGCTTTTTTCATATAGTTGACAGGATTCAACCCTGCAATGGTGATGAGCAATAAATGCACAATAAACATGGCAATCAATGCCACATATGAAGCGATGACAAATTTTCCTAATTTAACGATGGCGTCATAGTCACTTGTTGCAGTAACCCTGGTGATAATCGCTAAAATGCCATATGGCGTCAAGCGAAGAATCAAGGTCACTACCCTCATAATGATGGTGTAGAGCGTATCAATGATTTTTGCAAAAAACTCAGCCTGCTCGGGCTGTTTGCGTCTTACTCCCAGGTAGGCAACCCCAATGAAAGCGGCGAAAATAACGACCGCAATGGTGGAGGTTGGGCGGGCACCTGTTAAATCTTGGAATGGGTTGCTTGGAAGCAGTTCAACAATTTGCTGCGGGATGGTCATATCTTGGACACCGACTACTTTTTCCTGCAACAGCTCATTGCGTGCCTTTTCCGCATCCCCTTCACTTAAGTGGATGCCGTCCAAGTTAAATCCCAGCGCAGATCCAATTCCAAGGGCTGCTGAAACGGCTGTGGTGCCCAGCAAGAGTGCGATGACTAAGAAACTGATTTTCCCAATATTCTTCGTCAATTTTAGCTTGGTAAACGCACCAATGATGGAAATGAAGACAAGCGGCATAACGACCATTTGCAGCAGTTTTACATAGCCGTTGCCGATAATGTTAAACCAATCGATCGTATCAGTGGTTACATCCGAGGCCGTACCGTAGACCAAATGAATAATGAAGCCAAATACGATTCCTAAACCTAATCCTGTAAAAACACGTTTTGAAAAAGAAACATGTTTTTTTTGCATAAAAAATAAACCAGCCATTAATGCCAGTAGAATAATGATATTAATGATGATAAGAACGGTATTCAATTTGTTTCCCCCTTTTTTAAAAACGATGTTATTGTAATATAATTAACCCGATAAATCAAGTAGGAATACTTGAACTTTCCTCCCTCTCCTTTTTGTCTTCATGACGACAAATTCTCCGAGACCTCCCCCATTTTTGTCCTCATGATGGCTCCAACGGGAAAGAAATCTCCCGATGCGGGAACTCCCCAACACGAATCCTTCATTTCCATTAACCAGCAAGCTCAATAGCGGCTGGTTTGGATATTTTTAAAAAATAAACTCCCCATTGTTTATGAGGAGTTAACCGAAACCATTTCAATCTATTGCTTACACTGATAATTTTCTTTCCCCGATCTCCTTTAGTCCGGCCCGGATAAGCAGGAAGACAACCACCCAGGATGCAGCCATCAAAAATACCTGCCCAAACGGAAACATTCCCGTTATCGGGGTATCCCATAATGCATGCATCGTCACAACAAGGGCAAAAACCCGCCAAAATTTAAAACGGACTAACAGGCTAAGCTTAAATGGCTGATCCCCTTGCACCCTGCAGAAAGCTGCTCCCGTCAAGCCCGCCCAAGCAACATGACCGCCCGGGGCAAAAAAACCCCGCCACATAATCGTGTTGTAGAGATTGGCACCATCCCCGGAAAGCAGCGACCTTAACGCATACCCAGCCGTTTCAAATGCGGCAAACCCTGCGCCAACCGCGGCCCCAATCAACAGCCCATTCAAAATATACCTGTATTTTCGATATCGCACAAAAATAATGACCGTGATGGCTTTAGCAAGCTCTTCAGCAATCCCAATCGTAATCGGATTAATATTGTTTCTAAGAATGTCGAAAAACAAAAGAGCTGCCAGCATCGAAAGAATTCCCCCCACCAGCACAACATAAATCACCCGATAAAAAGCGATATTTTGCGGGGCATTCATTTCCCAAAAGAAAATTAACGTCGTAAACGGAACCGCAAAAGCTCCAGTAATAATAAGTCCGGGGATAAAATTAATATTGTGAAAATAGCTGACGCCAATGTAAAATCCAGCAAAAGCCAGAAGCGCAATGATGAACACCCTAGCAAACAGCCAAGGCTTTGGCCACGTGTCTGTCACTTCAGTAATTTTCGGTGTCGTCAGCGCCGTTCCTACAATGAATAGCCGTTCCGCTTCCAGTTCGCTATGATTGCGGAAAACCCGCGAAAAGATATTCTGAAATTTTGGTTCAACGGATCGTTCAAACTTAGGAACCGCATCCACATAATGAGCAAATTCATAAAAAAAGCTGGTATCATCCTCCGGCGTATTCTGTTTAACAAACTTTTCGCCGCAGTTTAAGCAGAACTTCACCCCATCTGGATTCGAATAAACACATTGCGGGCATTTCAAAAAAGCTCCCCCCTCTATAACCATCCATGCCATCTCAAAAAGAGTATGCCCAATTATTGGTTAAAGATGTGCGAGCCTTGAGAACAGTGACGCCCCATTCAGATTTTGATAAAGAAATAATAAGAAGAGAAAAGAATGATCGCTAAACAAATCAGGATGATGCTAATTGCATAATAGGCTTGGATAAAGGCTGGCAGCCACGGGACAATCAAAAGCAATAATCCCGATACAACAAAGACCTTTCCTCCCAAGCGGTGAGTTTTTTTCCATACCTCTTCGTTTGCCAATGTCCACGGCGTCCGAATGCCAAAAAAGTAATTCGGTTTGAATTTCGGGCTTACGTTCCCAATAAAAATAAATAATAGCCCTGCCAGTTCAGGGACAACGTATTTAGGATTCACGACTCCCAGCCCCGTGGTGATTTTCACCGCCTGCAATAAGAAAAGAATGACCAGAATGCCATTCATCGTCCAAAAATAGGTGCCCTCGAACCGCTTGTAATTATTTTTCTTCGGATCAATCTTAGGCAAAAGCATGGTTAAAACATACAAAAGGATCATAAACACCGGCATTGAAAATAAACCAAAAGACTTGTGACTATAGCGGTCCGGCACTCCCTTATAATTCCAATGCTCCGCCACTTGATCCGGCATATAGGGATACGCCGCCACCGTTCCGATGACAGTCAATAGTAACAAGAATAAACCAAACCCATACTTTTTCATTTCGTCTCACCCTCCTCATCCTTCGTTAGAAAATCCATAAACCAGGTGACCACATCTTCAAACACACTCGTGTTGAGCGAATAAATCACTTGCTGCCCCTTTTTTTCGGCATCCACTAAATTGGCCTGCTTTAATAAATTCAAATGGTGCGAAATGCTGGGCTTTGACATATTGAACTGATCAGCAATTTCTCCAGCCGATAGGTCTTGCTTTTTCAACAAATGGAGGATTTTCCTCCTGCTGGGATCGGACAACGCCTTAAAAGCATCATTCATTTAAAACACTCTCTTCCATGATAAAAATGGCTGAAAAAAGCTTTTCGTTATTTAGATAATTATCTAAATATATAATATATCAATAAGCCAAAAATATCAATGAGAGCCCACTATTTCAACCTTTGTTTCAGACTATGCTATAATCGGGCATAAACAAGCAGGCAAGGAGATTATCATCTATGAGTCACAACGTTCAAAAAGGAGATTTGCAGCGCGGTTTAGAGAACCGGCACATTACGTTAATGTCTCTTGGCGCTGCCATTGGAGTCGGATTATTTCTTGGTTCAGCTTCCACGATTCAGACCGCTGGTCCAGGAATCCTCACGGCCTATGTGCTGAGCGGCATCGTGATTTTTATCATTATGAGGGCACTTGGAGAAATGGCGATTGAAAAACCCGTCGCGGGCTCATTCACCAGGTACGCCCATGATTATATAGGGCCGCTGGCCGGATTCTTGACAGGATGGAACTATTGGTTTCTGTGGGTGGCCACCTGCATGGCTGAAATTACCGCCGTTGGCATCTACATGGGGTATTGGTTCCCTGGCGTCCCCCAATGGGTTTGGGCACTGGCTGGATTGCTGCTGATGGTCATGATCAACATCCTCAGCGTCAAGGCATTTGGGGAGTTAGAATTTTGGTTTGCCCTGATTAAGGTTGTCACGATATTGGCGATGATCGCAGTGGGAGCGTGTCTAATTGCTGGCATTGGGAGCGGCGTGAAAGCAGCCGGGATATCGAATCTTTGGGAACATGGCGGCTTTTTCCCGAACGGATGGAATGGAGTGTTATTGTCGGTTCCAATGGTCGTGTTCGCCTACCTAGGGATTGAAATGATTGGGGTGACCGCAGGGGAAGTGAAGAATCCGGAAAGGACGCTGGCACGGGCAATTGATACCGTGTTTTGGCGGATTTTGCTTTTTTATGTGGCTTCCTTATTTGTCATTATGAGCCTCTACCCGTGGGAGGAGATTGGCACGAAAGGCAGCCCGTTTGTGCTTACTTTTGAAAAAATCGGCATCAAAAGCGCGGCGGGAATCTTAAATTTCGTAGTATTGACAGCGGCACTGTCTTCCTGCAACAGCGGTATCTTCAGCTCTGCCAGGATGCTGTATTCACTTGCCCAGCAGGGAGAAGCACCGCAGAGATTGGGAAAAGTCACGAAGTCAGGTGCACCGGGGGCAGCCGTATTGGTAACAGCTGCCGTCTTATTGATCGGTGTAGGGCTCAACTATGTGGTTCCGGCAAAAGTGTTTACTTGGGTGACCAGCATTGCCACGTTTGGGGCAGTTTGGACCTGGGGCATCATTCTCGTTTCCCAGCTCCGCTACCGCAAAACCCTAAAACTTGAAGCCATCCAACGGATTAAATACAAGGTGCCTATATTCCCATACACCTCCTACATCGCCTTGGCCAGCCTAGTTCTCATAACCGGCCTGATGCTCTACAACCCAGACACCAGAATCGCCTGCGTTGTCGGACCTCTATGGCTCATCCTCTTAGCAGCCATTTATTATTGGAGAAGGAAATGAGGAGGCGCGACAAGTACCAGCCTCCATGACCAAACTAAATTGATCGGAAGGCCAGAGGGACGGTTCTTATGGCAAAAAGCCATAAGAACCGTCCCTCTGGTCACTTTGGTCATGACTCTACATACTGAATCTCCATGTTTTCGGATTGAAGCTCCAGATTCTTAGGAATGGAAAGAAACAGGATACGGGTGCCTCCAATTGATGAAGAGGAAAAGCCTGTGCCCGATTCTCCTTTTAATTGTTTGACGGAGAAAACACTGTTATACGTAGAAAATTTTAATTTGCCTGACGCTGGCTTTAACAATGTAAGGGTACGATTCGAGAGCTGTAACTTCGGGTCATCAATCAGCTTTGTGATATCGAAACCATTCATGCTGTATCGGGCCCGGTAATAGGCTGCCTCGATTTTCCCATCATCGCCGGCTTTTCTTTTAACTATAACCGGCATCATCATATTCCCATCTTGAAAAGCCAGATCCAGCCGCTGCTGATCATAATCGAAGACCCACTTCTTTCCTAAAAACGCCGGGTCCAGCGCCTCTACTCTTCCTTCTGCCGCTAATTCATAAAGCTGCTGGCTCTCCCGTTCAACTTCTTTGTCCTTTACACGCTTCAACTCTACCCCTCCCGGCGGTGGAAGCAGCAGGCTGACGATCATACAAAGGATCAACACAGCCAAATAGACTGTAAACACCACTTTTACCCGTCTTAAGTAAGAAAAACGGCCGCGCTTTCCAGAACCTCCCATCATCATTTTCGCCATCATGCCCGCCATTCCAGCAATCAATATAAGAAATAGGATAAGGCTCATCACGATCGAACCTCCAATCGATTAGACAACCCAGCCGATGCCAAAAACAGCAGGCCAGCGGTAGCCATAATTTTCAAGAAGAAGAGAAAGACGGAAGATTCAGAATGATAAAAAGTAAAAATATCGGCGAAAACCCCAGCCTTCCCGTCAGCCACATCCAGAAAGAGGACTCCCAAAATCGCCGCCGGCAGCAAAGCGGTGAGGGATTTATGAAACTGGACCAGCGTGCCTGCCAAATACCCCAGCATGCAAAAGAGAAAGATATAAAGAAATGCCGAGAATATGCCCAGCAGAGTCTCCAGCGCCCCCGGCCAGCCGTTAGGATTGCTGAAAAAATATTCACTGACAAACAGGTTCACCACGATTTTTAAAAGATAAGATGACAGGATCGCGGTTATCCCTCCTATGAAACTGGCAGTCAACAGGAATAACAGATTGGACAGATTGCTTGTCAGCCGGTTCGTGATAAACAGATAATCATCGTTCCGGTAGGCCTTTGTCGTAATGAGAACCGCGCTGATAATCCCCCACAGCATCGTAAAAACTAAGACCATGTCGGCTGAATAATAGCTCAGCTGCACCTCCACCATGCCATCGCTCGAGCCCATAGAGGCAACACCCCCTAATGAAAAGAGCACCGCTATCATTTGCAGAAAAATGAGTGAGAGAAACACCTGGCTATAGGCCTGCAGCTTGAAGGCATACTGCTTTTTAATCACCACTATCATCGACATTTTTGTCAAAGACATCATCAATCCCCCCTATTGAACTGCTAGTTAAATAGACACATAGATCACTTGTTGAGACTGGCAGCAAATCAATCCCGGCCTCCCGGGCAAGCTGCCGCTCCTTATCAGAGAAATCATTTTTCACAACCGTATACATCTGATCCATTCCGACTTTTTCGGAAAAAATAATCTGTTTATTCTTTGACCATTCCTGTACAAAAGCAGCCTTCCCTTGAACGGCTGCGGCCCATTCCTGAAGCTCATCGATGGTCGTATGGAGAAGTTGTTTGCCTTCTTTTAAAACAAGAATTTCCTCCAGGAGATCCTCGATTTCATCCAAATAGTGGCTTGATAAGAGGATCGTGCGGGGATGGTCCATATAGTCCTTTAACAGAGCGCGGTAAAAGTCCTTTCGCACAGCCGTGTCCATGCCGGTCGTCGGTTCATCGAACAAGGTGAGGGGACAGCGGGCCGATAAACCGAGTATCATGTTAAAGGTGCTTTTCATACCTTTGGACAGGCCATGATAATACTGCAATGGCTGAAAGGAAAAGTAATCAAATAAACGGGTGGCAAGCCCATGGTTCCAATTGGGGTAAAAGCTGCCCGCTGCAGCTAAGATTTCTTCAAGCGTTAAGGCGGTTGGCAGATTCATTTGGTCATGGACAAAAATGACGTTTGCCGACACAGTAAGGTTGTTAAAAGGCGGTTGGGAAAATACATTGATTTCCCCCGATGTTTCCCTTAAATAGCCGGCAATGATTTTTAACAAGGTGGTTTTTCCCGCTCCATTGCGACCAATCAAGCCAGTTAGTTTATTTTCCTCAATCGTGCAGGAAAGCTGGTCAAGCGCTTTTACCCTTCCAAACATTTTGGTTAATCCTTTGCATTCAATGGCATTCATTCTTCTGCCCTCCTTGTCATGGCCGCCTTGATCATCTTGATAAGTTCGTCTATGCTTACATGAAGCTGTTTGGCTTCTGCCGCCAATTCCTCTACTAATCCCGTTAAGGTCTGCGTTTTTCGTTTTGTCAGGATGATCGATTTTGCCTCCTCTGAAACAAACATTCCAAGCCCTCTCTTCTTATAAAGGATGCTTTTATCCGCCAGAATATTTAACCCCTTTGCTGCGGTTGCCGGGTTAATCATAAACATTTCCGCAAGCTGGTATTGGGAATAGATTTTTTGGCCGCTGTCAAAATGGCCATTCAAGATCTCATTTTCAAGCCACTCTGCTAACTGAACATAAATGGGCTTTGAACCGTCCAGATTTAAACTCAAGGCAGTTCCTCCTCCCCACTAACTTAGTGCATTACTGATGTAATGTAGTATATATTGAATGGGAACATTTGTCAATATAAGAAAAGCATGGGGATGGTTCTTGTAGCTTATTGCCCTAAGAGCCATCTCCATGCCCATAGATTAAACACGATTATTTATGTTTTAATGGCAAAACAAATCGAAAGATCGTACCAGTGCCGACCTCGCTCGTGACATAGATTTTTCCTTCCATGGCTCTAATGATGCTGTAGACAACCATCATCCCCAGCCCAGTGCCTTTGGATCCTTTCGTAGAATAATAGGGTTCTCCCAGCCTTTCCACCTGCTCTTCTGTCATGCCGACACCTGTATCCTTTATCGTAATGGTGATATCGGTGTGACTAGTTTTGGTTTCGATTAAAATGAACCCGCCGTGAGGCATCGACTCGATTGAATTTTTTATCACATTGATGAAGCATTGGTGAAACCTTTGCCGGTCGCCATAGACATAGGCGCTGACGGCCAAATTGGCCACAATCTTAGCAGAATGTTTATTCGCGGTGGGCTTTAGGATTTTCACAATCTGCTGCAGTTCCCGATTGACATCAATCGATTCTCTTTTATCCAAAGCAGGCTTGGAGAAGGTCAAATAATCCTGAATGACCCGCTCAGCGGATTCCAGTTCTCCCTTAATAATCCCTAAATATTCATTTCTTTTGGCTGGGGCAAGGCTCTGCTCCTGCAGCAATTGGACAAAACCGATCGCGGCAGTCAGGGGATTGCGAATTTCATGAGAGATGGCCGCTCCCATTTGCTCCACGGCATGTAATTTCTCCGACTTAACCAATTCGAGCCTCATTTGGGTATTCTTGCTGACAAATTCGATCGCATAGGAAATCATCCCTAACCCCAATGAAGGAATGACAAGATAGGCAAAATAGGCATCGATCCTGTTATCGGGCGGACTAGCGATCTCGACAAAAATGATGGTGACTATGTTCAATAATATCCCAGCCATAATAGTTATAATCATCCGTTTTTTGGGGGGTTGGATATAAAACAGCGGGTGGACCTTCCAAAACAGAATGGAGAGTGACCCATATAGGAGGGCATTAAGCAGAAACCCCATATCAAGGCCATAAATGCCGCGCAACACTATAACTGCCAAGCAAAGAAAGGGGCCGATTCCAAAATAAAGCCCGCCAATCACGATGGGAATGGATCTTAAATCCAAGCAGATATAGTTTTCTTTATGATAGGAGAATAGCAAACATGACGCTAACAGGAACATGAACCAGATGAAGATCCAAAGTTTCGAAACTGATTTTCCTTGTTTTTTTTCAATCCACACTAAACTAAAGAATAAAATAATGGTTAATAAAGAAAGGTTGAAGAAGAAATGCTTGGTAATATCCATTTTTCACCCCGTATATGTAGGACTGGAGTCAGATGCGGAAAATCTTGTATGTATTAATCTAAATTTTAAATATTTTAAAAAATTTGTCAATTAATAAGGGAAAATGACACAAAAATAAAAGGGGAACGGATTCTTTATGGCTTTGGCCGCAAGAACCTCCCCAGGGCTTAAATAATGGCATCCACAACAAAGACGCCGATCATAATCAGCTGAATGACAGCTTTGGCTAATGTCCCGCTTAAAAAGGCAATTAGTGTGGCAAATGCCACTTTTAACGATTCTTGAAATGGTTTCTTTTGCAGCAATTCCACGAGGAAGACCAAGATAAACGGCACAATGATCACGCCAAACGGAGGAATCACAAAGCTGCCGGCAATGAGGCCGATGGTTGCCGCCCGCATCCCCCATTTGGAGCCTCCCGCCCTATCCACAAAATGCAGATTGGCCAAATAATCAGCTAAAAACAGCAAAACCGTCAAAAGCACCAGCATCGTCCATGTAATCCAAGAAAGCTCATCCGGATCAATTCCAAATTGATACACCAGCACACCGGCCCAAATCACTAGCACTGACGGGATAATCGGATAAACTAAACCGACAAAACTGAAAACAAAACAAGCAATCACCATGATCCATAATAGAACATCCATCATCCATTTCACCCCTTCATTCTATTATAATCCATTTCAGCCATTATTTAACAGCCGCTGACAAAGTAAAAGGACGGCACTCCTGCTTCACCCAGTTTCAAAAACATGAAACAGGAATAAAGCAGGAAATCCGTCCCCGCGGTTCATTTTGGTCTTGGTTTAATCGTATCTCTTAAGATGTCGATCATTTCTCTTGTTTCGTCAAGGTGCTTGACGGTTTCTTCGTATGCCTGGGAGGCTACGCACATGAATAAGATGTCAATGACATGAAGCTGGGCAATTCTTGAGGAGGTCGCCCCACTTCTGAAGGTAGGCTCTCTTGTAGCGGATGTGTATAGTTTGATATCCGCCTGTTCGGTCACTAAGGAAGAGCCATACTTCGTCAAGCTTATCGTATGGGCACCCTTTTTATTGGCAAGCTCAAGAATTTTAGCCACCTCAAAGGTTTTTCCTGAGAAAGAAATCCCCACCACCACGTCATTTTTTTTGGCATTCGCCACTAACGTTGCGGCCATGTGGAAATCTGGAAATGCCGTTGCCTTTTTATCAATCCGCAAAAACTTCTGCTGGGCATCCTGGGCAATGATACTGGAGGCACCGACGCCAAAAAAGTGAATCGTTTCCGCATTTTGGCACACCTTCACAGCACGTTCCAGCTCTTCATGGTCCAATAGTTCCGCTGTTTCACGTATCGTTTGGATACTATTGCTCGTCATTTTTTCAATGATGGACACCGCCGATTCGTTTGGCTCGATATCCCGGAATCCGACAGCCCTATTTTTTTGCAGGTCCCCGGCAATTCGCAGCTTCAGGTCTTGAAAACCTTTTAAGCCAAGCGATTTGCAAAGCCGAATCACAGCAGCGCTGCTAGTGGAGCTCCGCTTACCAAGCTCGCTTGCAGTCAAGGAAATGGCCTCCTGCGGATTATCCAATATATACAAGGCTATTTTTTCTTCAGATGGAGGAAGTTTCGAATGCATTTCTGACAGCATTACGAGTCCTCCTGTCATGAATGACATGAGCATCATCTCTCTTTATTGATCTCGTTGTTTTTCTTTTTATATGGATTTTTTCATTACATGAAATTTGCGTGTGATGTCAAATCCTGTTTTTTTGTAAAGATAGCCGGCAGAGCTTTTTTCTCCTGTCCACAGGAACCAAGCGCCATGCAGCCCTTCGGAACGCATGTTTTTCAAACACTCATGCAATAAAATTTTCCCTAAACCCTTTCCCTGTTCATCAGGGTCTACCCCAAATGGGCCAAACCGTTCTGGGATGCCTTCATACCCTCCATAAATGCAAAAACCAACCAGCTTGCGGCCGTTTCTTGCCACCAAAATGCGCTGCGGCGGCAGGCCCTGCAGCACGCCTTCGCGAATTGCCCTGCCCCAGTCCGGATTAAATTTATGATTGGCAAATTGGATGACCTCGTATAGGTCCTTATCTTGTGCGGTTGTAAAAGAATATCCTTCTTGTTCGCGCTGCTTTTTTAATTCGATGGCTGCCTTTGATGGGGCATAGCCAATCAGGCTCCTGTCCATCGCAACAGGCGAATACTGTTTTTCAAATCCCTGGCGCAAAAGAAAGGCATAACCTTCCGGATAGGTATCTTCATCTATGCCGGGCAAAATATAATTAGGCGCATAGGACGCGAAAAAGACATTTTTTCGGCCTTCTGACGCAAGGAAATCAATGGCCGCTTTCATTAACGTTTCCCCTACACCGGTCCGGCGGACATCCCGATGGACAAAAAAGAAGGGAATCCAGCCATTTTCCGGTTCTAAATCGGTACCGATCATCGGCAGCAATCTTCTTACAGCATACACACAGCCAGCCAATCTGTCATCCTCAAAGGCCAAGCGCATTCCCTGCGGATCAAAGTTCGCATCCAGCAAAACCAAATTGCGGAATCTAGTGGGCGTAATCGGGTCATGCGGTAGGCTTTCATTCCAAAGCTCGACCACTTTCTGTTCATCCCCAGGCTCATAATAACGATAGGATATCACAATTACTCGCTCCTTTTTACGTACTATATTTTAAAAAGTTATTTATACAGAAGATACGGGGTACTTCGAGTTTGAAAATCCTCGGCTTGTTCCTCACACTGCTCTAAAAAAACCTGTGTTTTCCCTTTCATGATCAAGTCTCTTACTCGATTGGTGCCAGCCAGCAGATCAAAAATGTAACGCTGCTGTTCGCCAAACTGGATAAAACCTAAATCATCCGGATACATTTCGGCAATGAGTTCCAGCAATGTCAATCCAGTCTTTAAGGAATGAATGGTCTTCCTGTCGACCACATGAAGCTGCACACCTTCGCAGACAGCATCTTTGTGCTTTTGGTAGGTCGGTACGAACGAAATCGGGCGTGCCAACACACCAGGGAGCTGCTTATCATTGAACGCCCTTGCTAACCGGTAGCCATCCAGATATGGGGCACCGACATATTCGAACGGGCGGGTTGTGCCTCGTCCTTCTGACAGGTTCGTTCCTTCCACCAGACAGGTTCCCGGATACAGCGCGGCCATGTCAATTCCTGTCGTATTCGGGGAAGGCGGAATCCAAAACAGCCCTGTTTCATCATAATAGAGCTTCCGGCTCCAGCCCTCCATCGGAATGACCGTGAGCTTGCAATTAATCCCAAACTCATGCTTAAACAGGAGCGCCAGTTCCCCCACCGTCAAACCATGCCGGTTTGGAATCGGGTACAAGCCCACGAAAGACCGAAACTCTTCCTCCACTAAATTGCCTTCTACCGCTGTTCCGGAAATGGGATTTGGACGGTCAAGAACGACAAAATGCTTACCGTGTTCTGCACAAGCCTCCATCACATAGGCCATGGTATAAATAAACGTATAATATCTTGCCCCAATGTCCTGCAAATCAAAGAAAATCACATCAACAGGATCCAGCATTTCCTTGCTGGGCTTCTTGGAAGCGCCATATAAACTATACACCGGAACGTTCGTATAGGGATCTACAAACGTCTCCACCTTTTCGCCCTCTTTGGCACTGGCGCGGATTCCATGCTCCGGGCCATAAAGGGCTGCTAAATGAAGATCTGGATGCTCGTGAAACAGGTCAATCGCCGGGATCAGCCGATGATTGACCCCAGTCATGTTCGTGACAAGACCGATTCTTTCCCCTTTAAACTTTGAAAGATCTTTTTCAAAAAAAACATCAAGGCCTATTTTCAATTCGATTCCTCCCTTCCAAGACATTAAAAAGAGAGAGAAAAACTCTCTCTATTCTTTCACGCCGCCCAATGTCAAGCCTTTGACGAAATGACGCTGGAATAAGACGAAGACAATAATCATTGGAACAGAAGCAATGGCTGCCCCGCTCATCAACAATTTAAAGCTTGCCAGGTTCGCATCCTGCAACGATTTCAAGCCTACTGGCAGCGTATAAAGGTCCGCATCATTCAAAACGATGATCGGCCATAGGAACGAATTCCAAACGTTCATAAAGGTGAAAATGCCAAGCGCGGCCAAACCGGGCCTTGCCAAAGGCAAAACAATTTGCCAGAAGGTCTTCCACTCGCCAGCACCGTCAATTCTGGCAGCATCCAACAGTTCATCTGGAATGGAATACATAAACTGTCTCATGAGGAATACCCCGAAGACCATCGAAAGGTCTGGGAAGATCAGTGCCCAATGAGTATCCATAATCCCCAAATTTTTCACCATCATGAACATGGGAACCAGGGTCACCTGTCCGGGAATCATCATCGTTCCCACTATACAGTAAAAGATTAAATTTCTCCCCGGGAACTGTTTCTTGGCGAGTACATACCCCGCCATCGAGTCGAATAACAAGATCCCCACCGTCACTATAACGGCGATATAAATACTATTTAAAAACCACCGGCCAATATTGTTTTTGGTAAACAATGTCGTAAATCCGGAAAAACTGTCTGTCACAATCTCATGCATGACTTCCCTATGATAAGCTGCATCCTTGTCATCGCCAGCCTTTTCAGCATCACGCGCCTTGCCCCAGTGCTCGAAATACTCCGGGATCCCCATCGGATACATTTTCGGTGGATTGGAGTCCACGTACGAAACGGAACGCTCTAAGTCTTCATCCTGATAGCTGCTTAATTGCAAGGATGTGCTGAATACCCAATACAATGGCAAGAGGGAAACGATCGAAAAGACGATCAACAGCGCATAGATGATGGTTTTGTTTAATTTTGGCATCTTGTTTCCCCCTAGTCATCATACCGAAGTACGCGGAATTGAATAATCGAAAAGATTAAAATAATAAAGAATAAAACGATCGATTGTGCCGACGCATAGCCAAACTCGAAATCACGGAAACCTGTCTTATAAATGAGATGGACAAGTGTTTCTGTCGACGTGCCTGGACCGCCGCCGGTCATCATGATAATCTGTGTAAATACTTGGAAGGAACCAATCGTGCTTAATAAAACTAAATAGAGTGTCGTAGGCTTGAGTAATGGGATGGTGATATGAAGCCATTTTTGAAAGCCATTGGCCCCGTCAATCGTGGCTGCTTCATATAGCGAGTTCGAGATTGACCCCATCGCGGCCAAGTATAATATAATCCCCACTCCAAATGGAATTAAACATTGCATGATAATCAGCGACCAAAGCGCAGTTGAGGTTTGTCCTAACCAGTTAACTGGATCCATGCCAAACCAGCCCAGGACATAGTTGAATAATCCAAAATCATAGTTATACATCCAGCGCCAAACCATCGCCACAATAACCATGGAGGTGACGGTCGGCAGATAAAAGGCTCCCCGGAAGAAGCTTTGTGACCATTTTCCAAGCGGATGAATGAGAGAGGCAATAATGAGTGCACTGATTACATTAAAAGGTACCGTCACTAAGGTAAAGACAAACGTATTCTTTAACGCATCGTAAAAGGCACTGCTTTGAAAGACTTTCACATAGTTATCAAAGCCGGCCCATTCACTCCCAAAAATTTTATATTCCTGGAAGGATAATACGAATGCCCATACCACTGGTATCGCAATAAATGCTACAAACAGGATTAATTTTGGAAGCAGGAATAGGTAGGCGGAATAATTCTTTTTGATTTGGGTAAATAATGAAGTTTTTTTGGCAAAATCAACTGGATTGGCTGCATTGGCCGCATGTTGAACGGGTTTCAAATTAACTCCCCCTATCTTGATTGAAACCTGGCAAGCCCCACACTTCTTTAGGGCCTGCCAAGCTAATTGCTGCTTATTTCAGCAGCTCATCCACTTTCGTTTTCGCATCGTCCATGGCTTGTTTGGCTGTCTTTTCACCATTGAATACGAGTTGAAGCTCGGTTTGAATCGCTTCATCAATTTTTTTCCATTCTGGATGGCGTGGAAGCATCACAGCTTGTTCAGACATTTCCATCGCGCGTGCCATTTGTGGATTGTCTTTATATGGATCTTTTTCCGCTGTGCTGATTCGTGCTGGGAATGTACCATATTCTGTTGCCATTGTGAATTGCTCATCCGTTGTATTGATAAACTTCATGAATTCGCCAACCATTTTCTTCTTGCCGGCATCTTCCTGGTGGAACATCGTCCATCCGCCTACACCGCCGATTGTGACTGGTTTGCCGGATTTACCTGTTGGATAGTTAGCAACCGTGAAATTGGTTGGATATTTGCCTTGTGCTGAACTGATCGCCCATGTTGCCCATGGCTGCATAGCAACGGTTCTTTGTTCCGCATTGGCCCATGCTTGGAACGTGCCGCCAACATCTGCTCCGCCTGAGGATTCAGGAGAAACCTTGTCTTTTAATTTCAAATCAGCCAAGCGTTGAATTGCGTTAACTGCTTTAGGATCATTAAAGGTAAATTTCGTCATATCTTTATTTAACGGAGCTCCGCCATCAATATAGAAGAATGGCCATGCTTCATAGTAGCCCGGCAGAATGTAAGTGGAAAAGCCGTATACATCTGTTTTGCCATCGCCATCACGGTCAAAGGTCAATTTCTCTGCTGTATCAAGGAATTCATCCCAAGTCCACTCGCCATTTTTTGGCGGTTCCACGCCGCGCTCTTTGAACAAATCAAGATTCAGCAGCATCGTATGAACGGTCATGGAGTTTGGAATGCCGTATAGCTTGCCATCATAGGTGTAGGCATCAAGAGCATTCGGATAGAAATCCTTTAATTCATCTTTTGTATAAAGATCATCAACCGATTCGAGAACGCCTTGATCAATTTGGTCGATGCTGACCGCACTGCCGCTAATGTCTACTGGCGCAATATCAGGCCAGGACTTTCCAGCAATCGAGACACCTAGTTTGTTCGGAAGTTCGGCCCATGGAACTTGAACAAGCTCCACTTTCACTCCTTTATGTTCTGCTTCGAATTCCTTGATTTTTTCTTCCATCCAGTGGTATTTATTATCTTTGTCATCCGGCCAGCGCGGACCATCCCAAACGGTAATCGTGCCCGTCCAATCTTTGCCGCTGTCCGTTTCTTTTGAAGCTTCTTTGTCACTACTGCATGCTGCTAATGTCCCAACAGACAACATACCCGCAAGAAAAAGGCTAAGCATTTTCTTCATTGAATTTTCCCCCTTAATCACAATTGAAAAAAATTGGTTCGCATTTTATTACAGAGCAACACATCGCCGTTTTAGCTCCGGCCCTCGCCTCCTTTCCGTATCCCAGCTGCGCTGCTACCAGGCGATTTTCCCCATGATGACTGGTTTTTTCGCTCCTGTAGCAGCCGGCAGATTATTGGTGCGTTTCATTAAACATTGGTGCCCCAGCAGGGCAAACACGGCTGCTTCCTTCGCATCTCCCGGAATTCCAAGATCATCCGTGCTGCCTATTCTTATAGAATCGGGCAAGTGGCTTGTTAACCGGTTCATTAAAGTACGGTTATGCCACCCCCCGCCGCTTACAAATACTTCTTTAATCTGATGACTTTCTATTAATCTTACAATATCGGAACTAAGCGTCCGCGCCGTTAGCTCCGTGATTGTGGCCAGCTTATCGGCAGCCGAGAGGCTTGATGCTTCCCATAATGTTCGGGCATATTTGATTCCAAACAATTCCCTGCCCGTGCTTTTAGGCGGGGGCTGCTTGTAATGATCATGGGTGAGCAGCTCCAAGAGCCATTTTTCATCCACTTTTCCGCTAGCCGCGATGGCGCCATTTTCATCGAAGGTTTGCTTTCCATTCGTTGCCCAGCCGGCAAAGGCATCGATGATCATATTGCCTGGTCCCGTATCAAACGCCAGGACGGACCTCCCGCTGTTTTCTGGAGGTAAAACGGTGATATTGGCGATACCGCCAATGTTGACGAGAACACGCCCAAATTCTTTTTTCCGAAATAACAGATGATCGGCATAAGGGACCAATGGAGCCCCCTGTCCGCCCACGGCCATGTCCCTCGTCCTGAAGTCGCCAACGGTCATGACACCAGTGCGTTCGGCGATCACGCTAATGTCGCCGATCTGCAGTGTGGAAGTTACGGGAAATCCCGCGATTTTCACCTGTTCGGGCTGATGGAAAATCGTTTGGCCATGGGAACTGATCAGATCGATCTCATCCATCGGCCGGTTTGCCTCCGCAGCGACTTTTTTTGCTGCACCTGCAAATTGCTCGCCAAGCAGCATGTTCATGGCTGATATATCTTCGATTCTAGCTTGGTTTGGGTCGCACAGACTTAAGATCTTGTCCCTCAGCCCTACTGTAAACGGCAGTGTGGCAAAATGCAGCAGCTTCAGTTGAATGCCATCGGTATCCTCCTTAATGGATACCAATGCAGCATCAATCCCATCTAGGGAAGTTCCCGACATCAGCCCGATAACCAGTTTTTCACCTTGATTCTTTTCCACATTCCTGACCTCCCTTCGGCATTTTTTGATATTACCCGAAGTTTCCCGTCAATTATTCCCTAGGAAATGACATTATTTTCTAATATTCAAAAAATTCTATCTTACTGGTATCGTCACTGGCAGCCTGCCTGTCACTTCTTCCATGCCGTATATTGCTTTGGAGGCCATTTTAAGAGCGGGATATGGGAATTCGTAGGTACAAATATACCCATGGACATCAGGCAAATACGCCAAATCATACGGACTTCTTGTCGCCACAACGACAACCGGCACGCCTGTTCCGTACAGTTTTTCCACCAGCTTGACTTGAGCATCGCCCGGCTTGGCAGTTAAGGTGCCGATGAGGATGACGTCAAAATCCTTGGCTTTCACGGCTGCCGCTTCGATTTCTTCGTCTGTTGCCGGATTGGATAGCTCAATAACTTCCGCTTCAGGATCAATTTCCCGGATGGCCCGGCCAAGGTGCATCGAAGAGTAGCGCTGATCCTCCACTTGCATGGTGTATTTATTTTCTGAATAAACAACGAGGACTTTTTGGCCGTCGCTTGGCTGCAACGGCAAAATCTTATTATTTTTCACAATGGTGATTCCTTGCCGATAAATCTCGTCAGCCAATTGCCCATGCTCGCTGCAGCCAACTACGGAAGGAACGGGCGCCTCCTTTTCCAAGTTCAGCTCATCCCAACGAATATATTGATCCTTTAATCTTTCAACACGTTTTCCCGCCGCCTCAATGACCGCTTCGTCGATATCTCCTGCTTCCACTGCCGCGGCAATCGCATCGATGGTGGCCTTCTGCAGATGGTGCAGATGAGAAACCATGACCAGATCCACCCCCGCCTTGATCGCTGCCACACCGCCGGCTGCGGTTCCGATAGTATTGGCGATGGCATTCATTTCCATGCAATCAGTCGTGACAACCCCGTCAAAACCAAGCTGTTCCCGGAGAAGTCCCGTGATAACCTTTTTCGATAAAGTGGCGGGCACTCCAGGTGTGCTCTCAATGGCAGGAAAATACACATGGGCGGACATAACGGTATCGGCACCTGCTTGAATGCTTTCAATAAAAGGCTTTAATTCAACCTTCTGCAGCCTTTCCATATCATGTGAAATGACCGGAAGATCGAGATGCGAATCGACATTGGTATCCCCGTGGCCCGGAAAATGCTTTAAGGTGGTAATTACGCCAGCATCCTGCATGCCTTTCATTGCCATTTTTCCAAATAGGCTGACCTTTCCGGGCGACTCGCCAAACGACCGGACCCCAATGACGGGATTTTCGGGATTATTATTCACATCAAGCACAGGTGCCAAATTCCAATTGATGCCCAAGGCTTTTAGCTCCTTTCCGGTAGCTAAGCCAGCCTGATAGGCGTTTTCTGGATGGTCTGTGGCACCCAGGAGCATAGCCCCGGGGAAGATCGTTGCCCCTTCGCCAAGCCGGCGGACCACTCCGTTTTCCTGGTCGATGCAAATCAGGAGCGGCCGTTGATGCCCTGCATTCTTTGCTTCTGCTTGCAGCTCATTTGTCAGATTTAAGATTTCTTGAGGGGTTCCAATGTTCCGTCCAAACAGGATGATCCCTCCAACATGGTGTTCCCTGATCAATTCTTTGATTTCTTCAGAAGCAGTTGTTCCTTTAAAACCCACGACCAACAACTGTCCGATTCTTTTGCGCAATTCACTGCTATTCAAAATTTGGCGCCTCCTTTTTAAAGATCAAACCCAGGAATGCTTGGTCCTCTTCTGATATTTGCTCCCGTAGGAAACTTTAATGTTTGGGCATAGGTGGTGCGATTCAGACAGCCTCGCATCGTCCCAAGTGCCTTATAATAGTCGTAATACCGGAAATCCTTTGAATTCATGATGAACCAATATTGGGATAAGGCCTCGAGGTATGTATCAAATTCATCTGTCACATCCACATAAATATCGGGGATGTAGCCTTCCATGTCCTCCCAATTCTCACTGTGGAACATTCTCGTCAATGAATGCGGTTCAAGACCGTCCAGTTCAAAGCCAGGAAGAGCTGCCTTTAACCACGCTGCCTGAACAATTTTAGGGCAAAGCGCATGATCAGGGTGCATACTGTTTTCCCAATGGGTGATCACCACATTTGGTTTCAGCTTTCGGAACAAGGCCGCCACACGGGAAATGGTTTCGTCGTCATTCTTTAATTCCGCGTCCTTGTAATCAAGGGTAATGCTCTTAGCGCCCAAGACGGAGGCCGCCTTTTCCGCTTCTTTTATCTTTTGCTCACGATATTCCTCTACACTTAAATCGGCAGGCGTACCTTTTTCACCGGCTGTTAAATGCAATAGTGTAACCTCATGTCCCGCCTTCGCATATTTATGGGCAATTGCGCCCGCTTGAAGCTCCACGTCGCCGCAATGGGCCCCAACCAGCATAAGGTGAATTTTCTTTTCCATGTTATTTCCCCCCATGGTCAATTGAACTGTGACCGAATGATATTGTGCAATCTAGGACGAAGCCGGAGAATCGGATCCATTCTTCCGAAGTGCACCCGATTGGTCAGCAGAATGACATGCAGCCGAATCTCCGGGTCAAACCAGATGCTTGTTCCAGTAAAGCCTGTATGGCCGTAAGACGTTTTGGAAAAAAGGTCGCCGCAGCTCGAGTGGGTTGGGCTTTTTAAAACCCAGCCCAGCCCCCGGAATTCATGACTGAAGGATGAATAGTTCATTCTGGCGATCTGCAAGGATGGCTTCGATAATATCCTGTTTCCGTTAAAAACGCCGTCATTTTCAATCATGGATGCGTAGTTTGCCAAATCATGGATGGTTGAGAACAATCCGGCATGACCGCTGATTCCGCCCATGCTTTCGGTATTTTCATCATGGACAACTCCATGCTTATAATCGTTTAATTTGTTGCTGTATTCTGTTGCAGCATACCGTTCCCGCTCAAACTGGGGACAAAACCCCGTTTCCGTCATACCCAGTTGGTCGAACAGCTCTCTTTTCACATATTCTTCAAACAGTTCGCCTGTCACCGTTTCAATTAATTTGTATAGCGTAATGAACCCGAGGTCACTATAAATCACCTTTTCGCCAATGCCTGCCACTAGCTGCTCATGATAAATCCGCTCCAAAATTTGTTCGGCAGTCAAATTCTCGCGAAAATATTCATAATGGGCAGCAAGGCCTGACGTGTGGGTTAATAGATGTTTGATGGTAATTTCCGATTTCCCGTTCCTCCCAAAATCAGGCAGGAAGCGGGCTACTTTATCATCAAGATGCCATATCCCTGCCTCCATTAGCTTCAGCACCATCGGCAGTGTGGCAATTACTTTTGTTAAGGAAGCCATATCGAACACCGTATTCCGCTGCATCGGCTCCTTTGAAGGATAAACGGTCCGATAGCCTACTGCTTCCTGCAGTAAGGTTTCACCTTGGCAGGAAACATGGATCACAGCTCCAGGAATATGCTCTTGATCGATTTCATTTTGCAGAAAATCGAGAATTCGCTTGTTCATATGGTTACTTCCCTTCTTTCGCCAGTTCAATTGCCCTCCGGGTAAAACCGTTTGCTTGTTCAATGGCTTCATTTGCCCTTTCAACAGAAACTCCGCCCATCAGCATGACGATAGCCGGTTTCACCTTTTGATTGGTCAGCTTCAAAGCCTCTGCTGCTTCTTCATACGCCACCCCGGTAATCTCCATCACAATCCGCTTCGCTCTCTCGACTAACTTTATATTACTGGCATGCAAATCCACCATAAGGTTGTCATATATTTTGCCAAGCTTTATCATCGTGGTGGTGGACAGCATATTTAAAATCATTTTTTGGGCAGTTGCCGACTTTAACCGTGTGGAGCCCGACAGAATCTCCGGTCCAACGACCACTTCGATTTTATGGTCGGCATATTGGCTGATTTCTGCGTTCTGGTTGCAGGCTAACGATACGGTTACCGCCCCAAGGCTGCGGGCATATTCCAGAGCCCCAATGACATAGGGTGTCCGTCCGCTTGCTGCAATTCCAACGACTACATCGGATTTGGTGATGCCTTTCCTCTCCAGATCCTTTGCCCCATCTTCTCGGCAATCCTCAGCCCCTTCGACGGCTGTAAAAATGGCCGATTCTCCTCCGGCGATGATCGCCTGCACCAGCTCAGGAGGCGTACAAAAGGTCGGCGGGCATTCAGCTGCATCCAGCACCCCAAGCCTTCCGCTTGTGCCGGCACCGACATAAAATAATCGGCCATTATTTTTTAGAGTGTGATAAATTGCTTCAATCGCCGCTTCAATTTGCGGCAAGGCTTTTTCGACCGCCTCGGCAACGGTACCGTCTTCCTTATTCATAAGGCTTATAATTTCAAGCGTTGAAAGCTGATCAATATTACGTGACCGATCATTTCGCTGCTCGGTTGTTAAGCTAGTAATGTTCACATTCACATTCGACACGCCTTTCCAATTGCTTTAGTGGAAACCTTTTTCGTTCTTAGAAAGGATTACCATTCATGGTAGTATGGCTGAAACTCTTGCTATCTTAAAAAAAAAGAAGTAGCTGATTACCTGAGAGCTGATATGGGCCTAAGCCTAAAAAATAAAACGCTTCCATCCCCTTGTCCTCGCGGGAAGGGTCGGGCCATTTACACCTGAATCCAATCAATCTCTTTATCTATTTGTATATTCCCCAGCGAAGCCGTTTTTTGTTTAAACTGCCCCTCTGCCATTGGAAATAGAGAACCAATTTTGGAATTCCATTGATACCTGAATTGTGGTACTCTTTGTATATCCTCTGGCATATATCGCACCTGAGGCAGCTCCTATTCCTCACAGCTTACTAGTCCATTCCGACTATTTCATTATATTTTCATTATACCAAGGTACCAGAAAAGATGAAATAAAAAATCAGAAAAATTTATTTATTTTTGTATTAATATTTTAATCAAGCTTTAATTTTTCTATGAAACTTGTTTCTATGACTTGACTGCTGCTGGACAATCCTGCAATGATTGCACCGCCTGCTGGTTCCATTACAGGCTTCACCAATTGGACATTGATGCTTTGTTCCTGAAGCCTCGACTGAATGAATGGCACAAATAAATCTTCCCGATTAAAAACCCCTCCTGCCATGACCACTTGAACCGGTTGGGTTTCATCTTTAAAGAGACTGATACGTAAGCTTCCAATGGCTTGTGCGAGTTTGCCTGCGGCCTGCTGAATAATTTGTTTGGCCGCATCATCGTTTTGATCGGCTGCAGCTGATACATATTGGCTAAGCGGAGCTATGGCGGTCCTTGATTTTCCGGGTTCGTAGATGAAATGGATGAGCTCTGGCACTTCCTGGACTTGAAAGTGCTTAAGGAGCATGTTGGTCAGAGTGGTTTTCGGCCCTCTTCCGTCGTACGCCTTAAAAACGGCATTAAGGGCAGCCCTTCCGATATCGTAGCCGCTCCCTTCATCATCAATTAAGTAGCCCCAGCCTCCTGCTCTCTGCCGTTCACCATTGGCATTGATGCCAAAAGTGATGGATCCAGTGCCGGCGATTTGTACGATGCCCGGAACCCCTAATGTGCCGGCGTACAATGCATTCACCGCATCGTTATCGATGATGATCTTAACATTGGCGGGGACAAATTTTTCCATAATACTTTTCATAACTGCCCTTGCTTCAGGCCGGTCGACCCCTGACATCCCAGCAAAAACTGTATCCAGCATTGAAAATGCTTTACTATTTTGCAATTTTAATGAAGCAAATAATCTGGATAGTTCTTTTTCCACAAGGTGGATTTCTACACCGTTTTGATTGGTTGGACCAACCGTTTCACTTGCATAAACTTTTCCATACTGGTCAGCCAGCACTCCCTTTGTCTTTGTTCCACCGCCATCAATTCCAAGTACATACATGTCATGCCCAGCCCCCAAGAACATTCTTTTTTTTACACCTTTAATTATACTTATCTGAAATAATATTTCAATAAATTTTATAAAAATTAAAATTACATTTCAGTTCATTGTGAAATAAAATTTCAACATTATTTTGAAAAATATGAAATATAATGTTGACTCTACTTATTTTAGTTCCCTATAATTTAATTGTCAGTAATGATAGTTTGATAGAAGGAGGTAAGCTTCAAATCTAGTAAGCACTTTCTCCTAGAAAGCGCTGTCAATTATTTTAAATCAGGGGGGATAGAATGGTCACCAAAAGAGTAAGTCCATTCATTAGTGTAGTATCCATTGTCTTTATAGTAGCGGCTCTCTTCTTAAGTTTCTTCTCCAGTCATTCAACTGTCTATGCTTCAGAATCACAAACAATTTTTACTGAAAAAATTATGTCTAAGGATACAGCCGATTTAACCTTAGAATTAGAGCTCCAAGGTCATTTAAAGCTGGCCGCCGACTATCAGATCGCCCAAAAGGTGGATGGCAAGCTTTATAAAAAGTCTCTGAAAGACGTCAGAGTAGGGGCAGAAAATGTATCGGTTACCGTTAATGACCAGCATGAAATCACCAATATTCTTATTGATGGGCTAACACCTGTAAAAACAATGAGAGTTGGGATTATGACAACTAACTTCGCGGCCATGGAACATAATGAAATTAAATTGAGCTCCCCAACAGGGCTTAAGATTGTGGACAAGGCTGCGGATAAAACCTATGAGGCAGCTGCTGATGAGCTACTCACCTTCCGATCGGCTGATGGGACGATTACTGGAGTAAAAGCAGATGGAACGGACCTCTTTTCTACCAAAAATAGAGTATACGTTTCTACAGATGATGCCAGCAAAATTAAGGTTGCCAATATTAGCAGAGCACAAGGAGTTCCTGAATATCGGGGCAGCTTTGAAATTACGTCTGTCATGGGCAATAAGCTGCACTTAATCAACGATATTGATTTGGAAGAATACCTCTACCAGGTAGTTCCTAGTGAGATGCCTGCTTCCTTTGGCCTTAGTGCTCTAAAAGCACAGGCTGTTGCGGCTAGAACCTATGCCTTGGGCGATTACCTGGGTGACCGATTTGCAAAAGACGGCTATTTTGTCCTTGATAGCGTCATGAGTCAAGTTTATAACAACTCAGCTGAAAATGCCCTTACAGCTCAAGCCGTCCAAGAAACAAAAGGCACAATTATGTATGGAAAAGACGGTACGTTAGTAGATGCCAGATACTATTCCACTTCAGGCGGATTCGGTGCCTCCAAGCATCAGGTTTGGTCCGATGCCGATGGTTCCTTCCCTGGACAAGTTGTCCCGTACCTTTTAGCCCAAAGCTATACATTTGATCCAGCTGATCCCACAAAAATGCTGGCTATTGATACACAAAATGAGCAAGAAATCCTTAATTTTTATAAAAACTTGTCTTATACAGGCTATGATGATACTTCTGCCTATTTCAGATGGAAGGTTTCGTTCTCTAAACAAGAGCTTGCCAACACCATCAATGCCAATATTGGCGGAAGATATACCGCGGATCCGAACTTTGTTTTAACCAAAAGTGAGACAGGCGAGTTTGTCAGCAAGCCGATTCCAGCTGAGGGTATCGGGGAATTTAAAAACATGTATGTGACCAAGCGCGGCGACGGCGGCAATATTATGGAGCTTGTCATCGAAGGCTCCACAGGCACTTATAAAATTGTGAAGGAATACAATATTCGCTTTACGATTCGTCCAATGTCCACCTATACAGGCGGCGCGAATGTTTTATTGTATCGGGCAACTGGCGGAAGCTCTGACTATACAGCAGCACCATTGACCAACTATTCGATTCTTCCATCCGCGTTCTTCAGCTTTGAGATAAACGATCAAACGGGAGTTACGTTCTATGGCGGAGGCAACGGCCACGGTGTCGGGATGAGCCAATATGGTGCTTCCCAGTTAGGAGCAGCGGGCTGGAGCTTTGATAAAATTTTAACATCCTACTATCCAAATATGAATCTTACAAATGTATCAGTGGTTGGGGCTCCTGGTCCTAACGATGAGGTGATTTCCGAGCCAGATGATGGGGACAATCCGGCCAATCCTGGGAATGGCGATAACAATAATCCACCAGGAGACGACAATAACCCGGCAAATCCAGGAAACAATACCGGCAACCCATCCAACAATGGGAATGGCTCTGTCAACAATCCGGCTCCTGGCAGCAATGGGACAGGAAATGTTTCCAATAATGGAGGCAATCCTTCATCTGGCATCCATAACCTGCCAGTCACAGCAACAAATTCTTATAACGTTATGGCACTTGGTTTATCCGTTCTCCTTTTGGGAACTGTTTTATTCTTCATTAACAGAAGACGTCAACAACAAGCTTAATAGATTTTTAGAAATTGAGCAGGGGCAGCCAATTCTGGCCACCCCTGTCAATTGAACTTGTTTAGCGGCAAAGTTCACCATTTTACCGGCACTTTACAAGCCATTGCCGGCATCCATACATATTCATACATAGCAGGCATGGACCTGTTTTTTTCATTTATTCATAGAACATAATTTGGGAGGAAAAACAAAATGCTTTCCAATGAAGCAAAACAAAAACTAATCAGCATTGTCACGGAGGAAAATTTTTCCGATTCCAAGACTGAAAGGCTCGTCTACTCCTATGATGCCACGCCTAACTTTCAATCCCTTCCGGATGCAGTCGTCAGTCCAAGAAACACAAAGGAAGTTTCCGAGATTTTGAAGGTTTGCAATGAACATAAGCTGCCCATTGTCCCGCGCGGGTCGGGGACGAATCTATGTGCCGGAACCTGCCCAACTCAGGGCGGAATCGTCCTTCTTTTTAAATATATGAACAAAATCCTCGAAATCGATGAGGAAAATTTAACGGTCACGGTTCAACCTGGCCTGATTACACTGGACTTAATCAACGCTGTCGAGGAAAAAGGACTGTTCTATCCCCCTGACCCAAGCTCGATGAAAATCTCGACCATCGGCGGCAACATCAACGAGAACTCCGGGGGCTTACGCGGCCTGAAATATGGGGTGACCCGTGATTATGTCATCGCCCTGGAAGCCGTGCTCCCGAATGGCGATATCATCCGAACAGGCGGAAAGCTGGCAAAGGATGTTGCCGGCTATGACTTGACCCGCCTCATGGTTGGCTCGGAAGGAACACTTGGCGTCATTACGGAAGCCACACTGAAGTTAATTCCAATGCCAGAGACGCGGAAAACAATGCTCGTTCACTACCACGATCTTAGCGCTGCCGCTAAATCGGTATCCAAGATTATTGCCAATAAAATTATTCCAGCAACACTCGAGTTCTTGGATCAGCCGACATTAAAGGTGGTCGAGGATTTTGCCCGAATCGGCTTGCCGACTGATGTCGAGGCCGTTCTCCTCATTGAGCAGGATGGACCTCTTGAGGTAGTCGAACGAGATATTCAAAAAATCGCGGAAATCTGCCAGCAGGAGAAGGCTGTTTCTGTCAAAATTGCCGCAACCGAAGCTGAAGCAGATGCTCTCCGGACAGCACGGCGCGCCGCACTTTCAGCCGTTGCCCGGTTGGCGCCGACGACCATCCTTGAGGATGCAACCGTTCCAAGGTCGGAAATCGCCAATATGGTAAAAGCGATTAACGAAATTACTGAAAAATATCAGCTGACCATCTGCACCTTTGGGCATGCAGGAGACGGGAACCTCCACCCTACCTGCGCGACCGATTCGCGGAATCACGAAGAAATGGAACGGGTGGAAAAGGCTTTTGCTGAGATTTTTGAAAAAGCCATTGAACTTGGGGGCACCATTACCGGTGAACATGGTGTCGGTGAGATGAAAGCCCCTTACCTCGAATGGAAGCTGAAAAAAGAAGGAATCGCTGCCATGAAGGCGATTAAACAAGCATTTGACCCTAACAATATTATGAATCCGGGCAAAGTTTTTGCCAAAGAGACAAGGAAACGCGTGGTGGCAGCAAGATGACAACCCTAGAAGAACAAGCCAAGATCCAAGAACAATTCAAAGCCCGGATGGACGAAGATGAACTGTTAAACTGCATGCGCTGCGGCTTTTGCCTGCCCTCCTGCCCAACCTATATTGAATCAGGCTTCAAAGAATCCCATTCTCCCCGCGGCCGGATTGCCCTAATGAAGGCCGTGGTCGATGGGATGATTGAACCGGATGAAGACTTTGAACGTTCGCTTGACCTCTGTCTCGGCTGCCGGGCCTGTGAACCGGTGTGCCCATCCGGCGTCAATTATGGACATTTGCTGGAAGCAGCCCGGGATATCATTAATCAAAATAAGAAGCATACTTTGCCGGCGAGGGTGATCCGGAAAACCGTTTTTGAAGGGCTATTCCCGCATCAAAACCGCATGCGGAACATAACGGGATTGCTCGGCTTTTACCAGCGCTCCGGTCTGCAGACTTTTGCAAGAAGGATCAACTTTTTGGGGCTGTTGCCTGACCATATTGCCACCATGGAAAAAGTGCTTCCTAAAGTGCCAACCATGAAGGAAATGAAAAATCGTCCGGAACATCTGCCTGCTATTGGCCAGCAGGTTCATCGGGTTGCTTTTTTCAGCGGCTGTTTAATGGATACGATGTTTTTAAAAACAAACGATAGCACCATGAAGCTGCTGCAATTAGCTGGCTGCGAGATTGTCAATCCGCCAAGCCAAACCTGCTGCGGGGCCCTCCATGGCCACAGCGGCGAAAAAGAGACTGCCAAGGAGCTGGCGAAAAGGAATATCAAAGCGTTTGAAGACCTAGAGGTTGATTTTATCATCACCAATGCCGGTGGCTGCGGCGCATTTTTGATCGAGTATGATCATTTGCTAAAAGACGATCTGGAATGGAAAGAACGAGCCGAGGCTTTTACAGAAAAAATAAAGGATATTTCCGAGATATTGGTGGCGGTCGGGTTCCATGAGAAGGTGAAACTGGCGCTCCCGCCACAGGTCATTACCTATCAGGATTCCTGCCATCTTAAAAACGTCATGAAAACAGAGTCTGCGCCAAGAATTTTGCTTCAATCCATACAAGGCGTGAAATACAAAGAAATGAAAGATGCCGGGCGCTGCTGCGGCTCCGCTGGGATATACAATATCATTGAATCGGAAAGCTCGATGGCCATGCTCGATTATAAAATGGCGCAAGCCAAGGCCACCCACGCTACCACGATCGTCACTGCCAATCCGGGGTGCTTGCTGCAAATGCAGCTTGGAATCGAAAAGGAGGGTCTCAGCACAAAAATGCGGGGCATCCATATTGTTGATTTATTATGGGAAGCGGTGAAACAAGGATAAAACCAGGAGAAGCTGCTCCTGGCTTTATTTGCATTTGCCTGTTGCAACGGCTTTTAGGCCCTTTTATTATCAATGAATAAAAAGGCTTAGTATCAGAACGACGGCCAGTCCAACAACAGAGTTGGTCAATTCAGACAACACTCAATTAACGCTTCACTGTATTGGGGGACAGTCCCCCGCTCAGTTAACGCTTCACCGTAATCTCCAATCATTTAGAAGTATTGTTCAGTGATTTTGAACCGTCCCCAAGATTTTGGTCAACCTTGTAAATAAAAGCAAAAATTTCGGCTACCGCTTGATATAATTGTTCAGGAATGACCTCATTAATTTGCAGTCGGCTTAGCAGTTCGACCAAAGAAGGATCCTCTTGAATGGGAACGTTATGTTCTTTTGCAGCTTCGATAATCTTGCTTGCTAGCTCTCCGTTCCCTTTGGCTGTTACTTTCGGTGCATCATGAGTCTGGGCATCGTAGGAAAGAGCAACAGCCTGTAAGGTTCTTTTTAGATTCTTAGTCATACTTTCAAATCCACCCCTTGGTAAAACTGCTGAATAAAATCTACCGGATTCTTTTGACTCGATTCCTTGTTGTTCTTTTCATATGACTCTATCACTTTTATACCGGAAAGCTGGTAACCGATGGATTTTAGCTTTTCCTTTAAAATCGGCCTGAACATTGCCACTGCGCTTTCCATCCCTTTTGTTTCGTTCATAATCGTAACTTGAATTACTTTATTTTGCACAAGCATATCAATGACCGTGTCATGGATTCTCTTAAGCTCCAAATAGAAAACAATTCGGCAATGATTGGGATCAAGCTGTCCCTTATCTGTTTTCTTCCCACTCCACTGAATGGTTAAATCAGTTGAATCTCCACCAAAGGAGATCGGCAGCTGCATCAAAATATACTGAATAGGCCCATTATAATCTTGAGAGATTAATTGCATCCCCGTTAGCCGGTGCAGGATCGGCTCCAATGCCTTGCCATCCGACTTCAACTCCTTCATCGCACTCATCAGCAAAGGTTTTAAGGAATCAAGTGATTCCGCTGGCCGTTCTAGATTGCCCGCTAACCTAATTTTTATCTCTCTTTCATATTCAAGTCCCAGCGATTCCACCAGACCTTTCAACATGCTTTTTGCCTCTCCCGCAGAAGGAACAGGCTGCAGCTGATCACCGTTATCCAAAATGCGGCCTATCATTTGTTTCAAGGGCTCAATCGACTGGAATGAGGCAAGTTTAGGATTTCCAAGATACTCCGATGCCTGCTCTAATTGACTAGTGAAGGATTGAGATTCTTGAACAGCCAAAAACGACTGGAACACCTCTTTAGTAAATGGCAGCCCATTTTTGATCATAAACTCCATTACAGCGGAAGCCTTGGAAAAATCCGTTTTGCTATTCATCCAGCTTGCCGCCTCCCGCATCTGCTCTTTCATTAGCGGTAAATTTTTTGATAAAAAAAACTCGATCAGCTGCTGGTTTCGTTTCGTCTCAGGAAGTTGTAAATGCTGTAAGACTGAAGCGGCATCAGGCTGGCCGCTGCCCGATTCATTTCCCTTTATGACTTTTAAATAGAGTTCGTCTCCTTGATGTGGCTGCACTTCGAACCAATAGCCTGCTGCTTCCGAAATGTCTGCCTGTACATGGGCTGTTACCTTTAGATTTCCCATTTGGATAAGAGCCGTTTGATTAGGATAAAATCTTTTGACTGTCCCATAAATCATCTGTGCTGGTTTGATTGGTGTGACCGCCGTTTTTTGGAGACCTTCATTTTGAAAAAGTGAACGTATTAGATGAACCTGATTCATTTCTTCCCTCCCTGATTGCAGTCTGCCGTTTAATATTTCCGTAGTTCCTCTATAGTTCTATTTACGTCAATCGTACCATCTTCATTCCTCTGCAGATAGTCTGATCGGAAAGCGATGGTCATCGTTTCGCCAAAGCGGATTCTGGCTGGTTTCTGTAAGAAAAGGCCTCTTGCTTCCGAATCCAGCATGATCTGGTTTCTTATACATTCAATCCTTTCCTTATCGATGTCTCCATCCTTCGTTTCAACCTTCACACAGAGCCGCTGTTCCTCAAGCTGCAGATAATAACCGTCATCAAATGAAGACTTCCACCAGAATGCCCAAAATCCTCCTGATCGCTTGGGAACATACCCCCAATCCCCTTGTATTCTCTTCTTCAGCTCCTGATAAAATCCCTGCCACGCATAGCTGCCCCAATCCTCTATCGGCAGAATTCGAAAGGCCATCATTCGATCGTCAAGCTGTTGCAGATGTTTATAATAATCAATGAAAATCGGGTTCTGTACTCCATTTTCTTTTCCTTTTTTCAATAGGCTTAGCATCATTCTCCGGGTAAACGGGGCATAACCAGCCTGTTCAACAGAGCGGTAATGGCTTTGATCGGCAATTTTATAATAGATAGGGAGCTGAATATAATCTGGATATTCAGCCTTCACCGCGTTACTATAGCGGACTAACTGATTTGAATGATTTTTCGTATACGTTTTATCCTCTATTAAAATTGCATATTGTTGGTTCACGATCGCTAAAATATCAAGAGACTGAAATTGGCGAGTAATATTAATAGATTCAATGACAGGGACCGGAATCTGATGTACCGTAAAGATCCTCGAAATAAAATCAACTGCTGCCTCATGCAATGGCCTATCGATAGACCGATAGAGCTGGCTGCTCCAAGACATCAGCCAGCATAAAAAAGCGTCCTGTGACAATTCACTTGTTGCAAATTTAAATAGGTTCGGGGCATTAAGTCCATAGGCCCGGCTATCGCGGGCACTATCAAGCAGTCGTTCGATATCGTGGTTTCCGTTATACTCCTCCCAGTATCCGCGGGCGAGAAGTGACTCCAAGGGCATCGGCGGCCAAAGGACCGAATCACGTATATCGAGTATTCTTCCTTGATCATCAGGATAGGCCAATAACAAACGATCGCTTCCTTGCTGGGCAGCCACTTGGGGAATCACTTCTACCTGTCTCATATAGCCGCACTTTTGTCCGCACACATAGACTGGAAGGGCATCAAGAATTACCCCGTCATCCTCTTGATCCTGTATACTTTCCCATACATCTTCTATTAGTCCCGCCCCGCAATTTGGACAAGTCATTGGTTCCATTAAAGCCATCCCCCTATGATCTATTTCAAAATCGTGTACTTGGAATGAGCAACTACCGTTTTAGCTGTCGTATAGGATAAATAATCCTTTGATTCATCCGGAATATCAACTAACACACTATTGTCCATACTCTTAAAAACCACACCAGAATGAGCCATTCCATTTCTTTCAAACGTGATTCTGTCACCGACCTTAGCATTCATTTTTTTCATCCCGTTACCTCCTAAAATGGATTTTTAACTATTGCCTTTGTTAAGCTAATTATCGGCTTTTATCATGATTAGTTTAAAGCTTCTGCGCCAATCAAATCGTTACGTTGTTATTTTTTTAAAAAGAAATTAAATTTATTTCGTTCTTTGTCGAAAATAATAATAGATTAAGTATTTAAATAAATACACGAAGGATGATTCTTAAATGAAAATGAGTTTAAGATGGAAAATGATTATTGGGTTTATCCTAGTAGCGCTTATCACCTATTTAACCTCTGCCCTTTTTATCTTTGTGTTAGCAGATTATATTACCAGCTACATTAAAATGAGCCAAGGTTTATACATCTCAATTGTTTTATTATTTGGAATAACTTGGTGTGGGATATTAGGAGCGATCTTTTCGCATTTGATTTTAAAACCCCTATCTGTTTTAGAAAAACAAGTTTTAAAGGTTTCTAATGGGGATTTAGATGTAGAATTAAGCTTAAAGAAATCTGGCGATGAGATTGAAAGCTTGGGGAACTCATTTCAGTTAATGTTAGGAAACTTGCGAAAGATTATTAAAGAAATTGAAGTTCACGCTGGCGAAACAGGACTTGATGTACAAACATTACGAGAGATTTCCACTAATGTAAATCAGGTATCACTAGATGTAAAAAGCGAAATGGAAAATATCCATACAGTCAATGGGAACTGTAATCAATTAATTGGTGAAGTGTTAACCAATTTAAAAAACACGGAAGAGATTGCGAAAGATGTGCAAAAGGGGGCACAGCTTACTGATGAATCTTCTGATATCATGATTAATAAGCTAGTAGAAAGTACTGAGCATGTTGAACATCTGTTAAAAGGCATTAACCATATTAATGACAGCAGTGAAAAATCTTTACAGATCATCAATAAACTCACTGAAAAAATAAAGGAAATAGAAATGGTGTTAAGTTTAGTAGGTGAATTCGCTAATCAAACGAATATATTAGCCCTGAACGCTTCCATTGAAGCAGCGCGTGCCGGTGAATATGGGAAAGGATTTTCTGTCGTTGCCAAGGAAGTCCGCGAGATTGCGGAGAGAAGCGCAAATTCTGTTTCGGAGATCAGCACCATTATTCATAACATAAAGAGCGAAGCTGAAACTGTAGAAACCCATATAAAAAGTCAGTTTTCAATTGTAAAAGAGGAAAAAGACTTTGGTGTCGAAACCATGAATAAAATCGATGATATGAAGGCCATTCTTGTTGAAGTAAAAGAACATGTTAAAAATATTAATGAAAAGGTAAACGTCCAGATGGATAGAATAAAAGATTTATCCCATTCTGCAAAAGAAGTTACTGAAGAATTTAAAGCTGAAGTAAGTGGAATATCAGAAATCAACAAGAAGGTAATTGCCCAGCAAAAAAGCATCGGTCTGGAAGATTCGATCGTAAATAGATTAGAAGAAAGCTCTGTTAATCTAACTAATGTTATTCATCAATTTAAGTTAAATTAGTACGGCAGTTAGGATAGAAAATACTATGATAAAAAGGAAAGCTGTGCTCAGCTTTCCTTTTTATCATGATTCCTTCTTACACTTTAAACTTGTTTATTAATTGTTGCAGTTCATCCGCCTGCTTCGATAATAAATTCGTGGCAGCAGCTATCTCTTCCATTGAAGCCAGTTGTTCTTCAGCTGAAGCTGCCACGCTTTGTGAATGCATAGAAGCTTCGTTCGAGATGCTCGCAATACTCGTTGTCTTGGATGAAACTTGTTGGACGCTTGCTGAAATTTCTTCTGTTGTTGCCGCCATTTCAACAATCTGCGCGTTCAATTTATCCATAAACTGAAAGATTTCTCTGAAACTCTGCTCCGTTTGTTGAACAATGGTTAGACCATCATTTACCGAAACAGACACCTGCTCGATCGAATCATGTGTGTGGCCCATTTCCTGCTGGATATCATTTATTAAACCAGTAATTTGCAACGATGATTGCTGGGATTGCTCAGCCAGTTTTCGTACTTCATCCGCTACGACAGCAAATCCTCTGCCATGCTCTCCAGCACGTGCCGCTTCAATAGCCGCATTTAACGCCAGCAAATTCGTCTGCTCCGCAATACCAGAAATGACTCTGCTTATTTCTCCAATCTCCAGCGAGCGTTTCCCCAATATGTTTATCACCTCGCCACTGTTGTTTACAGAGCGTTTTATCGCGTTGATTTGTTCCACCGTTTTTTCTACAAAGACCTCGCCTTCTTTGGCTTTTTCAGTTGCCAAAGAACTAACTTGGGTGATGACAGAGGCATTTTCTGCAATAGACTGAACACCCACTGTCACCTCTTTTAATGCCAATGCACTTTCCTGCAGACTCGATGTCGAGTTCTCAGCGCCGCTTGCTACCTGCTGGATGGATCCCGCAATAAACTCGGTTGCCTTGCTAGATTCCTGAGCACTGGCCGTTAACTGTTCAGAAGAGGAAGCCACCACTTCCGAAGTAGTTCTTACCTCGTTTAACATATTCTTTAAATTAGCCGACATCAGATTCAAGCTGGAAGAAAGGATCCCCAGTTCATCCTTTGAGGAATCGATGACTTTCGATGTAAAATCGCCCTCTCCAGCTAATTGAAGGGCATTTGAAATAGCGGATAACCGTTTTTTCATCCTTAATGTAAACCAAGAAATACAAAGGCCTGAGATCACGATCATGAGTGCCATAACGATGACAAATTTCAGTAAGAATGATGACAATATTTCATCAATGATGCTTTGGGAGGCCCCGACATAAAACATGCCCAGTACTTCCCCATTTTTATTTTTAATGGGCATATAGGCAGTTTGATAGTTGTTTCCTTCTACGTTCGCTTCCCCATAGAAAGTCTCAGCCTTTTTCAAAACCTTGTTTACAACCTCTTGGGATGCTTTCGTTCCTACTAATCGTTTCCCATCCTTTTTCACATTCGTCGTAACTCGAGTATCCTTGAGGAAAACGGTTACAGTATCCCCGGTATCTTTTCCAATCGCATCCACAATTTCAGCATTATCATTAATCTTTGTAGCTCCCTTAAAAAGCTGGTTTCCTTTTACTTCCCAGTCACCTGGATACTTGTAGTTCACATACCGATAAGCTAATCCCAAATCCCCTTTAGCTTTCTCGACAGCAAATTCCTTCACTCCTTTTATAATTTCCTGGTAGACCACAGACCCAACGATGACTGAAAAAGCAAGAATGATTATTAAAAATATTAAATTTATCTTTGTTCCTAACTTCAAAGACATCTTCCTACACCTCTATTAGAAAAATAAATTTGGGCACTTCCGTCCTATGATCATCCATCATTATTACTTTGTAACCCTTTAACATCCTATATCGGATATAGAAACTATAAATTTAGCAGATTATGAAAGAATCTATTTTTCGGCCACCCTGCTTCGTTAATGGCTGTTCCTATTTGATACTTTTCATTAAAATCATTTAACGCTTTAACAAATTAAAGTTTTACCTTATTATTATAGTAAATCAATTTTAAAAATTAAAATATTCAACAAGTTGAAAGGGTGTATGAGATGGGGGAAGCTGGTACGAAACAGAGAATTGCCATACTTGGCAGCAGCGGGGGAAATCTATTTTATTTAGGCGGCAAAGATCCTGGAAAACTATTAGATGAGCTGCTGTTACAGATTGAGGCGGCCGGGATGGTTTGCGGCTCACTGCAATTTATTGCCGCAAAGGCCTCGATGGACAATATAAAAGAAGATACACTGGCGGAGTTATACAGTTGGGATGAGCAAACGAAAAAACCAGCCGTGACCGCTGCAGGTACCATCGCTCAGGTAAATGAGGCAGCCTCTCAGCTTGATAAAGAAATAGCTTCAAAGATTGCCAGCGAGGAAATCGACGCCGTTATTTTCATGAGCGCAGATCCAAACGGGGCAAATAAGCAGGCGGTTGCGGCAGCAGCAGAAAAAAGACTGCCGGCTACGGGAACGGGCGGAACCTCTATGGCAGCCATTGCGGCAAAAGGGGTAAACGTCATTGCCACTTCCGGGACAACCGGCACCACCAACCGAACAAGAGCCGTGACGTTTTTGACTTCCTTTGCCAAACATTTTGGAGTCTCTTACCGTCCGATTATTGGAAAGGCGATGAAACAGGACCAATTGGAACAGGCATCCGGCTCGCCATTCAAACGAATTAATCTGCGCGGAATGATGTTATCGTCCCTCCCCGGCTTTATTGCCATGGCATTGGTACTCGCGATAAGCAAGATTCCTGGGTTGTCCGGGCTCAGTGACGTATTCGATTTGATGATTAATGCCCTGCCCGTTGTCCTGGCAGTCGTCGCAGCCAAGCAGGTGGCAGACCTTGATGATGTCTCGATTGTAGCCGGGATCGTCGCTGGTGTTTTATCCGTTAAAGGCGGGATTATTGGCGGAATTATTGGCGGGATATGCGCAGGTCTCTTGGTCCAGTACATATTTAGAAAATGCGTCCAATGGCGCTTTCCTGCCACAACCGTTAATATTGCAGCCGGAGGAATCTCTGGATTGATCTCAGGTTTGGCTGTTTACTTTCTCATCGCGCCTGTTGCCTTATGGCTCGGCGGCGGTATTCGGACATTAATCGATTTCCTTGTCTACACGAATGGAACCTTGGCTGGGTTAATTGCGGGTCTGTTGATTTGGCCAGCCATCATTGGCGGAGTCTATCATGCTGCGATTCTGCCGATTGTTCTTTTGGAAATGGAGAAAACAGGAAACAGCTTTTTAGGTGCCGTCGATATGGTCGGATTGGTTATGGTGTCAGCAGGGATTACCCTTGCCAATATTGTTGCACCGCGCGACAAAGGCGAAGCGGCTGTCGCTGCACCTGGTTTTGCAATTAATATGGGATTTGGCACCTTTGTTGAAGCCGCTTATCCATTTATGTTTTCGAACAAAATGGTGTTTGCCGGAGCCATTCTATCATCCGGTCTTGGCGGGCTGCTAGTTGGACTATTTAATGTGCGGGGGACTGCCTATGTCCCATCCTTTATGGCGCCGCTGCTATCCAACAACGCCGCAGGCTTCATCATCGCCATGGCCGGAGCACTAATCTGCTCCTTCCTGATCACATTCTTCACCAACAAAGTTACAAAGAAAAACACCAAAACAACCAATGCAGACCAAACCGCAAGCGAAATAGCAGGTTAAATTTATGGGAATTTATGGGGACAGTCCCCCGCTGCGGTGAAGCATTAACTGACTGGGGGACTGTCCCCCACTGCAGTATAGCTTTAATTGAGCGGGGGACTGTCCTCTTCTCCCTTTTTCACATTTTACATATTAGGATAACAGGATCCCTGGACAGCTAAATTTTTCAGAGTGTCTTTTGTTAGAAAGAATATTACCATTCAGCTTTAGTACCGTCGTAGTTTTTCCAATTTGGGTTTGTCCAATATAGACCTTCAGCAGAGACTTCTTTTACTTTGTCTTCGTCGATTTCGAGACCTAAACCAGGCTTTGTTGGAAGGTCGACAAATCCATCCTTATACTGGAAAATTTCCTTATTTTTAACGAAGTCCAATAGGTCAAACCCTTTATTGTAGTGAATTCCCAAAGATTGCTCTTGGATGAATACGTTTGGACTGCAGACATCTATTTGCAAAGTTGCTGCTAAGGCAATGGGACCGTATGGTGCATGAGGTGCAGCTGTAATATCATAGCATTCTGCCATTGCAATAATTTTCCGTGTTTCTAAAATACCACCGGCTAACGCAACATCGGGTTGGATAATATCTATAACACCACTATTTAATACATTTTTGAAACCCCAGCGTGTATATAGTCTTTCACCAGTTGCTAGTGGTGTAGAAACATGTTGAGCAACTTCTTTGAAAGCCTCTTCATGTTCTGGTAACACAACTTCCTCTAAGAACATTGGCCGATAAGGTTCCAACTCTTTTGCTAAAACTTTCGCCATCGCCTTATGGACACGTCCATGAAAATCAACGCCAATATTTAAGTTTCTACCAAATCTTTCCCTTAAGGATGCGACTCTTTCAACAACTGCATCAATTTTCTTAAATGAATCTATATAGTGGAGTTCTTCGGTTGCATTCATTTTAATAGAATCAAATCCACGATCTACCCGGTCCTGTGCATCATTAACCACATCTGCTGGACGGTCTCCACCAATCCAAGAGTAGACCTTGATTTTTTCTCTGGCACTGCCACCTAGTAATTCATAAATTGGTGCATTATAATATTTACCTTTAACATCCCATAAGGCCATTTCAATTCCAGAGATGATGGTCATATTAATTGGACCACCCCTAAAAAAGACTCGATATAGCTCCTGCCAAATTTTTTCAATTTCCAAGGGATTTCTGCCAATAATGCGATCAGCCATTTCATATGAACCAGCAACAACGGTACGAGTTTTTGTTCCTGAAACCATTTCTCCCCAGCCATCAATACCTTCATCTGTTGAAATTTTAATGAATATCCATCTTGGTTTTACTTCATATACAGTTACACCCGTAATTTTCAATTTCCTTCTCTCCTATTCGTTAACCCTGGTTGTTATCGTAAAAAAACGTCTAGGATTGATTTTTAATATATGATAATAGTCTTCTTCACTTATTTTTTTCATTAGTTCACCCTTTAAATCTTTCAAAAAGTAGGATAATCCAGGCGTTCCTCCATAAGCTGGCAAATATCCTTTTTTACCCATATCTCCTGAAAGAAAAACTTGATTAATATAACCGGCATTAATTACGTCTACAATTAGTTTTACTTTTGTTGCATCATTATTAGCCAAATCTCTTCCTACATGATCAATTTGCACATTAAAACCAAGCCTGCACAGCTCTATTAATAACTCAATATCATTCGGAATGTCGACATGTCCAATTATCACTCTAGAAGGGTCTACCCCATTTTCAAGAAAGAAACGTGCCTGTTCGATAGCTTTCGTTCCTTTCGAGCAATGAGTACTAATCGGTAAACCAGTTTCCTTATGAACATCAGAAACAATTCGAATGAGTCTTTTTTCTGTTTCAGTCACTTTATTTAAGGAAGTACCAATTTTTAATACACCAGGCTTAATAGTGGTGCCGTCAATACCAATATTAATTTCATTTAAAAGTTTTTGTTTAATGGAATCATCATCCATCGAAAAAATCCAGTTTGGCAAAAATTTCTCTTCATGAAAACCAGTTGTACAGATAATATGAATACCTGCGTTTTCAGATATTTTTTTAAGTAGCAATGGATTACGTCCATAATTAATCGGAGTCATTTCAACAATTGTATTCCCACCACTTTGTTTAAAACTAATAGTTTCCTCTGTACTTTTACCTGCATCATCTAAAGTATATTGCTCATAGTAAGAATCAGAATTATTAGGCTTGACTATTAAATGTTCGTGACTTAAGGCCACCCCTAATTTCTCACTTGGAATTTTTCCCAATACTGTCTGAGCATAAGCTGTATTCAAGGAGAAGTCACCTCCAAATGATTTTTTGGCTCTGTTGCTGCACAATATTGTTTTTTATAGCAAGTAACAACAATGATACTTTACAGAGCCTTACTTATATAAAAATGACTACCTGAAACTAAGCAATTTAAAATGGCGAACTACTAATCTGTTATATTAAGAAAAGATTGTACTTATTTTCCAAATAATCCACTCAATGATATGAGTACCTGCATCCTCTGTGGAAATATGGCTCATTCCCTTCGGCAGCTTAAATCCGCCACTAATTGCTAATTGAGTATGAATATCTGCCATGGTCGTTGCAAAAAGTAACATTAAAGTTGTGATAATTACTGTTGAAATAAATCCTCTGACAACATTCCCCTTAGAAAAGGCTACTGGCCAAGCAGCCAGCCACATTGCTTGATAGGCTATATCAGGTAGTGGCAATAATCGGTTTCCTGGCAAAATTGAAGCAATAATTAAAGTAGTCGGAACCATCAAGATACCAACAGAAATTACAGCTGGATGTGCTACCGTTAATGCTGCATCAATACCGATTGTGAAATTAGCACCTGTAAATTTCTTATTTAATAATTCCTTAATACCGTTAGCAAATGGGAGTAAACCCTCCATTAATATTTGCATCATTTTAGGTATAATAACCATTGCTGCAGCTGTGCTCATGCCTACAGTCAATGTAGAAGAAACACTTTGGTGACCAAGAATTCCAATAAGAATACCAAAAATCAAACCCATAATCATTGGCTCACCCAAAACACCAAATTTCTTTTGAATACTCTCTGGGTCCCCTTTTAAATTTTTCAGGCCGGGTATTTTGTCATAAACTTTGTTTAAGCCCCATGCTACCGGTGCCCAACCAACAGAGTTAGAGGTTGGGAAAGTAACACCTGGTAAGCCAAAAAATTCTTCGGCAAGCGGGGCAGTCCAGTCAGCCAATTTGAATGAAATCGTTGCAGAAAGCCCAGCGGCAATAATCGCTAATACAGAACTTCCAGTGGCATACCAAACGAGCGCAGCTCCGAAAATAAAGTGATTATAACTCCAGAAGTCAACCATAACGACTCTTGTCCATTTCAAAGTTAACAAAAGAATATTTAGTCCTAGTATAACTAAAATAACGATAGCAGCCATTGGGAATGCCCAAGTTGCCGCAGCTCTTGCAGGCCATCCAACGTCCATGATATCTGTTCTTAGATTCCATGTTTCAACCATTTTTTGAATGGCAGGACCAACACTTTCTATAAAGAAGTTCACTGTAATATTAACCCCAGCAAAGCCAACACCAACAAGAATAGCGGAACGAATTAATTTTCCAAAGTTTAATCTAAAAATAAGACCGATAACTAAAATAATGATTGGCATCATGACCGTTGGACCGAGTGAAGCAATATAATTTAATGAATCTATTAAATAATGCATACAGGCTCCTCCTATTTCTCGATAAGAAGTACTATTTATCTTTTAAAATATCAAGAATTTGTTTAACTGTTTGCTCAACACCTACACCAGTTACGAAAGAAGTTCCTCTAACAACTGGAACCCCTCCAGCATCTTTCTCATTTAATGCACCAGTAGGCACGACAACATTTGGTTGGAATGTCACTACTTGAGCTGGAACTTCAGAAAACTTGCATTGCCCAATTTGCACATTTAAGCCTTCTTTTGCAAAAACCTCCTTTAATTGATTGATCGCCATTGAACTTGTAATCATGGAGGAACCACAGCAAACTAAAACTTTTTTCATTGAATAACATCCTTTCTGGTTTTAATATAGTTTAAAATATCATCTTCATTGAGCTCAGTTAATTTTTCAACAAATTCAGCATCTCTGATCAATGCCATTAACTCTTGTAATAACTCCACCTGTTTGCTTGCAATATTTAAAGCAATCATAAAAATTACTTTTACATCTACTTCTATCTCTTTATTTTCCATTGACTTAAATTTTACAGGTTCCTTTAATACCCCAATACAAATCCCGGATTTAATAACATGTTGTGAATCCGTATGTGGGATAGCGATATTATATTTATGCCCTAATGCTATTCCTGTAGGATATTCCTTTTCTCGATCCAAAACTGCGTCAAAATAGGTATCTTTTACATAACCATTAGAATAAAGTGCTTTTTGAACTGTCTTTAATGCTTCAAACTGATCTTCTGCATCAATATTTGTTAGAATTAGTTCCCTTTTTATTAATTCATTCATTATCATTTTTTCCACCTATAACCTCTATAATAGCTTTTCTAATTTCCGTATTTTCATTTTCAACTGTTCAGTTTCACCATTTTCCAATGACTCTAAATTGAAAATGCCAGAACCAATTCCTAAAAAGGAAGTCCCTGCTTTAAAAAACTCCTCTGCATTATCACTATTCACTCCACCAACTGCCATAAGCGGCATTTCTCCAAGTGGGGCTCGAATATCAGATATATATTTACTTCCAAGTCTTGCAGCTGGAAAAATTTTCACGATATCCGCTCCATCTTGGAAGGATTGGTAAACTTCCGTAGGAGAAAATGCAGCTGGAATAGATATCACTCTATTTTCCTTACAATACTCTATTGTTTTCCTTGACATCATGATTGGCGATAGTAAAAACTTTGCCCCTGCTTCAATAGATTTCACAGCATTTTCGTGGTTAAGAACTGTACCAGCACCTACAACAATTTTGTCACCAAATTCTTCATTAATTTTTTTAATCGTATCAAAGGCATTTGGTGAATTTAATGGGATTTCTAAAGAATTTATTTTTGTATCTAAAAGTATTCCAACCACCTGACGAACTTGCTTGTAGGTAAACCCCCTTAAAATAAAAGTAATTTTTGGGAAACTTTTCAAATCCATTCAATCACCCCCTTTAAAGTTTTAATGGTTTGAAATTGAAATAAGAACCAAACCAGTTATACTGACAATTATAAAAAGCCAAAACTCATGTGAAGATTTTCACATAGAAAATAACCTTTTTTTTGAAACCCTATCTTAAATGTACTTTTGTTCAAAATCCTTAATAATCATCGAAATATCCTCTGGTGTTTCAGCTGCATCAAGTTTGACTTTAAAATCCAGATTTTGCAGCATATTTACTAAATGGAAAAATGCATTTAAATGTTTCTTCGCGTCAACAACACTTAAGCAACAAATGTATTTTATTGGTTTTCCTAAAAAATCGATTGGCTTTTTTAAACGGATTAAATTCATCCCAGCACGATTGCTGCCATCATCTATTCCTGCGTGTGGAACTGCAAATCCTTCAGATATAACAATATAAGGACCATATTCGTTTACATTGTGAATCATTGCCTGAATATAGGGTTCTTCGATAAAACCATTTTCTAATAATTTTTCAGCAGATTTCCGTATAGCTTCTTCGTATGAATAACATTCAACATTTAGTTGAATGTATTCAGGCTGCAAAAAGTGATATAAATACGGATGCTGTTTTTCTTCCTTAAAATATCTATAAACAACGTTCATGAGTTCACTCATCATTTGATTAGGAACCTTTGACATATACTTTTCAGCAACATGCCTAATTTGATTTATTAACTCTTTCGGTTCCTTTTTACCATTTTCCTGAAAGTCTAAATGAATATTATCCTTCTTTATTTTCTCTACCTTTTCATAAATTCCTAAAATATCATTACCAGTAAGATACGGACTAACAACCACAAGATTTACAGCTATATCGCTTAGTGGAACGGTTGATATGATTAAATCGACATCGTAATTATTTCTCTCAAGAATATTTTGTAAGTCATGTCTTGCTACAATATCAACAAATCGAAAATTAAAATGATTTTTCAATCTTGCGGCTATTAATTGTGATGTTCCTAATCCCCCAGCACATACTAAAATGACCTTAATTCTAGAAGCCTCGTATTTTTTCCTTTCAATGGCTGCACAGACATGGATGACAATATAATAAAGTTCTGTTTCAGTTATATTTTTATCCAGTGCCTTTTGTATAATATGAATATTTTTATTCACAGAATGATAAATATCGAGTGGGATACCATGATCTTCAAAGACCTCTTCCACCGGTAGGGTCATATTGTCTCTTTGTGCAAAGGAGGATAAATGATTTACAAGACTCTCAAAAAACGTATAATCACCGTTTAAATCAATTTGTAAATCGAATGATATCTCCTCGATAAACTTTCTTGTGATAATTTGAACCTTAACTATTTCAGTATCCTCATTACTATTTTTCAAATATGTCAACGAGTTAAAAATATTATTTAAAAATTTTTCTTCATTATTATTAACTTTAATATCACAATATTGAGATATCCGCATTAGAATATTTTTTGAAACCTCGAGCCAAATTTCCCCTTCAACACGAACCTCAGAGACGTAAAGTCCTTTTTGAATGCGACTGACCATAATCATTAAATAAAATAAAAGACTATCAAAAGAACCATCCGTTAAACTAATTTGATGAAAGTTTTCAATCTCGATAATGATTTTTTCAATAATAGTTTTGAGTTCTTTGTCGTCCAATAGTTTTAAGAAAAAAATTTCAAAGAAGCTAAAGTCTGAATTCCTATTTTTAATATTTTTTATACACACGGAATAAATTTCAAATAAAAGTTTCCTTCGATCCTGCTCACTTCCTTCAACAATTAATCCTTTGTTGGGATGAGATTTTAGGGACAGATTATAGCCAGTAATAAATTTTTTAACATCTTTCAAATCATTTAAGATAGTAGCTCTACTTACAAATAATCGATCTGCAATGGAAGACATAGTTATATGCACAGTTGATTGAACAAGAATAAAGGAAGTAATAAGTTTTCTTTCCTGCCTTGCTAACTTATAGGTATAAAGACTATTACTTTCCAGTAATTGAGCAATTTCCTTTTGATCACCAAAAAATCTAACATTCCCATTTCCTAAAAATTCTATCTCCACATAGTTACGACTCTCAAGAAAACGGTTAATTTCTTTGATATCATTTCGGATGGTCTTTTCGGAGACTCTATAAATATCTGCTATCTTTCCGATACCGCACTCATTGTTTGCGCTTTCAACTAATCTCATTAGAATATCGCTTTTTCTTCTATCCAATACAACCACTTCCCTTTACAAATGAATCATAACACGGCAAACAATTCATATACAGATTAAAAGTTTTCCCTCATGAGGGAAGGGTTTTCAACCATTTAATTAATTTCTTAATAGGGGTTCACAGGTAGAGCTGAAGGGACGATTATCGAATAAAAAAAGGAAGTTAAAGGCCTACTTATTTGTAGGTAATTAACTTCCTTTCTTGTCTTTATTGGGATATAAGTGTACCACTTGCTTTTAGACTATATTTCCTTTTTTCCTTCTTTGACAACTCGCTGCACTTTCAATGCGGCTAGTCCTGCTAATACTATTGCGGTTCCCAGGAGCAAATAATTGTACATGGGTGAGGCAGTATTTGGCAGGGTATGTCCTATTCCTGCTGCGGTTGGTGTACTACTGGAGGTTGTCCCGTTATTTGGTGTATTACCGCTTGTATTGTTGTTTATAGGCTGTTCGCTGCCCCCTCCTGATTGATTTTCAGAAGGCTGCGGTTCCGTATTCGATTTAATCGTGCAAATTTCGATTACCTGTACTTTTTTGACTCCTTTTGCATCTTCTACATAAACTGTATATTTGCCATTTTGGGTAACGGCAAACTGATTCTCCACAATATCAGTTCCAGCTGATTTAAAATCCGCCGCTGTTTTTTCACCCGGGAGCCATTTCATGACAACCGGTTGTACAGCATCCGTCGAAACCGTAATTGTCACTGGATCAGAAGTTGGTTCAGTTGTGGCTGGTGTTAAGGTAATGGAAAAATCACTTGGCAGCAGATTGGCAGCCAACTCGGCAAGAACTTGATGTCCAGCTGCATTAGGGTGAATATCCGCTGGCAAAATCAGATTTCCTTGCTTCCCATTAAAAGCCGAATAAGCATCGGCTACATCTGCTCCGAATTGCGCTGCAAGAGGCTGGATAACCTGCAAATTGACCACAGGAATGACCCCTTCGCCAAAAGCCTGCAGCGGACCTGAGCCAAATGGATTGTACAAATTGTAAAGAATAATTTGCGCATTAGGGTTGAGAGCCCTGACTGTTCCCAGAATCGTTCCAAGGTTTATTGCTATGTTTGGGATAGAGGCCGTCAACGCCTGTTTAGCTGCATCCATCTCCTGCTGGGTCGGCATTATTGGCGGATTAGCCCTTAATTTTGCCAGTATGGCTGCAGCTTCAGGGACCTGCAATAAGTCATTATTGCCGATGTCTAATGTAATGACGTCGGCATTTTTGATGGCTGCCATATTTTCCGGTGAATTGCTGATGGCAGCTAATAATTCCGTCGTTTTCCAGCCTCCGCCGCTAATGTTCTTGGTTATGGCATACTCATTAGGACTAATGAGATAGGGAAAAGCCCGCTCATTAATGGGCTGAGCCTGGCTGTGATCCTCACCAAGATTCCACCCATGGGTAATCGAATCCCCTAGTGCCACAATACTTTTTTTCTGGTCGGTATCCGCCAAAACAAATGATGCAAAGAAGGTCTGGAAAGCAAGAATGAAGGCAACTAAAATCACTAATCTCTTAAACTTCAAAAAATCTCCTCCAACTATGTATATTTTCCTATGATTATATCACACCCTGTTATTTTTTGGATATTTTTACATCTATTTTCCTATTATTTTCGAATCATAGTGACAGTTCTTTTTTGCTTCATTTACCCTCCACAACAAATTCACCATCTCCTACCAATAAAAATAAAAAAGAAGCAAATGCCAAAAAAGCACCTGCTTCAAAAAATTTTGGAGCCGTCCCCTTGCTTTAAGCCTTTATTGTTTCACTTTCTGATGTTGCCGCCATTGGACTTGGACTGGCCATCCATCGATAGACGAATGCCGCCAAACTAGACCCAACCACGGGACCAATCACGTAAATCGGAAACTGGCTCCATGGAATATTCCCCCCGGAGAAACTGCCGACCAAATAAGGTCCAAAGGTTCGGGCCGGATTAAAGGATGAACCGGTAGGGCCTGCAGTCATCATAATAATGCCGCCCACCGTCAGCCCGATAATCAGGCCGGCGAAATCCTTCGGCGCCCGCTGATCAACCGCCAGTCCCATGATGACTAACATTAAAATAAACGTTTCTATTGCTTCTATAACAATCCCCTGAAAATAACCAGTAGTAGGCGCGAGCGTCGTGGCGCCCAGATTGCCGATCGCCGCCCCATCTGAACCGAGCACCGCCAGAATCCCTAACGCCCCAATTACTGCTCCAGCCAGTTGGGCGATTAAGTACGGCACCACTTCCCTTTTGGGAAATTCGCCAACTACCGCAAGCCCAATCGTGACAGCTGGATTAATATGACAGCCCGAGATTTTGCCTATCGTGTAAATCATCGCAATCACAATTATGGCAAACGCCAAACTGATGACACCGATATCTGCAAGCGTCGCGCCCTGCCCGCTATCGGCGGTCAGAATCCCGTTAAAGGCAGCAGCACCTGGTCCAATAAGTACTAACAAAGCAGTGCCGACCCCTTCAGCTGTTAAGCGCTTCCATAATGAAGGAGATGAATCCATTGTCTTCCCTCCTGTTAAAAATTATTTCAGCACTCCATGTGGGTCAATCACAAATTTCCGGGCCACGCCGCGGTCAAAATCTCCATAAGCACGCGGGGCTTCATCCAGTGAAATGACGGTCGCATTGACAGCTTTAGCAATTTGGGCTTTTCCGCTAAGAATCGCACTCATCAGCTGGCGATGATATTTCATAACAGGTGTTTGCCCGGTCACGAAGGTATGAGCCTTGGCCCAGCCAAGTCCAATCCGAATTTTCAACGAACCGATTTTTGCATCCTCATCAACAGCGCCTGGGTCACCCGTTACATAAAGACCTGGAATGCCCAATTGTCCCCCTGCACGGGTGACCTGCATGATTGAGTTTAACACCGTCGCTGGAGCTTCTCCGTGATTTTTTCCATGCCCATGTGCTTCAAAGCCAACACAGTCAATGGCGCAATCCACTTCCGGCACACCCAAAATTTGTTCAATTTGTTCACCAAGATTATCATGCAGACTCAAGTTGACAGTCTCACATCCGAAGCTTCTTGCCTGGCTTAATCTTTCCTCATTAAGATCGCCGACAATGACGACAGATGCCCCAAGCAATTGGGCTGAATGCGCGGCAGCCAGACCTACAGGACCCGCCCCGGCAACATAGACGGTGGAGCCTGTCTTAACGCCAGCGCTAACGGCACCGTGATAGCCTGTTGGAAAAATATCGGATAACATCGTCAAATCACGGATTTTTTCCATTGCTTGGTCCTTATCAGGAAATTTCAGCAATTGGAAATCTGCATATGGAACCATGACATACTCGGACTGTCCGCCTACCCAGCCGCCCATGTCGACATAGCCATAAGCAGAGCCGGGGCGGTCCGGATTGACGTTCTCGCAAATATGGGTATTCTGCTCTTTACAGCTGCGGCACCTTCCACAGGCAATATTAAAAGGCACAGAAACGAGATCGCCTTTCTTAATGAATTCCACATCCCGGCCGACTTCGATGACTTCCCCAGTAATTTCATGGCCCAATACAAGCCCTGATGGAGCCGTCGTCCGGCCGCGGACCATATGCTGGTCACTGCCGCAAATATTGGTGGTGACCACTTTCAGAATGACACCATGGTCACATTTACGGCCAACGTTAAGCTTATTGACACCTGGGCCGTCCCTTAGAATCAAATCCGGAAAGTCAATGTCCCTCACTTCGACTTTCCCTGGACCAACATAAACAACTGCACGATTGCCTGCCATTAAAAAATTCCCCCTTTTAAGAATGGTACAGCCTTTAATAATGCAAGTACCGTGCCAACTAAAAAACGCCGTAAGAATGGCCTATTTTTCCTAATAGGATTTTATAGGTGTGCCACAACGAAACAAAAATTGTCCTATTTTGAGCCAATCTTTATGGAAGAAAATTCAAAATAGTCAGTTTATGTTATAATTCTTTTAGATCATGATCCTTACTTGAGAGGTGATACCTTGCATAATCAGATTGGCGAGGCGGAAATAATCCAAAAATCTTGGAAGCGCTGTCACGTAATCGGTTTAGACCCTGTGATTCCATCCAGAAATCCCCTGATTGAGGAAAAACGGCTAGACCACGTGATGAAGGAGAACCAGGGACTTCTGCAGCAGGCTGTTCCTGTCCTTGAAAAATTTTTCCCCGAATTCAAACAGATGCGCCAGGTGGCCGTCTTAGTTGACCGAAATGGAATCGTGATCCACGCCATCGGTGACCCGGAACTTTTACATAGGACCAATACGATTCACTTAAGCCTGGGGGCAAACTGGAATGAACAGTCAATGGGTACAAACGCCATAAGTGTTTCTTTAATTGAAAAAAGGCCTGTCCAAGTCAGAGGAAACGAACACTTTTTTGCAGCCGCCCACTTTTTGGCCTGCTCAGCAAGCCCGATTTATACCCCGTCAGGAGAATTGGCTGGTGTCATCAACATTAGCAGCCGCATCGAAGACCACCATCCCATGAACCTGCACCTTGCCTGTATGGCGGCAGAGTTAATCCAAGATAAACTTGTACTGGAACGAAATCATGCAGAGAAGCTTGTGCTGCAAAAGGAAATGGATGTATTATCAGACCAGCTCCCCTATCCGGCGTTACTGTTAGACCAAGATGAGCGGGTTGTCCGAGCCAACCAAGCTGCCCAAAATTTTTTTGGATACCAGCCGCTTGGCGAGCCCATCCGTCGTAAAGAGTATTTTAAAATAGAAGAAATTTATGACAACCGCAATCGTTTTTGGGGATCTGTCGCCATCAGCCGCACAGGCCAGCCTCCTAGCGCGACAGGCAGGTTACACACATTTAATGATGTTGCCGGACAATGCCGCAAATTAGTCGAAACAAAAGAATTAGGAAAAAAAGTATCCTATACCAATTTGCCGGTTTTACTGATCGGGGAAAGCGGAACGGGAAAGGAATTAATGGCCCAGTCCATCCATTCCCATGGTCCGCTGCAGGATGGGCCGTTCATCGCGGTCAATTGCAGTGCGATTCCTGAGAGCCTTATCGAAAGCGAATGGTTTGGTTACGAGCCAGGAGCATTTACAGGGGCTAACCGCCGGGGCAGCATCGGGAAATTTGAGGCAGCCCATGGCGGGACAATTTTTCTAGACGAAATTGGCGATATGTCATTAAGGGCACAAGCCGCATTGCTGCGGGTGCTCCAAGAAAAGATGATTACCCCCGTCGGGAGCACGAAGAGCAAACCGATTGATGTAAGAGTCATTTCGGCCACGCATCGAAATTTAATAGAGGAGATCAAGGCCGGCAGGTTCCGTTCCGATTTGTATTACCGATTAAAGGGAATCCAAATTAACCTTCCCTCTTTACGGGATCGGGAAGATCTTCCTTTTTTAGCTGAGTTTTTTTTGCAGAGGATGAATTATCCAGCAAGAGCCTTATCAAAATCGGCAATGGACAAGCTAGCAAGCTATCGATGGCCGGGTAATATCCGCGAGCTAAGAAATGTGTTACTGCAAGCGGCTTTTTTAGCAGACGGGCAGCAGATTACCTCCAAGCATATTCTCTTCGAAAAAGAACTGGCAGAAACACCAGAAAATCCTGCTAACCCAACCATTACTTTAGAAGATACAGAAAAAAGAACCATAAAAAACACCTTGCAATTAACAGATTGGAATATCAGCAAAGCAGCCAAACTGCTCAAAATAAGCCGAAGCACGCTTTATCGAAAAATAAACGAATACAACATCCAGCCGTATTGAAGGCTGAACTTGGGGACGGTTCTTCTGGTTTAAAGTCAGGAAAATCGTCCCTTTGGAATTTTTTAATAAACAAATAACATAAGAATAGTGGTGATAATTCCAACCCAAATACTTAATAAGAAACAGTAACCCATGATATGTCGGATATGAAGACCTACAACACTTAAGATAGGCAATGCCCAGAAAGGCTGAATTAGGTTGGTCCACGCGTCTCCCCAGCCAACTGCCATTGCTGTAACTGCAGGATCAACCCCAAGATTTAAGCCTGCCGGACCTTGAAGCGGCCCCTGCAGCGCCCACTTATTCCTGGTTTTGAGACCTCAATTGTTCTTTCCAACGCAAATTTTCCACTTTATTTGTTCTTTAAAGAGAGACTTTTTTTGTTACCGGCGCTTTCGACTTGTTTTTCGGCAAAGTTCACATATTTTCCGGACCTTTCCCCACTTTACCGGCGGATTTCCTCCTCTTTTCAACCGTTCCTCCCCTTTTACCGGTACTTCCTTAGGAAAGAGCAACGATGTATGACCTGTTCACTCGATGCTTATGCTGACGGAGACTTCCTTACGAATCTCGCTGACTGCAGATCCGACAAGTGAAAACAGAGGCGTGGCTGGACTTATGCCGGATAGAAAAATTTTCTGCTCTCCTATCGTCCAAAAAGGAGCCCAACCAGTTGGTTGGACTCCTTCTCACACAAATTAATGTAGTTGGCGCTTTCTGATATAGAGGACAACCCCGCTGATCACGACCAGCAATCCAAGCAGCAGATAATCATACATAGCTGTGGCCGTCTTCGGCAGCGCCTTGCCTTCGTTATCGGAATCTGCCGCCTTATCCGTTACTGATCCAGCATTAGACGCCGTTGATTCATTATCCGATGGTGTTCCATTTTCCTTCTGGCGGCCATCGGATGGTGTTCCATTCCCGTTATCAGATGGAGTCCCGTTGTTTTCCGTTCCACCCTGCACAGGATCATTGCCCGGTTCTTCCCCATTCGCAAAGACAAGCTGATACGTTTGAGAGCCCCCGCTTGCTTCACCAACAGCCTTAATGTTAGGAACCATATCCAGGTATTCAGTTCCCTCCACAGGACTAGTAAAGGTAAGCGTGACATTTCCAGCTATCGGTGCAATCGACCAGTTTTGATCGGCCACCGGGCTGATCACGCCTTTATCCCGAATATAATCCATCATGATGTCGCGGATTTCTTCTGTGGAATCAAGCACAAGCGGAGCCGCTCCATCGACTAATCCAGGAAAATTGCCGCCCCCGCCGGCACGATAGTTATTGGTGACCACAATAAACTCCTGGTCCTCCGTAATCGGCGTACCATCCATCATCGTGAAATTAATAACTCTGTGAGCCGCAGCATTCTCAAGCGCACCAGTTTTGAAATTATATCTTCTAGGCTGCGTGACATCCACTTGGTATTTAACCCCGTCAATCACATCATATAAATACCCAGCAAAAGAGGTATCCAGCAATTCTTGGCTTTCCGTTTTAGCAGGGTCAATCTGCTTAAAGTTAGAAGCCGAAAACTCCAGCCATTCTTTCACTTGTGCCCCCGTCATTTTGACTGCTTTAATCGTATTGTCAAAGTTATACAAATCCGTTGCACTCTTTATTGACAGATCGCCGACAGCTACATTGGTATTATTTTTAAAAGGGGCTGCAGCAGAGAGAACAGGCAGACCGCTTAATTCCGGCTGCGTTTTAAGCCAATTTTTCGCATAATCCATCTGAACTTCATTGATAAATTGCAGACTGGCATCATCTGTTACTCTGGCAAAAAAGCTGAACATCGGATTCGTTGTTTGCCCAATTTTTTCATTCACATAGCGAATCGTTGCCTCATGGAAATTCTTCGCGCCATCAGCGATTCCTTGGTCAACCGCTGTTGCTGCCGTAACGGCTTCCGTTGTAACTTTTGCCGCTTGCTTATCGACCGTCCACTTGCCATTTGCATCTTGAACAAGATTTAAATCAATGACGCCTAAATGATCTCCCCATTTTCCCGCCTCCGTTGCCGGAACGCCATTGATAAAACCATTCACATAATCAATTCCTGTTAAAGGAGTTTTGGAAAAAGAAGGGCTCGGGAATGTCTGATGAGCATGTCCAAAAAGCATCACATCAATATCAGGAACCTTTGTTAGTTCATAAACCGCATTTTCAGCTGCTTGATCATCTTCTTCCTGAAGGTCACAGCCGGAATGGGCGATGGCAACAATAATATCTGCCCCTTCTGCTTTCATCTGAGGAATGAATTTTCTAGCTGTTTCTGTAATGCCCTTGACTGTTACTTTTCCATCAAGATAGAACTTATCCCAATTCATGATTTGAGGCGGAACAAATCCAATGACTCCCACTTTAATTGTCGATTTATGGCCGTTGTCATCCATAATTTCTCTATTAAGGATTTTATAAGGGGTAAAATAATTGTCTCCGGTCGCTGCGTCATACACGTTCGCATTGACAACATCAAATTCCGCTCCCTTTAAAACCTGATTTAAATAGTCTAATCCATAATTAAATTCATGGTTTCCCACAATCGCAGCATCGTAATCAAGGCTATTCATCGCTTGAAACATGGGATGAATTTCGCCTGCCTGCAGATTTTTCGCTGCATACGTAGCGAGTGGGGTTCCTTGAATCGTATCGCCTGCATCAAATAGCAGCGAGTTGACAGCTCCCTCTCTTGCTTCCTTGATGAGGGTTGCTGTTTTGGCTAATCCATACGATTGATTATCCTTATCCTGGTAATAATCATACGGCATAATATTGGAGTGAAGATCCGTAGTTTCCAAGATACGTAAAGAGGCCGTATTTCCAACAGTTTCTGCCTTCGTGCCACTTGGAATAATTCCAACCGCCGTTGCTGCCAAAAGAAAGGATGCAGCCACACTGACTAATAAACGTTTACCCTTTTTCAACTTTGAACAACCACCTTTGATGTCATGAATAAAATTATAAAACTAGAACTACTAAGAATATTTTCACTATTACTATATTAGTATAGCAGACGCCTCATAGGCATTCAATAAAAATATGAACAATAATTTAATTCTTATAATTAATGTACGTGTTTTAGGTTTTAGAATCCAAATACCGCTCACAATTTGAGATGCGTTTTTTTAAAAGGCGAATATTAAAAAGGCCGGTTCTTGTGCTTCCATAATGTATGCACAAGAACCGGCCTTGATTTCATGGGAACTCTTACTTCCAAGGAATCAAAATCCGTTCAAGCCATTGCAGGCCTCTATTAAATAATAATCCCAACAACGATAACAGCAGGACACCTGCCATGAGTTTGGTGGTAATCATGAGGTTGCCGTAGTGCAGCACCATAGCGCCAATTCCATATTCTGCCGCAATCATTTCAGCCGAAACCAAAAGCAATAGGGCTGTTCCAGCCGCTAATTTTAATCCGGCAAAAATCGTCGGCAGAGCTCCAGGCAAAATCACCTTCCGAATCACATTCACATGATTGGAACCAAAGGTAACCGCCGCTTTAATCAGAATCGGATCAACACTTTTCACACCGGAGAAGGTATTAATTAATACAGGAAAAAATACCCCCAGTGCAATAATGGCAACCTTTGGCATTTCACCAATCCCAAACCAGAGAATAATTAACGGCAATAACGCAATTTTTGGAATCGGATAGATCGCATACACAATCGGCGTAAATATCGCATCGGCCCGTTTCGAAAACCCAAGCATAAGTCCGACTAGAATCCCTAATACCGCCCCAATCGCATAGCCACCCAAAATCCGATACAGGCTGGCAAGAAGGTTCTTAAACAGCTCTCCGCTGCTAATCAGCTCCCAGCCATCCATAACAATCGCAGTGGGCGCCGGCAAAAATAGCGGCGGCACAATGTGTAACCGGCAGACGAGTTCCCAGAGGACGAGGAGGCCCGTAATGCCCGCAACTGAAACATATCCTGGAATCTTTTTCTCAAGAAACTCGACACGATTTTTGATGACTTTCTTCGTCGCTGCTTCCATTTATTATGCCTCCTTGATGGCCGCCTGGGCGTCATGGCGGATTAAGTTCCAAATCTCGTCGGAATACCGCTCAAATTGCTTCCGGTATTGCTCTTGGTCACGGCCCATTCTCGGCAAATCAATCTTGATAATCTCCTTGATTTCGCCAGGATGCCGTGACAGTACAATCACACGGTCCGCCAAATATACGGCTTCTTGAATGTTATGGGTCACATAGAGGGTGCTTAATTTCGTCCGATTCCAAATCGTTAATAGTTCTTCCTGCATAATAGTCCGTGTTTGAGCGTCCAATGCTGAAAACGGCTCGTCCATCAGAAGCAAATCGGGTTCTACCGCAAGGGCCCGGGCAATCCCCGCCCTTTGCTTCATGCCGCCGGAAAGCTGTTTAGGATAAGCCTTTTCAAAGCCGGTCAGCCCCACCATATCAATATAGTGCTGGCCGATTTCCTGACATTCTTTTCTGCCTATGCCTCTTTCCTCCAGCCCATAAATGACATTCTGATACACAGTGCGCCATGGAAGCAGGGCAATTTCCTGAAACACAATGCCTAAGGCTGGGTCCTTGTCCTCATTTCCTTCAAAATAGACTTCCCCCTGGCTTGGTGACAGCAATCCGCCTACAATATTCAGCAAGGTAGATTTACCGCAGCCACTCGGGCCTACCAGAACAACAAACTCTTGTTCTTCTATGGAAAAATTAATATTTTTCAGCGCGGTTACTTCTTTCTTCTTTGAATCACCGAATCGTTTTTCCACGTTTTCAATGACTACTCTCATGTTGTCACTTCCTTATTGCTGCTTCAATGCATCCTCAAGCAATTTTGTATTCACAATTTCTTTAGCATCGATCGCTTTATCAATCAGCTTTTCTTTCGCATACCAGTCGATCTGTGTCTGAATATCCTCTTCTAGCAATTTTCCATCACGATCCATATAAGGCAGGCCTTTTTTCACTACTTCTGGGTCTTGGCCGACATATTTGGCAATAATATTGACCACTTCATCGTAATTCTCCCCAGGAACCACTTTTCCGTCTTTTGTGGTGAGGACCGCATCATAATAGTAACGGGTTGCCTTTGCATACGCCTTTAAAAAGCGAACGGCCGCGTCTTTATTTTCCGCAAACTTCGGTGAGTAGAAGATGCCGGAGGTTTGGTAGTCGATTTCGTCGCCTACTTGGGTGATAACTTTTCCATACCCTTCCTCGACAACCGTAGAAATATTAGGCTCGTTTAAAATAACGGCATCCACTTGCTTGCTGTTCAATGCTTCCATCAAGCCATTAATGCTGTTAAGCGGCACTAATTGAATATCCTTTAAAGTAAGCCCCTGTTTTTCTAAAATTCTCCCCGCCATATAGTGGAAGGTAGAACCTGTTTGGGTTATGCCAATTTTCTTGCCCTTTAAATCTTTTGGTGAGCTGACGTCTGAATCCTTTGGCACTAATAGGGCGGAAGATGAAAACCCTTTCGCTTCACGTCCCTTGTCAGCCACAATCCATAACTTCTGTCCACCTGCAACCATATTGTAAAGGCTGGCAGTAATCCCGGTTGCTCCTACATCTACACTGCCTCCCGCAGTGGCAACGGCGATTGGCTGAGCAGCCTCAAACCATTTAGCATTGGCCTTAATGCCTTCTTCTTTAAAAAATCCCTTTTCGATCGCTATAAATAGCGGTGCCGAGCTTGTTAACTTTAACATGCCAATATCAACAGAAACCTCTTCTGCAGACTTCTTTCCTGAACCTGAACTCTCCTTGTCCTCCTGCTGCCCGCAGCCAGCTAGGACCAGTGCCAGCATCAGGACAACTGCCAAGAGCCGGAAAACATTTTGCTTCATCACTTTAAACCTCCACAGTAATTTAATCTCCTCTATTATAACGCAGCTGTCCATAAAATCGACATAATTTTCTAAAAAAGAGACAAGAAGGATGACCCCGATAAGCTTCTCCTTGGCACCTGCTTGCTCTATTCCATCGATAAGCAAAAGAAGCAGCAGATGCCCCCTTTCGACAAAAAAACAGCTAGATCCACATGGAGTCTAGCTGTTTTCAGGGCCATGGATCTCCCCATTAGTAAGGGGATTTGGCGCCTAGGTATCTAGTTTTCCAATAGGTGGATGTCATATCAGAAATGACAACACCAGAGGAAGCTGCACTAATAAATTGGTTGTTTCCTAGATAAATGCCAACATGGGACGGCCCGACTTTATAGGTTTCAAAAAAAACAAGGTCTCCCACGCTTGGTGAACTTACCGGTGTGGCTGCATCCCATTGTGTTGCGGCCGTTCGCGGCAAAGTGATTCCCACTTTAGCAAAAACATATTTGGTAAAGCCGCTGCAATCAAATCCCGCAGGCGTATTTCCTGCCCATTTATACGGAGCACCAACATATTTCTTGGCTTCTGCAATCACGTCTTCCACGAGTGAAGCAGATGCCGCTGCTGGTTTTTGGGCTGTTTCGGTTGATGCCGCAGGCGCTTGGGCGGCTTCAGAATTAGAAGTCACTGGTGCCGTTTCCGCTGCAGGTGCGGCTGCCTGTGCAGGTGCACTATTTGCTGCGGCTGGTTTGGCTGTTGTTGCACTGGATTCGGCTGGTTTTGCCGCTGATGCTGCCGCACTTAATTCCGCTGTCGCTGTTTCTGCAGGTGCTGCACTTGAACTTGATTCCGCTGGTTTTGCTGCCTGTGCCGGTGCCGTTTCGCTTGAAGCGGCTAGTGCCGCTGCCTCTGCCGTCGTTCCTGAAGCAGCAGCAGTCTCATCGGCTGGAGTACTTGAAGCGGCCGGTGCGGCTGCGTCAGAGGTTACCGTCGCAGTTTCCTCAGATGCTTCCGCAGCGGCTTCAGCTGTCTGCTTAGAGTCACCGGCAGCATAACTGCTTACATTTAACGTTTTTCCAGCATAAATAGTATCAGAGGATAATTGATTCATAGATTTAAGCTGAGAAACGGTCAAATGAAAACGCGCCCCGATCTCAGAAAGCGTATCACCTTTTTGAATCGTATAAGAAGAAGGACTTACATCCGCTTCGGCAATCTTCAATTGCATCCCAATTTGAAGAAAACCAGAAGTCATGCCATTTAAGCGTTTTAATTCACTTACGGTTGTGCCATTCTCTTTGGCAATCTTCCAAAGACTATCCCCTTTTTTAACAGTATAAGTAAGTGAAAGTTTTTGATTGACATAGATCGTATCACCAGAAAGTGCATTCCACTCTTTTAACTGTTTAATAGACACATGATGGGTTTGGGCAATTTTCCATAGGCTGTCCCCTGGACGGACAGTATATGCGGGTTCTTCTGCACTTGCTGCGGCTCCAAAAGCAGTAAGGACAAGCCCAGCTGTGGCAGTTGCTGCTACTAGATTTTTCTTCACTTTCGCCATTTCCTTCTTTCCTTCATTTACTTCATTTACTTCAATAGACATAATAATCCTTTTTTCGACAAAATACATCCGACGAAAGTGGCAGTTTCATTGGGTCTACACAACCAACTATGTGAACCGTTCCGATATCAGCCCAAAACAAAAAACCTGACGATCAGCCAGGTTCTTCTAGATCGGCGGAAAAGATGCCGCCCAAATATGCTGCATGTTCAAGGTACTGCTGCACAAATTCCTCTAAAGCCATCGGGATGCCCGTATCCTCCAGCCAATAATCATAACTGACTGCAATACTCCGCTTGATCAAATCATTGTGAACCCATTTATCGGCTAATGGGTGGCCCGAACTGGCCAGGACATGTTCAACTTCCTTCATACTGGCAATCCTCAACACCCTCTTAAAAAGTTGGTATCCTCCAATCCTATTATATGCCATTCCAATAAAATAATGCTTCGGGCACTGCACTGAATGGCACTGAGTCCAATCCTTGCACAAACAAACTGGCGACATTTGGTCTCCACTCCTGATAAACTATGGTGTATATTTAAATCAAGCAATTGCCTAATAAAATTTAAGTACTTTTTTGCACAAAACTTTGTGCAAGGGAGGTATCGAAGTGTCACTTGACCAACGCAGTACTGCCATTTTATCGCATATGGTGAAAGCGCAAACCTATGTGTCTGTCAGAGAATTAACCGAGAAATTTCATATTTCAAGGAGAACGATTTATTACGATATAGAAAAAATTAACGATTGGTTAAAAGACAACCAGCTGCCAATGGTGAAGAATGTCCGTTCAGCCGGTTTCATTTTAGAGGACGAGGCCAGAAAGCATGTGCCTGAAAAGTTAGGAGAGCTGCCATCCTGGCATTATGAGTATTCAGCCAAGGAAAGGAAAGCATGGCTTGCCATTTACCTGATTGCACGCGAAACGCCCCTATTTCTCGAAAATTTAATGGAGAAATTGAGGGTTAGCCGCAATACCACCATCGAGGACCTGAAAGCATTAAAAACGGAATTGGAACGGTTCGAGTTGACCCTGCTGTTCGATCGGAAAGACGGCTATCTCATCCTTGGTGAGGAAGATAATAAACGAAAAGCCATTGTCTATTACCTTCAACATGTTCTGACCGATAAAAATTGGCAATTATTTTTTTCAAAAATCCCATTCCTTTTAAATGTTGGAGCGAACGAAGATCACCTTTTCGATTACGAGAAATTGAAAGCGGTTCAACGGATCATTGGAGAAAGCGAGCAAGAATTAAATCTCCAGTTTACCGATGAAGTCCTATACAATTTATCGGTTCGTCTCCTGCTTTTTTGCAAAAGAGCCGCTCAAGGAAAAAAAATTACCATCGACCCGATCGACAAGGAAATTTTACAAGCAGCCAAGCCATTCCAAGCGGCCAAAAAAATCAGCGACAAGCTTTCCGTCTTGTTTGAGCTTGAATTTCCAGAGGAAGAAATCTTGTATATGACCAAGCATTTGCTTAGTTCGAGAATCCAGTTCTCAAAGGATCTTCAGCTAAAAAGCCTAAATGAGGATGAACAAATTCTGACGGCTGTGGTTTCCGATATGGTCGCCGATTTTCAAAAGTATGCCTGTGTATTTTTTGAAAATCGCACAGAAATTGAGAGCCATCTTCTATTGCACATAAAACCGGCCTATTACAGGATCCAATATGGATTGGAATTCGAAAGTGATATGACCGAAACGATTAAAAAGGAGTACCATGACATATTCCTTTTAACCCAAAAGGTCATCGTGCATCTGGAGGCTGTCGTCGGAAAACAGATGAACGAACATGAAATCGCCCTGATCGCGATGCATTTCGGCGGATGGATGCGCAAGGTAGGCGTTAAACCGGCAGCCAGAAAAAGCGCCCTGCTGGTGTGCACCAATGGAGTGGGAACATCCAGATTGCTCATGCACCAATTGGAAGGTCTTTTTTCGACCGTAGATTTGATAGGCTGTGTTTCCTTAAGGGATTATGAGAGACAGCAATACCAGGCAGACTTTATCATTTCAACGATCCCTTTAGAGGAAAAAGATAAGCCTGTGTTTGTCGTAAGCCCCATCTTAACGGAGACCGAAAAAGAAAGCCTATTAAAGAAAGTAATTGGTCACCTTGAGACGCCGCCAAAGCAGCACTATTCCATGGAAGCCTTGATGGAGATGATTGGCAGGCATGCGGCGATTTTTGACAAAGAAGGTCTCCATCAGGAGTTAAAGCAATACCTCTGCAAACCGGAACGGCCGGTTCAGGATATCGAAAAGCCGCCTTTGGCCAGTTTGCTTAAAGAGGAAGCCATTCAGCTAAAAAATCATGTAACCGATTGGCAAGAAGCGATTCGAACAGCCGCCAAACCTCTTTTAAAGAACGGTTTTATTACAGAAGCCTACACACAGGCCATGATTGAAAATATTGAAAAAATGGGACCTTACATTGTGATTTCCCCAAGCGTGGCCATCCCGCATGCACGCCCAGAGGATGGGGTCCACACATTAAGCATGAGCATGCTGAAGCTTGAAAAGGCAGTCCCCTTTTCTGAAAAAGCAGGGCATGACATCCATCTTGTCATTGTCTTGGCTGCGGTTGATGGAGAGACGCATCTGAAAGCCCTTTCTCAATTGACCACCATACTTTCAGAGGAAGAGAACATCAAGGAAATCATCCAGGCTGGCAGCTCAAAAGAAATTTTCCAAATCGTCAGCAGGTATTCCAGATAATACGAAGGGAGTGATGCCAGTGCTTGCGGATTATCTTACAGTGGACATGGTCCAATTTAAAAAAGAAGCGCAAGATTGGGAAGAGGCCATTCGGATGGCAGCTGCGCCATTGTTAGCAAAAGCTGCTATTGAACAGCAGTATGTTGAGACAATGATCGAAAATGTGAAGCAATTTGGTCCTTACATCGTGATCATGCCAAAGTTTGCCATGCCCCATGCGCGGCCTGAATACGGCGTCAACAAATTGGGATTAAGTTTATTAGTTTTGGAAAAAGGCGTGACATTTGAAAGCGAGAAAAGCGCAAACGTTTTTCTTGTATTGGCAGCCCCTGACTCTGATTCACATTTAATCCTATTATCCGAATTATCATCGGTGTTAGCTAGTGAAGAGAAGGTCAGTGCCTTGATTGCAGCCAAAACTTATCAACAAGTAGCGGATCTATTAAAGGAGGAAGCAAAATGAAAATTTTAGTTGTTTGCGGAAACGGATTAGGAAGCAGTTTTATGATGTCAATGAATGTCCAAAAGGCCATGAAGGAATTAAACATTGAGGGCACATGCTCACATACGGACTTAGCCAGCGCCAAGTCAGAAAGCGCCGACTACTATATTGGATCTCCAGAAATTATGGACCAATTAAATGATGGCAGCAGAAAAGTCATTTCATTGGTGAACATGTTTAGCTTAGATGAAATTAAAAAAGCATTAACGACTAACATACTGAAGGGTTGATATGTATGCTTCATTTAATAATGAATGATATCTTGGGCACGCCCGCTATTTTAGTAGGGATCTTTGCCTTAATTGGTTTATTGCTGCAGAAAAAAGGGATTGCAGATGTCGTTTCCGGCACCTTGAAGACCATCATGGGCTTCATTATTTTAAGCGCCGGAGCCAATGTCATTACGGGATCTTTAGGCTTATTCGGACAAATGTTTGAACATGCCTTCCACATTAAAGGAATTGTCCCAAATAACGAAGCCATTGTGGCATTAGCCCAAAAAACATTTGGCGCTGAAACGGCGATGATCATGGTCTTTGGTATGGTCGTCAATATTCTGCTGGCACGATTTACGAAATTAAAATATATCTTCTTAACCGGCCATCACACGATGTTTATGGCATGTATGCTGGCTGCTGTTCTGGCGGCCGCCGGAATGGAAGGTGTCGTCCTGACCATTGTTGGCTCGATTATTCTTGGCGCGCTGATGGTATTAATGCCGGCCATGCTTCAGCCTTTTACCCGGCAAATTACGGGATCTGATGATGTGGCAGTGGGACACTTTGGTTCCATTGGTTATTTCGTAGCAGGTACGATCGGTAAGTATTTTGGCAATAAAGAAAAAACAACAGAAGAAATTAAAGTGCCGAAATCGCTTGGATTCCTTCGTGATTCCTCAGTAGCACTAGCATTAACCATGGCTTTAATGTTCATCGTGGTCGCTTGTTTTACCGGTCCAGCCTTTATTGAAGGGGAATTAAGCGGCGGCACCAACTTTATCGTCTTCTCGTTAACGCAAGCGATTACGTTTGCCGGGGGCGTATTCATCGTATTGGCTGGGGTTCGGATGGTCATTGCGGAAATTGTTCCGGCCTTCAAAGGAATCGCCGACAAGGTAGTGCCGAATGCCAAACCGGCATTGGATTGCCCGATCGTATTCCCTTTTGCTCCAAACGCGGTAATCGTCGGCTTCTTATCCAGTTTTGTTGCCGGTGTCATTTGTATGTTCCTGCTCCCGGTTTTTGGATTATCGGTTATTGTTCCTGGGCTTGTTCCACATTTCTTTACTGGGGCGGCAGCAGGCGTCTTCGGAAATGCAACTGGCGGCAGACGCGGCGCCATTCTAGGGGCTTTCGCCAACGGTATTATCATCAGTTTCTTGCCGGCATTGTTATTGCCTGTTCTAGGTTCGCTTGGATTTAATGGCACTACATTCGGCGATGCAGACTTTGGTCTTGTTGGAATCTTGCTTGGCAATCTATTGAAATTATTCATGTGATTTTTAAGATTAATGAACTTATAGACTACTAGTGAAGCAGGGGGCGGTTCTTGTGGTTTTCAACACAAGAGCCATCCCCTTCCTCTTTTTATTCCAAATCCAGCAGCGTATTCTGTGCCTGAATCGCCGCTCCAAGCACTACCCCTTGATCCCTAAAATTGGAATAAAGTATTTTCACTTTTTCTTTTAGTGGTTCCCATATATATAAATCACATTTTCTTTCGATAGCCTCTTTTATTTCCGGGAACTTTCGGATGGTATTGCCGCTTAAGATGATGACCTCTGGGTTATATAGGCACAATATATTGCTAATGGCCAGCGCCATATAGGTCGATACTCTATCCATAATATTAATGGCCCAGGACTCTCCATCACGGTATGCTTGGAACACATCATCTACGGTTTGAATGTCCTTTACATTCCTCGCACTCAACACGATGGCCCCTTCAGAAATATAGGTAGCAAGACAGCCAACCTTCCCGCAGCTGCATACATTCCCTGTCGGATCAATGACCGTATGGCCAATTTCACCGGCGTTATTGGATTCGCCTCGATAAATCTCTCCATTTAAAATGATGGCAGAGCCAATACCTGATCCAATTCCTACTAAAACGGCATTCTGAGAATCTTTTGCCATACCGAAAAAATATTCAGCCACTATTTCCATTTTCAACTCATTATCAATGATGACCTCATACCCAATCCGTTTTTTAAGGTCATCAGCCAAACTGGCATTGTTCCATTTCAATTGATCCGATACCTTCACAATCCCATTTTGGTAATCAATCAGGCCTGGGAGACCGACCGCCATTCCGAGAATTTTTTGACTAGGAATCTTATTTAAACGAATCAAGTTATTGGTATGGTTAGTGACCTTCTCCAATGTTTCCTCATATTTTTCCGATTGTACTCTTGAGACATTTTCCCATACCACCATTTTGCCTGTGTAATTGACAATGCCTATTTTGATGACGGATTTATCAATCTCAACTCCAATCGTATAAAGGACATCCCCGCAAACGTCGAGCAGGACTGCTTTTCTGCCTACACCTGAAGTGACTAACTCTGTCTCCCTCACAAACCCCTGCAGCTGGAGCTCACTGACAATTCTTGTTATCGTGGTCGGACTCATCCCAGTTATTTTGGCAATTTCCATTCTTGAAATAGGAGAATGACTTTTAATGATTTCTAGGACTAAATTCTTGTTTTGCTTTTTCATTAATAGCTGGTCCTGTTTCTCCATTCGATTACCCTCTTTTTACTATTTTAATGATCCAATTAAAATGGATTCCTTTCATAAAATACGGTTCTGAACTCGATCATATCATAATTATAAAGTCCTAAACCTGCTTAAAAGCAAAAAACGACAAAATATTCAAAAAGACCCTTTTAAGGAATCACGTTAATCCTCCCGCTGAAAGAACTAACATCATTCGATAAGAAAAGCGCTAGGGCGCTTGCGCAAGACAATTCTTAAAGTCTAAAACTTTTATACTTTCATATCTAATAAAACGAAGCACCCCAAAGGAGCTATTTTTTCCTTTAGGATGCCCTTATTACATTCTATTACACTATTTAAAACCCTTAATAAACTGGACAGCCTCTGAAATGTCCTTGATGGGGTTTGTTTTGATTTCCCGTTCAATGGTTAAATAACCATTATAATTAATCTCCCTTAGTGCAGCGAAGTAACTGGAAAAATCGACACTTCCATTACCGAGCGGCACCTCTCTAAAATACTCTCCGGAGGCGACCATTTGGGCTATTTTTTCGTGGTCTGTTCCCCCTCCATAGCCGAGAGCGCCATATACATCACGGGGATCGACTGGCTTGAGCCGGACTCCATCCTTTACATGGGTATGGACGATATAATCCTTTAATAGATTAACCCCTTCAACAGGATCATCTCCCGTTACCATCACCATATTAGCTGGGTCAAAATTCACGGAAACACCGTTTGTACTTAAGCTATCCAAAAAAGCCTTTAATGTGGATGCTTTTTCGGGCCCGGTTTCAATCGCAAAGTAGGCATTCATACTTTTCGCATAAACCCCCAGCTCTTCACAAGCCCTTTGCATTGCTTCATACACGGGATTGTCTTCATCATCTGGAACAATCCCGATATGTGTGGTGACAATATTCGTTCCCAATTCAACAGCCAGGTCTAAAATTCGCTTGGACTTGTTAATTTTCACTGGGTTTTGCTGGGCATCCTGAAAACCATGCCCCCCTAAGTCACCGCAAAGGGCAGAAATCTCTAATCCTAAAGATTCTATATAGGATTTCAACTCTTTACGTGACGGGACACTAAGGTTCTCCGGTGCCATTTCTCCTTTCACTGCATAAATTTGGACCCCGTCCGCTTCCAAGTCCTTTGCTGTTTTTAACCCATCCCGCAGCGGCAAAGAAAGGCTATCCACGATAATGCCGATTTTGTTTTTCACTTTTACCTCCATTTATGAAAATGTCACCACACAGTTCTTTTCCGACGCTTCGTAAATGCCGGCCAAAATTTTCATAATTTCAACACCATCTTCTACAGGAGCCACCGGTCTCGTTCCTGATAAACAGCTTGTTACGAAAGCATCGATTTCATTTTGAAATGAATGGGCAAAATCGAATGTTAAATGGTCAATTTGCGGGTGAATATTGACGATGGTGTTATTTTCTTCTCCCACCAACATTAATTCCGGCTCTAACTCCGCCCCGCCTTTAGTGCCAAATAATTTCACCTGAATCTCATCCTTTTTTGCATGAAGCGTAAAGGAGACATCCAGCATCAATGACGCGCCATTTTCGAAGGTTATGAGCGCGTTGGCCATATCTTCCACTGTATTTTTGGCTTTATCATAATCTGCTGCTTTATAGAAGCTTAGATTCTCAACATTTCCTCTATTCCCAAGCATTTGATACGTATGGCTGGATATGGCTTTCACCTTTGGGCGCCCCATCAAATACCAGCAAACATCAATAATATGGACGCCAAGATCAATCAACGGGCCGCCGCCTGAGCGTTCAATATCCGCAAACCAGCCGCCGGGGTTTCCCAAACGGCGCAGGCACGTTGCCTTCGCATAATAGATGTCTCCTAATTTGCCATTATCAATAAAGGCCTTTAATACCCTTGTGTTGGCGGCAAACCTTCTTACAAATCCAACCTGTAGCGTTTTTTTTGTTTCGTGTACAGCCGCCTCCACCTTTAATGCCTGTTCCACATTCATGGATAAAGGTTTCTCGACAAGCACGTGTTTGCCCGCTTTAAGGGCAGCAATGGAAATGTCTGCGTGGGTATTATTCCAAGTGCAAATACTAATAGCATCTACATGGGGGTCTTCAAAAACCTCATCTAGGCTGGAATAAACACGGCTAATTCCATATTTTTTTGCTTTTTCCTCTGCTCTTTCATTCACATAATCATATGCGCCATATAAAATCGCGTCAGGGTTATTCGCAAAAGACTTTAAATGAAAATCGGAAATGGATCCTGTACCGATCACACATACCCGAAGCTTATCCAAAACCATCCTTCCTTTCTATGGTGATTTTCACATACATTTATTAGACTTCTTCCCACAGCCTTCTTACATTATCCATTCCGATCTTTGATCCCACTTTAGGGTCTTCCATTCCTTCAAACTCAACCGTCAAATAACCGTCATAACCCGAATTTTTCACTAGTTTGATAATCTCACGTATATTAATGTCCCCATGGCCGACGATTGCCCCGCGCAAATAATTTTCGTTCACGGTTCTGAACCAAACTCCGTCTCCTGGGTTTTCGTAATAAGGACGGATATAAAAATCTTTAAAATGGACAGTCGCCGCATATTTGACGTTTTTCTTCACACCAACAAGAGGATCCTCATCGATACAGAGGAAGTTTCCTACATCTAGTGTTGTTTTAAAATTTCCCCGGTTTACCGCATGAATGACCCGCTGCACCCGGTCACTGGACTGGACATTAAAGCCATGGTTTTCGATCGTGGTGGTTATCCCGAATTGGGAGGCATAATCCGCGAGCAGCTGGCTTCCTTTCACCATTTTGGAAAAATGCTCTTCAAAGTAATGGATAGTCATTTCCTCTGGCTTGAGGGCAAACGCTGTTACATCATGGCGCATAATTTTGATTCCGAGCCTGTTCACGATATCAATATGCTTTTTAAGACGCTCCACCTCTTCATAAAAAGCTTCATCTGTTTCTTGGACAAAATTGGCAGGGCATGAGTAAGCGGAGAGCTCAATTCCCAGTGATGCTGCTTTTTCCTTAATTTGGTCAGCCAACTCTACATCGTCCACCACTGAATACCCATATGGGACCATTTCCATTTGCTCTCCGCCATTGTCCGCAATCCATTGGATGACATCCAATACTGACATCGTGCCTTCTCTCAATTCCTTTACTAAACTATAAGTGCTTAATCCTACCTTCATTTTTTCCACTCCCTCTTCAAATTTTTATATAAATTTAAATAACTCTCCGGGTCATGTTGAACAGGCTATAATCCTATTCTGCTAATCAACTAAATGGCAGGCGACGAAATGGTCCTCCCCCTCGCCCTTTTTAATTGGCGGCTCAGATACTCGGCATCTATCCACAGCATGAGGACAGCGTGTATGAAACCTGCACCCGGCAGGAGGGTTGACCGGACTTGGCAAATCCCCTTGCAATATAATCCGCTCACGCCGCATTCTTGGGTCTGGTATCGGGATAGAAGACAGCAGAGCTTTTGTATAAGGATGCTGGGGATTAGAGAAAATAACCTCTTTAGGCCCGGTCTCTACGATGGTTCCGAGGTACATAACCCCTATATGATCACTGATGTGTTCAACCACACTTAAGTCATGGGAAATAAACAAATAGGTCAAATGATATTCGGCCTGTAAATCCTTTAATAGATTTAGGATTTGTGATTGAATCGAAACATCTAAGGCAGAAACCGGCTCATCCGCAATGATGAGCTTGGGGTTCAGAATCAAGGCACGCGCAATCCCAATCCGCTGCCGCTGGCCGCCGCTGAACTCATGTGCATAACGGTCCGCATGATATTCACTTAACCCTACCACCTCTAACATGTCAGATACCTTTTTATTTCGTTCGTCTCTAGACAAATTGGTATGAATGGCAAGGGGCTCCCCTACGATATCACGAACCTTCATTCTTGGATTTAACGAGGCATACGGATCTTGGAAGATCATTTGGACCTTTTTTCTAACGCCTTTCAATTGGGACTCTTTCCTTTTGGAGATTTCCTCTCCGTCAATCCAAATTTCACCCATGCTCGGCTCGATTAGTCGAGAAATTAATCTCCCTGTAGTTGATTTGCCGCAGCCGCTTTCCCCTACCAGACTAAAGGTCTTCCCCTCTGGAATCATGAACGATACATCATGCACCGCTTTTACCGATTTCTTTTTTCCAAACATTCCATTCGAAATTTCAAAAGATTTCTTCAATCCAGATACCTTTAATAGAGCATTAGACATGGATTCCCCCCCTCTCCTGTTCATATAACCAGCAACTGCAGGACCTCCCATTCTCAAATATGATTTCAGCGGGTTCTTCTTGGAAACAAATCGGCAGCGCTTCAATGCATCTCGGAGCAAATTTACATCCTTTTGGAAGATTACTAGGGTCTGGAACATTTCCCTTTATTGAATCGAGCCGATCCTTTTGTTGGCCCAGTTTCGGGACCGAATTAATTAATCCTTTTGTATAAGGGTGCTTAGGGCTTTCAAATAATTCGAAGACATCTGCCTCTTCCACCACCCTGCCGGCATACATGACCACCACGCGGTCACACATTTCCGCGACCACGCCCAAATCGTGGGTTATTAATAGCACAGACATGTCTTCCGTTTTCTGAAGCTTCTTGATTAAGTCTAATATCTGGGCCTGGATGGTGACGTCCAGAGCGGTTGTCGGTTCATCTGCGATTAACAGCTGAGGATTACACGAAATGGCCATAGCAATCATGATTCGCTGCCGCATTCCTCCAGACAATTGATGAGGAAATTCATGGAGGATTTCGTCTGCCCGTGGAATGCCGACTTTTTTCAAAATAGAAATCGCATGCTGCCTGGCCTGTTTGTCGGTTAACCCCAAATGAAGGCGAATCGGCTCCATCAATTGTTCTCCTATTTTCATAACAGGATTTAGGGAAGTCATGGGCTCTTGAAAAATCATGGCAATTTGTTTGCCACGGATCTTACGCATGTCTGACTCTGATTTTGTGGTCAACTCTTGATCACGAAATTGGATCTTCCCTGCACTTATTTCACCGCTTGTTCCTTTGAAAAGCTTCATGATAGATAAGGACGTGATGCTTTTACCGCTTCCAGACTCTCCTACTAACCCAAGGACCTCGCCTTTTTTAATGGAAAACGTCACACCATGAAGAATTTTAATTTTTTGCTTATCCTTCGTGAATTCAGTTTCAAGCTTTTCAACCTGCAGCAGCTTTTCCATCCTCTTCTAACTCCCTTATTCGTTCTTTGTTTTTGGATCTAACACATCTCTTAAACCATCGCCCACTAAGTTAAAGGCCAGTACCGTTAAAAAGATGGCTATGCCTGGCATCATGACTACATGCGAGGATGTCCCTAAATAATCCCGGCCGAGGCTCAGCATCGCTCCCCAATCCGGCGTTTCAGGACTTGCCCCTAAACCAAGGAAGCTTAAGCTGGACGCAGCCAAAATAGCCGTACCAATTCTCATGGATATGAACACAATAAGACTGCTTGCCGTTTCTGGAAAAATATGCTTGAGCATAATTCGAAAATGGGAAGCCCCCATTGACCTGGCCGCTTCCACAAAGACGGTCTCTTTTGCCTCAAGAGTGGATCCCCTTACCAATCTGGCAATGGACGGAATACTGAAAACGGAAACCGCTATGACGACATTTTTCAAGCCAGGCCCTAATATCGCAATAATGGCAATGGCGAGCAAAATATCAGGAAAAGCAAACAATACATCACTTGTTCTCATAATCATGCGGTCTAACCATCCCCCAAAGTATCCACTTATCAGGCCTAGTATGGTCCCCCCTATAGCACCTAACAAAACAGATAAAAAGCTGACACTGAGCGAAATCCTGGCACCTGCCAGCAGCCGGCTAAAAATATCCCGGCCGTATTCATCTGTTCCTGCAATATGAGCTTGGCTTGGCCCTTGCAAGGTAGCATTATAGTCAGGTTCATAAGGATCGTAAGGTGCAATATAAGGGCCAATAATGGCAATAAGGATCAGCAAAAGAATAAACAGGCTTGCCCAAAAAGCTGTCTTTTGTTTTTTCCAGTTCTTCCAAAATTCCTTGAAGGGAGAATACTTTTTTTCTGCTACAACCGTTATAGATGGATTAATTTCTTTTGTTACCTCCATGACCATCCTCCTTTACGATACTTGTCGGATTTTTGGATTTAGAAAACTATACAGGATATCTACCAATAAATTCACAAGAATGAATTCCAGTGAAAAGAGCAGTAGCTCTGCTTGAATAACCGGATAGTCCCTAAATGATATGGAATCAATCAATAAGCGCCCCATACCTGGAAAGCTGAATACCGTTTCTACCACTACCGACCCGCCTAATAGGAAGCCGAATTGCAGACCTGCAATGGTCACGACCGGAATGAGCGAATTCCGCAAGGCATGCTTTGGAATCACAATGGACTCTTTCAGCCCTTTCGCCCTCCCTGTTCGAATAAAGTCTGCCTTTAATGTTTCCAGCAAAGAGGACCTGGTAAAGCGGGCAAGCATGGACATGATCCCTGCCCCTAACGTCAAGGACGGCAGGACGTAGCTTTTCCAGCTATCGATTCCCCCAGTCGGAAACCATCCAAGCTGTACCGAAAAGACTTGAATAAGTAATAAGCCCAACCAAAAGCCCGGTAAAGAAATGCCTGAAACAGCTGTCACCATTCCCAGGTAGTCAGGCCACTTATTTTTAAAAACTGCTGATAATGTCCCAATCAGCAATCCTAAAATCAGGGCCCAGACCATACTAGATAGAGTTAAATAGATGGATGGCATAAATCGGTCCGCAAACATATCCATGACGGGCAATCTTGTTTTTAGCGAGGTCCCTAAATCTCCCTGAAATAGATTGCCCATGTAGGTAATGTACTGATCCCATATGGGCTTATCGAGGCCGAGTTCGGATCTTATGATGGTCACTTCCTCTGCCGTAGCATCCTTTCCCGCTACCAGCCGCGCAGGGTCTCCCGGAATCAAATGGGTAAAAAAGAAGATGAGGACTGAAACAATAAATAGGATCGGGATCATTTCAAAAATTCTTTTTAAGACATATTGGGGCATATTCCAATCTCCTTTCCTAACAAGGAAAGAAGCTTTGGGAGCTGTCTCCCTCCGCCTCTATCCTTTACATGAAACTTACTTCAGGTTTGCATCTGTGACATTAATCCCGCCTGTCGGGGAAATATAGACACCCTCTACATTGGATCTCATACCAGCGAGAATTTCATCGACGCCTAAGAAAATCCATGGCGCATCTTTATAGACTTGCTTTTGGATCTGGCTATAAATTTCTGCCTGTTTATTTTCATCCGGAGTCATATTAACTTCATCGATCCATTGATCTACCTGATCGTTTTTATAATAGGCAGTATTCGCCCCGCCTGGAGGGAATGAACCGCCATAGAATAATGGTTTTGTAGCATTCGTTGTATCAGAAGGATAAGCAGACCAGCTTACATACCACATTTGCACTTTGGCATCCTCAGGTGTTTGGGCTCCATATATCTCGTCTGACAGCGTGCCTTCTTCCATGGATTTAATCTCTACATCCACACCGATTTCCTTTAACTGCTGCTGGATAAACTGCATGCCCTTCATGGTGTCCGAGTTCGTGTTGCCCCAGATTTCCGCTTTAAATCCTTCTTCTAATCCAGCCTCTTTTAAAAGCTCTTTTGCTTTTTCAATATTTTGTTTATAGACTTCTTGCTTTTCATAATGGAGGGTTTTACTTGGAATGATGGAATCTAATGGAAGACCGAACCCTGAATTGACGACACTGATAAAGGCATCTTTATCGACAGCATAGTTTAATGCCTGCCGGATGCGGACATCATCAAAAGGCTCCTTCATCGTGTTAATGGAAACATAGCGGGCAATCGTGGAAGGAATCTTTTTCACTTCTACATCCTTATTACTCTCTAACTCTTTTATATTTTGACTCGGCATCGGGTAGATGACTTGGGCCTCACCCGTTTTTAACATCGCTACCCGTGATCCGTTTTCAGGAACCGGTTTATAAGTAATTTTCTTAACTCTTTCTTTTTTATCCCAATAATCATCAAAACGCTCTACTGATAAATGATCTCCCTGAACCCATTCAACGAATTTGAATGGTCCCGTTCCTACTGGATTTTTTCCGATTTCATCGCTTCCAGCTTCGAGAAGTTTTGGACTCAGTATTTTCGCCGAAACAAAACGAGTTAACATCCCGCTATAAGGTTCTTTTAGCGTTACTTTGATTTCATAATCACTGACAATCTCAATATTGGTAATGAGACTGAAGCCCCGGCTATAGAGGCGAAGGCTGTCATCGTTCATGATTCTTTCAAAGTTCGCTTTGACTGCCTCTGCGTTAAAATCTTCCCCATCATGGAACTTAACCCCCTGACGCAGCTTGAAGGAGTAAGTCAGGGCATCGTCGCTGATGCTGTACTCTTCTGCTAATTGAGGGACTATTTTCCCTTCTTCGTCCGATCCCAATAGGCCTTCAAGCATTGCTGACTGGACCGAGTTTGAGTTTGTGTCCCCCGTGTTATGCGGGTCCATCGTAATAAAGTTCTCATTTACTGCAATAACCAATTCATCATTGTCTTTTTTACTGCCTCCATTCTTGCCGCTGCTGCTCTCATTACTGGAACATCCAACAAATAGGACTGCAGAAACTACAACCAGCAACAAAATCCTCCAAAACTTGATTCTTCTCATTTCATTTCCCCCTTTTGTTTGATTTTCAGGTATTTCGTTCTTGGCGGTTTGGTTTTCTGTTGATTCCCTGAATTTGAAATAATTTACTTCGCAACCAGACAGCTGATTGGTTGCGAAGGGCATTCCATAGATTTTAGTTTTTTTCTTCATGTTAGTAAATCTCACAAATTTATTAAAATTATTTGTGGTAATTTAACGTAAATTAAATTAATTTCTACAATGGTGAAATTAATTATGTAAAAAAAAGCTGTCAATATGTGGTGCCTTACTTGTTTGTTATTATAACGTTATGTGGTTTTCCGTTTCAATATAAATTTACAAAAATTTAAAATTTTTTAACTATTTATAGCTGTACTTGATTTAACCACAGATTTCAACAGAAGAAATAGGAAATTTTATAATAAACAATCAGAAAAACCTTCCCACGTCCATTCCATAATAGAACTTTCCTTCCTAGTTGAAAAAAGATCAATTAATATCAAAAATGTCCAAATCTCAAAAATCACCTCCAAGGATTCCATTTTCTATCAAAAAACTCACTCTTCCTTTCTATTTCCCTATCAAAAACGATAAAGCCATGTTCGATATAATCACGATTTCACAGTATCTTAAAGCTACCTAGGAATCATTCGGAAAGCGCGCGGTCCTGAAAGGATCCAGCAGTGGATAGCTTTAATGAATTAGTAGATCAATACACCCCTATGATCCATAAAATCATGCATTCTCTTCATATTTACCGAAACAAGGAGGAATTCTACCAAACCGCGTTAATTGCACTTTGGGAAGCAAACAATGGCTATAACCCGGAAAAAGGCAGATTCGCCAACTATGCTTATGCCTTTATTAAAGGGAAACTCTTACTGGAGCTGACCCGCCGCCATAAGGACGAGACACGGACAATTTACCCAAAAGAAGAATTTTGGGAACTAGTCAAGGACCAAACTCCCGATCATTCCCTTGAAATGAACATCCTGCACTCCTATTGTCAAGGGCTGTCTGAAAAAGAAACCAGATGGGTAATGGGCGCCATTCTCTATGATCGGTCGATAAAAGAGATTGCTGCACAGGAAAATGTCTCCGTTTCAGCGGTAAAGCAATGGAAGCTAGGGGCATTAAAGAAATTAAGAAATCAGGATTATTTGGACCACTAGGCCACAAGAACTCTCACATTAAAAAAATTTTTCCCTTACCTGTCTTTTTCTTCTATCAAACTATATATAGAAGACGAAAGGAGGTGAAGGAACATGGCACAAGGATTACTAGAAACCACTAAGCTTCGATTGGAATTCCAAACAGGAGTCGATGAAGAGGGCATGCCGATCCTAAGAGCAAAAACGTTCAGCAATGTGAGCAAGGCTGCCACAGCGGATCAGCTATATCAGGCAGCAACCGCCCTATCTGCGTTGAGCAATGACCCAATGAACAAAGTGGAGCGCAATGACAGCTTCGAAATCATCGCTTAATACCGATGAAAAAATATAGAGGATGGGAGGTGAAAGGAATGGCCAAAACATTGGAGTTACAGTTTGGCACAGAATTTGGCAAGACGGCACGGATTTCTGTCGAAAATCCAAAGGAACCAGTGGATGAAGAAGTCGTCAAGCTATCGATGGCGCAAATCATTGCAGCCGATGTCTTCGTATCTGCCAGCGGAAAGCTCGTCTCTGCTAAAGGAGCAAGAGTAATCGACCGTAATATCGTGGAATATGAACTCGCTTAATAACGGGAGGCCGGCTTGATATAAAGCCGGCCTTTTTATTGAATAAACATCACAAACTCATCCGCCATCAATAGAACGTACGGAAAATATAGCATAAAGTGTTAAGAATGAGGATTGGTTTACCGTTATAGTGATGATAAGGCAGGTGAATGGAATTGGATTATGTAGTTTGTATACAACGGATGCTCGTCTTGATTTTCTCTGTTACATAATCTGCCAAGTTTATATTTTTCTAGAGCAAATCCGAATAAAATAAAAATAGTAGTCTAATAAATGCCAATGAGAAAGGAGCAAGCTAATTGGAAAATAGCACGTTATTGACATCTGCGGGAACCACTTTCCGCTTTGAAGAGGTAACAGTCAATCAACTCCTGTCAGGGTACAAAAATGGAGAATTCACAACAGAAGAGGTTATTAAGTCCTACTTGGAACGAATAGAGAGGTATGAACAAGTTTATAACGCCTTTACCTTCCTGAATCCTCAGGCACTGGAAGAGGCAAAAGAGATCGACCGATTGCGGGAAGCAGGGGCAGAACTGGGACCGCTGGCCGGAATCCCCATTGTCATTAAGGAAGCCGTAGACGTGGCAGGCTATCCCGCCACTTTTGGCTGGGCTCCTCTTTGCAAAGAAACAGACGGAATCGAACTCATCCCAAAGAATGATGCACCAATCGTAACGAGACTTAAAAAAGCCGGTGCCATTATCCTTGGAAAAACCAATATTCCTGCCTTCAGCTGTGCTTATAACGCCAACAACAGCTGGGACGGACCGACTTACAATGCGGTCAACCGCACCATCTCTCCCGGAGGAAGCAGCAGCGGCACAGCCACGGCCGTATCCGGAAACTTTACCGTCCTCGGCATTGCAGAAGAAACGGCTGGCTCCATTCAGGTTCCTGCCGCCGCCCAAGCCATTGTCGGAATCAAGCCATCGTTTGGACTAATTCCCACAAAGGGCGTCACCCCACTCGCTGGAAGCACCAGAGATGTTTTGGGCCCGCATGCCCGCACCGTTGAAGATGCCGTGATTTTACTAAGCGTGCTAGCCGGTTACACAGAAGAAGATCCGAAAACAGAAGCTGCGATTGGAAAGGTCCCATCTGGAGGATACGCCTCCTGCCTTGATGCTGGGGCACTTAAAGGGAAACGGCTCGGATTGTACGGTTCCGGCTGGCGTACCGAAGAACTTTCACCGGAAACGAAACAGCTATATGCCGCCGCCATTGAAGCCCTGGAAAGCCAAGGTGCTGAAGTGGTAACCGATCCGTTTGCTGGGACCGGTCTGGCAGAATACATGAAATCGAAGAATAGCTTCATAGGAATGGAAACCTTTTTCTATGATCTTGAAAAATACTTTAAAAATTTAGATCCGGAGGATACTACCCTTTCCATCAAGTCTGTCTTTGAAAAAGCGGGACAGGTGCCATGGACGGAGGAAGGGCCATTACGGTTGGTTTTAGAAATCATCAACGAAGAAACCGCAGCAAAGGACCCTAGCGTCCTGCCGGATTTAACGGAATTTTACGAGGTGAAAGATGAGCTGCTCCGCGTGATAAACGCTGTAATGGAGGAACAAAAATTGGACGGGTTCGCCTACCCGCAGATGCCTGAGGCGATACCTGAAATGAGCGAGGAATGGATCAAGTCCACTACTATTTCTGAGATCAATATTAGCGGGCTGCCACTGATTACCGTTCCTGCAGGTTATTATCAAAGCGGCTCCCCATTTGCTCTAGCCTTCTTCGGCAAAGCATTCAGCGAGCCCGAGCTTATCGCCATGGCCTATGCCTACGAACAGGCAACCAAGCTGAGAGTCGCCCCTGCTTTGGTGGAGTAAGAAGACACAAGGACGGTTCCCAAGGCATTTGCCCGAAGGAACCGTCCTATGATTTTAAAAGACAATGGTTTTATTTCCATGAACAATAATCCGGTCTTCCAAATGCCATTTGACGGCACGCGCCAACACGCTTCTTTCAATGTTCCGTCCAATCTTTTTCAGGCTGTCGACATCATTGCGGTGGTCGACTCGGCTGATGTCCTGCTCGATGATTGGTCCTTCGTCAAGATCATTGGTCACATAATGGGAGGTGGCCCCAATCAGTTTCACCCCGCGGTCATACGCCCGCTCATAAGGTCTTGCCCCAACGAAAGCCGGCAAGAAGGAATGATGAATGTTAATGATTTTTTTCGGATACTCCGACACAAACCCCGGCGTCAAGATCTGCATATAGCGCGCCAATATCATCACATCTATCTCATGCTCTTTTAACAATTGCAGCTGCTTCTCCTCGACCTCTGCTCGAATATCCTTATTTGCCGGCATATAATAAAATGGAATATTCAGCCCTTCGACAACATCTCTTGCCGCTTCATGGTTACTGATCACGAGCGGAATATCCAGCATTAAGTCCCCGCTTTGCCATTCCCATAACAGTTCTAGCAGACAGTGAAGTTCCTTGGACACAAAGATGGCTGCCTTTTTCACACGGTAAACTGGCTGGAAGCTCCACTCCATTTCAAAGTTTTTGGCAATCTCGATAAACTGCCGTTCCATTTCCTTTGCTTTCTTCTGAAGGCCGGGACACTCCATTTCTATCCGGATGAAAAAAGTCCCTCCCTCTGGGTTCGTGGAATACTGGCTGGATTCAATAATGTTGGCATTGAAGGAAAATAAAAATTGAGAGATGGCTGAAACAATTCCAGGCTGGTCGGGACAGCTGACCAATAAACGCCCCCGATTTTGATTCTGTTCACGAAATACCTCGATCTGATCTTGAATATATGATTTCATCGCAAAGTCTCCTCCACATTAATGAACCTATTATACACGAAATGGTTTTTAGTGGAAAATGGCATGGAATGTACACCCCACCCAAGTACCACATCCGCGTCCGAATGCAAACGTCCAACAGGAACGATTCTCATGGCAAACGATCGGAAGTTTAAAATGAAAAAAAGGCACAACAAGCTAATTAGCTCATTATGCCTTTAAATTGTTTTATTTTTGCAGGCCACTAAATAAAAGCTCAGGTAAATGCTGGTCAGAACCCTCGCCACGGGTCCCGATTTAACCATTTAACAGCATCGAAATGTACTTCATTTCTAAATACTGATCCATGCCGTATTTCCCGCCTTCATAGCCTACACCACTTTCTTTCCAGCCGATAAACAGCGATTGGGCTACCGTTGGCAATGGATCATTCACTCCAACCATTCCGGATTCCAGCCCCTCCGAAACACGGAATGCCCTGCCTAAATCATTGGTGAACACATAGGAAGCCAGGCCATAGTTCGAGTTATTTGCCTTTTCCAGAACCTCCTCTTCAGTAGAAAAAGAAATTAACGGTGCGACGGGACCAAAAGTCTCTTCATGGCAAATCAGCATGGAGTCATCCACATCTCTAAGGATAGTAGGTAAATAGAATGAGCCGTCCAAGCTGTCAGCTTTCCACTTTGAACCTCCTGTTACCAATTTGGCTCCTTTGGCTACGGCGTCCTGTACATGTTCATGAACCTTGTTAAGTGCACGTTCATCAATTAACGGGCCAACATCCACACCCTCAGCCGAACCATTTCCCATTTTCAGTTTCTTCACTTGCTCTGCCAGTTTTTCGGAAAAGAGTCCCAGAATCGGATCCTGAATAAAAATCCGATTCGAACAAATGCAGGTTTGGCCGGCATTACGAAACTTGCTGATGATACAGGCTTCAACGGCTGCATCGATATCCGCATCATCAAAGACAATAAATGGTGCATGGCCGCCTAACTCTAAAGAGACCTTTTTCATTTGATCAGCCGACCCTTTAAGCAAATATTTGCCCACCGCCGTTGAACCCGTAAAAGTAATCTTTTTCACTTTTATATTTTCTAGGAATTCAGGACCAAGCACGGAGCCGACTCCCGTCACTAAATTGGCCACACCTGCCGGAAAACCGACTTCTTCAAAAATTTGAAAAATCGCAATAGCTGTCAACGGCGTCAGCTCAGCAGGCTTAAGGACAATCGGGCAGCCTGCCGCTAAAGCGGGCGCAATTTTTCGAGCAATCATTAATGCCGGGAAGTTCCAAGGCGTGATAGCCACAACAACACCAATCGGCTGCCGGATCACCATTAATCTTTTGGCAGGTGTCGGAGCTGGGATCGTTTCGCCATATACCCGCTTCGCCTCCTCGCTGTACCATCGGAAATATTCCGCCGCGAAGAGCACCTCCCCTTTTGCTTCCTGCAATGGCTTTCCCTGTTCCGCGGTTAAGATCGCAGCAATCTCATCTGCCCGCTCCACTAATTTCTCATACGTTTTATATAGATAATCCGAGCGTTCTTGAGGAGTTTTACCTGCCCATGGTTTAAACGCTTTGTCTGCAGCATCAATAGCCGCCGCCGCATCAGGCCGATCACCTGCTGGCACAGAACCAATTACCTCACCTGTAGCCGGATTCATCACCTCTATATATTGTCCGCTGATTGCCTCCACCCACCTGCCATTTGAATACATTTTCTGATGATCAGTTAAGATTGAACTCATATCCGCTTCCACTCCTGACTTTTTGTATTAATGTTATAACATTTACTTTATACCTAATGGTAAGTCGAAAACGTTTCCATTGTCAATATGAATATCGGAATAATTGAAATATTCTTGCAAAAAATAATGTAATGCGGAATTTTTAGAATTTTCATTATTGACAAACCATTTATTGGTAAGTAATATTTGTTATAACAATAGAACTTAACATCGTCGTTGCCGCAATTGATTTTCGTACCAATCTAGGAAAGGAGTAAAAGGTTTATTTTGGTAACCGCTTTCATAATTGCTGGTTATTTAAAGTGGTAATTCGTCCCTTAATACGATGAAAGGTGGGTTTCTATGAAGGAAACATTAATTATACGCTCGAGAGAGGATGTTATTAATTTTGTTAATGACAACCCGGTCAAAAAAGGCAGTTTATTGGTCATTCTGGTGGCACTAGGTGGAATTTTTGTTGATGCCTATGACGTTGTAAGCATTGGGATTGGGGCATCGCAATTAAGAGAAGAATTCCACTTGAGCCCCGAAGGTTTAGGTCTGCTGACCTCCATCCTCGCAGTTGGAGCATTACTTGGCGGTCTTATTGGCGGATATTATACAGATCGGTTTGGGCGAAAAAAAATGTTCACGCTTGACTTATTGCTTCTCGTTATTTCTGCTCTTGGCGCCGCCCTTGCCCCCAATTTCACCTTGCTGGTCATTTTCCGCTTCTTGATGGGTGTGGGTATAGGCTTAGACATGCCCGTTGCGCTTAGTTTTATAGCAGAATACAGCAATACGAAGAAAAAAGGCAGCTATGTTAACCTATGGCAGCCCATGTGGTATGTGGCAACTGTTGGAACGGGACTCGTTGTATTGCCTGTCTTCTTATTAGGTGTTGATGAAAACCTTTGGAGATGGGCGGTAGGATTTGGGGCTGCCTTTGCCCTGATTGTCCTGATTATGCGATTGGTTTATATGAATGAAAGTCCCCTTTGGGCGGCAAAGAACTTGCCTTTAAAGGATGCTGCCGCTATCTTGGAAAAAACCTATAAAGTCCCCGTCGTTGTCGAACATACAGGCACAAATATGAATGAGGGGCCGGAAAAGAATATTCCCTATACAGCCATTTTTACAGAAAAATACAAAATGCGAACCATTCTGGCCGCTATTATTTCTGGCACACAATCCATTCAATATTTTGCTGTAGGATTCTATATCCCTACCATTTCACTCATTCTTTTCGGCGAGGGAATGATTAATAGCATTACAGGAACCATCGTATTTAACATATGCGGGATTATCGGTGGATTTACAGGTGTTTTTCTGACCCAAAAATTAGGAATGCGGAGAATTGCCATTATTGGGTATGTCATTGTGGCCCTCAGCTTACTGGTGATTGGAATTGCCAATGATGAAACCTCTTTCATTTGGTCGTCTGTACCACTTGGACTATTTATCTTCGGCCATTCATTTGGGCCTGGTGCACAAGGGAAAACAATGGCAACACTCTCTTACCCTACTGAATTGCGCGGGCTTGGCACCGGCTTTGCAGAAGGATCGAGCCGAGTGGGAAGCATTATCGGCTTCTTCTTATTTCCTGTTTCGCTTGCTTCATTTGGTCTCGCCAAAACATTCTTATTCTTTTCGATTGTACCCATTATCGGGTTGATCTCTGCGTTCATTATTAAGTGGGATCCAACGGGCATGGATATCGAAAAGGAACAAAATGATATGAATATAACCCACACATCGAAAGAAATAGAACGACCCATATAAGAGTTTTTTCAAAAATAGGAGGGAATAAACATGAAAGCAGGTTTTATTGGGCTTGGAAAAATGGGCGGAGCATTGGCTCGCAATCTGATTCGCGCAGGATATGAAACCATTGTATATGATATTAGTGAAGCAGCTTTAGAAAAAACATTGGCAGTTGGCGGAAAAAAGGCAAAAACGCTTAAAGAGTTAGCATCAACTATAGATGTTTTGTTTACCAGCCTGCCTTTACCCGTTCATTTGACCGATTTATTAATCAACAAAGACGCTCTGCTCCATCAGATGCCAAAAGGGTCCATACTCATTGACGTAAGTACCATTGATCCAAAAACGGCCCGTGAAATCAGTAATGCCGCTGAGAAAGCAGGGGTTGAATTCTTGGCCTGCCCATTGGGCAAAGGGCCCGCACAAGCGGAAGCCGGTATACAGCCGATTTTTGCAGGAGGAAAAAAAGAGGTATTTCTCAAGGCAGAGGAACTTTTAAACAGCATTAGTTCATCAGTTGTCTATATGGGAGATGTAGAACAGGCAACGGCCTTTAAACTGATCAGCAATCTAATTGGAATGACCAATATGCTTGTTTTGGCAGAAGGATTGAAACTAGGGGAAACAGCAGGGCTGGATCCTCAACTCATGCAAACACTTTTAGCGGATACTGGGGCCGATTCCTTCCAGTTAACATTGCGGGGACCTATGATCTTGCAACAAGACTACCAAGCGAAGTTTTCTATTAATCTGGCATTGAAAGACATCCGTTTAGGTGTTGGCATGGCGGAAGATTTGAACCAGCTATCTCCTTTCAGCAAACTGGCCGCTGAATATTATGCGAATGCTAGTACCGCAGGGTTTGGTGAGGAAGATTGTGCTGCTGTTTATAAATTATTTGAAAAGAGTGTTTTAGCTTGAAGATTGTAAGCGTTGAACCACTTGTCATTGACCTTCCACTCGAGAATCCAGTCCAAACTTCATTTGGCGAAATGACCAGGCGGACAAATGTATTGGTTCGCATTGAAACAGATACAGGGGAATTCGGAATCGGAGAGATCTGGAATAACTTTCCTTCATGGGGAGCTTATGAAAAGATCGCTACCTTAATTCATGGGGTCAGGCCCCTGTTACTTGGCGAGGATCCGAGGGAAATTGGCACTATTCATCATAAGTTATTTAAACATCTGACCATTTTATGCTTACAATGGGGAGCCATCGGCCCTATGCATCATAGTATAAGTGGTGTAGATATCGCCCTTTGGGACATCATAGGGAAACATTATGGCCTCCCTATCCACAAGCTTCTGGGAGGCAAACTTCAGGATGAGGTGAAGGTATATGCAAGCGGCTTAGGGCCAAGGCTGTCAGATGAGTTGGTCCTGAAGCATCAAGAAATGGGCATTACCAGCTTCAAGCTTAAAGTCGGAAACAATGCCGATTTGGACCTCCAAAACCTAAAACGGTTAAGAGAAATGATGGGCCCAGACGGCCATTTAATGATTGATGCCAATCAAGCATGGAACCGACAATCGGCGATTCATAATTTAATGAAATTTAAATCCTTTGACATAGCCTGGATTGAAGAGCCTCTCCCATGCGATGATATCGAGGGATTACGGTATATCAGGGAAAAAACGGGGCTTCCAGTGGCTGCAGGTGAAAATATTTATGGAAGAAAACAGGCAAGAAAAGCGCTGGAACAAGAGGCACTGGATATCATCCAGCCGGACCTAAGCAAAAATGGAGGAATATCCGAAGCGAGAATCATTGCTGAAATGGCAGGCAGCTTTGGGTCCCCATATGCCCCGCATTATCTTGGAGGAGCTGTTTGCTTTGCAGCCAGTCTCCATTTTATTGCAAGTATACCTGGAGGACTCATCCTTGAAATGGATGCGAATCCTAATCCATTTAGAGAGCAGCTATTCACGAATCCCTTTACCATTAAAGATGGAAAGGTAAATGTTCCAGATCTCCCAGGATTAGGTTTTGAATTGGATCAGGAATTTGTTGATTTTTATACAATCGATTATAAACAAATGTAACCCTTCCAAAGCTAGCCTATTACCCAATTAAGGTATGGGCTTTCTTTGTTATTTTGCTAAAATTTTGGAGAGAGCCTTTTTCCAAATAATCACGGAGTGTAAAATAAGATTGGATGAGAACGAATAAATTACTTTAGTAGTCTTCTGGAGGGAATTCAAATTAGCAAGATGAATGATTTAAAATCCGTATTAAATCATAATAGCCCCATTCCATTGCATCATCAATTAACTGAATTTATTCGGAAAGAATTGTTAATTGGGCATTTGGTTGATCCAAGCGGGAAACTTCCCACTGAACATGAATTGTCTGAACAATTCCAAGTAAGCCGGATCACCGTCCGATCAGCCTTGAAGACATTAATGGATGAGGGCTTATTGGATCGAAAAAGAGGAAGCGGAACTTTTCTAAAAACCAACCAATCTGAAAACTGGATAGGAGAATTGAAGGGCTTTTCCGAAACGATCGAGGCGATGGGCAATAAGCCAGGAGCCAGAGTGATCAAATCAGGAGAAACCTTGAACCCCTCTAAGAAAATAATAGAACATCTTAGAGTGAATGAGATATGGGAATTAAGACGGCTCCGATTTGCGGATGGCGAACCAATTGCGATCGAGCATTCTTATTTTCCAAAAGAAATCGGGCAAGAGATTGGCAAACAGAATGGACTGAATGATATTCTTACCTATCAATATTTAGAGCAAGAGTTACACATTAAACTTCATGAAGGCAAGCAGATGATCAGCGCCGTGAATGCAACCCGTGATGAGGCTGAAATGCTGAATATTTCAGAGGGGGAAGCTTTGCTTTATATGGAACGGTTGACCATATCCATTGAAGGAAGCCCCATTGAGTTCTTGCAATCAGTCTATCGCCCAGACTACTTCCAATATGAAGTGAAATTAAATAGAAGAGGGTAAGGACCAGTCTGTCTCATCGAAAATCATTGGAAACTCCAAGCTGAATAGGCACAGCATTGACGAATTAGCTTGTTGTGCCTTTTTATGTCTTCTTACTCTTTCAATTTGCCTACACCTAAAGCAAGGTTATCCCAAAGAATCTCCTCTACCATTTTTCTTTGTTCTTCAAGGCAATGGACCATAAGAAAGACCTCAGTGGAAATGCTTCTTTTTAGTGTTTTGCTTTGCTTTTTGATGAACAGTAATTTCAGCAGAGTGCCTAGAATCAATCCTGCCGCTAACCCGATCAGCCCCCACAAAATGGGCCCCCATTGTAAAATCATACCGTAAATGGCTCCCAACAGCATAAAGCAGGTGCCAATTACGGCGGCCACATCAAACAGGCTGTACCCATCTGCCTGGTGAATCGTGTCGAATAGCTTTCTTTCCTCTTTTCTTTTATCAAGAGGGACCGCAAGAATTTGATGCCTCGCGATCTCATGCTGCTCTAAGGACGAGATGGCTAATTCTAAATATATGGATTGCTCGAAGGATGCAATGATATACATGCTTTCCACCTTTTTTCTTTCTTCTCATTCACTTTGGCATTTTGAACCCATTTTTTTGATAGCCATCCCTTAGCCATTTAGATTGTTCTTTTTCAAACAATTTATTTTGCTCCACTGCCGCAACATAACAGCTATACATTTGGAATCCATAAATGGCCGGAAGATAGAGGAGCCACTGCACGTCCACAATAGCCTTGGCCTGCTGGAATTCTCCAATTGCAGTAAGATGGATGGCTTGAAAAACATTGGATAGAACCATTACCACGATAGCCCAAGCGACAAAGAACAGGCCCGTAATCATTTTGTGCAAATATAAATTGCCAAGCCCCGGCATTAAGACAGACCATGCGGCCGCCAGCCATGGTTCCCGTTTATCTAAAAAATTGATATCCCATATGGCGATGACAAAGGGCTTGATGCGTGCGTCTTCACGGTCCGCTAGCAGATACAATTTATTTGTGTCCACCGTTCCTCGGTAGGAGTCCCATGCCGCATAGACATAAACCGCCAAATACAAGAGAAACCATCTCGTATTTATCACGTGCTTAGCTTCATGAAATTGCCCGGTGAAAGAGTAGATAAGGGCAAGGTTAATCTTGGCACAGGTGTTAACGGTCAATCCCCATATAATCAAAATGAGCCCTTTCAGAATTCGGTTTTGCAGTAAACTTCCCAAGCCAGGTGCTAGAAGGGACCAAAACGCGACGATATAGGGATTTTTCAAATGAAAGTAATTAATGGCAACGGAAGACATATGGGCCCTTGGATAGCGCACAAAGGCATTTTGCTTCATGGGAGCACCTCACATTGGCATTTTAAAGCTGGGAGATTGATAGTGGTTCCGCAGAAATTGCGATTGTGCCTTTTCAAAAAGTATGTTATATTCATTGGCTGTTTGGTATGTGTCATAAATGACAAAACCATAGATTGATGGCAGGTACATAAGCCATTGCATGTCTACAACAGATTTGGATTGGCTGATCTCTCCAATCAGCAGGTAATGGACCGCAGGCAGCGCATGTGACATGTACATAACCAAGATGGTCCATGCGATTAAGAAAAGGCCTGTTATGACTTTATGAAGATACAAGTGCCCCAATCCAGGCGAAAGGATCGAAAGGGTGGCAGAAAACAAAGGACTTCTCTTGTCAAAAAAATTTGTTTCTAATGATTTTAGTGTGACATGTTTTACAGGTGCGTCCTCACGATCGGATAGAATGTATTGTTTATTCAAATCGACTGTGCCGCGGTAGCTGTCCCAAATGGAATAGGCATATAAAGCCACATACAAAAGGAACCACTGTGGGTTAACTGCCTCTTTTGCCCGATCGAATTGGCCAATAAGGGAATACATAATGGAAAGATTCACTTTTGCTTTTGTATTAATGAACAGTTCCCAGCAAACAAGAATGAGGCCTGTCATCACCCTGCCTTGCATCAAATTGCCGCAGCCTGGATACGCAAAAGACCAAAAGGCCACAATCCAAGGGTTTCTTATGTACAGCTGTGTTGTGCCGAATTCAGAAATATGAGCCCTTAAACGCCGCCCATAGGCCAATTGATTCAAAAAAACCACGCTCCAGTATTATCTCCCTTTTATTTTTTCCTGATATTAGGGATTTATGTAAAGGACAGCGGACCAAGGCGGTTCCTTTTTCCTTCTTTATTTGCAGCCGGGCCATCAATCCAGATAAACATGAATAAGAGCATCAAACGGATGCTCTTTCATGCAAAAAGAATCGTCCCCAGCCAAGTAATTAAACCCAAAACATCGATATCGCCGGAATAAACGTAATGATCAACAAGTCCGCCGCCATGACGAGGATAAATGGGGTGACAGATCGAATCAGTTTATCATAGGAAACATCGGCAATGCCTTTGACGACAAAAAGATCCAACCCAACCGGCGGTGTAATCAGTCCGATAGACAAGTTGACGACCATGATAAGGCCAAAAAAGATCGGATCAATTCCGGCGGCCACAGCAATCGGCAGCAATAATGGAGTTAAGATGGTAATCGCTGCCGATGCATTCAGGAAGCACCCGGAGATAAAGAAAATAACCGTGAACATAAGCAGAACCAGATAACGATTATCGGAAAAACCCGTCACCAAGTTAACCAGCAGCTGCGGGATTTGTTCTGCCGTCAAAAGCCAGCCAAATAGGTTGGCAGCCGCAATAATAAATACAACCATCGCCGTCATTTTTCCGGCCTGAATAAAGGCAGCAGGGATATCCTTCCAATCCATATCTTTATAGACAAATTTATTAATAATAAAGGCATAGGCGGCAGCGACCGCTCCTGCTTCCGTAGGAGTGAAAACGCCGCCTCGGATTCCAAAAATAATAATTAACGGCAAAATTAAAGCCAAGATCCCTTCTAGAAAGGCCTTTTTAAACGATTGGAACTCAAACGTTGAATGCTCCTGCGAATAGTTATTCTTTTTCGTCAGCCAATAGTTTAACAGCATAAGCGAGAGTCCAATTAAGATACCTGGGACAATCCCCGCCGTAAACAAATCCCCAATCGAAACCCCTGCCGTCACCCCATACACAATCATCGGAATGGAGGGCGGGATTACGACGGCAATGGTACCGGCACTGGCCACCGTGGCAGCAGCAAACCCTTTGTCATACCCTTTCTTCTCCATCATCGGAATCATCATTTTGCCGACAGCAGCCGTATCTGCTGCTCCTGACCCAGAAATTCCGGCAAAAAACATACTGGTTAAGGTAGTAACCTGGGCTAATCCTGCCCGTACCCAGCCCACAGCGGCAAACGCAAATCCCGCAATCCTCTGGCCCATACTGCCCGACATCATAAATTCGCCCGTCAGCATGAAAAATGGAATAGCCAGAAGCGGAAAGGAATCAACAGAAGTGATCAGCCTTTGCGGAACTACCTCCAGTGGAACATAGTAGATACTGGATAAAAATCCAGAAATCGATGCTAGAATTAAAGAAATCGCAATCGGCACCCCAAGAACCATCAACAAAAACAATACAACCAGGACGACAATGGCTACTGTCATTTATCTTCCTCCTTCATGGCCTAAATAGGAATTCTCATCAACTGCAGTTGTCTGTATCGTCTCCACCTTTGCTTCTTGTGCATTTGACAGTTCGAGCACATGGACAAGTGCGTGGAGCAGGCAGATCAGCGAACAAACGAGCACGGAACAATAAATCCAAACCATATTGATACCCATAGAAGGGGAAATTTGCTGGCTGGTAAATTTTAAGATTCTCCAGCCATAAATGATTAAAAACAGAAAGGCAGCGGAGTTAATGACTTCGATGAGGACCGTCAGTTTGCTCTTGAACTTTGGCGGCAGATAATGATGCAGGATTTCTACATGCGCATGCCCTTTGTCCTTATAGACCATGCCAATCCCTAAAAAAACGATCCAAACAAACATATAGCGGATAAATTCTTCAATCCAGCTTAAATTAAAGATGGAAAAATCAATCATGGGCAGCAGGTTTTGGACGAAAGAACTTTGCAAAACGAAGCGGGAAAACACTTGATAGACAGCAGCTACAAAAGCGAAAACAAAACAGGCAATCAAGAGAATTTTGCAGGCACGATTCACTTTGCTGCTCAATCCTACGACAAACTTTTTCATCTATTGCACCTCCATCCGTTATTTTAAGCTCTCAATTTTATCCAGAAGATCTTTCCCAATCGAATCTTCAAATTCTTTATAGACCGGCTTCACTGCTTCTCTAAAGGAGTCTAAATCTGGATTTTCTTCAATTTGGATATCCGTTTTTCTTAAGTCTTCCAAAAGCTTCTCCTCTTCCTCTAAAGCGACTTTCCTTTCGTATTGAATCGCTTCTTTAGATGCGTCGAGGATTACTTTTTGCAGATCCTTAGGAAGGGTATCAAAAGTGGTTTTACTCATGATGAAAACAGCGGCGTCATAATTATGGTAGGTTAAGGTAAGATATTTTTGAACTTCATTTAACTTGTTTAAATAAATTTGCGCAAGTGGGTTTTCTTGGCCATCCACAACATGCTGCTCAAGCGCCGTATATAATTCCCCAAAAGGCACCGGCACAGGAGTCGATTTCAAGGCCTTCACAAATGAGATATAGGGCGGCGATTCTTGGACGCGGATTTTCATATTCGCAGCATCTTTAGCGGTTTTGATGGGCCTCACATTATTGGTCATATGCCGCCATCCATTTTCCATAAATCCTAGATTCATCAGTCCCCGATTCTCCAATGTGGCCCCAAGCTCCTCGCCAATTTCTCCATCCAGAACCCTGAATGCATGTTCCCGGCTTTCAAACAAATAAGGGAGGTTGAGGACATTAAACTGTGGGGCAAAATTGGTGACCGGCGCGACGGACCCAATGTGGAAATGGATCGACCCTATCTGGGCTCCTTCAATCTGATCCCGCCCGTTTCCTAACTGGCTGCTTGGAAAAATATCGATTCGGATTCTTCCGTCTGAATTTTTCTCAACCAGCTCTTTAAATTTTAGAGCTCCTTTATGGTAAGGGTGTGTCTCAGTCTGCAAATGTCCAAGCCTTAAAACATATTCAGCATCTGTTCCTTTACTTGCTGCCGTAATCGAGCAGCCGCTAATCAGACATAAACAAGCGAAAGTAATGATCATAAAGACAGTCCATTTTTTCATTCTATAACCTCCTTATCAACCTGTAAGCCCTTTCATAATACCTTATATAACTTCCTTCCTCTCCATTCGCAGGGCAAATGTCTAGCGCTAAAATCTAACACAATCCTCCCCTCTTCCCATGGCTCAACCACCCAACCACTTTTAATTATATTTAAATTTTCGAAAAAATCAAATATATTTTAGCCAACCGGAGAAATTTATTGCGTTGCTATGATACAAATGGTTTAATGAAATTATAGTGGTTGGGTGACTAAACCTATAATGAAATAGTACTAGAATGGCTGCGAAATTTTTTGCCCCTAAATGGAAAATTAATTTTCAAACGCCATAAATATAGATATAACGAAACTTGATTTAGTTTTACATGGAGCATTACTATTTTCAAAAAATATAAATCGTGCTTCTATTGGAACAGAGGAGGTTGGGGTCAAATGGAATTTAATCGAAAAGGAATTTCCGAGCAAGTGGCTGACAGTATCAAGAAAAAAATCCAGGCAGGGGAGTACAAGGCTGGCGAACGGATCCCTGGTGAGAGAGACATGGGAATGGAGCTTTCCGTGAGCAGAAATACGGTCAGGGAAGCCTATAAAATTCTGGAAGCTTACGGCTACTTGCAGGTGAAACATGGAACAGGCGTATTCGTTGCATCACCAGAACATCAAATCAAAAAAATGACGGAGGCATTCTTTGTTTCGTCAGAACAAATCAAGGACTTTTTCTCAGTCCGCAAAATCCTCGAGGAATGGACCGTGAAATGGGCTATTGAAAACGCAAGTGATGACCAGCTCTTGGAGTTGGAGCAAATTGTCCATGAAGCGAATGGCATCGTCAAAGGAACGGGCGAGGTGGATTATAAGCGTCTCGCAGAGTTAGACCACAAGTTCCATATGACCTTGGCCAACAGTTCCCACAATGTGGTCTTAATCGGGATTATGAATTATTTAATTGATTTATTATCCGAATCTCGGAATAAGTCGATCCAAATTCCGGGCCGGGCATTACAATCCGTTCAGGAGCATACGGAGATCCTCGAAGCCATCAAACAAAGGAACCCGGATTTGGCCCAAAAATGCATGAGGGACCATATCGAAAGTGTTGAGCGTTCCATCACGGCGAATGCTTTAATGTAAAAGAAAGGCTGTTCTGTATCGTTGCAGAACAGCCTTTGTTTATATTTGCTGCAAAGAAATAGGTGCAGGAAACACGACATCATACTGGATCCCCAGATGGCGCAATTCCTCCTCCACACTGGGCGAAATTTCAATCCCCTGCAGCTGGCGCTGGTCCCGGTCCCGCTTCCTGCGTTCCCCTGGGTACCTGATTTCATTCGCTCCCGGGACCTTGGGAACCTCCTTCATCTCCGCGAGCAGGCCTTGAAGCGATTCAAAAAAGGCGGACAAGTGCATAAACTTTTCTATATCCAGCAGGATGAAGAAATGCCCGACATTGGCATTTTCTGTCTCGCCCTCATCATAAATATTTTTCACATGCGGACCAAAAGCTGCACCCGAGAGGATGCCGGTCAAGATTTCTACCGCTAGAGCCAAAGCGGAACCTTTAGCCCCTCCTAACGGCAGGACAGATCCCTTTAAGGCAGCTTGTGCATCATTCGTTGGCAAACCATGTTCATCGATGGCCCATCCATCAGGAATCGAATTTCCCTGCTTGGCTGCCAGGATAATTTTCCCTCTGGCGGCAATGCTGGTGGACAAATCAATGATAATGGGCTGGTCGTCTCCCGTAGGGAACCCAAATGCGATCGGGTTCGTTCCGAAAAAGGCATTTTTACCGCCCCAAGGGGCAATTCCCGGTGGAGAATTGGTAAATCCAATACAAGCGAGGTTCTGTTCACATGCCAATTGGCAAAAATAAGAGGCGGTTCCAAAGTGGTTGCTGTTTTTAATAGCGATGGCCACGATCCCGCTTTGCTTCGCCATCTCGATTCCCTTTGAAATGGCATGATAACTAACTACATGCCCTAAGCCATTATCTCCATCTACCAGCAAAACAGACGATGTTTTTTCTGTGAGTTGAATAGCCGGATTAACATTGATCCTTTGGTCATGAAATCGTTTGGCGTAGATGGAAAGCCGGCTGATTCCATGACTATCGGTCCCTTCCAAATTGGCTTTTACTAAAGAATCGGCCACAATAGATGAATTTCCATCATTCATGCCCAAATTCTGCAATACCTGTTCGCAAAATTGCTTTAAATCCGAATCGCGGTAAGTACCCATTAGCAGACTCCTCATTCATTATTTCCTTCTATTATATATACGCGTGATAAAAAGTGAACTCCCTACGCAGCTAAATGTGTAGGGAGAGTGAAAGAGCCGGGCTCACTTCGTAAGTTTGGATCTGTTGCTTCGGGATGCTGAGGGCCTAGTCAACGATCGTGCCTCTTATTCTCCTGCACCTCGGGTGTTGATAGACGCCTCAATGACCGTGCCCAACTAGAATCGGCACGGTCATTTGGATGGTATATTATGGATTAAGCACTGCGATACAATTTTGTCATGACAAATTCACGGTGTCCCAGTGCTTCAGCACTCGTCAAACGGCCATTTACCGTACGGCAAATCACTTCCATCAATTTGTCCCCTGCCTCCTCCAACGTAATCTGGCGGGACAGCAGCCCCTGTACGTCCACATCAATGTGCTCACTCATCGTGCCTGCGGTAATCGGGTTGGCCGTAATCTTAATAACCGGCTCAATCGGATTGCCGATGATATTCCCCTGCCCTGTTGGGAACAAGTGAAGCACAGCACCTGCGGCAGCCATTAACGTGATGCATTCCGCGGCAGCAGACGAAGTGTCCATGAAATACAGCCCTGGTCCGTTCTCCGGTTTTTCAGCAGGGTCAAGCACCCCAATGATTTCCTTCGATCCTGTTTTCGCAATATTTCCCAATGCCTTCTCTTCAATTGTGGACAGACCGCCAGCGATATTTCCTTGAGTTGGCTGCGAGCCTAATAAATCCACACCCTTGGAGGCAATCTCCCCCACATAATCCTCATAGATTGTCATAAATTTCTCCTCTAGCTCAGGAGTCGCCATCCGTTCGCGGATGATATGCTCACCCCCGGTTAATTCAGAGGTTTCTCCAAAGAACACAGTCGCTCCAGCATCCACCAAACGATCAACCGCTTGAGACACAGTCGGGCAAGAACCCAATCCAGTGGTCGTGTCGGACTCGCCGCACTTAATGCTGACCGTTAAGTCTTTTAACTCAATCGGCACCCTTTGCAGCTCGGTGGCCCACTGAACATACTCTTTTGCCTTCCAGCAGGCAGCACGGATTGTCTCTAAATCTCCATTTCTTTCGATAGAGAAATAGGATACAGGTTTACCAGTCTCCGCAATCCCATCGGCAATTTTCTTCGCCCAGTTTTCCTCAATCCCAATGACAATGACAGCGGCCACGTTAGGATTAGAGCCGGTTCCAATCATCGTTCTAAAATGCAAATCTAAATCCGGGCCATACTGAAGTCTCCCGTAAGCATGAGGCAGGGCCAATGTTCCCTGGATTTGCTTTGCAACAGCTTCACAAGCCGCGTTAGATATATCATCCACCGGTAAAATAATCACATGATTCCGAATTCCAACCTTGCCATTTTCTCTGCGATAACCAAAAAGCTGTTGTCCCATTTCTACCACCTCGCCGTTTTAATATTGTGGGTATGAACGTAATCGCCCACTTCCCACTTTTCTGTTGTGATGCCAATTTGGACACCATATTTTAATACTGGTTCCCCGGCTTCCAGATTCACCAATGAAATCTTGTGGCCTAATGGAATATCCGCTTTAGCGGTTACGGTCACATCGGAATTATCGTCCATATAAATGCCGACGACTTGCTCCCCCTTTTGGATGTTGCTCGTTGCTACCCCGACATGATCGCCCCGATGATGGATCAAAAACTTGTGGGTGCTTACCTTTCCGGCTGCTTCTGACTGATTTTCCGTCAAAGTGGTTCCTTGACTATTCGTGCTCATTTGTAAAGCCTCCTCTTTTATTGGCTGAGTGACCCAACCAATTTCTATACACTTATTAAACCACCTAATTTTTGGATAGTCAACAATAATATTTAAATTTTCTAAAAATTAAGGTTAAATAGCGCATAAGGACCGTTCGCCGTTTAACACTTTTACGACCTCTTTTGCTACTAATAACGAAGTTCTGATCTGGGATTCATCGGTGAGTCCTGCAATATGGGGTGTGATCATGGCAGTTTCGCAGGATAAAAGTTTATTAGAATGTGAGATAGGTTCCGTTTCAAGGACATCTAAAAACGCGCCGGCAATCGTCTGCTGTTTTAATGCTGCAGCCAATGCGGTTTCATTGATAATGCCCCCTCTTGAGGTATTAATAATATAAGCGGCAGGTTTCATCTTGTTGAGTTCTGTTTCAGAGATTAAGTAATGTGTTGCTGGGGTTAATGGCACATGAATCGAGACGAAATCCGATTCTGCCAGCAAATCTTCCAGCGTTTCCCTTAGCACGACGCCTGTTTCCGAAATAATAAAGTCATTCTCGGTGATGAATGGGTCATACCCCATCACTTTCATGCCAAAGGCGCTGGCCCGTTTGGCGACCCGATGCGAGATTTCCCCTAAACCAATAAGGCCTAATGTTTTGCCCGCAATCTCTCCGCCGGTAAATTTTTTGCGATTCCAGTTCCCTGCTCTAATATCATCATCCGCAAGATGAAGCGGCCGGTGAGCGGTTAACATGGCAGCCATCACATATTCTGCAACGGAAGTCGCATTGGCATGACGGCCATATACAACCTGGATGCCCCTTTTTTTGGCTGCGGCGGTATCGATGTTATCCATACCTACACCCAAGCGCCCAACTACCTTTAGGCGGCTTCCGGCATTTAGCAATTCTTGGTCCACCTTTGTTTGGTTTCGAACAATAAGCGCGTCGTACTGTTTGACCATTTCCAGCAGCTTTCCGCGGTTTTCCCAAAGCCGCTCATCGTAATACACTTCAAAGCCATGTTTGGCCAGCTCCTCGATTCCTTCATTCCAAATCAATTCAGTGATCAAAGCTCTCATAGTATCTCCCCTCCCTGTAATTAAAAAAATCACCCATCTATTAGTTCTCCATGGGACCTCCAAATTCCTTTTTGGCTCAGTGACCCAACCAATTTACCCTTATTAAATCACCCTTTTCCTGTTTGGTCAATAGATTTTGAACCAAAATGCCAGAAGCACTAGGCGGCAAAACCAGGACACCCTAACGGTAAAAATTCACTCCTCTAAGTATTCCTTTAAAGTTTCAATAAACGTACTCAGGGCTTTCGTCTGATAGGGCGAATGGGTTAGGATGGAAAAATTCCGCTTAAATGGCGATCCACTGACGTCTACCATTCCTATGTACCCATGGCGAAGTTCCTTTTTGATGGCCCAGTGGGATAACAGACTGATGCCAAGACCGGCCTCCACCGATTCCTTGATGACCTGGGTGCTTCCGAACTCCATAATCTTTTTCGGGGTAAATTTCATCTGTTCAAATAGATAATCGGCTGCCTCCCTCGTTCCGGAACCTTTTTCTCGCAATATCCATGTTTCATGCCCTAAATCCCGAAAATTTACTTCTTCGGCTTTTTTCAGCAAAGGATGGCTCGAGGAGGCAACAACAGCCATTTTATCCTCGGCAACCACCTCAACACCGGGGATCTTCTGGGGGATGCCTCCTTCTACGATGCCAATATCAAGCTGATAGGACTGGACGAGTTCGATGATTTCTTTCGTATTATGAATTACCACTGTTGGAGTAATCAATGGGTACTGCGCCTGCAGCCGGGCAATGATATGCGGCAGAATATACTCGCCAAACGTGTAACTGGCGCCAATCGCAATCGGACCGCTCGTATTGTTCGTCAGGTCATCGACTAAATATTGCATATTCGCATAGAGCGCCAGAATCTCCTTGGCATGGTGATACACAATTTCTCCCGTCTTGTTCATGCGGACAAACTTATTGCTTCTTTCCAGCAGCCGGGCTCCGGCCGTTTCCTCGAGGACCTTTATATACTGGCTGACTGCCGGCTGCGTCATATGAAGCTCTTCTGCCGCCTTCGAGAAATTTCCTTTTTCAACCACCTTTACAAATACCTTTAAATATTGATCCATACGATCCCCCTTTTCTGTTTATGTATACGAAATTACTTATCATAACCATTATATATTATTATTTTTCTTATTCAAAAAACTGCTGTAGACTTAAAACCACTAAATTAGTTGTGGGGTGATAGGATGAGTGGTGAAATGGCAAGGGTCTTGCCACCAAATGAAACGACTGGCCAGCAGCAAAAAAAGCCAAAGCCGAAAACCTCTGCCGGCCTTTGGCTCGGAGGAATTGGCTTTACCTTCCTGATTGCAGCGGCTGGGTTTGCCCTTGCGCTGGTGCCGGGCTTTAATCGGGTGGGACCGCTGGCGTGCGCGATTATCCTGGCCATTATTTATCGGCAATTGTTTGGATATCCCGAAAAAATTCGGGCAGGAATTCAGTTTTCCGCCAGATATTTCTTACGGTTTGCGATTATTTTGTATGGTTTAAAGTTAAATATGGATGTGATATTTAGCCAGGGCCTGGGGCTGGTTGTCCGTGATGCCGGCGTGATTGCCTTTGCCATCCTGGTGACGGTATGGCTGGGCAAGCGGCTGAAAGCAGATGCCTCTTTGGTGCTGCTTCTCGGAATTGGCACAGGTGTATGCGGAGCAGCAGCGATTGCCGCGGCAGCACCCATTATCAAAGCAAAGGAAGAGGATACGGCGATTGGAGTTGGCATTATTGCACTGGTGGGGACGATTTTTTCCATTACCTATACGATTATTCGCCCGCTTCTTCCCATGTCTGCGGTTGACTACGGGGTATGGAGCGGCAGCAGTCTCCACGAGATTGCTCATGTCGCATTAGCGGGTGCCCCTGCGGGTCCGGATGGGCTGGCGATGGCCCTTTTGGCAAAGCTTGGCCGAGTACTGCTGCTCGTTCCTCTATGCTTGATCCTTATGTATTGGATGAAGCGAAAGAATGCCGGAACGCAAGAAACGGCTAAGATTGAGTTTCCTTGGTTTTTGGCCGGCTTTATAATAATGAGTTTAGCGGGAAGCTATGTTTTAGGCACGTGGATACCGGTTTCCACCGCCTTCCAGGATGGGATCTCCAGCGGAACTACCTTTATCCTTTCTTCCGCCATGGTAGGTCTTGGTCTTAACGTAAGCCTCAAAGAACTGCGCACCAAAGCACTTAGACCACTTCTAGCGATGTTCATTACTTCTATCCTTCTCTCCATTCTGACATTCCTTATCATATAAAACAGGCGGAAAGCCCATTCAAGGACACGATTCTCTTAAATCGTGTCCTTTTTTCCAGGTCACTTACTTTTGCCGCCATGCCTGCTGGGCAAGGATTAACGCCCCAATAATCCCCGCATCATCGCCTAACCCGGGACGAGCTATATAGCTGTCCAACTCAGGCAAACTCACATAATCATGGATCAACTCTTTCAAGTTTTGATAGATAGATGGCAATACTTGTTCCTGGTGCATGACGCCTCCGCCAAGAATGATTTTCTTTGGAGAGAGGATGAAACTATACTGCATGAGAGCTTGGGCAAGATAATACCCTTCCAGTTCCCAAACCTCCTTCTTTCCAGCCAGTTCACTTGCTTTAGCCCCCCACCGCTCCTCTATCGCTGGACCAGCGGCAAGGCCTTCCAAACAATCAGAATGGTACGGACAGTTTCCCTGATAAGCATCCTCCGGGTGGCGCCGGACGAGAATATGGCCCATTTCTGGATGGGATAAACCTTGCAGGAGGCTTCCATGAACAATTGCACCTGCCCCGATGCCGGTCCCAACCGTCATATATAGGCAGCTATCCAATCCTTTTGCGGCCCCATGAGTCACCTCACCGAGTGCGGCCGCATTGACGTCGGTTGTGAAACCGATTGGAACCTGAAGAGCCTTCTCCATGGTCTGAACAAAGGGAAAATCTCTCCATGCTGTTTTTGGCGTTGAAGTGATATACCCGTAGTTGCGGCTATTCTTGTTCACATCGATGGGCCCAAATGAACCGATACCGATCGCCTTTACCGGATATTTTTTTAAAAAATCAATTACTTGCGGCATGGTTTCCTCAGGGACAGTGGTGGGAATCTGGATCCGCTCCACTACTCTCCCGTCTTCATCCCCGGCTGCACAAACAAACTTTGTTCCTCCCGCCTCAATCGCACCAAACATGGCAACATCCTCCAAACATGTGATAGTTCTATCATAAAGAATGTTTCCCTTTGTGCCAAGATGTTCCATGTGCATAGGAAAGGTTTCTACTGGATAGAGACTGATTGGATGATTTGCATGATGGCTGCTTGATCGACTGCTTCGGCGTCAACATGCAAATCATAAACTTCCTTTTTTGGCTCTACAAAAATGAAGATATGGGTTTCCTGATGGGAGGTTGACTGGATGGCATCACTGGTTGTTGAGACCATATAGGCATCAAACGGCAGCTGCTCAAGCTTTTGTTTCTCCATTGCGATCGATTGATTGGGCAATATGGCCTCTACTGTATCAGCATAGGCCATCCCCTCAATGACTCCTAATGATTTCCCCTGAATCGAAAAGGCAGCAGAATCCAGTCCTTTTTGAACCGTCCATTGGCTGTTTACGTTTAGTTTCAAGTGGTCTAACTGGACCTCTTGAACACTTGCATCCGTTTTGACTGCGGGATTTTCCTGAGTCAATTTCGTTTCTTTGACATTGGTTTCTCCTTGTCGACTCGGTTCCAACTTTTTCGAGGATATCGAAGCGCAGCCGGCCAAGACAGTCATGGCCAATAAAACCGAACAAATAATGATTCCTGACTTCATCTGTGTATTCCATCTCTTTCTGTGATTATTCATATTTTAAAATAATTTTCATTAGGCTAAAGTGATTGCCGCTTTCTTCATTGGCATCCCGAACAAACACGATCGCTTTCCCATCCTTTGACCAATGCGGCTGCCAGTCGCTATATTGACCGTTCAACACAAACTCTTGCGGCACATCGCTTGTTTCCGATTGGGATGAAGACTTCAGGCTATCTAGCTCTTGTTCATCTATTTTGGACTCGGTTAACCGTGATTCCTTTTTGCTGTCCACATGAATCGCCCATATCTCCCGGAAAGATGAAACTATCTCCGCCCTTATTCCTTCCGCTTTTTGACGTGTGCTGCTATTTCTGGCAAACGTGATGAATTGGCCGTCCGGGGACCAATCAGGCTCCATTCCCTCCGTTAATTTTAGCGGATCAGAACCATCCAAGTGGATTACCCACACTTCTTTTCCCCCACTTTTTTGAGTTTTTGTGTAGGTGATCATTTTTCCATCCGGCGACCAGCTCGGTTCAGAGCCGTCTGTAATCTTTGTTAACTTCCCAGTCTCAATCTCCAGCATCCATATTTCCTCACCTGTTTGGGTGTGGCCATGTGAATCATTCATGGCATATCGTTGTTTGGCAAAAGCAATTTTCCTGCCATCCGGCGACCATGTTGGGTGGTCATAAAATTCATCAGGAGATTCCGGCGCTGCCAGCTGGCGGACATTTGACCCATTCTGGTCCATTAACCATATACCTGCATTCTTGGTTTGATAACCAGAGAAGGCAATTCTCTTCTCATCCGGGGACCATGCAGGACTTCTCATATATTGAAAGGAATCGTTCGGGAATTCTTTGATGACCTGATTGACTTGGTTCCAGCTAACGATTTTTTCATCCTTCTCAAATCCAATGCTTTCCCCGTCAGACAGCGGCATGGGATTATTTGCCTTTTCCATGCCCAACGAAACCAACTGTTCCTCCTTTACCGCACGAATCTGCTCTGCCTCTGCTTTTTGCTCTGGAAAAAATGACGGCAAAGTAATGGATAAACCGACCAGACAAGCTGCTGCTAACGGCATATAATACTTTTTCCAAGTGCGTTTTTTGGGTGGTTTTACTGGGGCGGCCTTTGGCTGTCTTTCGGCTAACTCCTGTTTAATTCGCTGCCTCCCTTTATCCTGAAAATCCGGAGCCGGCATATCGATGGCATTTGAAAGTTTAATCAAATGAACGGTATCCATCAGATCCATCCAATCTTGATCAGCTGGCCCATCAGCCTCGTGGATTTGCTGATTTAACCGATCAATGTATTGGGAGAGTCTCTCTTCTTTTGAAAAATTCATTGTGAAGCCTCCTCCAAAAATTGTTTTTTCATCAGGTCCTTAATCCTTTGAATTGCTCGAAATTGGGTCACCTTCACATAGTTTTCTGACTTTCCAAGCACTGCTGCCGTTTCTTTAATCGAATGTCCCTGCAAGAGACGGAGCACGATGATGATCCTCTGTTCTTCCTTCAATAAGGAGAGTGCATAGTCTACTTGTTCCTTTTGCTCGAGCAGTTTGCCTAAATCTTTTCCCTGATCTTCCAGCAGCTGATCAGGCTCTAGTTCTAATGGGTCCTCCATTCTTTGCTTTTTCCTCCATTTGTCAATGATCAGATTTCTGGCGATCATTTTTAAAAGTGCTGAGATATTGACACTCTCTTCCGTATATCGTTCCTCTGTCCGGATGGCCCTGATAAACGTTTCTTGCGTAAGATCCTCCGCTTCCTGCTGATGGCGGACTCGTAAAAAAACATATATATAAATCTCTTTCCAATGGTCGATCCATATTTTCTCCCAATCCACTTTTAGGCTCCTTTTTTTACTAGACGTCTATATCAATCAAAACGTTCAATTTTAAAAGAAGTTACACCTCTCATGAACATTTGTTATGCGATGCCGCTGGATGCCGCAGATGCCGCAGGGACGGTTCTCCTGGCTGCTCCTTTAAAGTATGTCAAACTTTCTTACAATATAGAAGATTCTAGTTTTTTAACTTGCTATAATGGGAGGCATATTTAAGAGCTTATGATGCAGGCAAATCCATGGCTGCTAAATTTTGCCAGCAAAGCGATAAATAAGCATACTCCAAGGAGGTTCCACATGGCGGAATTAAGACTAGAAAAGATTTTTAAAGTTTACGATGGTAAAGTAACAGCGGTTAACGATTTTAACCTTCATGTCCAAAACCATGAATTCATTGTTTTTGTCGGCCCTTCAGGCTGCGGCAAATCGACGACGCTAAGGATGATTGCCGGACTGGAGGAAATATCAAGCGGGGATTTTTATATCGATGAAAAAAGAGTCAACGATGTGGCCCCGAAGGACCGGGATATTGCCATGGTGTTTCAAAACTATGCCTTATACCCCCACATGTCTGTCTTTGAAAATATGGCGTTTGGCCTTAAACTGCGTAAAATTCCGAAGGCAGAAATCGCCAAGCGTGTGACGGAGGCTGCCAAGATCCTTGGACTTGAACCCTATCTTAACCGCAAGCCAAAGGCATTATCAGGCGGACAACGGCAGCGTGTTGCTTTGGGCCGGGCTATCGTCCGGGATGCGAAGGTGTTCTTAATGGACGAGCCTTTATCCAATCTTGATGCCAAGCTCAGGATGCAGATGCGTGCTGAGATTTCCAAGCTCCATCAACGGCTGCAGACCACGACGATCTATGTCACCCATGACCAGACAGAAGCCATGACAATGGCAACTAGGATTGTCATCATGAAAGATGGCGTCATTCAGCAGATTGGCACACCGAAGGAAGTGTATGAAAACCCTATGAATGTCTTTGTCGGTGGATTTATTGGATCACCAGCAATGAATTTTTTAAGAGGAAGACTGGAGGATAGGAAGTTCGTTGTAGGAAGCACCACTTTTACGCTGCCGGAGGAGAAATGGAAGTCGTTCGAGGAACAGAACTATATCGGAAAGGACATTATCTTTGGGATCCGTCCTGAGGATATTCACGATGAGCTGAATCCTCAAGATGAATTCTCCGAATCCAAAATACATGCCACAATAGATGTTTCCGAGCTGACGGGAGCGGAGTCGATTCTTTATGCCAGTATCGAAGGGCAGGAGCTGATTGCCCGCGTGAAGGCGAGAGCGGACATCACACCAGGCCAAACGCTCGAGCTTGCTTTTGATATGAATAAAGGGCATTTCTTTGATGTTGATACAGAAATGAGAATGTAGAAGGTCTGGCCCGGGGCGGCATACGTGGAGAGACCGGCTTAGTGGGCAAGCCGGTCTCTTAGTAAATGATTCATGTCCTTTTTCTCAAGCTTCATTTTCCCCAAATGAATTGGTACGAACCTAATACCAGCTTTCCATTTACCTTCTCTCCGCTGATAAGGTCTGTTACGTTTCTATCCAAGTCAACGGTGACCGGTTCACTGCTAACGTTGACAATAAAATAGAGGTCCTCTCCAGTATCTTGGTTCGTTCGTTTGAGGGCGAAGACTTGCTCTCCTAAATCCAATACCTCCTGCGGCGCATACGGTGAAAACGCTCCGTGCTGCTGCCGGATAGCCATCAGCTTTTTCATGCCTTCAAAAATTTGCTTCCGCCTTGAGTCCTGCTCAAGTTCCGTGACGATCCGGTTATACTCCAGCTTTTCCCGATTAATCCGGCGGTTGATGCCTGATTCCAAATAGCCTTTTTCATCATTGCGCGAGCCGAGTAACGAATGATAATAAATCGCCGGCACCCCTATGACAGACAAGAGAATCGAATGGGCAGCAAGAATTTTCTGTACCTGCAGTTCCTCCGTCAAATCCTCTTCCTTATTCAGCAGGGCATCCGAATAATTAATATTTAATTCATAAACGGACTGCGTTCCGTCGGGATTATTCTTATAAGAAACCTTGCCGCCATTCTCAAGGACCTTCTCCACTAGCCTCTGCTTCTCAGCTTCTGTTAACAGCCCTTCCGTCGGACGCATCCCGATTCCGTCATGGCTGGATAAAAAGTTAAAATAAGTGGCCTCGCCGGACACTTTTTCAATTGTTTTGGCCCAAGCGGTCAGCGTGCTGGCATCATGGGTGGTAAAGGTATGCAAAACAAGCGGCGGCAGGGAAAATTGATAAACCATATGCGCTTCATTCGTACCATCCCCGAAATAAGAAATATTCTCCTGATGAGGAACATTGGTTTCCGTGATCATTTGCGTATTCGGCTTAGAATAATCCAGAACCAAATGCCACAATTGGATAATTGCATGGGCCTGCGGCAAATGCATACAAGTCGTTCCGGATTCCTTCCATATGAACCCAATCGCGTCCAGCCGGATGCTCGTCCCACCGTGATAGGCATATTCGAGCAGGATATCGGTCATCTCAAGCAGGACAGGGAAATGTTTAAAATTCAAGTCAACTTGATCCTCGCTGAACGTTGTCCAAGCCGTCTTCACCCCATTCTCCCCGCTGTATTCATGGAACAAGGGGGAGGTTCGCGGACGAACGACAATAGAAGCATCAAAAGCTGGGTCTTTCGGGATAAAATATTCCTCGTATTTCGAATTTCCGTTTACATACTCCTGAAACCATTCACTCGATTTCGAGCAATGATTTGCCACGAAATCAAACATCAGCCGGTAATCTGCGGCCAATTGCTGGATCTGGCCCCATTCCCCCAGATCTGGATGAATCGTCCGGTAATCGGTCACGGAAAAACCATCGTCCGATGTATAAGGGAACATCGGCAATAAATGGACATCAGTAATCGATTTCCCTGCATGTTCCTTCAAAAACGTATGAAGGGTCTCAAGTGTCGGCCTTCCCTGCTGATAAATACTATCCCCGTACGTAATCAGATAAATATTTTCCTCCGACAGGGCCGTATTTTTATTCCACTCTTTTCCTTCCCAGCGATTAACCAGGGACCGAAACTCCTCAAAGTATTGATCCTGAACGGCAGCCCCGTAAATTTCCTGAAGTTTTCCTTCCGCAGCTTGTAAAAATGTTTGCTTATCCATTTGCTTCATCCTTAAGTATCAGTTTTAATGTCAGATAGCCCTTTGCCGGTACGCATAAAGTGGAACCAGCCGCTTTCATCGGCTGCTCCGCCAAATTGGTTTGGATCATTTGATCGATGTGATCAGAAAACAGTTCCGTCTGTTCTTTCATCTCGCCGGGATTAAACAGGCGGACAATCAGGCTGTCATCCTCAAAGGCCTGTTTGCATACGCTCATGAACACGCGGGGATTCGTCAGCTGGAATAAGGAGAACGCCTCAGGCAGTTCCTCTGCCGGATAAGGAATTTCAAACCGCTCCAAACGCTCTTCGAATGTATTCAAGCTCTGTTTCTGGTATGCCATACGATGTCCAATGAATTGATCCGTCCAAGCAAATAACTTTTCCGCCTTCAAGGATTCATTTGAAAAATAAATCGCATAATCAAACGTCCAGTTTCCTTCCAGCTGGGCATCCGGCGTATAGACCACCTTATTATTGATACCGGAGGCGCGTCCCGGCCTCCAGGCTAAATCATCACGTCCAAGCAGCCCGACGGAACGATATAGGGTTAAGGCGAATTCTCCCGTTTCCGGCAGCACCTCGTACTCTTTAAGCCCTTTGGTCAGCACGGCAAGTGTTCCGTTCTCACCGGTTACACCAGCGAAATTTTCCAACGGGTAAATTGGAACCGGTGCTTCGGCAAACCCTTTTTCCCGCCAGTTTCTCAGATAAGGATTTCGGGTCTTTCTAGTTAATAGGCTAAAGCCTTGATCGGCAAACGAAGTATCCGGGCTGCCGACTGGTGTTTTCAAAACTGCCCGCACCCGATGATCGTTCACCTGATTATCGATTTCATGATGGACACGAACCAGCTGTTCGCCTTTATAAATCTTTAACGTTGTGATAATTTCCAGCTCACCAAATGACTCTCCCAGCTCACGTGCTGCCAGATTAACCGGGACTTCTTCCCGATGCTTTACCTCCATTGATTCGGAAAGCTCCCCTTTTTCTACACGAATGAGTTCTGCATGGGTGAAGGTGATGACCCCGCCAGTTTCAAGTGGAGAAAAATCGTAGGAATCTCCGGCATCTCCTTCCTCTTCAAAGCGCAAGAACTCGTTCAGCATCGTTTCGGAAGCGAAATGCTTCAATGTTAGCCGGTGATCCTGATAGAAAATTTCCAAGAATTCATTCCCAATCGCCACCGAATCGGATGGATGAACACGCTTCGCTTCTTGCCCCCCCTCGATCAGCTGATAGGCAGCATAGCCCATTGCCGGAACATTATGTACATCCAGCCCAATCACGGACCGATAGTAGCCGGGAACCTCCTCTTCCATTTCCCCGTCCGCAGTCACGACAATTTTCTTGCCTCCGCTTAAGGTTTGCTGCTCAACGATTTGGAAAGGCACCGCTTCGTCCTGCAAGGTTTGAATGCTAAAATCCTTCTCCTTGGAAAACACAACGGTTTCCATATACCCGCTGTCATTTTGAGGAAGAGTATTAAACACCAGTAAAATCGATTCGTTGTTCAAGTGATTACTGACTGCCTGCGTCATTTGTTTTTTCAACAGATTCAACAACCCATCGGCCATCCGGTCAATTTTTCCGAGACGATGCAGAATTTCGCGATTGGTATCATCCGAGTTGCAGCCGCCGATACTGTCATGGGCATGAACGTCAAACAGCAGCTTCCACATTTGGTCCAGCCATTGTTTTGGATACTTGAAACCAAGTGTGCGGGCGATCACGGCCAGCGGTTCCAGCTGATACAGCAATTTATTTTCAACCGCAGTATTGAACTGCTTGATATCATAGCGCTGCGAGCCGATGGTATTGTGGATCCGGGATTTCTGCGGCCCGAGCAGCTCTCCCTCCAATACGTTGGTAAAGGCTGCCCCATCCTTGTTCCACACTTCTTCCATGAAGGTTTCATAGTCGGACAATACATAATGATGCTGCGGATCCATGGCATTTAATTTTTCAATCGTATCAGGGAAGTGTTTCCGGACGAGGACCTGATCCCCGCCAGCAGGCAGCAATAGCCGATCTGTGCTTTGGTTCAATTCGGCTAATTTCGCGAGCATCGGCACCAGCCGGTCTGCTAGATAGTCGTCGTCTGCCAGCAAAAACTTCCCCGGGCCATAGCCCAAATAAAGGTTATTGGCCTTGACAGTTTTGCCGTCCGGCGATTTCCAAATAAAGTTCAGATCGCCCTGCAATTGGTCCGTATAGATCCCGCGCTGAAGAATGCTATATTCGATATCAAATCCTTGGAAAATCGAAGGAAGATAGGCATTTTGCCCAAAAATATCGGGCAAATAGCCCACCTTCATGCTATGGCCCATTTGCTTCGAAATCTTAGTTCCGTATAACAGGTTTCGGATAATCGACTCTTTATTGACCAATAACGTATCCGCTTGGGTATACCAAGGCCCAAAGAAGATCCGCTTTTCCCGAATGAGCGACGCCAGCCTTTCTTTATTCTCCGGGCAGATTTTGAGATATTCCTCGATTAACGATGCTTGCGCATCAAACACATAACCCGAAAAATCCGGATCATTTTCTAATACGTCCAGCAAACAGTCGAGATTCTCCGCCAATAAAATATTGGAGTCCTCGATTGTAAAATACCACTCGCGGTCCCAATGAGAATGCGGAACTACGAACACTTGCTTTTCTCCCATCGTGATACACTCCCAGAAGTCATAATGTAAAAAGGGACAGAATGAAAGAATCATTTTCAACTCTGACCCAATTTATTGAAAAAATTTTAGAGTTTGCCTTTTCGCTTCATCAACGAAAAACGGATAAAGATATTGGCAAAGGCGATAAACAAGACACCTGCAGCCAAGCCGATTAAATAGGCCCATAGGTTTTCTACCAGCGGCCAGCCCCAAACAGCAGGCAGCGGATACCATTGAACTGCCCCTAAAACAACCGCTAAGGAAGAACCCAGCATCGCACCAATCAGGTTAATCGGAATGACAATCAGCGGGTTCCTGAGCATAAATGGAATCGCTCCTTCACTAATCGCCAAGAAACCAAGTATTAACGAAGTATTTCCCGCTACGCGAAGGTTTGCATCAAATACTCGCTTGCCCACGACATATTTATCAATGATGGTTGCCAGTCCTAATCCGATTGGCGGAATCACAATCGCCAGAACCCTTGCTGTAAGCGGGTATACTTGGTCAGCAGCCAAACCAATGGCAATGGCCCCTGCCGCCTTATTAATCGGCCCGCCCAGGTCAAAGGCGGTTGCAGCGGCAATAATCGAGGCCAGCAAGACATCCCCTGATTCCTTTAACGACTCGATCCATTCCCGAAGCCATGTATTCAGTCCGCCAAACACGGGATCGACAATGTAAAAGTTTAATAGGAAAATACACAGGACACTGATAGCAGGAATGAGCAGCATCGGCTTCATGGCGGCAAAATTTTTGCTCAAATGAATTTTGTTATTTAAGAATTTCGAAATATAACCCGCTGCCAAGCCTAAAACCAAAGCCCCTAAAAATCCTGATGGAATCCCATCTGGGTTGCCCCAGAAGACAAAATGCAGTCCTCCGGCAAAGACACCGCCGATTAAACCAGAAACAAGTCCGACCCGATCTGCCAAGGCATAGGCCACGAAGGCCGCAAAGACTGGGTACATGAATTTCATGATTAATCCGCCAAATGCATCTAAATAATGAAGAATGACAATGAGTTCGTTCGCAGATTCCGCGTATTTTGGATCGGAAATCACTTTGACAAGATCAAACGGCATGGCCCCGATTTTGGCGATTCCCATCATGATGCCGGCTGCCACAAGTACTGGAATCATATAGGAAATACCCGTCATGACAGCCTGTCCCATTTCCGCTAGCCGCCCCTGTTTTTTACTACCGCTCTGGGCCGCTGCCGCTTGATCCTCAGAAACAATGCCATCCGGAGATTGCAGCGCCTTTTGAATAATTTCTTTGGCATTTTTCAATGGATCCGCGACACGGGTTTGGACAAATGGTTTTCCGTTGAACCGCTCTTTTCCTTTTGCGATAATATCGGTTGCAAAAATGACCGCATCTGCCTGACGAATCACCTCAGCGTCATGCTGGTTTTCGATGCCGTTTGCTCCCTGCTTTTCGGTAATAACTCGTACGCCCAGCTCCCGGCCGGCTTTTTCTAACGCCTCCGCTGCCATATAGGTGTGTGCAATACCCGTCGCACATGCTGTAATGGCTAAAACGGTTTTGTCATAAGCAGCTGCCTCATCCTCTTTTCGAACGCCTTGATCAAGTGCCTTCAGCAATTGCTCAGGTGATTTTGCTTCCATTAAGCCGGATACAAATTCACCATCCATCAGTCTCATGCTTAATTCAGAAAGCAATTGCAGATGGACCGACCCTTCTTCCGCTTTTGGAATGGCTAACAGGAAGACCAATTGGACCTTGTTGTTGGGATCGATACTTTCCCATTTTTCAACCGGCTGCTGCAGTCGGGCAACAGCAAAGGCTGCCTTTTTGACGGCACTCGATTTTCCATGCGGAATCGCAAAGCCATTTTCTAAACCGGTAGGAGAGACCTTTTCTCTTTCAAACACAGAATCTAAAAAATTCTTTTTAGAACTGATGTTGCCATTTTGATAGAGACGTTCTGCCAGTTCCTCTATCACACTTTCTTTTGTGGGAAGACTTTCTCGAAAAAGAATTAATTCTTTGGAAGTCATGCGTTTAAGCTCCACTGATGTTCACCCTCTTTTTATCTATGAAAATGTTTACTGAAATCCCTTACAGTTAAGTTTTAACACAAACTGATACCCTCCGATTATACTAAAAATGTACTTTTGTACATTCGAAATGAAATCGTTTCGCTTCCTTTCATGGCACATCCTCCAGCTATGCTATAATTAATGAAACGCTACTAGAGGGAGGAATGACCCTTGGGGAAAATTGTAGAACGTTTTTCCTCCTATATTAACGACTTAACTTATTCAGAAAGATATGTTCTTTATTATGCAGAAGAAAATCTGAAAACGGCTAAAACTCTATCCTTAACGGCTATGGCGGAATTGAACAATGTGAGTACGACGACGATCATTCGGATGTGCCAAAAGCTGGGCTTAGAGGGCTTTAGTGAATTTAAATATATTTTAAAAGAATTGGAAACGGATTCTGGACCCCATCAAGATCGTGAAGGAATCGTGGACCGCTATCAAAGCAGTTTGGATAAAGCGCTGTCTTTATTGCAGACAAAAGATTTGGAGGATATCAGCGAACAGCTGATGCAATCGAAACGGGTGTTTATTGTAGCGGTAGGTCTATCCAAGATGATGGGGGAATATTTTAGCAAATTGCTCATGCAGGTGAATAAATCCACCTCATATGTTTATGAGTCCCACATTATTGATCTGCTGCCCAATATGGTGGAAAGAGGCGACGTGGTTGTCTTTATTTCATCCAGCGGAGAGACAGGTACCGTTGTCAAGGCAGCTGAGAAATTGCGTTTTAAAAATATCTACACGCTGGCGATCACCAATGGAAATGACAGCACGTTGTCCAAGCTTGTCCAAAAAAGCATAAGTGCAGACGTCACACGGGTCACCTATGCAGGCTATGACTTAACCGCCAGATCCACCATCGTCGCTCTCATTGACATCTTATTTGAATTCTATTTACGTAAGTTTCTATCTTAGCTGGAGTTTCAAAAGGACGGATCTTGCTGGTTTACACCGCAAGATCCGTCCCTCTGGTCACTCCACTATTAAATGAGGTTCAAGCTCGGCCTCGAAAATCCGCGGCCAAGGCAGTTTCACATGCACACTTTCTAATCCGCTAATGGTTCTATAAAAGTCTTTATTTCCTCGTGAACCAATATACACGGACTTGCCATCAAAATACTGGTACCAATATTCCGTTTGTTCCGTCAATTTTTCGATGACAAAATCGTTGACTAGATCATATTGATCCCCAAGCGCATCCCCTTTAATATGAATATCTTTTTTATTGTTTTCTACATATTTCGAGGAATTCCTTTGATTCCATGAATAAAAATGGCGGTTCTCAGATTCTCTGGTGTCATGAGTAATTTGGGGCTGATTGGTGATAATATCTAATACATACCTGAAATGCTGTTGGGCAAGGTTCAGCAGAATTTTTTCCACAAGAACCGTCCCCATGGTCCCATGGTCAGGTCATTCTGAAGGAGCTTACTGGAATGATTTTATTTTTCTATGTCATTTTAAATGGAACTGCCTTATTCCTCTTTACGAAGATAAAAAAGCGGCTGCATATTCTGGAAATTGCTGTATATTGGATGTTAGCTTCTTATTTCTTGCAAAATTTTTCTGCTTTATGCCTGTTAAATTTTAAAACCATCATAATACCTGATAGGCAAAGCTATGAATTTGCCGGCTATCTGAACCGGAGCATCCTGTATCCTGTCTTAATGGTGACCTATCTTCACGTTTTTCTTATTATATCATCTAGCTTGATAAAATTTTTCTTATTCATTTTTTCGGTTTTCTTGTTAACAGGATTGGAATGGTTGGCGGATTATGTGGGGATTTTTAGTCATGTCCAGTGGCAGATTTGGTGGTCGTTTCTTTTTTGGTCGACCGCATTGACAGGATTAATGGCAATTATGAAATTCTTTCGGTTGAAACTTTATCGCGGGGAAAGGAGGTTCTATTAATGAATGTCAGCTTTGATTGGAATGATTGGTTTTCTATTTTTTCTTCAGCTATCATGTTCGCTTTGTTTTTACTTATCAAGAAGTACTTTCCACCCGTAATTGTTATTCTTATCTGGGTATTTAACTCTGTATATGTGTCATCGGTGGATTACTTTCTGTCTGTTTCCCCCTTTCACCTTTATTATTTTGGCGATAATCCCACCTTTGAAATGTCTGCGGTACTGTTCCATCTATTTATGTACCCATGTGCTTCCCTGCTCTTTCTGTACGGCTATGACAAAGGGAAACTGGATAAAAAAAAACGGCTTGGTACATTCTGTTTTGGACAGGATTTGCGGTGTTTTTCGAATGGGTTTGTGTAAAAAATCATTTCCTTACCTATAACGGCTGGAAACTTTACTACTCCATTCCCACCTATCCATTCACTGCTGTTCTATTGATCCTTCTTTTTCGCTTTGCCAACAGAAAATGGCAGGAATTACAGCCATAAAAATGTAAAATGGCAAAAAGTACGTTTAGAGAAAGCAGAATAGGTTACCTTAACAATGAAAGAGGCACCCGAGAAAAACTAGGGAGTGAATGGCTTGAATGCGTGGGTCCAGTCGTATAATCCATTGAACAACATCTGGTTATCAGCCCTTGTGGCGGCCATTCCGATCATCTTTTTTATTGTCATGCTGTCAGTTTTCAAATTAAAAGGCTATGTTGCTGGACTCTATAGCATTATCGCAGCAGGACTGGCTGCCATCATTATTTATCAAATGCCTGCTGCCATGGTATTCATGTCAGCAATTTACGGCATTTTAGCAGGGATCTGGCCAGTGGCCTCCATCGTATTTGCCGCCATATTCCTTTATCGAATCACCGTCAAGACGGGCAAATTCGAAATCATCGAAAATAGCATCTCGTTTATTACAGCCGACCAGCGATTGCAGGTTCTAATCGTCGCCTACTCCTTTGGGGCCTTTTTGGAAGGTGCGGCTGGCTTCGGTGCACCTGTCGCTATCACAGCAGCCATTTTAGTAGGACTAGGATTCCATCCACTTTATGCTGCCAGCCTTTGCTTAATCGCCAATATTGCCGGGGGTGCCTACGGAGCCATGGGCATACCTGTAACCGTCCCGGCCCTGCTGACAGGATTAAATGCACTGACAGTGGCACGATATACCGCCATTGTGATCCCCATTTTGTGCATCGTTGTCGCATTCTTGCTGATTTTTATCATAGACGGTTTCAAAGGAATCAGGCAAACCTTCCCTGCCGTTTTGGTAAGCAGCCTTTCCTTCGCCCTGACACAGGCCGTGGTGTTGACGACGCTGGGGGCAGAGCTTGCCGATATATTGGCTGCCATCGTCAGCCTGATCGCCCTCGCTCTCTTCCTGCAAGTGTGGAAACCAAAAGAAATTTTTCGCGTGAACAAAGAGAAAGTGCAGGATGCAAACGTACGATACTCACTTGGAAGGATTGCGTTCGCTTGGCTGCCATTTGTCTTTTTGACGCTTTGCGTAACCATTTTCAACCTGCCTTTTTTTAAAAATTTATTTATTCCAGGGGGTTCCTTAGAAAAATTAGTCTTTTTAATCCCCATACGAGGACTGGACAACTTGGTCATCAAACACGCTCCAGTTGCTCCAGAAGACACAGCATTTTCAGCTGTATTCAAGCTCGATCCTTTTTCATCCACCACGACTGCCATTATCATTACCATCATTGTGGCAAGTATTCTATTTCGCTGCAGCGGGCAGCTGCTCCTGGACACGACAAAAGAAACGGCGAAAGAATTATTTGCGCCGGTTCTGACCATTTGCAGCGTACTAGCCTTCGCTTACATCTGCAACTACTCGGGCATGTCATCGACACTTGGGCTGGCGTTCACTTCCACGGGCACCATTTTTCCCTTGTTCTCCCCTGTGTTAGGGTGGCTAGGGGTGTTTTTAACGGGCTCGGTCGTTAACAGCGGTTCCTTATTTGCGCCGCTTCAATCCGTCACTGCTGTTCAAATAGGGATTGATCCTGAAACAATGGTAGCCGTCAATGTACTGGGCGGAACCATGGCTAAAATGATTTCTCCCCAGTCCATTGCTGTCGCCGCAGCTGCAGTCGGACTTGCCGGAAAAGACAATGAATTATTTAAGTTCACCATCAAATACAGTTTAATCTTCCTTATTTTAATTGGGATTGTCAGCTGGATACTTTTTTAACCTGAAAGGAGAAAAAATCACGATGGAAAATATCAATCGAGTGGTTTTAATCGGGACCGGTGCAGTTGGCTGCAGTTATGCCTACTCCATGATCAACCAGGGGGTAGCAGAAGAATTGGTTTTAATTGATGTGAATGAGGCAAAAGCCGAAGGAGAAGTCATGGATTTAAACCATGGGATGCCATTTGCGCCTTCCCCGATCAATGTATGGCATGGCTCTTATCGTGACTGCGAAACAGCGGATTTAGTCGTCATTACAGCGGGATTGCCGCAAAAACCCGGTGAAACACGATTGGAGCTAGTCGAGAAAAACGCAAAAATTTTTAAGCAAATTATCCAAAACGTAATGAACAGCAAATTTAATGGCATCTTCCTAGTGGCAACCAATCCCGTGGATATCTTGACGTATGTGACTTGGAAAGTATCAGGACTGCCAAAAGAACGTGTCATCGGTTCAGGGACGGTGTTGGATTCTGCACGCTTGCGATTTGCGATTGGACAGTATTTAAAAGTGGATACCCGGAACGTTCATGCTGCCATTATTGGTGAGCATGGGGATACAGAGCTCCCTGTCTGGAGCCATGCGGCCGTTGGAATTGAGCCTCTTAAAACAGTGCTGGAGAACAAAAAAGAGATTAGTAAAGAGTGTCTGCAGGATATTTTCGTCAGCGTCAGGGACGCGGCATACCATATCATTGAACGCAAAGGGGCCACATTCTATGGGATTGGGATGTCCCTTGTACGAATTACGAAAGCCATCCTAAATAATGAAAACAGCATCCTTACCGTTTCTTCATACTTAAATGGAGAGTATGGACATTCAGATGTATATGTTGGGGTTCCGGCCATCATTAATCGTTCTGGGATCAGGGAAATTATTGAACTGAAGCTAACCGAAAAGGAAAAAACACAATTCGATCATTCGGTTAATGTATTAAAAGAAACCATGAAACCTGTCATTTCATAACCAGAATTCATCAGGAGAGCAAAACATATTGCAATAAACTAACCGGCCGGCAGTTTATAGTAACTGCCGGCTGGGATTTTTATTAATGGGCAAATGAACGATACATAAAATCAACCCAATCATTAAAGTGAAAAACGGAAATAGGAATGGAAAAAATATGGTGGGATAGACTTCCCAAGCATCCGTATAATAACCAATACGGTAAGGGCCAACTCCTCCAGCATTGAGCAATTCGGTTTGTAAGGCGTCTGGGTCTGCGAAGGTAAAAGAACTGCTTTCCACATTTCCCGCTTCATCTAAAGCATAAGATGTATATGCCAGCTTTTCCTCTGGAACCCAGCCGGCTATATCCCCATTAGGCATTTCCCTTTGTAATTCTCTCGTTTTCTTTAACAGGACCACAAACAGAGATTTATCGTTTTCCTTATCCCTTAAGGTTAAATACGCAGCCTCCCCGTAATATCTATTTAACCCTTCCTCTTCAGCCCTAATGGGATGATCTTTTAGCTTATCAAGCTGCTTTCCATCCAATTCCAATGATAAGTCGGCCAATTTTATTTGATGATCCCAGGGATCTTGATAACCTTTCGTTGGTTTTATTGTTTCCTTAATCTTTATGACATGATGACTAAAATTATCATACCTACTATTTTTATCACTTTTTTAGCTCTTTTCGTATAAAGACAAGGAGCTGGGATAGTTTAATAAGTAGGCAGCGAAACAGTGCAAATAACGTAGCAAAAGAATGAGCAGCTGCCTGTTATACGGATATAAGCGGCTTTTCACCGTCAAGGCAGGAGGTGTTAGCTTGTCAAGGAAACAGTATTGGGAGGAAATAAACAAAGCAAGCGAGAAGGTTTCATCATTAATGTATTCTTTTTGGCATGAGTATTCAGACTGGGGAAACTGGCAGTTCTGGCTGATACTGCTCTTCTTGCTTGCACCATTGGTTGTGCTTTTGATCAAGCTTGACCGCAGGAAAAGCCTTGAAATTCTTTTCTTAGGCTATACAGTCCATATGCTATGGACCTATACAGATCTCGCACTTATAAGACAAGGCTTTTTGGACCATAACTACTTTCTTGTTCCATTCCTGCCGCAAGGTCTAGGAATAACAGCATCCTTTTTGCCGGTTGCATTTATGCTTGCCTATCAATATTGCATCAATCATGATAAAAAATTTCCTGTATGGGCGCTGGTCTTAAGTGCGGTCATTGCTTTTGGTTTTGCACCTATTGAAGAAGCGATAGGACTCCTTTCCACGCAAAAGGGATTTACCATTGCTTATCTTTTTTTTATCGATTTTGCCATCTCGATGATTGCTTATGGGATGACGAAGTTTTTTACGCAATTTTATTCGGCCAGGCAATAGATCAAAAGGGGCTGACTCCACGTCTAGACTAATATATAGAACGGCTTTTTCTATATATGGCAGTGCGGCGTCTGTCCCCTTTGCTTTTTTGGCAGAAAGCGGATCATTTTTTTTCGTCAAATCTGGCAATGATACGACGGGGCTGTAAAGGTCCCCTTGCCCTTCTTCTCTTTGCTCAAACATTTCATCGTTGGCGAAAAGACCTAAAATTTTATTGTTCTTCGTTTTAGCCAATTGTCACATAATTTTAGTAACTTCAAATTGGGTATAGAGGGTCATCATTACAAGCTTTTTTCATTCGTGTAAATGGATGTTACATGATCAGTTAATAGAATGTAAAAATATCATTCTATTAACGTGATCAAAAGATAGACTGCTGCCCCCCACATGACTAGAGCTGATAGTTTATTTACGATCAACAAGATGCGGCCAGACTGATCAAGCTTCCCGCTTATTCGGCCCGCCAGCGAAAGCCCAAAAAACCACATCCATGAAACCAATATGCAAGCAAGGGCAAAGATGACTTTCTCTTCCCCTTGGTACCGTAAGGAGCTTGTTCCAATGACACCGACCGTGTCCATGATGGCATGAGGGTTTAGCAAGGAAACCGAGGCCGCAAACAATACCTGTTTCTTGAAAGAAAATGGATTGGCGCTTACTGCTCGTTCATGACTTGGTTTGCTATTCCATGTGGTCCATCCCATATAGAGCAGAAACAGGCAGCCTGCCCCCATTACGATCATTTTAATCCAATATGAATCTAACATCACAAGGGATACCCCCAAAACCGCTGCCAGGATCAATAGGGTATCACACAAAGAAGCGGTGATGATAACAGGCAATGAATAAACAAAACGCGCCTGCAAGGCCCCTTGATTAAAAACAAAAACATTTTGGACACCAAGAGGCAGAATCAGCCCTAGTGCCAGAATAAATCCATGAAAAAATGGTTCTGCCATCCTTCGTTCGTCCTTTCTTCTAAAACATTCAATGAATCTTATTTTATTGTGAAATGCTGCCGATGTCTCCAACCAATTGGATGGAATCTAAACCAACCAAGTAATATACTAGTTTTAAAAAGGAGGACGATTAAGATGCTTACAACCGATTGGAAACCCAATAAGTCATCCTCAGTGCCATTGCATCAACAAATCACCGATTTTATGAAACAGAAAATCGCCAATGGAGAGTGGACGGTCGGCTATAGGCTCCCTCCCCAGCGGACATTCGCAAAGGCTTTAGGTGTCAATCGGAGTACAGTCGTCACCGCCTATGACGAATTAATCGCAGAAGGGCTGATTGAAGGCAAAAGCGGCAGCGGCACAAGGGTCGTCAACAATACGTGGAACCTGTTAGCCACTGCCCCTCCGCCTGATTGGAACTCCTATGTGAAGGTAGGAACTCACAAGCCAAACCTGCCAACCATTCAGGAAATCAATCAGGCGGAGTTTACGCCCAACATCATTCGTTTGGGAACGGGAGAATTATCGCCCAGTCTGATTCCCGGCAATTCAATGAAACAAATATTTCAGCAATTGTCGAACAAGGAAATTACTTATGGCTATGAGGAGCCAAAAGGGCTGCTCCCTTTAAGAAAACAAATCTCCAACTATTTAAGGACCATTGGGATTTCAGCTTCTCCATCTTCGATTTTAATCGTATCAGGCGCCCTGCAAGCCCTGCAGCTGATTAGTGTGGGCTTATTGCATAGAGGTTCAGCCGTATTAACAGAAAAGCCGTCGTATCTTCATTCGTTAAATGTCTTCCAGTCAGCAGGCATGCGGCTAGTGGGTATCCCTTTGGATAAGGAAGGGATTCAGGCCAAGCTGATTCCAGCCTATAAAAAACAACAAAATGCTGCTTTGCTCTATACCATCCCCTCCTTCCAGAATCCAACTGGGACGTTAATGACGGAGGAAAGGCGCCAACAATTGCTGGATTTTTGCCAGCAGGAACAGCTGCCTTTGATTGAAGATGATGTTTACCGGGAATTATGGCTGGATGAAACTCCGCCAACACCCATGAAGGCTTCTGACAAACAGGGACTCGTCCTCTATTTGGGAAGCTTGTCTAAAACGTTAAGCCCCGGGCTTCGTATTGGCTGGATGGTCGGTCCTGAACCAGTTGTGGACCACTTGGCCGATATTAAAATGCAAACCGATTACGGATCTAGTTCTTTATCGCAATGGGCAGCAGCAGAATGGTTTTCCAGCGGGCTTTACGCTCAACATCTAGTTGAAGTAAGAGAACAGCTGAAAATGCGGCGGGATTTTACTTTCGATACGTTAAACAAGTATTTTTCTGAGCTTGCCGTTTGGGAAAAACCATCGGGAGGATTTTATATTTGGCTGCATTTGCTCCCGTCCCTCTCGATGAGAAAATTATTTGAAAAGGCCCTTGCAGAAGGAATCTTACTGAATCCAGGCAATGTCTATGATCATCAGGCGGAACAATATCTGCGAATCTCCTATTCATTCGCCTCTCTTCCATCTATAGACGACGGCCTCAAACGATTGTCCCAAATAGTGAAAGCCATAGCCAAATAAGGGCTTCTTTTGAAGCTCTGATGGCTCGATTCCTTGTCTGCTGCCATCTAAAATTTTCTCTCCCCATATGTTTCAATAACATAGTAAAAAGCAACCCACATACTTTGGACGAACAAATAGATGATGAATGAGAAATAGAGGTTGTAACCATGCCGGTAATGAAAGACCCCAAAATGGGAAAATAATTTTTCCAGCCCGGCGCTTATAAATGCCCATGCTAAAATATATACCAGGGAGAATCGTGGTTTGATTTTAAAACGGTCATACAGATAAAAGAAAATGTAGCTATAGGGACCGTACATCACATGGGACAAAAAATCTGTCAGTTCAACACGGGAGCTATCATTTAGGTCATAAAAGCTAACAGGAAGAACGCTTAACGTGTGGTCAAAGAAAAAGCCAATAAACACTCCACAAAGCAGGTAAATAGCGGATGTCTTTTTCGGAAATCGTTTGGGTAGCATTAGTACAACTAAGATTCCAACAACAATTGAAATAATCACGAACCACTCATTGGCATTAAAATGATTATCATAGTGATTAATCTTCAAGGCTGCCTAAGTCCTCCTCTATCCAGGCGGACAAACCACCGGGCAATCCAAGCCATCACCATAATAAATACCACATACATAAGAAAAGAGTTCAGAAAGGTCCATTGGCGAAAGTCGATGAGCGCTAACCTAATCATCATCCAATCATCCGCCACCAATATCACCAGGATGACGAGCCCAATTGTCCAGCGCCATCCGGCTCTTAAGGGAGAATTGAGAATCCCCGCAGCCATAATGACAAGAAGAGGGATGATAATAAAGCGGCAAAGATCCAGCGCCAGTGATTTTTCTACTTTTCTTGTGACGGGAACCCAGTGCAGATTAACGTCAAGTAATGTAAATAAGCTGACCGTCATAATGCCAACAATGAAGTATAAAAAGAATATGTCCGTTAGGGTTAACCATTTAGGCACCAGGACGAATACAATCATGACAAGCCATGCAACCAGAGCTATTATAGCAAGGGACATATCCATCATCCTTAACACGATTTAACACATACGTATATAAACTGCCCCAAACCTATACAGTTATTCACCATTTTCCACCGATGCACCAGCATCATGGCGGAATAGGGCTGTTCAGCACCGTCGGAGACCTTTTCAAACATTTCAAAAGTCCCATAGTTGGAGTAATATATTCTTAATAGTCTTAATATTGTCTTTAGGAGGAGGGAGAATTCCGTTTTTAAAGACGGGGGCTGGCAATCCTTCCTCTGATTCTTTCATCATCGAACAATCGTGGTTGTCCAATACATCCTTTTTAGTGGTAAAGAGGTGAAACAAGCTGATTGTCATTATTTCGTCCATCCTATCACTTGGGCTCCTATCCGGCATCATTCTTTTTCGGAAAAATACTATTCCTGTGAGAAAAGAACCGCTCGACTGGCACGAAACGATATCCGTCATCATTCCTGCCCGAAACGAGGAAAAAAATATGCCGGAGCTGCTCGAATCACTGCTTAAACAATCGATTAAAATTGATGAGCTTATCGTAGTAGATGATCATTCGGAGGACCGCACAAAAACTATTGCCGAGAGTTACGGCGTGAACGTCTTTACTGCACCTGAACTTCCTGATGGCTGGACCGGAAAGACCTGGGCCGTGTGGAACGGTTACTTGCAATCACATGGTGAAACCCTGGTGTTTCTAGATGCGGATATCCGCCTTGCTGAAACCGCCATTCAATCGCTACTCTTGGCGCAAAAAAATCAAGGCGGGGTCCTATCCGTTGTTCCCTGCCATATCACTGAAAAGTTTTATGAGAAGTTTGCGATGGTCCTTAATTTATTGGGGGTATTTGCCTTTACTTCCCCGTTTGAGGCAAGAAACAAAGAAAAGGGGCTTTACGGAGCGTGCATTGTTGCGAAGAGGGCCGATTACGATAAAATCGGCGGCCACCAAAGGATCCGCTCCGAGATGCTGGATGATTTAAATTTGGGGGCAAGCTTCCAAAATGCAGGCATAAAAGTCACAAACTATATCGGCCACGGTCTTGTATCCTTTCGCATGTATCCGGGCGGATTTAAAAGCGAATTGGAGGGATTCGCCAAAGGAGCCGTTTTAAGTACAGCTTCCCTTAATAAATATACTTTATTCACGATTATTCTATGGATCTTAGGGCTGATCGTTTCGCCATCCTGGTTCTTTTTGATCGGCCATCCTGTATTTTTCCCTTTATTCATCGGCTATATTTTGTATGCAGTTGAAATGATTTATATCAACCGGTTTGTCGGGCGATTCGGCCTCATCCATCCAGTTTTCCATTTTCTATCAGTCATTTTTTTCCTAATTGTGGTCGCCTATTCCCTGTATCAAGCTGTTTTCCGCAAGAAGGTCATCTGGAAAGGCAGGTATATCCGTGTCAGGGGAGATAAATCATGATGCCGGTCCTAACTCTGCTCTGTTTCCTATGCGGATCTCTGATGTTCTCCTACTGGATTGGCCTTTTATTAAAAATCAATATCCGCACAGCAGGCGACGGCAATCCGGGGGCTGCGAATCTCTGGAACACGGCAGGGTACAAATTCGGGATCCTGGGTGTTGCGCTGGATTTCTTAAAGGGGTATGTGCCGATCCTCCTCCTTGTAAATACGGGAGCATTGTCAGGTTATCAACTGATACCGGCTGCGCTGGCACCGATCGCGGGGCATGCCTTTTCTCCTTTTTTAAAATGGAACGGCGGAAAGAGCCTATCCGTCAGTTTTGGGGTATGGAGCGCCTTAACCCAATTTCGCGCTTCCCTATGTTTCGCCATTATTTTAGCTCTTTTATTACTCTTCATGAAGCTGACAGCCAAGGGGAGGAAATCCACGAGCAATGAAGATGGCTTGCAGACGACCATCGGATTTTTGTTCGTATCCATCTATCTATACTTTGGAAACTATCCAGCCTTTATTCTGTGGATTTGGCTGGGCAACCTTCTCCTCTTTTTATGGAAAAATAAAGAGGGAATCACTCAGTTCATCAAAGATAAACGAAAAATTGAGGAATAGCATTCGAAAATCGGTTGACCCCTTAACATGGTCAGGCACCCTTGCCAGCTTGGCAGCGGGTGCCTGGGATTTTCAGCTCCGGAGAAAATTTTCCATATGAAGCTATTTAAACCTTAAGCGAGCCGCGGAACCCCCTTGCCGCATAGTAGGATTCTGCACCATTGTGGTACACAAAGACAGTGCCGTAGCGATAATCACAAAAGAGGGCCCCGCCAAGTTTTCTAATATTCGCCGGTGTTTGCACCCAGCTTGAGGTTTTCTGATCGAAACTTTCAAGGGTCTGCAGTTCTCGGTATTGTTCTTCCGTTAAAAGTTCGATTCCCATGTCAGCCGCCATATCGATAGCGTTATTTTCAGGTTTGTGGTTTTTTCTGGACTCCAGCGCCTCACGGTCGTAACAAACACTTCTGCGTCCTTTAGGACTTTCCGGTGAACAGTCATAAAAAATGAATTCACCCGTCTTCTGATCATAGCCAGCCACATCTGGTTCTCCGCCCGTGCTCTCCATTTCCTTAAGCGTCCACAGTTTTTCACGATTAGATTCAAGCTTAGCCTGTACTTCAGCCCATTCCAGATCTTTATGCCGGTGCCGATTTTTCTCAAAACGGGCTTTCAGCGTTCTGAGCAGTTCTTCACATTGCTCTTGTGACAGTTCCTTATTCATCTTCATTTCCCCCTTGTTTTACGGTTTCAAGCAGTTCTTTTAGTAAGAAATTCATTTTTCTCCTCCTTCAGTCATCCGCTTGGCTCATTTCTTCCATTTTTATCATTATTTCATGGAATTTCAACCCTATTCCCAATGGGAGAAAGAAATTTTTTTACGAAAGGCTCTGTTCGGTGTGTAGGGATGAGAATGAATAGGAGGAGAATTTCCGTCTATTGTAGATAGTGGGGTCTTACGAAGCCGATATAAGCGGAGAATTTCCGCTTAACAGCTTTAATTAAGCTAAATTTCATTGATTTTGATACAATAAGCGGAAAAAACTCTCTTATTTTTAAGGAAATACCCCTATTTCCCAATTTAAGCGGAATTTCTCCGTCTATTTTTCAAACACAGAAAATCAATGTTCACAGAGCCTTACGAAAAAAATAGAGATGACCCTTTTTTTAGCCATCTCTATTCCTCCAATTAATTTTCCGCTAATTTCTGGGGCGCCCTTTTTCCCGTTTCCTGAACACCCCCAGCCGGTTTTACCCGTTTAATAAAGAAGGCTAAAACAAGCGCGATACAGGCAATTCCTACCGATACTAAGAAGGCATCATTAATCCCTTCCAGCATCGCCTGCATCGCAATTTGCTGCTGCATATCAGCTAATTCCGCAGGCGTCGGCTGGCCTGTCAATTGTTTCATTGTGGATGCCGCTATTTCTGGCGCATGTGTTTTCGTACGATTGGACATAATCGTGACCAATAAGGCGGAACCGATCGCCCCTGATACTTGCTGTAATGTGCTGTTCATTGCGGTTCCATGCGGATAAAACTGCGCTGGCAATTGGTTTAATCCGTTGGTCACAACAGGCATCATCACCATCGACATCCCAAACATCCGGGCAGAATAGATCAGCATCAATTCTGTATAAGAGGTATGAAGTGTTAACGTGCTCAAGTAATAGCTTGTGGCAATCGTGATCGTCAAGCCAACCACAGCTAAGACCCGGCCGCCATATTTATCAAATAATTTACCTGTAATCGGGGACATGATCCCCATCAAGATCGAACCAGGAAGCATCAGCAATCCGGATTTGATAGGTGAGATTCCGCGGATCGATTGAACATAAATCGGCAAAAGCAGCATGGCCGAGAACATCGCCATCGTGATGACAATTGATATGGCTGATGAGAGCGAGAACATGGGATATTTAAAAATTCGGAAGTTGAGCATCGGCACTTCCAATTTTAATTGGCGCCAAATGAAAAGAAGGATGGAAATAGCGCCAACCGCGATCGTGACGTAGACCTCCGGACTGTCCCAGCCTTTATCCCCCGCAGAACTAAATCCGTACAGCAGTCCGCCAAAACCGATAGTGGATAATAAAAAGGAGAGGAAGTCCAGACGAATTTCCACGTGTTCCTTCTTGTCCTTTAGCAGGAAAACAGCGATTAACAGGACGATCGCTGCAATCGGTGTGACCAGATGGAAAAGCATCCGCCAGTCAAAGTGTTCGATTAACCAGCCTGATAGCGTTGGGCCAACCGCTGGTGCGAAGATGAAGACCAATCCGAATAGCCCCATCGCTCCGCCCCGTTTTTCAGGAGGGAAGCTTGTTAACATGACATTCATTAATAATGGCATCATAATCGCAGCTCCTGATGCTTGAACCATCCTGGCTCCTAATAAAACAGGAAAACTCGTGGCAAAGCCTGCGAGAACAGTCCCTATAAAGAATAAGCCCATAGCAGTTAAAAATAAGCGGCGCACTGTGAATTTTTGGATCAAAAAGGCTGTGGCCGGAATCATGACCCCGTTCACCAGCATATATCCTGTTGAAAGCCATTGAACGGTGGATGGCGAAACATCCAGGTCTTTCATAATCGATGGCAAAGCCACATTTAATAAGGTCTCGTTCAACATTGAAATAAATGCCCCAATCATCAGGATCGAAAGGATCCCCCATGGCGGGCGATTTGTTTCATTGATTGATTGTTCCATTTTTGTACCCCCATAATCAATAGTTCATTTTTACTTATCATTTCACCCCGATACCATCGTATCCACTCTTTTTTCCAAGAAACAAAATGGCTTCAAAATCAAAAAAAGATACCCATCAATGCTGGGTATAAAGTGAAAGGTCTAATAAAATTTAACTTGGTATGCTTCTAATCATAGAATCTGTATGTAAACGATGTGTGAATGCCATGTTAAGAATATCTTAAGTTTGTGTTCAAATTTTCCTTCCGCTCAATATCATGGCATTTCCTAGTACTTTTTTGTTCAATAAGAGCTTGGGCAATGGGATGGCATCAGCAAGTTTGCAGCTATTCCATTCCGCTGCGTCATGGTTCTTTAGGGCATTGATGAGCTCTTTTTCATCCCCAAATATTTTTTTATCCATAAATAAATCCAGGAAGACAAATTCACCGCCAGGTTTTAATACCCGCAAAGCCTCTATCAGGACTTCGGTTTTTTTGCTTTTGTCTTTTACTTCATGGAAGGTTAGGCAGCTGACAATTCGATCAAATTCATGATCATGAAATGGGAGCTCTGCAGCACTTGCTTTCAAAAATTCAATCCGGTCAGAAACTCCTTCTATTTCAGCATTTTGCTGGCATTGCGCTTTCGAATATTCCCAATTCCCGCCCCAATAATCAATTCCGGTTAATTTGGCTTTCGGAAAAGCTTTGGCCAGTTTAATAATCAGTGAACCGCTGCCTGTCCCTATATCCAGGATTTTCCCTTCCCCGTCCCCATTTACCTTGGCAGCTATTAAATCATGGATTTTTGACTGATAATCCCCCCCAAATGCTGCGAATTGGTAAACAGAATAGGAAAGGATAAAGGTTATATAAAGAAAAGGCAGTGCTAAAATGCCTGCCAGGAGGCGCACATATACATTGACAGGTATTACTGTTATTGAGAGAAGCATGAGTGAAATAATGAAAAAAATAAGCAGTTTGTGCATTCGAATCCAGGTTTGATAGTTGGCTTTTGACTTCAAGTGATCAGTCATCCTTAAATAATCTAATTTTGTTTATTATCATTATAAGCGCACGTCTTTGGACTTCTCAACCTATTTCTTGATCTATTATCAGACACCTGAAGGAGGCCGAACTAAGGTCACCAGACAGTGAGTATTTTGTCAATCACAACACAATCTAAATAGGACAAAGGGATTTACCCCCCTGTCCTTTAGTTTGGTTTTTTAGAAGCATACCGAGCTGCTCTTAAATATGCGACACAATAAACTCTAAATTCCCCGCCATTTTATAGGCGCCTAAACCGTAAGGCAAAATAAAGTTTGAGCCTTTATGGATTTCAAACGATTTTCCATCAACAGAAATCTTTCCAGCCCCAGCAATGACGCTTACCTGCAAGAAATCGTGATTAAGCTTTTGCTCCACTTCGCCATTTAACTTCCAGTGGTAAACCGTAAAATATTGCTCCTGTACAAGCTTTTTCTCTACCAAGTCCCCGATGGCCACTTCTTTTTGCTCGACAACAGCATCCGCATGCGGCACGGTGGTGACTTGCTTGGCTCGCTCAAGGTGCAATTCCCGCTTGTTCCCTGCAGCATCCGTCCGATCATAATCGTACACGCGATAGGTGATATCGGAGCTCTGCTGGGTTTCCAATATGACAATTCCTGCACCGATGGCGTGAATGGTCCCGCTTGGCACATAAACAAAATCTCCTGCTTTCACTTTGACTCTTCTAAGCAGCCGATCCCACTGTCCGTTATCCACCATAGATTCCAATTCTTCTCTTGATTGTGCCGTATGCCCCAGCACAAGCTTTGCCCCCTCTTCAGCACTTACCACATACCAGCATTCTGTTTTGCCATATGGCACCCCTTCTACCTCACGGGCAAACTGGTCATTTGGATGTACCTGAACAGACAGGTCATCGGCAGCATCCAAAACTTTGATCAGCAGCGGATACTCTTCCTGATTTTCCTTACTTTTATTAAAAAGCTCTCCATGCCCGTTCCAGGCATCGGCTAATGTTTTTCCTGCAAGCGGGCCATTCGTAATCTTGCTTGGACCATGTGGGTGAGCCGAAATGACCCATGCTTCCCCAGTATGCTCAGATGGAATCTCGTAATCGAATTCAGTTTTTAATTTTTGCCCGCCCCAAATTCTTTCTTGAAGCACAGGCTGTAAAAAAATCGGTTCATGTTTGTACATCTGCAGTTCCTCCAATATATTAGAAAAGAGAGCAACGCTGCTCCCTTCTCCGTCCTATCTATATTGTACCAATTTCCTGAATGGTATCAAGCGGCTTAAGTGCCTCTTTTTGGTTATAGGGCCAGTCCCCCTCTTTACTAATGCGTTAATGCACCGGGGGACTGGCCCCCACTCTGCTAAAGCGGTGATTTGCTGGGGGACTGGCCCTCACTCCGTTAAAGAGTTAACGCACTAGGCAGTTTACACAGAGAAGGAAATAGGGAATTTTTGTTGAATTATTTGTTGTTTAGGATAGTATGAGGGGTTGTAAATCATCTGCATAATGAGGTGGAGAAAATTGAGAGGGTTATCTTTAAAAGCGATTGATAAGAGTAATTGGGAAACGGCGATTCAATTATCGGTTCATGACGAGCAAAAGACATTTATCGCCTCGAATCTTTATTCTATTGCGGAAGTTCAATTCTTAGACAACTTCTATGCCAAAGGCATTTATTTGGATGACCGCATGATTGGGTTTACCCTGTTCGGAATCGACAGTGACGATCATAATTATTGGATATACAGGCTGATGATAGATAAAGATTTTCAAAGAAACGGATTCGGGATCCAGGCAATCCAATTAGTGATAAAAGAAATACGGAATCTCAATCACTCAAATATTCCGCTGATTATGATTGGCTATCATCCCGAAAACCTCCCAGCCAAATTGGCCTACCAAAAGGCTGGATTCATCGAAACAGAACTTTCACCATGGGGCGAGCAGCTAGCAAAATACATCTTATAATCCCAATCGACAGGACAGGAACCTGCACCCCATTCTGCTAAAACATTAATGCGCCGGGGGACTGGCCCCCACCCTGCTAAAGCGTTAATACACTGGGGGACTGGCCCCACCTTCAGCCCCACCTTCACTAAAGTATGTCTTGTGCTTCAGGAAAGCAATGTAAGTGGAGGGGGCGCAGCATTTTGAGTCCTTCGCCAATTGCATTGCTTTGCAGCAGCTGGTTGCCACGTAGCTTGAAATATGTGCGGTAGAGCGCGAGCAGCTGGTCGTCCATTTGGGTTTGGTGCAGAGCCATTGCTTTAAATTTAAGGTCAAAGTATTCAGTAATATTGACCACCGTATTGGGAGCGGCTGTAAAATAGAAGCCGATTGCTTGTATCTGACAAGGCGGGGTATCTGTCCCTTCGGGATATGATTTTAGTAGACAGCTGATGGCAGCTTGTGCACTAGCCTTTCCTGTTACAATATGATCGTAATGGGCTTCATAAAGAAGCCATGGATCCGGACAAAAAATTGTATCATACTGCTCACGGCGAATAATTTCTCCAATCTCTGCTGCTAAAGCAGGAATATCGTTCAGAGAGCCATCCTTATGGTTTAACCAAAAAAACTTGGATGCCCCCAGCAGCCGTCCCGCCGCCTCAGCTTCCTGTTTCCGCACCTCCGCAAGCTGTTCCGGCGTCAGTGATGTCCCCATATCACCCAGCCTGCCGTCTGTAACGGTCAGATAATGAATCTCACTGTCTCCGGCGGCCAGCATCGCAATCACACCGCCCATTCCGATCTCATTGTCATCAGGGTGGGGCTGAATACACAATACTTTCTTGCATCGCTGCACATCAGGCTTTGCCAGCAATGCGTTGATTTCCATATTTTCCATTTGTATCCCTCTTTACATATGATATTTTGCATCCAGCATGTTCCTGATTTCCTGTCTTTGCCCTGCGTTTATTCGATAAAAGAATAACGGAATCATCGTGACAAGAAAACAAACCGCCGGAATCAAGTACATCATTGCACTGAACCCCGCCTGAGTCGTGGTCGTTACCGGCTGGCCTTCTTGATAATCCATCAGAATCAGACCTAGTCCGATCATGCCCTTTGCCACCGTACTGCTTAATTTCGTGAGAAAGGTATTTGCAGAGAATATCAGGCCTTCGCCACGGAATCCGAGCTTCCATTCCGAATAATCCACTGCATCCATCAGCATGGACATACTGACGATGGTCGTAACACCGGTGCAGGCAAAACTGATGCCAAGAAACACCAGTCCGAAGAATACGGTCCCGCCCCCAGCAAAAAACGGGACTCCGCTAAAAACACAGCCCAATAGGCAGGCGGCAAGAAACACCTTTTTCTTCTCAAATTTTTCAATGAGCATAGGTGATACCGCCATGCCCAGTACCATACCAACAATAAGGCTGATCCCCACATTGGTTAGCTGGCTCGAATCCCCCCAAACATAAACGACAAAATACATCTGCGCACTTTGGCGAATCCCGTTGACCAGGTTTACTAGCAAGAGGGAGATCATTAACAGGATCAGCGGCTTGTTTTTCGTGATCGTTTGCAAGTTCTTCCGCATGGGAATGACTTCTTTTTCTGGAAGGATTCTTTCACGTAATGTAAGACCAGTGAACACCATCATCAAAGCTGCCACAACCGACAGCAGCACGGCTGTTAGGGTGTAGGCCGAAGGTGACCGCTCACCGCCAAACGCCTGAATGACCATAATGCTCCCTACTGTAACAATCGCCGTTCCGATCGTTCCGCCGATTTTTCCGAGCGTGACCATCTTATTTTTTTCGTTTGGATTTTTAGAAACAACAGAAGAAATGGCCCAGATTGGAATATCGCATACTGTATAAGACATGCCCCAAAGGATGTAACAGATTGCAGCCAGCAAGACCATAGCCGGTCCGCTAAGAGGGAAATCTATATAACAGAAGATGGTTGTCATGGCCAATACGATCGGGCCAAAAATCAGATATGGCCTGAATTTGCCCCACCGTGTTCTTGTTTTATCGGCAATCATCCCCATTAACGGGTCATTTATAGCATCCCATAAGCTGGCCAGCACGATAATCACCGTTGCAGCTCCAGGCGAGACCCCCAAAAGGTCAGTGAAAAAGAACAGGATGTACATCGCCATAAAATTGTAAAGCATGTTCTGCCCCAATAGACCACTCATATAAGCAGCCTTTTCCCTTGCCCTTAGTTTGTCATTCATTTACATCCCCCTTGATTCCTACAAAACATATTTTCTCAATTATTCGACAAATATGAGTGGTATCCTTCTATATACCCAAAAAAAGAACCGGGGTCAGTCCCTCACTCTATTAAAGCGTTAATTCGCCAGGGGACTGGCCCCCGCTCTGCTAAAGCGTTAATTCGACGGGGGACTGGCCCCGGGGAGTTCTAGGTGTTTAGGACTTTTTGTATATCTGGATGGTTTGTGAGGATTTGGTTGCCGATGTAGTAGCTGAATGCCAGGGCGGCGGCTAGTGCGAGATAGATGGTAAATAGTTGGACTTTGGTTTTTTTATCGGTTTTGTAGTAGGTCTCGGTTGTGTGGACATCTTTTTTTAAGGCGGCTAGTTCTTTTTCTATTTGATTGAGGATCCGATCCATTGCTAGTTTCTGTTCTTGGTGTTCCTCTTCGCTTAAGGCAGGGATACCGGACAATTGTTGAAGGTACACGTCCTTTTTCATTTTTTCTATTTCCGTATTCATCTTGTTCAATAGTTCGGTAATCGGCGGATGCGAAACCCTCCTATTTGTCTTTCGAACCAAATCTTGAACCGATCCCAAATCATGAGCTTCCTGCTTTAAGCTCCTTACAAACTGGTCAAGTTCCCGGACCTCGACCTTTAAATCCTGCAAACTTTTTTGTTTTTTATATAATTTGTACCATTCTCTAGCACCTAGAATGACGATCAGAAAGCCGATGAAACTAAGATGAATGACAGAAAAGACCAACAATAAGACAATGCCGGCCCCCCATAGCTTCGTGCTGATTCCCGCTGCAATCCTTCCCCCATCCAACGGCGTAATCGGGATCAAATTGAATAAATTGATCATACCGCCCAGAATTATCAGAAGCGCCCAAAATGGTTCATGGGTATACCCATACAAAGGGAATGCCGGCAAAAAGGAGAGCAGCCCAAACAGCGGTCCCATATAGGCCACGAACCCCTCATCTTTGGCGTTTTTAGGCATTTCCTTCAGCCCGATGACCGCCCCCATAAACGGAATAAAGATGGCAGGGCCTACCGGCAGGTTGATCCGTTTCGCGGCATAGGCATGCCCCATTTCATGGACAAATAATAGATAAACGATGGCCGCTGCAAATTTCCAGCCAAAAAACAAGGCATAGGTTCCGAGATAAATCACCATGCTCAAAAGGGTTTGCAGCTTAAGAACTTTGACTAGGACTAAAACATACTTCAATTTACCTAATAATAGGACTACAATTGTCCCCAATACCCCCAAAGAGGTCTTGCTTCCGCTGTTCCGATTCTTCTTTTTCAAATAGTCAACCCCTTTAAAAAATGGCAACTTTTGTCCCAGGATTCCGGTACTTTTTCTTTGTCGCACTTCTATTCTAACATCTTTGAATACTCAAATAATATATCAATCTTTTTTTGTGGAGATCACCGTTTGGGTTGCTATGTATAGGAATAAAGTCCCTCCCATTTCAAATAATACCTATACATAATCATTGTTTGGGAAGTGGATTCGTGCATTCTATTTTATTGATCGGATACGTACTGGCAGGTTGGAAATGGGGAGATTGGAGAAATTGGGAAAAGTATTATCCCACCATCCTATTCTTCCTGATTGGGGATTTATTGTATAATTTTTTACTATACAATTACCCAATGTGGAGCTACCATCCTTCTTTTGATAAACAGATATTGCCTAACCATACCATGATCTCCCTTGCCATTGAATTTTTAAGCTTTCCGGTAAAGGTACTCATTTACCTCGGCCATTATCCTGCGAAAAAAAGTAAGGCAAAGCAAGGCTTCTATATATTGGCATGGGTCGTTTCTTTAACCGTATTTGAATTAATCGCGCGAAATGTTTGGGGAGGCCTTTCCCATCATCATGGCTGGAACATCCTTTGGACCTTTCTATTTTATATCGTCATTTTTGGGCTGCTTAGACTGCATCAAATCCGGCCATTATTGACATGGGTCATATCCTTTTGGATTATTACCTTCTTATTGATTTATTTTAAAGTGCCGATTGAAAAAATGAAGTGACGTTCTGGCGGTAGTGCCAGCAGTTCAGTCTAAAGGGCTGTCCAGGCAAGCAAAAATAGCCATTGATATAAAAAGAGGATAGCAAGATACTATCCTCTCCAACCTCGACTATATTGCTGACAGAAACCATGTCTATCGCCTTTAAACCAGTACTGGAGCCCCATAAAGAGAAACGACGGTTCCAGCTTTTCCTTCAACAGCTTGGACAGCCTGCTCTAAGGAAGTAATAATCGCTCTTCGTTCAGGGCTGATTTCAGCAAATTGGATGGCAGCTTCCACCTTAGGGAGCATACTGCCTGCCGCAAACTGTCCTTCTTTGATATACTCTTTTAATTCAGAAACCGTTACGTCTTCTAATTTCCTTTGGGTTGGCTTGTTAAAATCAACAAAAACATGGTCGACACCTGTTAAAATGACTAACGTATCGGCCCCAACGAGCTCGGCCAGTTTTTCCGAGGCATAGTCTTTGTCCACCACCGCCTCCACGCCCGCAATGCCATTTTTCGTTTCAATAACCGGAATTCCTCCGCCTCCTGTTGAAATGACGATGTTCCCTTGCTCGACAAGAGAATTGATGACGGAATGCTCCATGATTCCGACCGGCTTTGGAGAAGCCACAACCCGTCTCCAGCCGCGGCCCGCATCCTCTTTATACCATACATGTGTCTCTTGCATGATTTTATTCGCTTCTTCTTCACTATAAAATGGACCAATAGGCTTTGTTGGATTAAGAAAAGCCGGATCATTCGGATCTACCACCACACGGGTCACAACCGTTATAACATTCTTATGGATATCTCTTTCTCTCAGAACCTTTTCCATCGCGTTTTGCATCCAATAGCCAATCATTCCCTGACTCATCGCCCCACAGGTATCAAGCGGCATGGCCGGATTATTGGCACAATCAGCGGCTGCCTGCTGCAATAAAATGTTGCCGACCTGAGGGCCATTTCCATGTGAAATGATAATATTAATCCCTTGTTCAATGAAATCAACAAGCTTCCTTGCTGTCATTTCAAGTACATGCTGCTGGGCAGCAGCAGAAGCATCACCCGATTGGATGGCATTTCCGCCTAAAGCAATGACAACCTTTCTAGACATATAGGTTCCTCCTATTCATTCATACATAACCGAACGGAATTTTTTAAAATGAAATTTTCCCCAGCACCAACATGATAATGGCGGCAACAGCTGATAAATCAAAGATGACTGACCATACAAGCTCACTTCGATGCTTAAAGGTTTTTTCACCGCGTTCTTTCTGGGCAATTCTAAAGACCAAAATACCAACGGCATATAGGACAGCCGTTAATAACAAATAACTAAGTCCGGCAGCATATAGTAACCAAATCGCATAAATGGAAGCAATGACCCCAAGGACCATTTGCTTCGATTCCTTTTTTTCTATGCTATATTTCACCTGGTATAAGGCCGAGAATAAATAAGGAATCAAAATGGCTGAACTGGCAAGTGAAAAGGCAAAATTATAAGGTTTATCAGAAACTAACAAAGTGAGTAAGAAAATTTGCACCAATACGTTGGTAATGATTAAGGCATTAATCGGTGCCTTATTCTTGTTTTCCTTTGCAAACAATTTCGGCAGGATTCCTTCTTTCGCTGCTAAATAAGGCAGCTCAGCAGCCAGCAAAGTCCATCCCAGCAAGGCCCCTAATAAGGAAACGATCAGTCCAATATTGACAACAGCAGCGCCCCAAGGACCGACCACTTCTTTTAATACATAGGCCATCGACGGACTCTTTAATCCGGCAAGATCGGCTTGTGACATAATTCCATAGGACAATAAAGTAATGAAGACATAGATAATTAATGTAGAGAGTAATCCAATCACGGTGGCCTTGCCGACATCCTTCATATCCTTGGCACGACCGGAAAGAACAACAGCCCCTTCAATTCCAATGAACACCCACAAGGTGACGAGCATGGTACTCTTTGTCTGACTCATCACATCTGAAAAAAGGAAGCTATCTCCTCCCCAGAAATCCATCGAAAAGGTTTTTAGCTTAAAGGCAAAGATGGCGAGAATGATAAAAAGAAAAATCGGAACAAGCTTTCCAATCGTCACAACTAAATTGACCAATGCAGCGGAATGCACACCGCGCAATATTAAGAAATGCAGCAGCCAAAGCAGAACAGATGCCCCAATAATGGAAGCCACATTGGCACCATCAAAGATAGGAATAAAATATCCGATCCCGCTGAATAGTAGAGTTAAAAAAGCGATGTTGCCTAACCATGCCGATAACCAATAGCCCCATGCGGAGTTAAAGCCCCAATAATCGCCGAAACCGGCTCTTGCATAACTGAAGATGCCGCCTTCAAGGTCTGGACGTTTGTAGGTCAAATTTTGAAAGCAAAGAGCAAGAGCAATCATCCCAATGCCAGTAATCACCCATCCGATGATCACAGCGCCCGCAGAAGCTCCGCCAGCCATGTCCGATACAAGGTTGAAGGCCCCGCCGCCAATCATCGAACCAATGACAATTGCAATTAACGAAAACAGCCCTAGCTTTTTCCCGTCAGCCATTTTGTTTCACTCCTCTTCCTATTTTGGAGAACATGAAGGGGAAAGGGAAACCCCCCCTTCTCCCCATAAATCAATCGTCTATTTCAAATTTCCAAGAGTTGCCGCCATTACTGCTTTAATCGTATGCATTCTGTTTTCAGCTTGATCAAATACTTTAGAATGCTCACTGCGGAATACCTCATTCGTTACTTCCATTTCTGGCAGTCCGTGTTTATCGTAAATGTCTTTTCCATAGCTCGTTTCAAGGTCATGGAATGCAGGCAGGCAGTGCAAGAAAATGACCTGTTCATTCCCTGTTTTACGAATCATGTCCATGTTTACTTGGTACGGAGACAGAAGGGCAATTCTTTCAGCAAACTGGTCCTCTTCACCCATGGATACCCAAACATCTGTATAGATGACATCTGCCCCGGCAACACCTTCATCCACATTGGACGTGATCGTTACATTGCCGCCCGACTTTGCTGCCAGTTCTTTGGCCAATTCCACAATTTCTTCAGCAGGGAAAAGCGATTCTGGCGAGCAGATGCGCACGTCCATGCCGACTAGTGCTCCGCCGACAAGCAAACTGTTGGCTACATTATTGCGCCCGTCTCCAACGTAAACGAATTGAATGCCTTCCAAATGGCCAAAATTTTCTTTTACCGTTAAGAAGTCTGCAAGTGTCTGCGTCGGATGCCATTGGTCCGTTAGTCCGTTCCATACAGGAACACCTGAATGTTGTGCCAGCATTTCTACCTTTTTGTGCTCAAAGCCCCGGAACTCGATTCCATCGAACATGCGGCCTAACACTTTAGCTGTATCTTCAATCGATTCTTTTTTCCCTAATTGAATGTCGTCCTTACCCAAATACTCAGGATGTGCCCCTAGATCGATACACGCAACCGTAAACGCGCAGCGAGTGCGGGTAGATGGTTTTTCGAATAAAAGGGCGATATTTTTACCCTCCAAATGGCGATGCGTTATACCGCGTTTCTTTTCATCCTTCAATTTCATCGCTAATTCAATAAAATAAAGGAATTCTTCCCTCGAAAAATCTTTTTCACATAAAAAGCTTTTGCCCTGTAATTTTGGTGTAGCTGCTAACATTTTCCTCTCTCCTTCTATGAAAATAGTTGTATATGATGTTTCATGGATGATCAGATGTCTTCACGTACGATCGGCATACTCATGCAGCGCGGGCCCCCACGGCCGCGGGACAATTCCGAGCTTAAAACTTCCACCACTTCAATCCCATGCTGGCGCAGCAGTTGATTCGAAATACAATTACGGTCATAGGTAACAACAATGCCAGGAGCAATCGCCAATGTATTGGAGCCGTCATTCCACTGTTCACGAGAGGATGCGATTTCGTCGCCGCCGCCGCAAGGAATCAGGACAAGCTCACTGAGTCCGAGTACTTCTTTTAAGGCAGCCTGCAGATTGGAACGATGGGAAATATTCACATGATCCGTATCCGGACCCTTTTCAAGGATATATACATTCATGTTGCCCTCTGGGCCTTGGATAGCAGGGTGGATGGTAAATTTATCATAGTCGACCATCGTCAATACGGTATCCAGATGCATGAAAGCGCGGCTTTTCGGAATTTCAACCGCAAGCACTTTTTTAAAGGAGCTGTTTCGGTTAAACAGGTTTAATGCCAATCTTTCAATCGCCCGCGCGGACGTTCGGGCAGAAACCCCGATAGCGACAACTTCTTTATTTAAAATGAGTTCATCCCCTCCCTCAATCGGGAATTCATAGTCACGATTCAGCCAAACGGGCACATCATGGCCAGCAAACCTCGGATGATACTTAATAATGTAGTCCATAAATAAGGATTCACGGCGGCGGGCAGGTTCACGCATTTTGTTAATCGTTAAGCCATTGCCCATGCTGGCTGCCGGGTCACGGGTGAAATAAAGGTTCGGCATCGGATCAAGATAGAATGGATAGTGATCTTCCATTAATTCATACAAATGCGTTTTTTTGTTTTCCTCAATTTCTCTCTTCAGAACGCCGCTCATAATTTTGTCCACCATGTCTGCTGTTGAAAAGGATAGCAAGAATTCTCGTAAAACCTTTGCTGCCCCATTGACATTCGCATGGCTCTCTCGTAAAATATCATCGACAAATTGTTTTTTTAGTTCGGGATTGCTTAATGTCTCTGAAACTAATTTTTCGAGGTATAGAATTTCTATGCCTCTATTTTTTAATGCCTCTGCAAAATAATCATGCTCTCTTTGAACAATCGGCAGGTAGGGAATATCATCAAATAACAGACGCTGCAGATATTCCGGCACTAAATTCTCCAGTTCCTTCCCAGGACGCTTCAATAAAACGGTTCTTAACGTCCCAATTTCAGATGTAACATGGATCGGGTGTTTTAATTTATGGCGGCTTCCCTGTTCGGGAGTAAGTACTGCGGCACTCCTCATGTTTCTTCCTCCTTTATTTGAACTTTCCTTTCTACACTTTTAGTTTAAGGTTTGTAAACGGTTTCTTTTGTGAGGATGGTTACAGCCCCCTCGTTAAAATCCTAACGGAATTTTGTCAAAGCCATGAGGCTGCTTGCATATTTATGTAAAAATCAGTGAAAATCGGTGATTTTCCGTTTCCATGGCTTGAATATCGGCTGAATGTCACAATCATTTCACAAATAAAGTTCTAAAATTCAAAAAAATCAACATAAAAATAGAAGACTGGCTCGCCAGTCTTCTTTTGTCATGAGTATATTCTTGTCAAATCGAAATTCCGCCTGCCGCCAGCATGAAGATCGAGTAAACGGCAATGGCTACAATCAAACCGGCACAGACCAGTTCAAATGGCTGAAACACCTTTTTTTTGCGTTCTTTCTGAGAATAAATAAACAGGATAATCCCCAGCGCATACAAAACCGCTGTTAACAGCAAATAGTCCAATCCTGCCGCGTACAAAATCCACACCGCATAAAGAGAAGCAATCAGGCCCACTGCCATTTGCTTCTTCTCCTTTAGCTGGAAGCTTACCTTCACTTGATATAAAGCAGAAAACAGATAGGGCACCAAAATGGCCGAACTGGCCATCGAAAAAGCAAAATTATATGGCTTTTGTGATACCAGCAGCGTAAGCAGGAACAGCTGAATTAACACGCCGGAAAAAACCAGGGAGTTCATCGGAACATTTCGGCGATTCTGCTTGGCAAACACCTCCGGAAATGTTCCATCTTTTGCCGCTATATAGGGAATTTCAGCAGCAAACAGCATCCAGCCCAGCAATGCGCCTAAAAGCGAGACAATTAAGCCAAGATTGATAAAGGCAGCGCCCCACGGGCCAACAATACTTTCTAACACATAGGCCATTGCCGGGCTCTTTAAATCTGTCAGTTCTTCATGAGGCATCGCACCCAGGGACAATATGGAAAGGCAAATATAAATAATCAGGGTCGAACTTAAGCCGATCACCGTCGCTTTGCCAACATCCTTTTTATGCCTTGCCCGGCTTGATAACACAACAGCCCCTTCCACTCCGGTAAAGACCCATAGGGATACCAGCATCGTGCTTTTGATTTGACTTAATAGATTCATCAATGAAAAACCATCGCTGCCCCAGAAATGATAGGAGAGCGTTTTAAGATGAAAGGCAAACAAGGCAATGATGATAAAGAGGAAAATCGGGATTAATTTGCCAATCGTGACTACAAGATTAACCAATGCTGCGGACTGAACGCCCCGCAAAATAATGAAAATCATGACCCATAGGAAAATCGACGCCCCGATAATCGATGGCAGATTTCCTCCAGTAAAGACCGGAAAAAAGTAGCCAAGGGCACTGAAAAGCAGGGTTAAGAAGGCAATATTCCCAAGCCACACCGACAGCCAGTATCCCCAGGCAGAACTAAAGCCCAAATAGCTGCCAAATCCGGCCTTGGCAAAGCTGTAAATGCCCCCCTCCAAATTAGGGTGTTTATTCGTTAAATTTTGAAATGAAAAGACGAGGGCGAACATCCCAATGCCTGTGATTACCCAGCCAATTAAAATAGCGCCGGCATTGGCTCCAGCAGCCATATCCGCTGCGACATTGAAGCCCCCGCCGCCAATCTGTGAGCCAATCACTAAGGCGACCAATGCCAGTAAGCCCAGCTTTTTATCGTTGTTTTGCATCAAAATCTTCCTTCCAGCATGAAACCATACCTGACTGATTCTATTAACTATATTTAATGCATAATAATAGGTTCCACTGTATTTTCAGTAGTATCATATAAAGATTTTGAACTGAAATCAATGTTAATAATATGGAAATATCAAGCCTTCCCTCTGCTGCACAGAAAAAGCAGGCTTTAAAAAAACAACCCGCGGAATGTATAAACATCACATCCCCGGGTCATTGGAGGGTAATTTCAGGCTGCTGTGCCTGCGGTATTTTATTGAACTGCTGCAGCTCGGATGCTTTCATAGGGATGCGAATGTAGACTGTCTTTTCCTGTCGTTTGACTAAGTACACAGGGGTCAAACTGCTTTTGCCGGCCTGCTCCCAATTCAATTGTACATTTACCTTTTGTGTCCTATGATTATAGTTTTTTAACGTGATGGCACATTCCAAGAATGCCTGTTTATTGCTTACCGTGCATGGGCGTTCGTTCCGGATAATTTCCACCGCATCCCTTCCGTCTTTCCCTGCATAGACATACGATTTTACAGTGGCGGCCATCATGGCATTGATAAGGATGGGAACAAGGAAGATCAGAAAGATCAGGATGATGGGCCCATATTTTTCATACATCTCCTTATGCCGCTTTTCACCGTGTGCTTCGAACCATTTTAAGAATAATAGAATCCCGGCTATTTGCAAAAGGGCAGCCGTGATTCTTATGATGAGGCTGCTGCCTTCAGCAGGAAGATGGAACAAGGAAGCCCCCGCTAATGAATCACTATTGGGCAGTTTGATGACTAGCAGCAGTCCGAATCCAAACACAATTGCTCCGAGAATATGATAAGAGATCTTGGTCATACCAGACCGGCCCCTCCCGCTTTTGATTGATATACCAACAGTATATTTCAAATAAGGAAGGAGATAAAATATTTTATATCATTTTTCTGAATATTACAGCAACTGGTGAACCTCCTTGAAATATTCAGGCTGGTGGAAGTGGATTTTTTTGGCGTCCACGGAAATGATCTGTTCCCTTTTTAATTGGTTCATTAAGAGACTGACCGTTTCCCGTGAGGTCCCCGACATTTTGGCAATATTAGCGGCGGTTAGAGGACAAGGGATGATAAGCCCCTCTTTTGTTTTCTCGCCAAGATCCTCCATCAAGAATTGCAAAGTATGCAGCACACGTTCTTGAGCATTGGGAGTCATGGTTTTTTGCACACGTTTTTGATGGAGGTTTAAAATATCAGATAATTTGTGTATGATGGAAAGCAGCTGCTTCGGATTGGTCTTGAGCCATTCCTCAAGGATATGGGTTTGGATGAAATATAATTGCACATCGGTTACAGTGACAGCCGTATCCTGATACACCTTATCCTGAAAGATCCCGACATAGGGAAACATCTGATTTTTTTTAATAAAGTCAAGATACATCATCGTGCCTTCCTCACTGCTGCGTTCATACATAATGTAACCGTCAAGTAAAAAGAAGATTTTGTCACGGGGATCTCCTTGCATAAACAAACATTGATTTTTTTTAAAGGATCGAAAATAAAAATAGGACAGGTATTTACTAAGCGTTTTATCTGAAATATGATTAAAAATATCAAAATGCCGTAAATCAGTGATGATATCCAAGTCTGCTATATTTGATGCATCCAGCATCTCAATCGCTCCTTTTCATATAAAGAATCATTCTTCTTTATAATAGATGTCTAACTGCTGTTTGATGGCCTCAGCCTGTTCTGCAGAGCGGCAAATAATTAAGCAGGTATCATTCCCGCATAGGGTTCCAGCCTTGCCTTCCAGCTCCAATGAATCCAGCAGTGCACCGAGAGCATGTGCGTTTCCGGGAAGCGTTTTCAAAATAATGATAAATTGGATGATTTCCATACTGACAAGTGCATCACGCAGCTTATGCTGCAGCTTCTCAGAAACAAGATAATTCTGGTCAATTTTAAAGCTATATTTAAAGTTTCCATCTTTGGAGGGCACTTTGATTAGCTGTAATGTGTGAATGTCCCTTGAAATCGTTGCCTGCGTCACAGGTAAACCGTGGTCCACTAGCAGCTTCTGCAGTTCGTCCTGTGTTTGAACATCTTGCTCCAAGATGATTTTAGTAATCAGCTTTAACCTCTTTTCTCTGTTCATCTGCTGAAACTCGCTTTCATTGGTTGTCTATATCTATATCATATGGCCAATTCATTGTTATATAAATAGATAAAAGGTGAACATATTTCAACAGTTTGAGCGGCACACTTCGAGAGAAGTTTATAAAATTTTCCATATATATTTATCAAATCTATACTTTTTCAATTAAGAAGCAAACTTCGATTAGTATTTCAAACTGGAGTGGATGACCATGAGTTTAGTAGAAGTGATTGTGTTAAACCAAGAAGATTCCCAAACAGCGGAGGCATATGGAGCCGATCGTCTGGAACTCGTTACGGCAATCGCAGAAGGCGGGCTGACCCCAAGCTATGGAACGATCAAGACTGTGGTAAAAAGCGTGTCGATTCCTGTGATGGTGATGCTTCGTCCCCATAGCTATTCGTTCGTGTATCGAAAAAAGGAATGGGAAGCAATGAGAGAGGACATGAAAAGGATTCAGGAACTCGGTGCGGCTGGAATCGTTTTTGGGGCATTGACCGAACAGCATACCGTTGACTTTGAGATGCTAGCCCTGATATTAGAGGAAGCAAACGGTCTATCCGTTACCTTCCATCGGGCCATTGACGAGACAGACCCATGGAAAACCTGCCAGTCTCTTTGCCGATCTCCTTTTAAAATCGATCGAATTCTGACCTCAGGCGGCAAGCAGTCAGTCCCAGATGGACTAGATACGATAAAGAGGATGATGAAAGAGACGCAGATAACAGAAAATCCCCCCATCATTATGCCAGGAGCAGGTCTGAATGCCGACAATATTGGCTGGATTCATCAACAGCTCCACGCGGCGGAATACCATTTTGGCTCGGCGGTCCGAGGCAATGGGGACTTTAAAAACCCGATTCGTGGAGATGTGCTTCAACAAATCAAGAGGATCGTAAACTAATAGAGTGCCGCCGGGACGGTTTTTGTGGCCGTGCTGCAAGAACCATCCCTATGGTTTTCTATTTAACGGCTTTCCAAATCGTCCACCGATCTTGTTCCACAATATTTTCCTCTATCAAGATTTGTTTATCTATATATTCAACTAATTGGTTTAATTCCTGGTCATCTAGTTCATGTAAAATGCTTCTTCCTGTTCTCTCACTTAAGTCTTTTAGCAAATGATCTTTATGGGCAAACACTTGTCTTATCTCCCACAACTTCACCTCTTGGATTTCCCTAAACCCAGCGTTCTTAAGCGTTTCTATGACATATTGGCTGGAATGCCTGCGGCTGGTTTCTTTTTCAATTAATCGGGGAAATACTTCAAAAAAATACCCTCTTATATGACTGGCATCCCCTTTTACTAAACAATCCTCTGGTGTCCGGTCCTGAACAATATAGTATCCGTCGTCCTTCAACACGCGGTAGCCCTCATCAAAACAGGTTTGCAAATCATCCAGATGATGGACCAGCGCCCGTTCAAGCAATAAATCATACCCTCCACTTTCTAATCCAGAATGATACGCATTGCCGTTTTTAAAAGAAATGTTTGGATAGTCTCGGCAATTTTTTATGGCGCCTTCAAGGATTGGTTCGGAAAAATCAACCCCCACCACTGATTGGACCCCTAAATCACATAGAGCCTTGGAGTATATCCCGCCGCCACAGCCTATATCGGCTGCGTGTTTAATAGTATCAATAGGCACAAGGCGTTTGATTGCGTTCACCCATGAATCATCGGCATTTCTCGTCGTATAAGATCGGCCAGTTTTTTCGTGATGAAAATTAATTCCCATTATGCATCCCTCATTTCCTTGCCATGGGGAACGGGTCTCATAGTTTGGCAAAAAAAATCTTCCCCATCGCTATCACTTCCTTACAATCCCCATTTTAAACCAGCAGCTCTTTCAAGAAAATTGGAAAGAAATGATGACCAGATATAACTTTTTCTTATTGAACCAGGATAGGACGTGCCATGAGGAAGGGTGGAGGCCTCCGAAAAACACTTCTAAATAAAAGGAAACATTATTAGTGGTATCAAACCGTCCTTATTTCGTTGAATCCTACGTAACCATAAACTTGGAAAACGAGGATAGAGGGGCACGTAGATAGAGCTTACGTGACCGTTAACCTAGGAAAAGAGGCTTCAGGGGCACATAGAAGGGGCTTACGTGACTGCAAACTGAGAAAAAGAGGTTTCAGGGGGCACGTAGATGGGGCTTACGTGACCCGTAAACCTAGAAAAAGAGGTTTCTGGGGCACGTAGAGACCAAAGAGAAACATAATAAAACGATAATATGACAACACTGATGAATGCAGATCCTCTCTTGCCTTAAATCGAAGCGAAGCAATCAGCATGGCTGCCTATACATAATATTGAACTTGGGAGAATGATGCTATATCCCCCTAACCTTGTTTTTTCAGCCATTACAGAAGATCCTCATGGCATTTGACCACAAGAACCTTGCTCTTGACTTCTAACTGTTCTTTTCTGCAAATAAAACAAGTCTTTGTTTACTAGAGTAATTTGGATAGCAAGTAATCAAGGTGACAATGGAGCGATCTTTGATTGGTTCGAGGACTTCGAGCTGGGCTGGGCTGATGATCTTCCTTTTAAAAATGGTGTACTCATAAGTCTCTGAAGGGGTCTGGATGGTGTATTGGTCACCTGGTTCCAATTCGTCCAATCGATCAAAAAATTGACCGGATGTATGGGAATTATGGCCGAGAATGACAAAATTGTTGTTTACAACCCCCAGTTTTCCACTTTCAGATAAGTGGCCCACCGCATTTTTTATATCTGCCAAGGTTGCACCTTCCACAATGGCAACCTTCAAATCAATCTTCGGAATTGTCAGCACTCCAATGACTTGTTTTCCATCGACCTCTGGCAGTTCAAACACTGAGCCTCCCCCATCACCATCACTCCCCGGCTGCTTCTGCTCTGTTGCCAGTGCTTCCATTTGCTTGATCATCTCCTCTTGTTTCGATGTGGTTTCGGAAGATTCTTTCCATACAAAAAAGAGAATCACAAAGCCAGCTAACATTAAGAGATATCCGATACGTTTTTTCATTTTGGCTTCCATTCTTTCTTTTTGAAAAAGGAGAGCTGAAATGCTCTCCTTCTTCTTGAACTTATTCCGGTTTTTTATCCCGGTTGTAGAAACTCATAAAACCACCTGTGAAAAGGAGCAGAGCGGCAAGGAGCTCCAATAGCTTTCGATCCAGCCAAGAGCCTGTCTTAGGAAGCACCTTCAATTCAGATTCACTCTTTTGCTGCTCTACTGTTGTTTGGACCGGGTTGTCCGTTTTTACTTCTTCTGCAACAGCCAATTTTTCCATTTTAATATCATAATTCAAAACGGTTTTACCCACATGTATAATACCGTTATGGGAATAACTATCATCGGAAGGAGAATTAATATCCACCTTCACGAGACGGCTATCATAGGCGGCATAACCTTCCTTCTCCGCCACGATGTAATAGTCTCCATCAGGGAATACCATCCAGGCGTAAATGCCGAGACTTGTCGTGTATTGCGGCACCAGATTGTCCCCCGGAGGGAAACCTGGCAATGCCGGCAGCTCAACCGGAGTATTAGGAATATGCCCGTGAAGCCTATTCCAAGCAGTATCTGCCCAGTAGATGGTCACCTTTGCGCCTTCAAGCGCCTCTCCCGTCTTGGAATCGGTTATCATGCCATAAGGATCAATCAGGGCAGCCTGCACAGCCGAAACGCCATCATTCGGAATCGTGACCTGGAGCCGCTGGCCAACAAGCGTAAACGCCCCGATTTTCACCTCAAACGCGATATCATATGTTGCTCCCGGCTTCCCGCCTGTTATGGAAAAATTCCCTGCAGCATCCACTTCCACCTTTACTTCCTCAGCACCGCTAGTGAGAATTTTCCCGCTAATCTGTACCTTATTCGGGTCCACAAACTGTTGAAAGCTTACGTAAGAACGTGTGACTGGATCCCTGAAGATCAACTTTCCGCTCACGGTTTTTTCGGTTTTGACTTCCTGGCCGGTACCGGTTAATACGCCTACCTTCGCCTTCTGATGAATATCCACAATCAAATCTGCACCATTAAAATTGATTTGCGCCTTGATCACGGGACTGTATTCCCAGTTTCCATAAGGAACGATAACACTGTAGCGTCCGTTGGCATCCGTCAGGGCTGTGGCGTTAAAATCAATAACCCCGTCGCCATTGAAGTCTTCATGAACTTCAACAAGGGCACCGGCAATCGGCTTACCTGTTATACTGTCAATAACCTGGCTTTCAATCGAGGCCGGCATAAATGTAATCCCAATTTTCGCACTAGCAAACAGCCCCTTGTCCGGGTCATGGACTGTAGCAGTCACCGTCTTCAAAATAGTTTCAAGGGTTCCCGCAAGGTTTGGTGATGTTAAGGTAACCACCACTTCCCCTTTATCATTTGTCATGCCCTCAGTGCTTGAAAGTGTTCCGGCCTCTGCTGTTAGGGTCACACGTTCATTTTTTACCGGATTTCCGTCTTTGTCCAAAAGAGTAATAACCAGTGTCGTTTTTGACTTTCCATCCCCGATAATTTGTACCGGCTTAGCAGCCATCCTTAGATCCACCGGTTGTACCTTAATGGTCAGGGTCTGGTCATCCACTGCCTGCAATTTCGTTTTGACATCAGTAATAGTCGCTGTTACCTCATAGTTCTGGGCCGCCAATTCAGAATCGACTTGGACCTGCCATACCCCATCTTTTGTTATCGTTTGAGCGGTATATACTTCCTTACCCGAAGCATCTTTCAGGACCACATCGACACGGCTTCCGTCATACGACTCGGAAACGCCCGTGATAAGCGGAGTGGCATCCACGGTCGTACGGTGTTCCCCGCCATCGATGGTAATTTTGACATCAATCACTTTAATGATGGTAACGCTAACGGCAGCCTCTATCGAACCGCCTTTACCATCATCAGCCATAATGGTAAAATGGTCAGTTCCCGCAAACCCTGTATCAGGCGTGTACTTCCAGCTTCCGTCTTCATAGACAACCACTTCCCCATGCTCAGGCTGCGATCCCTTTTGATATGAAAGAGTATCATGATCAGGGTCCACTGCTTGTGCCTGGCCATTGACAGGCGTGTTTTCATTAGTTGTAACAGCTTCGTCGTTCATCGTAGGAACCTTGTTCACGACGGTTACATGAATGGTAACAGACTCAGTTCCGCCTTTTTTGTCATCGGCTACGATGGTGAACTGATCTTCACCGACATATCCATCATTTGGTGTATAAGTCCAGTGTCCTGTACCACTGTCAATGGTTACGGTTCCGTTTTCAGGACCTTGTCCAGGGCTAAAGGTCAGCGTATCCCCGTCCGGATCAGTGACCTTCACGTCTCCGCTGACTGGCGTACGCTGGAATGTATTCTCGCTTACCAGCGTTTCCTCTGCCACTGGCGCCTGGTCAAGGATATTCATGTTAACCGTGATGGTATCCTTGCCTCCATGGTTGTCGGTCACGATGACCGTGAAACTGTCTTCCCCTACAAATCCAGGGGTTGGTGTGTAGGTCCAGCCTCCGTCCTCCGACACTTCCACGGTTCCATGGGCTGGGCCGCTTTCACCCTCGGCAAACGTAACATGGTCTCCCGCCACATCAGAAGCGGTCAATTTTCCGCTTGCAGACTTATTCTGAAGGGTATCATTGGTGGAGTCTTCACCCACTGGAGCCAGGTTATGGACCTTCACCGCTACGGTGATCGTGTCCGTTCCTCCATGGGCGTCGGTCACTACGATCGTGAAGCTGTCCTCGCCTACATATCCATTGCTCGGCATATACGTCCAGCTTCCGTCCTCCGACACTTCCACGGTTCCATGAGCCGGGCCGCTTTCTCCTTTGGCAAACGTAACATGGTCTCCCGCTACATCTGTGGCGGACACTTTTCCGCCTACAGGAACATTTTGGTCTGTTTCCTTGCTTTGGTCCTCACCTACTGGTGCCTGGTTTTTCACCTTCACCGTTACGGTAATTGTATCGGTTCCGCCATGGTTATCGGTTACCACGATCGTAAAGCTGTCTTCACCCACATATCCTTCGTTCGGGGTGTACGTCCAACTTCCATCCTCCGACACTTCCACGGTTCCATGAGCCGGGCCGCTTTCTCCCTTGGCAAACGTAACGCTGTCTCCCGCCACATCCATTGCGGATACTTTTCCGCCTACAGGAACATTTTGGTCTGTTTCCTTGCTTTGGTCCTCACCTACTGGTGCCTGGTTTTTCACCTT
>NZ_CALPDF010000002.1 GCF_943193175.1 Neobacillus muris
CCTGTTGATTGGAGTGGAGGGCACTCGACTCCTGCGGGAAGTAGAGGTCACTGGAGACCCCGCAGGCGCCAAAGCGCGCCGAGGAGGCTTCAGGAGCTCCCCGCGGAAAGCGAGTGCCCGGAACGGAAATCAACAGGCCTATTTGCATGGACAATCAATAAATTTGGTATTTAGATTCTGTGATAATAAAAAATTGCCGAGAAAAATACCCTTTCTCTACAATCTGAGGAACTTAGGGTTCCTTTTTTGCTTTAATTGTCGTTATTTTTGATAACGGATTCCAAAAAACTGTGATAGAATAGGGGTGTAGAAAAACAAACATGAGGAGTTTTCTGTGATGATTAATCTTCCCAGCGGGGAATTTCTAGAGCGAAAAGTTAAGGATTTAATGATCTCATCGGAAAGAGTTGCACATGTGCAAATTGGAAACAACTTGGAGCATGCACTTCTTGTTTTAACAAAAAGCGGTTATACGGCTATTCCCGTTTTGGATCCGCATTACAAACTGCACGGCCTTATCAGTACACCTATTATTATGGACTCTATTCTAGGTTTAGAAAGAATTGAATTCGAGCAGCTTGAAATGAAACGTGTGGAGGAGGTTATGAAAACAGCCATTCCACGGGTGAAAATTTCCGAGTCATTCGACAGCTGCTTGGAGTTATTAATTAATCATCCATTTCTTTGTGTAGAAACGGAAGATGATCTTTTTGCCGGAATTTTGCCAAGGAGTACCGTTTTAAATCATATCAATAAATTATTTAAATATACCAGTTGATCCGTAATTTTTCATTAGCCTCCGAATTGGAGGCTGTATTTTTTCATATGGGCGGAGGTTAGGTTTATATGGAGAAAGCGGAGCAGAATTCATTTAAACAAAAATGGCGAAACAAACAAACCAATCGTCCCTTTGTCTTGGTTTCAGTCATGCTGGCCATGTTTATGGGGGCAATTGAAGCAACTATCGTTTCAACTGCCATGCCAGCAATCGTTGCGGATTTAGGCGGATTTACACGATACAGCTGGGTTTTTTCTGCTTACTTGTTAATGAATTCTGTAACCGTATTAATTTATGGGAAATTATCTGATTTATTTGGAAGAAAGCCTATTTTAACTTTTGGAATCATCTTATTTTTATTTGGTTCCATCCTATGTGGCTTTGCCGAGACCATGAACTGGTTAATCTTCTATAGACTTATACAAGGCTTTGGTGCTGGTGCTGTGGCACCAATAGCAACTACCATAGTGGGAGATATTTATACGACTGAAGAACGGGCAAAAATTCAAGGCTATCTTTCCAGCGTTTGGGGGATTTCTGCCATATTAGGCCCTGCGGCAGGGGGATTGCTTGTTCAATATGTCAGCTGGAAATATGTATTCTGGATAAATGTGCCGGTTGGTCTATTATCGTTAGTTGGCTTGTGGGGTTGCTTGCATGAAAATGTAAGTAAAAAGAAACATGAAATTGATTATTTTGGTGCATGTCTATTAATGATCGGCATTTCTTCTCTCATGTTTGTTTTGGTAGAAGGTGGCAGCCGGTTTCCTTGGGGTTCTCTGCCAATTATGTTTTTAATATCGTTAGCTGTTATGGGATTTATCGGATTGTATTTTCAAGAAAAACGCGCCAGTGAACCTGTCATGCCATTTTCCATATGGAAGGATAGATCAATCCTAGTCGCGAATATGACCTCGTTAATGACCGGGATTTTATTAATTGGTATATCTAGTTTTTTGCCGGCATTTGTCCAGGGGGTAATGGGAAAGAACCCGATCGTTGCCGGATTTACCCTGACAACCATGTCCATCGGCTGGCCGATAGCTTCCGCTCTATCGGGAAAAATGATGGCAGCCATTGGCTTTCGGAAAACCTCAGGAATTGGCGGGATTTTCTTAATTCTTGGCACCCTTGGTTTTGTTGGCATGTCCGCTTCTTCCGGTCCATTTTGGGCTGCTTTCGGTTCCTTCTTAGTAGGAATTGGGATGGGGTTAACTTCGACTTCTTTTATCGTTTCGATTCAAAGTTCGGTCGGCTGGCAGCAGAGGGGAATCGCAACCGCTGCTAATATGTTTATGAGGAATCTGGGCAATACAATAGGTGCAGCTCTTTTAGGGGGAATCCTAAATAGCCGATTAAACCAATACCTTTTAGAAAAGGATAAAGGCCTGTCAGCAGATGATGCCAATATGCTCTTGAAAGCTGATCAGCGAAAAGAGCTTCAGGATTCTGTCCGAGCTATTTTGCAGGAGGGCTTAACGCTATCTTTACATACTGTCTTTTACGTGGTCTTTGCTTTTTCAGTTATTAGTTTTTTGCTCATCTTATTTTTACCGAAAAATAATCAGAGCACTGTTTGATTTCTGCAGTGCTCTTTTTAAGGAGTGTTTCCATGTCCTCATTGTCTGAATTTCAGCTATTGTCAGTATTGGCTCAAGAAATGAATATGCGCAAGGCATCGGAGCGGTTGTTTGTATCGCAGCCGGCACTATCGCAGCGCCTGCAGACAATAGAAAAAGATTGGGGGACGAAATTATTTATTCGTTCACAAAAAGGCCTGTCATTGACTCCTGCTGGGGAGCTTGTGATCCATTTTGTTAATGAAGTTTTAGCTAAACAGGAAAAGGTAAGGGAATCTATTTTTTCTATGCAGGATGGAATTTCTGGAACACTTAAAATTGCAGTGGCGTCTATTGTTGGGCAAAACTGGCTTCCTCAGGTGTTAAAACAATTTATTGACAAGTATCCACAAGTCAAAATTTCTCTCGTTACCGGCTGGAGCAGTGAAATCCTAAATAGTTTATATGATGATCAAGTCCATATTGGAATCATCCGCGGTACACCGGACTGGAAAGGGGTAAAAATCCACCTTTTCAGCGATCCGCTATTTTTAGTCGACAGAGAAATTACAAGCCCTGAACAGGTTCTAAAAACAGATCGCCCGTTTATCCAGTTTAAAAGCGACTCTAACTATTATCAGGAAATCCAAGATTGGTGGATGAGAAATTTTAAAACCTCACCAAAGAGAACGGTCGTGGTGGATCAAATTGAAACTTGCAAACAAATGGCGTTTAATGGTATTGGCTACGCAATTTTGCCTCAGGTAACCTTGAAAAAGGCAGGTCCTGAAATATATAAAATTCCCCTTGTGAATCAGAACAACGAACCACTAAAAAGGGATACTTGGCTGCTTGGATATGAATCAGCGTTTCAATTGAAGCAGGTTCAAGCGTTCGTAGAGCTAATCAAAGAATATATATCTAAATCTTAGCTCATTATGGAGTTTTATTCTTGTTTTCACCGCTTTTGTTTGCTAAAGTATTTTTAGTACAAGTATAGGGGGTACATACATGAAAATGATGGATGCAAATGAAATCATCTCTTTTATTCAAAATAGCAAGAAATCTACTCCAGTAAAGGTTTATCTAAAAGGTGAACTAGAGGGGCTGGATTTTGGAAGTGCTAAAACATTTATCAATGGAAATACCGGGATTGTTTTTGGCGAGTGGGCTGAGATTAGTGAAGTACTTGAAGCAAACAAAGCGAAAATTGCTGATTTTGTGGTGGAAAATGACCGCCGTAACTCAGCAATCCCATTATTAGATAGCAAGAATATCAATGCAAGGATTGAGCCGGGCGTAATTATTCGGGACCAGGTGGAAATCGGTGATAATGCTGTCATTATGATGGGGGCAGTCATTAATATTGGTGCTGTCATTGGCGAGAAAACGATGATTGATATGGGTGTCGTTCTTGGCGGAAGAGCTACCGTCGGGAAAAACTGCCATATTGGAGCCGGAACCGTGCTGGCTGGTGTCATCGAACCGCCATCCGCAAAGCCGGTTGTGATTGAAGACAATGTTTTAATTGGCGCTAATGCAGTTGTGCTCGAAGGGGTTACAGTTGGAGAAGGTTCCGTTGTTGCCGCCGGAGCAGTTGTAACGAAGGATGTCCCTCCATATACAGTAGTGGCAGGTACCCCGGCTAAGAAAATCAAAGATATTGATGAAAAAACAAAATCTAAAACTGAAATTATGCAAGAGCTAAGACAGCTATAAAAATTGGATATTAGTAACAAGGAAAGCGTGGATGATTCCACGCTTCTTTTACAAAAGGGGAGTTTTGATCAATGGATGATTTTATTAAAATCCGCCGTGACTTGCATCAAATTCCAGAACTCGGATTTCAGGAATTTAAAACACAGGCCTATTTATTAGATTATCTGCAATCTTTACCGCAAGACTATATCTCGATTAAAATTTGGAAGACTGGACTGTTGGTTAAGATCCATGGGACAAATCCCGCAAAAACAATTGGGTACAGAACGGACATTGACGGCCTGCCGATCGAAGAGGAAACAGGATTAGCTTTTTCTTCAACTCACAATTTGCGAATGCATGCATGCGGGCATGATTTTCATATGACGATAGCCCTTGGAGTATTGACACATTTTATTCAGAATCGTATTTGTGATGATCTTTTATTCATTTTTCAGCCTGCTGAGGAAGGACCGGGCGGTGCCGAACCAATGCTCCAATCACCCGAAATGCGGGAATGGATGCCGGATATGATTTTCGCTCTGCATATTGCGCCGGAATATCCTGTTGGAACGGTTGCGATAAAAGAGGGTTTATTATTTGCTAATACGTCAGAATTGTTTATTGATTTAAAAGGAAAGGGCGGACATGCTGCCTATCCGCATCAAACGAATGATATGGTGGTTGCCGCATGTGCACTTGTCAGCCAGCTGCAAACCGTCATTTCTAGAAATATTGATCCGTTAGACAGTGCTGTTATAACAATCGGCAAAATTACGGGCGGGACTGTCCAAAATATAATTGCGGAAACTGCCCGGCTGGAAGGGACGATCCGCACTTTATCCCCGGAAGCAATGAAAAAAGTAAAGCATCGAATTGAAGCACTTGTAAAAGGTATTGAGCTTGGCTTCGAATGTGAAGCAGCGATTGATTATGGATCAATGTATTATCAGGTTTATAATAATGAGGAACTCACAAGAGAGTTTATGGAATTTGTGGGGGATGAGACGGATATCCAGTTAAATGTATGTAAAGCTGCGATGACAGGAGAAGATTTTGGTTACATGCTTAAAGAAATACCAGGATTTTTGTATTGGCTGGGTGTTGATTCCCCATTTGGATTGCACCATGCCAAGCTTAATCCAAAAGAAGAGGCTATTGACATTGCTATTAGAATTATGACCAAGTTTATTGCCAAAAAAGGAATGCAAGTTTAAATTAGAGTTTGAGACTGCCCGTGAAAATGCCGGGCAGTTTTTTTATGCCTGATGAGGAAACTATATAAAATATTTGAATAGTGTTACAATGAATCCTGGAGGAAATGACAGATTGCTTGGGGGAGTTATTGGTGAAGAAAAGTTTTGCTGTAATTGGTCTAGGGAGGTTTGGAGGGAGCATTTGCAGGACTTTAGCAGATGAAGGAATGGAAGTTCTGGCGATTGACAGTAATGAAGAACGTGTGAATGAATTTGCCATGATTGCTTCTCACGCAGCGGTTGGCGATTCCACTGATGAAGCTGTCCTAAAAAGTTTAGGAATCCGCAATTTTGACCATGTAATTGTGGCAATCGGCGATGACATCCAATCTAGTATATTAACTACTTTGATACTAAAAGAATTGGGAGTGGGCTATATTACGGCGAAAGCGCAAAATGATTATCATGAAAAGGTGCTGATGAAAATTGGTGCTGATTATGTTGTTCACCCAGAACGTGATATGGGAAAAAGGATCGCTCACAACATGACATCCAGCAATGTAGTAGATTATTTGGAACTGTCAGATGAACATAGTATCGTTGAAATTGTAGCTAATCGCAAGCTTGGCGGACATACCATCATGGATATGGATATCCGCAAGAAGTATGGACTTAATATTGTGGCGATAAAAAGGGGAGATGATATTATTGTGTCACCTCTTGCATCGGAAATGATCCAGATAAATGATGTGCTGATTGTCATTGGAAATGACGCAGACATCGACCGTTTTGAGAAAAAAGTGATGGAATAAGAGGAAAGAAGACACTAGGCGCTATGGCGCTGGAGCTGGACAATAAAAGAAAGGCGGAAGCGCCCTTGGGCAGCTTCCGCTTATTTTTAGACTTCCATGATGATTGGCAAAATCATTGGACGGCGTTTCGTTTTTTCATAAAGGAATGGGGCCAATGTGTCAGTGATTTCATTTTTAATCTCTGACCATTGGCTGGTTTTTCTCTCCATAATTTTATTTAAATGTTTTGTAATGAGAGCTTGGGCATCATTAATCAAATCGCCAGATTCGCGCATATAAACGAATCCTCTTGATATAATGTCAGGACCGGAGGCGATTTTAAATTCCTTCATGTTGATGCTGACTACGACCACTACTAAACCTTCTTCAGAAAGAATTCTGCGGTCCCTAAGGACGATATTGCCAATATCGCCAACACCGCTGCCATCAATATAAACAGAACCGGATGGAATTTTCCCTGCTACTTGGGCTGTGTTTTCAGAGAGTGCCAATACCTCGCCATTATCCATGATAAAGACATTTTCTTCCATGACACCACAATCAACAGCTAGTTTCTTATGCATGATTTGCATACGATATTCGCCATGTATCGGCATAAAAAACTTTGGCTTCATTAACCGAAGCATTAATTTTTGTTCTTCCTGACCGCCGTGCCCAGAGGTATGGATGTTGCTCAACTTTCCATGAATAACCTCAGCGCCTGCCCTGAACAGCATGTTAATCGTTCTGCTGACACTAATAGTATTGCCTGGAACAGGTGAGGAAGAAAAGACGACGGTATCCCCAGGAATGATTTGAATCTGCCGATGTGTTCCGTTGGCGATTCTTGATAATGCTGCCATTGGTTCACCTTGGCTTCCTGTACATAGGATGGTTACTTTATCTACCGGCAAACGATTTATTTGTGCTGCATCGACAAATGTGTCTTTAGGAGCCCTAATATACCCTAAGTCTAAACCAATATTAATAGCTGCCTCCATACTGCGGCCAAAAACAGCAATCTTACGTCCATTAGCCACTGCTGCCTCTGTTACTTGCTGGAGGCGGTGGATATTCGATGCGAAAGTGGCAAAAATAAGCCGTCCGTCCACTTTGCGGAAAATGTCCTGGATACTTTCACCCACTCGCCGCTCCGACATAGTGAAATCAGGAATTTCACTATTGGTACTGTCAGACAGCAGGCAAAGCACGCCTTCTTTGCCGATTTCAGCCATTTTGGTTAAATTAGCTGGTTCGCCAACTGGAGTAAAATCGAATTTAAAGTCTCCGGTATGAACAACTTGACCTGGCGGCGTTTTAACCACTATGCCATAGGAATCAGGAATGCTGTGGGTGGTACGGAAAAAGGAAACAGAGGTCTTGCGAAATTTAATAACATCCTCTTCTTTTATTTCAATTAGCTTGGCACTCCGGAGTAATCCATGTTCCTCCAATTTATTCTTAATCAGCCCCAGTGCCAGTTTACCGCCGTAAATCGGAATATTGACTTCACGGAGTAAATAGGGAATTCCGCCAATATGGTCTTCGTGACCATGAGTGACAAATAAACCTTTAATTTTTTCTTCGTTTTTTATAAGGTAGGTGTAATCAGGTATCACATAATCGATACCCAAAAGCTCATCCTCAGGAAATTTAATCCCAGCATCAATTAGGATAATTTCATCCTGAAATTGAACCCCATAGGTGTTTTTGCCGATTTCCCCAAGGCCTCCCAGGGCAAAAACAGCAGTCTGATCGTTCTTAACAAATTTCATAAATTATCATATCTCCAATACTTTATAATCTTTACTTTGTTGTTCATATTCCAAATGTGCTCCTTTAACCTCTTGAACATATTCAACGTTCACACCCAGTTTGCCAATTTTAGAAAGGACGTCTCTCACTGATTCGCCATTGACAAAGAGAGTTTTTGTTTTTTCCCGGACAGGAACTTCCGTAACGTTCTCTTGATAAAATACTTTAAAAATCATGGTAACTTCGCTCCTTAATTAATCATAACTTTTTCTATTATATAAAACATTTTCATCTTTTTCATTTATTTTCTTTGGAAACCATTGGTTTGGTTATGAAAAGTATGTAAAAAGTGAGCTATTTTTTCAATTTACAATAATGAAGGAGCCCTTCGCAAGTAGAAGGGCTCAAAATTAAGCAATTGATTTTTTTCTAAGTAAATCTTTCCACTGTTTTAAGAGCTTTTTCCTAAGCTTCTTTAACATAGTGGATCATCTCCTTACTTATTATTTTAATCAATCCTTGTCCAATGTAAAGCAACCAAAGGCAGATTCTAAAAAAATATTTTTTAATCTGTTTTTTACTAATATTATATGGTAAAAAAGCCGAACCTTTCGTGGATAATTATGGAAACCAAAGGTTTTGGAAAATAAAAAAAAAGCCGGCCCATCCATTTAGAGCCAGCTGATTGCTTATCGGTTTATAGCAATAGCCCCTTCGATTTTTTTAAAAGGGTTGCTTTTGTCGATATGGTCATAAAACATGATCCCGTTTAAATGGTCAATCTCATGCTGGAAGCAAATAGCCGGATACCCCTTTAAACGCAGTTTCACTTCCTCACCTTCCAGATTGACTCCTTTAACCGTTATTCTTGCGTATCTTGGCACATACCCAGGAATAGCTTCATCTACAGACAAACAGCCTTCCCCAGATTCTAAATAAGCTTTTTCGACTGAATGGCTGATAATCTTTGGGTTGAAAAGGGCATAGCTATAAAGCACACCTTTTTCGTCCGTTAAATGGACAGCTATCATTCGTTTTGATACATTAATTTGTGGTGCGGCCAGCCCAATTCCCGGGCGTAATCCATAACGTGAGCAAACTTCTGTATCTTGACTATTGATAACGTATTCTAAAAGGCTTTTAAGTATTTTTTTATCTTCTTCTGACGGCGGCATGCTGACATCTTCTGCCACTTTTCTTAACGCAGGGTGACCATCGCGAATAATGTTGTCCATCGTTATCATGTAACTCACCTCTATAAACAATATATATAATTTGCATCATTAGTCTATCAAATAAACAAAAAAATGTTAACAAAGATCATCTTATATGAGGGGGACCGAAATGTCCGGAGGAAAAAATCTATTCATTTTATTTATTTTCATCATTATTTTTGTAAATGCGGGATGCTCACATCAGCAGACTCCAACTAAAGAGATGTATGATGTCTTAGAAGAAGCAGCATCCAAAGAAAAAACGTTTGAAGAACAGCAGGAGCCGCTTACAGAATTGGAGGGGAAGGAAAAAGAGCTATATCAACAAATCATTTCATTGGGAATGAAAGAATACAGCCAGATTTCAAAACTTTCAGACGAGGCCGTTTCCTCCGCAGAAAAGCGAAAGGAGCTCTTCGAAAAAGAAACAAAAAGCATTAAAGAATCTGAAAAAACATTTAAAAAAGGGAGCTCAATAAAGGGGAGAATTGATGATCCAGGATTAAAGAAATCTGCGGATCATTTATATGGAACCATGACAGAGCGATACCGGGCGCATGAATCCCTTTACAAGGCCTATATGGAGTCAATAAAAAACGATATACACCTTTATAAAATGTTTAAAAATAAAGACGTACCTGTGGATGAGTTAGAAAATCAAGTGGAGAAAGCAAACAAATCTTACAATGAGGTATATACGGCAAACGAAAAGTTTAATAAGCTGACAAAGGATTTTAATAAAGAAAAATTGTCATTTTATAAACAAGCAGGCCTCCAAAAGAACCATTAATATTTGGTTGAAACCGACTCGAATCGTGTCGGTTTTTTTAGGCTGTAGTTTAGAAAAGTTTCCCATTATTATAAAACAGATGGAACTGATTCACTGATACAGGTTTTTATTAAGCGATTACAAAAAAATGAATTTATATTACAAAATTGTTGTGCATAGTATTTGACGAATGAAAATAGTTGAGGTAAACTCAATTACAGATTCACTAATTGTACTAATTATTTTATTGGAATTAATAGTACAGATAAAATAATGGCAGTATAACGATTTTTTAGTTTATCTTACATATTCGGTGAAACACTAACATAGGCGATTGGTGCTAAGGTAACCTATAAAATCTTGGGTTGTCCAATAAGAAATTTAAAAAGACAAATATGTATTTGAGCTTTAATTTATTTTTTGGGTAACCTATCTTTTAGTAAAATTTATTTTTATATAGCATTCAAGGAAAGGAAGATGTGACCAAATGGCTTCTAAAACAAAAAATGCCGCGCTGGATGCGAAAACAGGTCTCGAAGAAGTAGAAAAACAATTTCAAACCCTTCAAATTTTAAATGAAGAAGGCGAAGTCGTAAATGAAGCAGCAATGCCTGAATTGACAGATGAGCAGCTTCAAGAATTAATGAGCCGCATGGTTTATACCCGTATTCTTGATCAGCGTTCAATCTCTTTGAATCGTCAAGGACGTCTAGGCTTCTATGCGCCAACTGCCGGTCAGGAAGCTTCACAATTAGCATCACAATTTGCTCTTGAAAAAGAAGATTTTATTCTTCCAGGATATCGTGATGTTCCACAAATCGTATGGCATGGATTACCATTGTACCAAGCTTTCCTATGGTCAAGAGGGCATTTCCAAGGGATGCAGATTCCTGATGGAGTGAATGTGCAGCATCCACAAATCATCATTGGCGCTCAATATGTTCAAACTGCCGGTGTGGCTTTTGGATTAAAACGACGCGGCAAAAAAGCTGTTGCCATTACGTATACTGGCGATGGCGGTACATCTCAAGGGGATTTCTACGAAGGAATCAACTTTGCGGGTGCCTATAAGTCTCCGGCTATCTTTATCGTTCAAAATAACCAATTTGCAATATCAACTCCTCGTGAAAAACAAACGGCTGCTAAAACATTGGCTCAAAAAGCAGTTGCTGCCGGCATTCCAGGTGTTGTAGTTGATGGTATGGATCCGTTAGCTGTTTATGTAGCAACTCGTGAAGCTCGTGAACGTGCAGTAAATGGAGAAGGCCCAACATTGATTGAAACCTTAACCTACCGATATGGTCCGCATACCATGGCTGGTGACGATCCGACCCGCTATCGTACAGCAGATCTTGATAATGAATGGGAAAAGAAAGATCCGTTAGTTCGTTTCCGTAAATTCCTTGAAAAGAAAGGTCTTTGGAGCGAAGAAAAGGAAACAGAAGTAATTGAAAAAGCAAAAGAAGACATTAAAGAAGCGATTAAACAAGCTGATGCGGCACCTAAACAAAAGGTGACTGATTTAATGTCGATTATGTATGAAGAAATGCCACAAAACTTAAAAGAACAATTTGAAATATATCAAGCAAAGGAGTCGAAGTAAGTTATGGCTCAAATGACAATGATTCAAGCAATTACCGATGCATTACGGACAGAATTGCGTAATGATCCGAATGTCTTGGTTTTCGGTGAGGACGTAGGTGTGAATGGCGGAGTATTCCGTGCAACTGAAGGTTTGCAGCAAGAATTTGGCGAAGATCGTGTCTTTGACACGCCGCTTGCTGAATCAGGAATCGGCGGTTTGGCCTCAGGTCTAGCTTTACAAGGCTTCCGTCCAGTTCCAGAAATCCAATTCTTCGGTTTCGTATTTGAAGTGTTTGATCAAATTGCCGGTCAAATGGCCCGCCAGCGGTTCCGTTCCGGCGGAAAATTTCATGCACCTGTTACAATCCGCTCACCATTTGGAGGTGGCGTACATACTCCAGATATGCACGCAGACAGCTTAGAAGGATTAATGGCTCAGACTCCTGGAATAAAAGTGGTCATTCCATCTACTCCATACGATGCAAAAGGACTGCTGATTTCAGCTATTCGTGATAATGATCCCGTTATTTTCCTTGAGCATATGAAATTATATCGTTCATTCCGTCAAGAAGTTCCTGAAGGAGAATACACAATTCCGCTTGGAAAAGCAGAAGTAAAACGTGAAGGAACAGATATCACCATTATTACTTACGGTGCAATGGTGCATGAGTCACTAAAGGCGGCTGAAGAGCTTGAAAAAGAAGGGTACTCTGCAGAAGTCATTGACCTGCGTACGGTCAGCCCAATTGATATCGAGACCATTATTGCGTCTGTTGAGAAAACAGGCAGGGCAATTGTCGTTCAAGAGGCTCAAAAACAGGCTGGAATTGCTGCCAGTGTTGTCGCAGAAATTAATGATCGTGCGATTCTTAGCTTGGAGGCGCCAGTATTGCGTGTAGCTGCGCCGGATACAGTATTCCCATTCCCGCAAGCTGAGGCTGTTTGGCTTCCAAATTATAAAGATGTAATTGAAACAGCTAAAAAAGTATTAACCTTTTAATTTAGCGGGGAAATAGGAGCTAGGTTCTATTTCCCTTATCCAAATTTCTGTCTGCAAACAGATATACAATAGGAGGATGAATCTCAGTGTCATTTCAATTTAAAATGCCTGACATCGGTGAAGGTATCCATGAAGGTGAAATCGTCAAGTGGTTTATAAAGCCAGGCGATAAAGTCCAGGAAGATGATGTCCTATGCGAAATCCAGAATGATAAAGCTGTCGTAGAAATCCCATCTCCAGTAGAGGGGGCCGTTCTTGAAGTTCTTGTTGAAGAAGGAACAGTTGCTACGGTTGGACAAGTTCTGGTCACTTTTGATGCACCAGGATATGAAAACTTACAATTTAAAGGCGACGAGGGTGCCGAAGAAGCACCAAAACAAGAGGAAGCAGCTCCTGCAGCCGAAGCAGCCACTGCGGCACCTCAAGCTGAGGCTGACCCAGGACGCCGCGTGATTGCTATGCCATCTGTTCGGAAATATGCTCGTGAAAAAGGTGTTGATATCCACTTAGTAGCAGGCACCGGAGAGAATGGACGCGTTCTGAAAAATGATATTGATACATTCCTTAACGGCGGCGTACAGGCAGCTGCACCTGCCCAAGCTGCACAAGAGGCACCAGAAGCTGAAGCGCCAAAAGCTGCGCCAATTCCTCAAGGGGAATATCCAGAAACTCGTGAAAAAATGAGCGGTATCCGTAAAGCTATTGCGAAGGCTATGGTTAACTCTAAGCACACTGCTCCACACGTTACACTAATGGATGAAATCGATGTAACGAAGCTTGTAGCACACCGTAAGAAGTTTAAAGAGGTTGCTGCTGCAAAAGGCATCAAGCTTACATTCTTGCCATATATCGTAAAAGCATTAACAAGCGCATTAAGAGAGTTCCCTGTATTGAATACATCTCTTGACGATGCAACAAATGAAATTATCCATAAGCATTACTATAACATCGGTATTGCAGCAGACACTGAAAAAGGTCTATTAGTTCCAGTTGTCAAAGATGCTGACCGTAAATCTGTCTTTACTATTTCAAATGAAATTAATGAATTAGCTGGCAAAGCCCGCGACGGCAAACTTGCTCCAAATGAAATGAAGGGTGCTTCTTGCACAATTTCTAACATTGGTTCTGCTGGCGGACAATGGTTCACACCAGTTATTAACCATCCAGAAGTTGCGATCCTTGGCGTTGGCCGCATCGCAGAAAAACCAATTGTTCGAGACGGTGAAATTGTTGCTGCACCTGTATTAGCATTATCGTTAAGCTTTGACCACCGCATGATTGATGGTGCTACGGCTCAAAATGCAATGAATCATATTAAACGTCTATTGAACGATCCAGAACTATTGTTAATGGAGGCGTAAGAAAATGGTAGTTGGAGATTTCCCAATTGAAACAGATACTATAGTCATCGGGGCTGGCCCTGGAGGATATGTTGCTGCGATCCGTGCCGCTCAGCTGGGACAAAAAGTAACAATTGTTGAAAAGGAATATGTCGGCGGCGTTTGTTTAAATGTCGGATGTATCCCTTCTAAAGCGTTAATCGCTGCAGGTCACCGCTATGAAACGGCAATTCACTCAGAGTCATTCGGTATTACTGCTGACAATGTAAAAGTTGATTTTTCAAAGGTTCAAGAGTTCAAAGCTGGAATCGTTAAAAAATTGACTGGCGGTGTTGAAGGTCTCTTAAAAGGAAATAAAGTGAACATTGTTCGTGGGGAAGCATATTTTGTTGATTCCAATACATTACGTGTGATGGATGAAAATTCTGCTCAAACCTATACATTTAAAAATGCAATTATTGCAACTGGATCTCGCCCAATTGAATTGCCTGCATTTAAATATTCTAAGCGGGTTCTAAATTCAACAGGGGCTCTTAATTTAAATGAAATTCCTGAAAAAATCGTTGTCATCGGCGGCGGTGTAATCGGAATTGAGCTTGGCGGCGCATATGCAAACTTTGGCAGCCAAGTAACTATTTTAGAAGGTGCCGATGAGATTTTAGGCATGGGCATATTTGATAAACAAATGGCTTCACTTGTTAAAAAGACCATGAAGAAAAAAGGTGCAGAATTCTATACTAAAGCTCTTGCTAAGGGTGTAGAAGAGACTGAAAATGGCGTGGTTGTAACCTTCGAAACAAAAGGCGAAGAGAAGAAAATCGAAGCTGATTATGTGTTTGTAATGGTTGGCCGTCGTCCGAACACCGATGAAATGGGCTTAGAGCAAGCCGGTGTGAAATTAAGTGAACGTGGATTGATTGAAATTGACAAACAATGCCGTACAAATGTAAGCAATATTTACGCTATTGGTGATGTTGTTGCTGGTCCACAATTAGCGCACAAAGCATCCTATGAAGCGAAAATTGCGGCAGAAGCAATCGCTGGTCAACCGTCAGAAATTGATTACTTAGGCATTCCTGCTGTAGTATTCTCTGATCCTGAGTTAGCGTCTGTTGGTTACACAGAGGCTCAAGCTAAAGAAGAGGGTATCGAAGTTAAGGCTGCTAAGTTCCCATTTGCTGCAAATGGCCGTGCGTTATCACTAGACAGCAGTGAAGGATTCATGAAATTAATCACCCGCAAAGAAGATGGTGTGGTAATTGGTGCTCAAATTGCCGGTGCAAGCGCATCTGACATGATTTCCGAGCTTGGTTTGGCAATTGAAGCTGGTATGACAGCAGAAGATATTGCATTAACCATTCATGCTCACCCAACATTGGGCGAAATTACAATGGAAGCGGCAGAAGTGGCGCTTGGAACACCAATCCATATCTTATAATAGGTAAAAATAAAGTCTCTTCCAATCGGAAGAGACTTTATTTTTTTTCGTGGATGGGATAATGACAATTGTTTTTTTGTAAATCCAAAATATATCTGGGCAGGAAAATACATATAATAAAGGAAAATATTGATAATGCGCGTTTTATCAAAGATTAAAGTGGTGGTTTGTATGCGGGTCTATATTGTGATCATGCTTCAATTTATCATTTGGAGCGGTTATACACTTATTGAATGGCTGTCAAGACATGACCAATTGATATATAAAGTCATTATGTTTTTTGTATTTTTTTACTTGGCTTTTCTAATTGGAAATAAAGTTACTCAATCGGTCCGGAAAACATTGTTTATCACTACTTTAAGCCTTGTCATTTATACTTCACTGCATTATACGATGGCAGCTTTTATTCATTAAAGGCAAAAATAGAAGAGTCTGGCTGAATGGGAAGGCTTACATTCAGCCAGACTCTTTTCTTTGCCAATATTTTTTAATTATTTCCTTGGATAAAAGTACATGATTCGTCCATTAAATAGCTGGAGTTCACCTTGCATTTTTTTAGCCAAAAACTTGCAAAATTCATTTGCCTTTCCTTTGTCCCCGTATGTAGATTGTTCAGGTAACGTTACTTGGATATAATAATAGGTTTCTTCTTCTCCATCTCGATTTATTGAAGTTTCCTGGTCCACTCCTACTAAAATATAGTTATAACGTTCATGATTGGATTCTAGATAAAACCATTTGCCCTTTCCCTCAGGTGTTTCTTTCAGCTCATAGGGAAATGCGGCATTTTCATAATCCCAATCCAATTGGTCACCGGCTTTCGCAGTGATGGTTTTATAATATTGAAATAATTCTTTGACGTCTTCAATCGTAATTGTTTGTTTTACCGATGCAGGTACAAGCTTTACTAATGCATTTAAAGCCATTCCCCATTCCCCCTTATATCCGTTATTATGCTCTTTTATTCTAGCATTGAACAAAAAGTGCTGACAACTTTTATAAATAGTTTGACATTAATTGTTGTATTTTTACAAAAAATAATTTATAATAATATTCTAAATATTAAAAAAGGAGGAGCCGAATGGATTTATTCGACAAACTTTATGATGAACATGAACGAGTCAAAGTAAGATTTATTGGCTTTACAACAGAACAGACTCGGTATGACTTTGGAATTGTTTATACAAATTTATTTTTTGGAAAACCCCTGGTTATCTGCATGCAAACCGGCCGTTCCACCCTCCTCGACCCTAAAGACATGGAAGATCTTGATTACCTTCAAAACGCTTTCCGTATTCCAGACAAACAGCAAGCTGCGGATTTGGCAGAATTCTTAATATCGGCACTGCCTGAAGTTCCGTTTGTTACACAATATGAATAAATCAGGAGAAAAGGTCAATTACGACCTTTTTTATTTTTAATTTTTTAATTATGACATACAATTTAGGCTTGAAAAATTAATTGTGCTATATTATTATTGGATTAAGGATGTTTAATCGCTTTCATTTTTGGGATATTCATTCATATGAAAAGGGGCTGGATAGGATGGGTACGATTGTATGTCAAACATGCGACACCACAATTGATCATTTTGAAGACGAGAAGGTAACTGTACTTTATTCAAAATGTCATTGCTGCAGCGACGATCATAAACATGAAGAGCTATAAATATCTGGTTGCTATTCTTTTCAAAATAAAACAGGATTCCTAACTGGAATCCTGTCATTTTTTTGTGCCTTTACGTAATGGCCTTGTATTCTTTTATAACATGGATGGTTTTTAATTCATCATCCTCAGGTCCCTGTACTGGAAGCCCTGCTTCAAGGTTTTTCTTAATATAATGGAGGTTTTCCTTCGTGATAATTTCACCAGGTATAACAATAGGTATTCCTGGGGGATAAACCATTACAAATTCAGCAATAATTCTTCCTTCCGATTCTTCGAAGGGAATGGTTTCTGTTTCTGAGTAAAAGGCATCTCTTGGAGTTAAGGCTAATACTGGTATCTCAGGAAGCAAAACTTGAACAGGCTCAGTTTTTTCAGCCCGATGCTCAAATTCCTTTGACAATTCTGTTAGGGCCTTAATCAATATATCGGCTTCGTTCTCAGTATCGCCGAACGTGATGATGCAAAGGATATTATATAAATCGGACAATTCAACCTCGATATTAAACCTTTCGCGCAGCCATTTTTCTACCTCAAACCCAGTTAATCCTAAGTCCTTAACAGAAATAATCAGCTTAGTTGGATCATAATCATAAGCCGCTTTTGAACCGAGAATTTCTTCACCGACACAATATAAATGGTCGATTTGATTTACCCTGTTTCTAATCGATTGCGCCAATTGAATCGTTCGATCAATTAATTCTGTCCCCTTGGTAGCTAATTGTTTTCTAGCTGTATCAAGGGATGCAAGCAGTAAATAGGAAGTAGAAGTGGTTGTCAGCATGCTTAGAATAGATTGCACGTGCTTAACGGACACTAGGCCTTCTTTCACATTCAAAATGGAACTTTGGGTTAATGAACCGCCAAGTTTATGGACGCTTGTAGCAGCGATATCAGCCCCTGCCTGCATGGCTGACATCGGGAGATCCTCATGAAAATGAATATGGACTCCATGAGCTTCATCTACAAGCACCGGCACATTGTAGGAATGGGCAATTTCCACGATTTTCTTTAAGTCTGCGGAAATGCCGAAATAGGTTGGATTGATAACCAGTATTCCTTTGGCATCTGGATGCTGCTGCAAGGCATGCTCCACTGAATCTGTCGTAATTCCGTGTGAGATCCCTAAATTTTTATCAATTTCAGGATGGATGAAAACTGGAATAGCTCCTGAAAAAACAATGGCTGACATAACCGATTTATGGACATTTCGGGGAACAATGATTTTCTCGCCGGGTCCGCAAACGGCCATCACCATGGTCATGATAGCCCCGCTGGTGCCTTGCACAGAAAAAAAGGTATAATCAGCCCCAAATGCTTCAGCTGCCAATTCCTGTGCTTCTTTGATCATTCCCTTCGGATGGTGAAGATCATCCAGCGGCCCAATATTTATTAAATCAATTGACAATGCATTATCACCAATAAAACGACGAAAATCTGGATCGATTCCCACTCCCTTTTTATGGCCGGGAATGTGAAATTGGACAGGATTTTTCTTCGCGTGTTCGAGTAAACCGCTAAATAACGGTGTTTGTTCTTGAGACAATTATAACCACACCTCTTATTTTCAAAAATACTTCATATACCTTTGCTTTTATAAACATAAAACAAATGAATTATAGCATTATTCATTCGCCTTGCATAGAAATTTTCTGCGGTTTTTGCACGATTTAACCGGGTTTAAATTAGTTTCCCAAATGAAAAGGGAATTTAACCTTTTGAATCGAATAACAAGTTAATGATATATTAGGAGGGGTTTAGGTGAATTGGCAGACGCGTGTGACTGAACTGCTGAATATTCGATATCCAATTATTCAAGGAGGACTGGCTTATTTAGCGTATTCTGAACTGGCTGCTGCAGTTTCGAATGCCGGAGGTCTTGGCCAAATTACCGCTATGTCACTGTCAAGTCCGGAATTGTTGAGGCAGGAAATTCAAAAAATAAGGAAATTAACCGATAAACCATTTGGCGTAAACTTTGCAATTGGCCAGCAAAACCGCCCGTTCTCAGAATTCTTAGAAGTTGCCATTGATGAGGGAGTACCTGTTATTTCCATGACAGGAGGAAATCCGGCTCCTATTTTGGAAAGGCTGGCGGGAACTTCCATAAAAAAACTTGTCCTTGTTGCAGCTAGAAGACAAGCGATAAAAGCAGAGAAACTGGGTGCAGATGCCGTTATGGTAGTTGGACAGGAGGGAGGAGGCCATTTGGGCAAAGACGACATTGGAACCATTGTGTTAATTCCGCAAGTGGCAGATTCCGTTTCCATTCCTGTCATAGCATCAGGTGGAATTGGCGATGGCAGAGGGCTCATGGCGGCACTCAGTTTGGGAGCTGAAGGAATTGAAATGGGGACAAGGTTTATTGCTGTTAAAGAGTGCATCCATGCGCATGAAATTTATAAGCAAGCACTCATAGAAGGGCAAGAAACGGACACAGTCGTCATTAAACGTTCTATTGGAGCGCCAGCCCGAGCCATCGCCAGCAGATGGACTGACAAAATTCTTGAGATTGAAAAAAATAACGGCGGTTATGAAGAACTGAAGAACTTTATCAGCGGTGCAGCTAATAAGCGTTACATATATGACGGAGCAGTCGAAGATGGCTTTGCTTGGGCTGGACAAGTCATGGGGCTTATTAAAGATGTCCCTTCTGCTGGCGAATTGATTCAAAGGATCGTTCAGGAAGCAGAAGTAATTCGGACCAAGTGGGGGCAATAGAGCAAATCTTGAAAATTTGAAGCAGGTGAAAAAATGGAATATCAGTATCCGATTGATTATAGCTGGTCAACTGATGAAATTATTGATGTCATTAAATTTTTTGAAGCGGTCGAAAAGGCATATGAAAAAGGAATCGATCGAGATGAAATCATGAACGCTTATCGCCGTTTTAAAGAAATTGTTCCCAGCAAGGCTCAGGAGAAAACGATTTGTAATGAATTTGAAGAAATCAGCCATTATTCTTCCTATCGAACCATCCAAAAAGCTAAAGATGCGTCTTCTGGGGAACGAATCATCATGAGGGAATAGGGCTTGTCCCGTTTTACAAAAAAAGATTCAGGCTTGGATTATTACCATTTTCCAAGTCTGAATCTTTTTTTATATTGGCAAACAAGTCTATGGTAGAGACTATTTCATGTTTTGGGCTATTAGATACAACGGCGTTACTGTTTTAAAGACTTCGTCTATTTTGGCCAATAATGCTTCAGATCCTAATTGGATCACTTCTTCTCGATCAATAGTATAGCCGCATAATAGTTCAGCCTTTTTAACAGTTTGCAGTCTGTCGAACATTGTCAGCAGATCATTCACTTTGAGGTCCTTATTCGGCAATGTTTCTGGTTTCATGTGATCTAGCGACCAAACATAGTCTCTTGGAATTTCTTTGAAAATCTTTCTTGCCTTTTTGGAAAAACGCCCGCCGATTTCATTTTTTTGCGGTGCTTCGTAAATGACAGCAAACCAAATAAATAAATGTGTTTCCCATAAACCGATTTGAAAATGCGGGAGCATTTTATAACCTCGCGGATTATTGGCAAAGGCAACCCACGTATCCTTTGGAGGGTTAATGGTCCTGCGTGCATGTTTTGCTACATGGGCAAACATTTCCTCACCCGTGAGGGCAGATAAAGCTGGGGCAAAGTAATGGCCTAATGCTTCAAGCTTGGGGCGGATGCTAGTTTTAAGTGCTTCCATTCTAGGCTCTAAACCATCTATTAAAAAGACATCAAAATCCTCTTTTGTAAATCCGCTAAAATCCATCATATAACCTCCAAACATGTAAATATTATTTGTTCTAAATCCAGTGGAAGTTTCATCCCAAAGGCCGAAGTTTCTTTTATTGTAGCATATTGGCGAAATGACTTGTAATTTGTTGCCTCAATGGGTGAGAGCACATATTTGTTCCAACATTCCAATTCGGCACATATTATACAATAAACAATAAACCAGAGAAAACGAAGGGGAGGAGAAAGTGTGAAGCAATTAATGAACACATCTCTTAAAAAGGGCATCGATAAGCAGCGGACAGCGGTCCTTAGGCTGGAAATGGATTATGAATTGGCTGTCTTATTTGAAGCAATCGAAGAAAATAATGAGAAGAAAATAAAGGATTGCAAACAAAAGTTGGAACGGATCCGTCTTGAATTAGTACGATTAAAGGCATTTTAATTTTAAAAATAAGCATTAATGTTTAAGGGGATTTGAGGATGCAATGGAACGAAACATAAAAATATTATCTTGAACGAACTCCAAAAATGCAGGGGGAGTTCGTTTATTATTGGGATGAATAATCTGCGCAATTTCAAAATGGCTGACTCTAAAAGTTGATGAGAGGCTTTTAGTGGTTTAAGCTATAATTACATTAAATTGTACATTTAGCCCATACTACATAACATCTTAACTATGAAATGGAAATAAATGATTGGAGGAGAATTATGGATTGGGATCTCATTTATTCCCATGCACAGCAATGGGTAAAGGAAGCAGGGGAGAGAATTCGCTCATCCTTTGATCAAACATTGGACATTCAAACAAAATCAAACCCAAATGATTTGGTAACCAACATGGATAAAGAGACAGAACAGTTTTTTATCAGCAAAATAAAGCAAACGTATCCCGGCCACAAAATAATGGGAGAAGAAGGTTTTGGAGACCAATTGGACAGCCTGGAAGGAGTCGTATGGCTGATTGACCCAATTGATGGAACTATGAATTTTATTCACCAGCAAAGGAATTTTGCGATTTCACTCGGGATATATGAGGATGGGGTTGGGAAAATCGGATTAGTTTATGATGTCGTGCATGATGAACTATACCATGCGAGCAGAGGCATAGGGGCTTACTTAAATGATGAACCCATCCCCTTGCTGGGAGAAACCACAGTGAAAGAATCGATAATCGCCTTAAATGCAACTTGGGTGATGAAGAATCATCGGATTGACCATCATTTATTGATACCGTTGGCAAGGGATGCAAGGGGAACGAGATCATATGGAAGCGCAGCCCTTGAATTAATTTTTGTGGCCACCGGACGGGTCGATGCCTACCTATCACTAAGATTATCTCCATGGGATTTTGCGGGAGGGGCAGTCATTATTGAAGAATTGGGCGGAATCGTCACAAACTTAAGAGGAGAGAAGCTTGATTTCCTTTCAAAGGATTCCGTATTTGCGGCAAAACCCGGTTTGCATCAAACAATTCTTGATGAATATTTAAAGAGCGGAAAATGGTAAAAGAAGCCTGAACGGCTTCTCAGATTATCGAGAAAGGGTATATTTTCTCGGCAATTTTTATTGATGGGGTGTCACTACTACAGGGCCTGTTGATTTACGCTCCGGCCCGCGGGGAGGTCCTTGAAGCTCCCTCGGCGCTGAATGTGCCTGCGGGGTCTTCAGTGACCTCTCTATCCCACAGGAGTCGAATGCCCTCCGCTCCAATCAACAGGGAGGCACATCAACTTGAAGAATGGCAGCACACTTTTTCCGTTCTGAATAAGTGTGTTGCCATCTTTTTCATGTTCTGGCAAGCTTTTAAACAGAATTAGGAAATCAGTGGAGCGACTGTTGTCGTCTGGAACAATTTATCTAAAGATAAAAATTCATATTCACTTTGGCTAAACTCTTTTTGCTTAAACATTGATTTCACCACGACTTATTTTTTATCTTGGCTCTGTTAGGATTCATTGTTGTTGTTCGTGTAGGTATGAGAATTCATAGAGGGAGAATTTCCCGCTATTGTAGATTAGGGCCCTTAGGAAGCCGAAATAAGAGGAGAAATTCCCCTTAACCGTTCTAAATATGCCAAAATTCATCGATTTAGATACAATAAAGGGAAAAAATACTCTTGTTTTTAAGGAAATACCCATATTTCCCAAAATAGAAGGAATTTCTACCTTTATTTTTCAAGCACAGAAAATCAACGTTCAGTTATATTAGAGACTTTATTTTTTTATTGAGATGAAGGTGCTTTTTAAATACACCTGTTGAAAATCCTATGTATTAATAATATTTTACTAAATTAACGCGGTGTATTATTAAAGAAAATAATTAAAATAAAGGCTGCCGAAGGTTTTTCGACAGCCTGAGAAGCCTGCACGGCTTCTTTTCTTCGAAAGCAATTATAATACGCCTTTTTCACGGAGTTTCTTTTTCATTCTAAATCCCAGCCCCATGATCACAATCAAGGCTGCAAGACATCCAAATAAGCCCAGCATAGTTTTTTCGGCAATGGCAACCCCTATTCCCATAATGCTGACTGCTGCCAGAATAGCAAAAATGAGCATCGGCCAATTCACTGGTTTCATGATATATACCCCTTATGTTATGGTTTTATTTTTATTCTACATAAAAAGCTTTTAGGTTTCCACTTTTATTATGGTATAATGTTTTAGTTGCGGATGAGAAACTAAAGATAATTTTAAGAATAGGTAGGAGTGGAACTTCTTTGAACATAAGAAATGATATTCGAAATATAGCAATCATTGCTCACGTTGACCATGGTAAAACAACGCTGGTGGACCAATTATTAAGGCAGGCTGGGACATTCCGTTCCAATGAGCACGTGGAGGAACGTGCGATGGACTCGAACGATTTAGAAAGGGAACGCGGGATTACCATCCTTGCCAAAAACACGGCGATCCAATATAAGGACACTAGGATAAATATTTTAGATACACCAGGACACGCTGACTTCGGCGGTGAGGTAGAACGTATTATGCGGATGGTTGATGGCGTCCTGCTTGTCGTTGATGCTTATGAAGGATGCATGCCTCAGACTCGGTTTGTGCTAAAAAAAGCATTGGAGCAAAAATTAACGCCAATCGTTGTTGTGAACAAAATCGACCGCGATTTTGCACGCCCACAAGAGGTTGTCGATGAAGTAATTGATTTGTTTATCGAACTGGATGCGACTGAAGACCAATTGGAGTTTCCAGTGATCTATGCATCAGCTATTAATGGTACCGCGAGTCTTGATCCTGAAAAACAGGATGAAAACATGCAGTGCCTATATGAGTCCGTAATTGAGCATATCCCTGCACCAGTAGATAACAGTGAGGAACCGCTGCAATTCCAAGTGGCGCTGCTCGATTATAACGAATATGTTGGCCGTATCGGAATTGGCCGGGTATTCCGTGGAACAATGAAGGTTGGGCAGCAGGTTGCCCTCATGAAGCTTGATGGCTCTGTTAAGCAATTCCGGGTAACGAAACTGTTTGGCTTCTTCGGATTAAAACGGGAAGAAATTGAGGAAGCAAAAGCAGGAGACTTGGTTGCTGTTTCCGGGATGGAGGATATCAACGTTGGTGAAACCGTCTGCCCAATTGAGCACCAAGAGGCGCTGCCGGTCTTGCGGATTGATGAGCCAACCCTGCAAATGACATTTGTGGTTAATAACAGCCCATTTGCCGGCCGTGAAGGCAAATTTGTAACTGCTCGTAAAATAGAAGAAAGACTTCGGGAACAGCTTCACACGGACGTAAGTTTACGGGTAGATAACACAGATTCACCGGATGCATGGGTTGTTTCAGGACGCGGTGAACTGCACCTTTCGATTCTAATTGAAAATATGCGCCGTGAAGGATATGAACTACAGGTATCGAAGCCGGAAGTCATCGTAAAAGAAATTGACGGCGTTCGCTGTGAGCCTGTAGAAAGAGTTCAAATTGATGTGCCTGAAGAGCATACAGGAGCGATTATGGAGTCCATTGGCGCCCGCAAAGGCGAAATGCTTGATATGATTAATAATGGCAATGGCCAAGTCCGCCTTATCTTTAATGTTCCTGCCCGCGGCTTAATTGGTTATACAACGGAGTTTATGACCCAGACACGCGGTTATGGAATTCTCAACCATACATTTGACAGTTACCAGCCAATGATCTCAGGCCAGGTCGGCGGAAGACGTCAAGGCGTTTTAGTATCAATGGAAACAGGTAAAGCATCAACTTATGGTATAATGCAGGTAGAGGACCGCGGAACCATTTTTGTTGAACCAGGAACTGAAATTTATGAAGGAATGATCGTGGGCGAGCACACACGTGAAAATGATATAACGGTCAATATTACGAAGGTCAAACATGCGACCAACGTTCGTTCTGCCACTAAGGATCAAACCTCAGTTATCAAGAAACCGCGTATCATGACGCTTGAAGAGTCATTGGAGTATTTAAATGACGATGAATATTGTGAGGTAACTCCACAATCAATCCGCTTGAGGAAGAAAATCCTGGATAAAAGCGAGCGGGAAAGAATGGGTAAAAAGAAGAAATTCGCTGAAATGAATTAATGATAAAACCTTGTTTGCCTTAAGTAGGAGGTTTTTACAATGAATGTTGCAGAGCGTCTCTCATTTTTTGCAGCCTTGTATAAAGTTAGCGAACAGCCTAAATTAGGAATGTGGCTTCTTTACTTAACCATTGTTGCATTATCTATTATTGTTTATAAATTGGGTTTTGCGAAGAAACTGCCGCTCTTAAAATCGCTTATCATTTATTTCTTTTTATGTCTTGGGTGTACGATTCTTACGTTTTTTGGAATCTTTTTGCCGGTTGCAGAAGGTTTGGTTGTAGCGGCGTTCATATTAATTATCTATAAAGTCCGGCTGCATCAATCCAAAAAGGAGCAGACCGAGGCAAAGTAATGGAGGGGATTGGGTTTTGAAATCCTTACAGGATGCTTTGTATAATTGGCTTACCATTAAAGTGGTTTGTGATGCTCGCCCTGAAGATACCGCTGCAGCGGAAACAAAAGCTCACTTTGACGAGATATTGGTGTCAGAACATCATGTTTCCAATATTGAAATTTCAACTGATGAGGATATGTATTACATCTCCTATCAACAGGGTGAAGAAAAGAAGAGAGCGCGTTTTTCCAGAGAATTAATTGAAATCATGCTCAACCAAATTAATCGTGAACCTGAAAAATACGTAAATTATCCAATTGAAGAATAAAAAAAACCTCAAGCTTCCTTAAGGGCTTGAGGTTTTTTATTAGATGACAGGCCGCTTTCACTTTTCCTTTACCATTCCTCGACTTCGGATTTGGGCCGATAAAATCGAAAATTGCCCGAGCTGATTCTGGCATGGGTTTTATCTGTAATCCTCTCTCTGCATTCGTTACACATATATGTATGAATTGGACGATTGCGCAATCGTTTGGCTATTAATGACTCATCATTTATAGTTTCAATTTTATCGCAAAGTACACACTTTACCCTCATAAAGGCACCCCATTTCTATTTCAGAACAATACTCTTTATTATACTATACCATTCTAAATGGCCATAAAGCACTAAAGTGATTAAGTTGATGAAAAAATGGGATAGTAGTAATATGTAAATAACCGTTTTTCGAGAGATGAAAGATGAAAGGGGGCTATCTAAAATGGCTAACGAAGTTGAACCTTTTTTAATTAAGCCTTTATTTGATGATCTGCAAATAGAGAGATTCGTGACTATAGCCACGATTGACCATGAAACAGGTGCTCCAAATGTAAGTGCCATTTCCTGGGTTTTGGCAAAGGATGAATATACCATTCTCTTTGCAGCAGATAACAGATCAAGGATTTTGGAAAACATAAAAAAAAATAATCAAGCTGTCATTATTTTAATTGCTAATGAATCCACTTATTCCATTTCAGGAGAAGTAACAATAAAAGAAGAGGCGATAAGGGAAATTCCATTAAAGCTTGCATTAGTGGAGATGAAAATAAAGGAAGTAAGAGATGTTATGTTTTATGGCTCTAAAATTATATCTGAGGTCCAATTTGATAAAACCTATGATAAGAATGCAGCAGCGCGGTTAGACCGGCAAGTGATGGACGTATTGAAAAAAGCTTAGGGCTGTGTGTCTAAGCTTTTTTCATTTAGATAAATATAAAAGTTTTTGACCTTGAGAATTGTCTAGCGCAAGCGCCCTTGCACATTTCTTATTTATGAAAATTCGATTGTTTTTCTTGCTCTTTATCAAGCTGATTTTCCTGATTTGCAGGGAGCTTTTTATCCTCTTTTTCAGGAGCGTTTTTCGGAGTTGGCGTAATCATATCTCCTGGCACTTCTGGCATTAATCGTCCTGCGATGTCAGCAAGTTCTTCCATAATCCCTCTTAATGGTCTCCCATTGTTAATATCAGCTTGAATATCTTTTAAACGCTGATAAGTATCTGCATCAGCTATTACCACGGCTTTGGCACCATATGGGTCTTTGCTTAAGCTTTCCGCAGCTGAGTATTTAATGGCTCCCACTTCTGAACGGTCAATTTTAGAGTTTACATCAATCCCGACAACCGCATAGTTCCCTAAAACGACAGCTGTCGCGTCATTGACTTCGGGGACGCTTACAGCAAGATTGACTAACCGTTTGGAGACCTGCTGACCTGTTTTTCGATCAACATTTTCTATATTAGAATTTTTAACTTTTACCTGTGAAGAGTTTTGTAATTGTGCATTATTTTCATCCTTCATGCTGTTACACCCGCCAAGGATAAGGAAAACCATTGCTAAAACAATCATTTTCTTCATATAAACCCCTCCAATACGTGTATTTCACATGTGAAAATATAATAATGTTTCTTCCGTTTTATTTTTGTGAATTGCTAACATTTATTGTGCGGAACTTCTTCTATCTTTATTCCAATAAACATATATTTTACCAAAGTCCATCTACTATTTGGATCGACAATACAAGAAATAAATTTATACAACGTGAGACGGAGGCGTCGCTTTGAGTAAAATATACGTGTTGGATACAAATGTCTTATTACAAGACCCGTATTCCATTTTCTCCTTTGAAGACAATGAGGTTGTTATTCCAGCAGTAGTTCTCGAAGAAGTGGACTCAAAGAAAAGATACATGGATGAGATTGGGAGAAATGCCCGGCATGTATCTAGATTAATTGATGGCCTTAGGGCGTCAGGAAAACTTCATGAAAAACTCCCGCTTGAAAATGGGGGAACAATCCGCATTGAATTAAATCATCGATCCTTTCATGAACTTCAGGAAATTTTTGTTGAGAAAACGAATGACAATCGGATACTAGCGGTGGCAAAGAACTTATATCTAGAAGAATTGACAAAAGAAAATGGCAAACAGGTCATTCTAGTAAGCAAGGATGCTTTGGTCAGAGTAAAAGCCGATGCAATTGGACTGCATGCAGAAGACTTTTTAAATGACCGGGTAGTAGAAATGGACTCCATTTATATGGGATATATTGAGTCCTTTGTTCCTGCTGAGCTGCTGAATAAGTATTATGAAAAGGGGGAAATATCTCTTATCGAGATTGGCCCGTACCACTTTTATCCTAATCAATTTGTGATTATGAAGGACGCACTTGGGAGCTCTGCTTCAGCCTTGGGGATTGTAGATAAGGCAGCAAAGAAATTGAAAAAGCTGTCCTTAAATCATGAACATGTATGGGGGATTCACTCACGCAACGTGCAGCAAACGATGGCAATTGAGCTGTTGCTGCGAAAGGACATTCCACTAGTTACTTTAACTGGTAAAGCAGGAACGGGAAAAACCCTGCTTGCCCTCGCAGCAGGGCTAATGCAAACAGAAGATTTTCAAGAATATAAAAAGCTGTTAGTAGCCAGGCCAATTGTACCGGTTGGAAAGGATTTAGGCTTTTTGCCTGGTGAGAAACAAGAGAAGCTGAGACCATGGATGCAGCCCATTTATGATAACCTGGAATATTTGTTCAATACGAAAAAACCAGGAGAATTAGATGCCATTTTAGCAGGTATGGGTTCGATTGAGGTGGAGGCGCTGACCTACATCCGAGGCAGAAGTCTGCCAAAACAGTTTATCATTATTGATGAGGCGCAAAATTTAACAAAGCATGAAGTGAAAACCATACTCACGAGGGTGGGAGAAGACAGCAAAATTGTCCTGATGGGAGATCCTGAACAGATTGATCATCCCTACCTTGATGCCTATAACAATGGGTTAACCTATGTTGTAGAAAGCTTTAAGGATCAAGTGATTTCCGGACATGTGAAGTTATTAAAAGGGGAAAGGTCGGGTTTAGCGAGACTTGCGGCCGATTTATTATAGTAATAAAAAACGGGAGCCATCTAGGCACCCGTCTATTTTACTGTAAAGCCCTTTACATTTTTTATCGGTGAATCCTGATTTGACCCATCTCCGTAGTATATATGTACAGGACCATCCTCATTAAGGGGCTTGCCGCAATCGGAAAACTTAAGAATGAGATCATAGGCATCCATTAATGGGACCTCAAAATCTTTTTCGGCGGCGTGAATAATCAAGGACTTTGCATCATTCCCTGGTTCTGAATTTTGCAAAAATGGTTGAAATTTGATCCCAAAGGTTCCGGTCATAACCTTAACTTTTTGAAATTGCTTTTCGGTCTTTAAGGTTGGAGGAAATATAGCTCCTTCCATGATCTCTCTGTCCCAATGTTTTGAAACAGATTTAGTATACTCTTCATTTGAATCGACTTCTTCGTTTTTCTTAGCAAAATAAGTAGTTAAATCGATTTTTCGATCATCAAAAATCCAAGTGCCAGGATCTAATGTTATGTTGAACTTTACATTTCCCGATATAGGCAAAATATTTTCCATTTCTATACCCCCTAATAGTTGACACCATTAAGTATAACTTTTTTTGGGAGGAATGTCATAATTGTAACTCTTATCTATAAAAACCTTATTGTTCTTGCAATTTTCCGCCACAGGCGGTAAAATTTATAGATAAGTTGAATAATCGCTCTGAAATGGGGGATCAATGTTGGCGTCTGAAATGATCGTAAATCACCAGGAGAAAGCCTATGCCTTACTGCAGGCTGACGCTGAAAAAATATTAAAGCTTATCAAAGTGCAAATGGACAATCTTACGATGCCTCAATGCCCTCTTTATGAAGAGGTGTTGGATACACAGATGTTTGGCCTATCCAGAGAAATTGACTTTGCTGTACGATTGGGTCTAATAGATAGCAAGGATGGAAAGGCGCTTTTAGATAAATTAGAAAGAGAATTATCTGTGCTTCACGACGCTTTCTTGAAGAAATAAGCTAAATCAAACTCAAACAATATGTTTGGGTTTTTTATTTCTACTCTTATTTTGTGCACTATTTTTCCAAACATACAGATTATTAAAATGTTGTAACAAATAACCTTTTCCTCAAGTCAGAATAATAATTTTCTATTATAATAGAGGGTACAAATCCATTTGGAAAATGAGGACCGGTACATGTTTAAAAAAATATTGAAATCATATGATTATTCATTGATTATATCCATTCTGCTTTTGTGTGCATTCGGTTTAATTATGATATATAGCTCCAGCATCGCTTGGGCTGTTCAAAGATATAATGTAGAGAGCGACTACTTTTATCAGAAACAAAAAATATGGCTGATGATGTTTGGCGGCATTTTTTTGATTACAGCGCTTATCCCCTATAAAATTATGAAGTTCAAAAGAGTCCTGGTGTTAATCGTGCTAGGTTCCATTTTGTTGCTTGGCGGACTGTTTGTATTTGGGGATGTTGCCGGCGGCGCTCAAAGTTGGTATGCGTTTGGGTCGTTTAAATTCCAGCCTTCAGAGTTTGTAAAAATTGCAGTAATCATTTATTTAGCTGCGGTATATGCAAAAAAGCAAGCTTATATCAATCAATTTAATAAAGGTGTACTTCCTCCGTTAGCCTACTTATTTGTTGTTTGCTTTTTAATTATTCTTCAGCCAGACTATGGGACAGCCAGTATTATTGCCTTTATTTCCGCCACCATCATTTTTTGCTCGGGTATGAACTATAAAACGATTTCTAAACTTGTAATGATTGCCTTAGTGATCCTGATACCCGTTATGATTGCGATGAAAGGGGAAATCTTTTCAAAGGAACGAATGAACAGGTTTTCCGTTTTGGATAATCCATTTGCAGATGCCCAGGATGAAGGGTACCATCTTGTTAACTCTTATATTGCCATAGGCTCCGGCGGAGTAAATGGGCTGGGATTAGGCCAAAGTGTTCAAAAGCTTGGTTATTTGCCAGAATCCCATACTGACTTCATTATGGCTGTTATTGCGGAGGAATTAGGTATCTGGGGAGTCGGTTTTGTGATTCTATTGCTTGCCTATATAGTATTAAGAGGAATTTATATCGGCTTGCAATGTAAGGATCCGTTTGGAAGTTTATTGGCGATAGGGATCTCCAGCATGATTGGAATCCAGGCATTTATTAACCTGGCAGGGGTTTCAGGCACAATTCCGCTTACTGGTGTTCCACTTCCATTTATCAGCTATGGCGGTTCTTCGCTCCTTTCGTTAGCGGCAGCGACAGGAATCCTTGTTAACGTATCGATGTTTACGAAATTTGAAAGAAAGTATAAGCATCAAGAGGAGCAAACTGACAAAAGAACCTATTCTCAAGATGGAAAAGTTTTATATATAAAATGAAACAATAGGGGGACAATCCTGTCCTCCTATTGTATTTTTCAGCCAGTATGGCTGGTGCAGGTTAATATTCGATATTTCACTTTTTGACCATCCGGGGAACACTGTTTTTTAATATAAAAAAACTGATTTTTAAATTTTTTTCTAAAAATCCTTTCCATATAATTAAAAGAGAACGCTTCCAACTGGTGTATCTTATTTGGAGGAATTCAGTTTACATAGGGAATAACCTGTTTAAATAAAATTTCAGAGGAGGAAGAACATGGTGCAATTAGTTTTGGAGACTAAAAAGATAAGCGAAACGATTAGTCGTGTAGTCGAACGGACCTTTAAAATGGATTTCAGTTGGGATTGGCCGGGAGGAGTAGCTTTTTTTGGGGTAGCCGAAGCGTATGAGGCTACGGGTGAAAAGAAGTATTTACAATACATTAAAGATTGGGCAGATGCCGAACTCGAGGACGGGCTCCCCCCGTTAACGGTTAATGCTTCAGCCGTTGGGCATATTCTGTTGACTTTATATAAAGAGACCAATGACCAAAAATATATTGATTGTGCTATTCTTATTGCCGATTTTTTATTAAATGATGCCGAACGTTTTGAAAATGATGTCTTGCAGCACACAGTGGGTGGAACCAAATATCAATTTCCGGAACAGGCCTGGGTCGACACGATGTTTATGGCAGGATATTTTCTGCTTAGGATTGGCCGCATGCTCGATAGGGAGGATTATTTCAATTTTGGCTTAAAGCAGTACCACGGCCATGAAAGACTTCTCCAGGATGACATAACGAATCTGTATTACCATGGCTGGGATCATATTGGACAAAATCATATGTCAGGTATTTTTTGGGCTAGAGGGAACAGCTGGGCTGCTTACACAATGTCACGTGCCCTTGAATTAATTGAAGTGCAGCACCCGTCCTATATGATTATTGCCGATTCATTACGTGATCAGCTAAGCGCTTTAGTTCGGCTTCAATCTGAAACGGGACTTTGGCATACAATTGTGGATGATCCCGATTCATATCTCGAGACCTCAGGCTCAGCAGGCATTGCTGCCGCATTATTAACAAGTGGGAAGTTATATAACAAGTATATTCAGAGATCAATTGAAGGAATCCTCGACCAAATTCGAGAAGACGGATCTGTTATGGGGGTATCTGCAGGAACGGCTGTCATGTATAATGCAAACGGATACAAGGAAGTTCCCAATAAACGTGTGCAAGGCTGGGGTCAAGGGTTAGTATTAGCCTTCTTATCACGTCTAGTGGACATAGAAAGTAAAAATAATAAGTAATCGAACCTTTGAAGCAGGTCAGCAGCTTCAAAGGTTATTTAAAACTAATTGTTTTTATAATTGAATGACAAGGCAGATTGGAAAACTCGTAATTGAGGGCCGGAAGAAATTGGAACTGCCCGATTTCATCTTTTATAAAGGAATAGAATAGTAGTTCAAAAATGTGAGGCGATGAAGTTGGAAAATAAGTTATATCATGGTGCTGCCTATTATCCTGAACTATGGGATGAAAAGGTTATTGAAGAAGATTTAAAGCTAATGAAGCAGACTGGCATCAATGTTGTTAGAATAGGAGAATTCGCGTGGTCCACTATGGAACCGGAGGAAGACATATTTGATTTCAGTTTTTTTGTAAAGATAATTGAAAGACTTTATGAAAATGGAATTGAAACAGTCATGTGCACGCCTACGCCTACCCCGCCCATTTGGTTCACCCATGGGCATCCGGAACGGATGTATGTAGATAGTGATGGAAAGGTCATGGGGCATGGTTCAAGGCAGCATGCCTGTACAAACCATCCCTATTTGAGAGAAAGGGCAGCATTGATTACCGAACAACTGGCAAAAGCAGCCGGCGGTTTACCGGGGGTAATTGGCTGGCAATTGGACAACGAATTTAAATGTCATGTTAATCAATGTATGTGTGAAACATGTAAAGAGTTGTGGCATGAATGGCTAAGAAAGCGGTACGGGACGATTGAAAATCTAAACGATGCTTGGGGCACAAAGATTTGGAGTGAATATTATCTTAGCTTTGAGCAGGTTCCTCAACCGGAACCCGCTCCATTTTTGCACAACTCTTCATTAAGTACAATGTATCAGCTCTTTTCCATGGAGAAAATTGCAGAGTTTGCAGATGAACAAGCCGCGATCATTCGAAAGTTTTCAGCTGCTCCGATTACTCATAACAGCTCCATCGCCTTTGGAGTAGATAATGAAAAGCTTTTTAATAATCTCGATTTTGCTTCATTTGACACATACGCAAGTATAGACGACTATGCTGCGTATCTGATTAACAGTGACTTATGGAGAAACTTTAAACCGGGAACCCCATTTTGGGTCATGGAGACGAGTCCGTCCTATGCGGCATCATTAAAAAGCTATGCAAGTCCCCATCCAAATGGATATCTAAAGGCAGAAGCAGCGGCTGCATATGCATTAGGATCGGGCGGCTTTTGCTATTGGCTGTGGAGACAGCAGCGTGCCGGCTGTGAACAGCCGCATGGTTCGGTACTAAGTGCTTGGGGGAAACCAACTGTGGGTTATGCTAATGTGTTGGAAGTGGAAGAGCTTCGAAAGAAAATCGAACCAATCATTTTGTCCACAAAACCGGCACAGGCTGAACTGGCGATTACCTATTCCGATCGGGCTAAGGCATTCCTGGAAACGGAATCGCATCGAAAGTTGAAGCATCGAGGGCTAATTACTGATTTTTATAAACGGATCCTCTCGATGGGGATTCATCGTGACCTTATACCTGAAGGAGCCAGCTTAGAAGGTTATAAACTATTGTTTACTCCGTTTATTCCCTATTTATCAGAGGACTACATTACCCGCGCAAAAAAATTCGTGGAAAATGGCGGTATCTGGATAGTCGGACCCCTGACAGGAGGCAGAACAGAGCATCATACGGTACATACGGATCGGGCGTTGGGGCAGCTGGAGGAGGTCTCAGGTATCGAGGTGCTATATACTTATCCGATGGATGATACAGGTTCCATAGGCCGGGCTTTTGATCAATCCGCTCCATTAGGCCTGTGGAGTTCTGTGTTCGAAACTGGCACTGGTCATGATGTGGGGGTCATCGAGGAAGGACTTTCCCAAGGAAAAGCTTTTATTTCAGAGAAAAGTCATGGATTTGGGAAAATAGTCATGCTTGGGTCTATGCCGTTAGGGGAAGCCGGTGAGTTAATGCTTCAGAACCTAATCGACCACTACTCTAATGAAGCAGATCTTTCATTGAGAACAGATGTTTCAAGTGGTACCATTGTTGCTCCAAGACAAGGGGAAGGGTACAGGGTTTGGTTCATTATCAACATGGATGGAAACGGTGGAAGTGTCACCATTCCCCACCAAGGCATCGACTTAGAGACTAATAGCTTAGTAGAACCAGGAAAACTAGAGATAGGAAGATTTGAATGTAAATCGATTCGCTTTAATGAAAATTAAGCAGTAGGAGGAAGAACAAATGATTCGAAAAGCATCGGTTATGAAACTGTTTCCGGGTTTTCACGACGAATATAAAAAACGCCATGACCAGCTGTGGCCCGAAATGGAGCTGGAGTTAAAAAATCATGGGGCCCATCATTATTCGATTTTTTTAGATGAGCGGACCAATAACCTGTTTGCCTATGTGGAAATCGAGAGTGAAGAAATGTGGAATAAAATGGCCGAAACCGAGATCTGCCAAAAATGGTGGGCCTATATGAAAGATATTATGGAGACAAATCCGGATAACAGTCCTGTATCCCATGAACTGAAACAAGTGTTTTATCTTAACTAATAGTTGATCAGAAAATAGGAATTAAGACCACCAGCAGCTTATGGTGGTCTTTTTAAGAAAAATGCTTGTCCATACACATAACTTTAGAAGGAAAAAAATATGATTGTTTTATGTTTGAAGGGAGGCGAGAATCAATGCAGAGCATGCGTTGGGCTTGGCAGTATATACGAAAATATAAAATTCGAATGATTTTTGGCCTGGCTTTGGTTCTGTTAGTGTCGGCTCTTAATATGGCAAATCCTTATTTGGCAGGCCGGATTGTGGATGATGTGATCTACGGTGAAGACCGGAACAGGCTATGGCTGATATTGGGTTTAATGATTGGTTTCACTGTGCTCAGGACAATTGTCCGATACGGGTACCAGCTCATGTTTGAAAGCATATCACAAAAGGTTATTTTTAAAATGAGAGAACACCTCTTTGATCGGCTAATGGGTTTGGATTTTTCCTTTTACGACCGTACGAAAACGGGAGAAATTATGGCCAGGATGACAGGGGACATGGAAGCCATCCGCCATTTTACGGCTTGGACGATTTATATGATATTTGAAAATGTGACCATTTTCATCTTCGCTGTCACTTTTATGTTTAGCGTTCATGTGCCGTTGACATTGGCTATTTTAGCGGTTACCCCCATTATTGGGTTCTTTGCCTTCCGGTTATCACAAGATGTGAAGCCAACCTTTACAGAAATAAGGAATCAATTCGCCAAACTGAATTCCGTTGTTCAGGAAAATATCAGCGGGAATCGGGTGGTGAAGGCCTTCGCCAAAGAGCACTATGAAATTGAAAAGTTTTCAAATGAAAATAACGCATTTATGGCAAAAAATCTCCAATCGGCCAAAATCTGGGAGAAATACCTGCCTGTGCTGGATTCTCTTGCAGGAGTATTAACAGTGGTGATGATCCTCACCGGCGGATTCATGGTCATCAGCGGTTCCCTTACCATAGGAGAACTGGTCATGTTTAATTCATTGATTTGGGCGCTAAACAATCCTATTCGCAGTGCCGGATGGTTAATTAATGATGTTCAACGGTTCATAGCCTCGGCTGAAAAAGTGGAGGAACTGCTCCTGACAAAATCACAAATTAAAAATGGAAATCACCGAATTGGTCAAGAAATAGAGGCGGATATTGAATTTGACCATGTTTATTTCAGTTATGGCAACGGGCTGGCGTTAGCAGACATTAGTTTTACAGCAAAACCAGGCCAAACAATTGCCATAATTGGCCCGACAGGATCGGGTAAATCCACATTAGTTCATTTGCTTAGCCGGTTTTATGATGTGACGGACGGAGCCATCAAGGTAGGCGGAAGGGATGTAAAAGAATGGGATCTACATCAATTAAGGTCTTCAATGGGTATGGTGATGCAGGATATTTTTCTTTTTTCCGATACGATTGAAGGGAACATTGCTTATGGAAAACCTGATGCCTCCATGGAAGCGGTTCAGCTGGCAGCCAGACAGGCCGAAGCGAATGATTTCATTGGTATGCTTCCTGAAGGATATGACACCATCGTTGGCGAAAGAGGAGTCGGATTATCGGGCGGCCAGAAGCAGCGTATCGCTCTTGCAAGGGCCCTGTTGAAGGATCCGAAGATACTGATTCTGGATGATACCACATCAAGTGTCGATATGGAGACTGAAGAACGGATTCAAAAAACATTAAACTCGATTCAAGAAGGAAAAACGTGCTTTATCATCGCGCACCGAATATCCTCCGTAAAAGAGGCTGATTTAATCTTGGTCCTAAATAATGGGAGGATTATTGAGCGGGGGACGCATGGGGAATTATTATCGCAAAAAGGTTACTATTCCCATGTGTTTCAAAACCAGTACGGGAACTTTGATATTCACTTAATGGCAGGGATGTGAACCTATTGGCACGTAACAAATTTAACGTGGATGAAGAGCTTGAAACGCCTTTTAATATGGCGCATCTTAAAAGATTACTTGTATACGTAAAACCCTTTAAAACGCAAATCATGATAACGGTAATCATCATGCTGATAGCAAGCGGCGCTAATTTAATAGGCCCTTACTTGATCAAGCAGGCGATTGACAAAGAAATTCCCAGTAAAAATATTGCCGGTTTGGCCATCCTTGCGGGGATTTATTTAGTGGCCTTAATTATTACGGGAATCTGCATGAAATTCAGGATTAGAATGATGTCCCGGATTGGCCACAGTGTGATTAAAAATATCCGTAAAGATTTATTTACCCATTTGCAAAATCTTTCTTTTTCATTTTTTGATAGCCGCCCGCACGGAAAGATTTTAGTCCGGGTGGTTAATTACGTTAATTCATTAAGCGATTTGCTTTCCAATGGATTAATCAATCTAATCACGGATTTATTCAGCTTGCTGGTAATTGTTGGATTTATGGTATCTATCAATGCAAAGCTTGCAATATTTGCAATGGCAGGTTTCCCGATACTGGCCTTTGTTATTTTCTTAATAAAAAATGCCCAGCGAAAGGCTTGGCAAAATTTAAGTAATAAACAGTCAAATTTAAACGCCTACATTCATGAAAGCATCAATGGAATAAAAATTACCCAGGCATTTGTTCGGGAAGAAGAGAATAAAAAAATTTTTGATGGAGTTTCCAATGGATATAAAACCTCTTGGCTTAAGGCAGTTAGGGTTCAATTCCTTCTGTGGCCGGCGATTGAAAACATTTCCGTACTAACTGTTTCGCTTATTTATGTCATTGGAGTCAGCATGATTGGTAATGGAATTACAGTAGGGGCCCTTGTAGCATTCGTAGGATACATATGGATGTTCTGGACACCGCTGGCGAACATCGGAAATTTTTATAATGCGATTATCAATGCATCAGCCTACTTGGAACGGATATTTGAGATGATGGATGAGCAACCAACGATTTCGGATCGGCCCAATGCAAAAGAACTGCCGATGATAAAAGGAGCGGTCGAATTTGATCATGTGGTATTTGGCTATGAATCTAGTGTGCGGAACTTAAATCAAGTTAGTTTTCGGGCAAACCCGGGTGAGACTATTGCCATTGTGGGACCAACTGGAGCAGGAAAAACAACGATTGTTAATTTGCTTAGCCGTTTTTATGATATTGAAAGCGGTGAAATTAGAATAGACGGTATTAATATTGAAACGGTGACCATCGCTTCCCTAAGAAAGCAAATGGGGGTTATGCTGCAGGATCCGTTTATTTTCTCTGGAACCATTATGGATAATATCCGCTATGGCAGATTGGACGCGTCAGATGAAGAAGTGATAGAGGCCGCAATAGCAGTTCAGGCTCATCCATTTATCAATCAGTTAAAACAAGGCTACTATACCGAAGTCAATGAAAGAGGTTCGATGCTTTCTAATGGCCAAAGACAGCTTCTATCATTTGCAAGAGCATTACTAGCGGATCCCAAGATTCTTATTTTAGATGAGGCAACTTCTTCTATAGATACCGAAACAGAATTGGCATTGCAGAAAGGTCTTGAGACATTGCTTGCAGACAGAACTTCATTTATTATTGCCCACCGTCTCTCGACGATTCAGAATGCTTCCAAGATATTATATATTGATAAGGGAATGATACAGGAAGAAGGGACACATGATGAATTAATCCGCCGCCGCGGCCTTTATTGGAAATTATATACTTCACATTATTCTTCTTTAAAAGTGATATAATCGAAAAACCCTAAAGGAAAATCCTATAGGGTTTTTTGATTTATTTTCCTCTTATTCATTGCTTCAAATCTTTCACGAAATATTTCCTATGAAAACAGGGAAATAAATGGTAAAATCGAATTAATTTATTCGGCAAAAGATAAAAAGACTTCATAAAATGAATAGGTTGTTATAAATTTGGTTTAAAAAATGGACCATTGGAGAGTTACTCTCATGAAAAAGATATTTCATCGATTAAAGAATGATTATCATAATTTAAAAATCAAAAATAAACTTTTTATACTAGTTTTTTCGACAATGATTCTCTCATTTTCTTTTGCATTTTTGGCCCTGCAATATGCCTTCCATATTTATGATGAACAATTGTATAGCAAATCTTCACAAGTATTAAGTACTTCTTCGAATAGTATTGAAAATGAATTAAAGCATATGGAGGAAGTAACTTATAATATTTTAACGGATCCACAAATACAGCAATATTTAGCTTCTGTTAGTGAAGATGGATCAGATTATGATAAGTTTCTTTTACGAAACGAAATGGTGGATAAACTGTGGAACTATGTTAATAGAGAGAAATATATTCATTCAATAAAATTGCTTGATGTTAATGGCGGAGAATATGGTGTGGATGGCAGAAATGTTAAATTGACCCAGGAACAAAAGGTAAAGATCATCAACCAGGCAGGAAAAGCAGATGGAAGCAATGTTTGGATTAATCCTGAAGAGCAAAATTTTACGATTGCAACGGCTCGGACAATCAAACAATATTCTAATTTAAGCTTTGACAAGATCGGGACAATTATTATCTACATTGATATGGAAAAACTCGTTGGTGATATCCTAGAAGGTTCCAGTAAGATGGATGGTGAATTTTTTATTACAAATAAAGAGTCAATCATTTTTCCAAAGGGAACTGAAACCCTATTTGACCAATTGCCATTAACGATAAAAAATGGCTATCAAATAAAGGAAATTGCTGAAAAAAAATACTTTCTTGTACAAATTCAATCCAATTATTTCGATTGGACCTACATAAATGCCATTCCGTTTAATCAAATCTTCAAAAATATCAATATTATTAAAACTGTTTTAATCATGATCTTTTTCCTCATGTTTGCGGCAGTGATGCTTGTTGGAATTCGTTTTGCGAAAAATATTACAACCCCGCTTGAAAATCTTGTCGCTGGTATGGAGTACCTAAAGGTAGGAGATTTTAAGGAGGCCAAAAAGGAAGCGCTTAAATCTACGGTTATCCATGATGACGAGGTGGGAAAGCTGCAGCAAAACTTCCAATCGATGACTCAAAAGATTGATGAATTAATTCATGAAAATTATTCTAAGCAGTTGACTATCAAGGAGACGGAATTTAAAGCACTTCAGGCACAAATTAACCCTCATTTTTTATATAACACCCTAGAATCCATCAATTGGCTGGCAAAAGGAAATGGGCAATTTCAAATTTCAAAAATGGTAGAAGCACTTGGTTTTTTACTTCGAAACTCCATCAGCCTAAAAAAATCAATGATCACCATTGAGGAAGAGCTGAACGTTGTAAAAAACTATATTGTCATTCAGAAATACCGGTTTGGGGAAAGACTGGAATTTAATATGTTAGTTGATCGGGACCTGTTTGGTTTATATATTCCGAAATTAACTTTACAGCCCTTAGTAGAAAATGCGATAAATTATGCATTAGAGCCTATGGTCGAGCCTTGTAAAATTAGAATTTACTCAACGATTTATGAATCCGTTATTAAATTAATCGTTGAAGATAATGGACCAGGAATGGCACCGGATTATTTAGAAAAATTATGGAATGGAGAAATCCAAACACGTGGACAAGGTGTTGGCATATCCAATATAAACGAACGAATCAAATTAGCTTACGGGGAAAATTACGGAATAAATATTGAAAGCGCACCCAATCACGGAACGAAAGTAATGATCATCTTACCGTTCAAAGAGGAGGATGCTTATGTACAACGTATTATTAGTGGATGATGAAAAAATTATTACCGAAGGGATGAAAAGGGTAATAAACTGGGAATCGATTGGAACAAATCTAATTGGTACTGCGTGGAATGGAATCGAGGCATACAAGATAATAGAACAAAAACAGCCTGATATTGTTATTAGTGATATTAAAATGCCAGGTATGAATGGACTTGAACTGGCAGCCAAAGTTACCAGCAGGTTTCAGGATATCAAATTTATTTTATTATCCGGTTTTAGTGAGTTTGAATATGCGAAACAGGCAATGGAATATGGAGTAAAACATTACCTTTTAAAACCATGCAATGAGAATGACATTATGGATGCAGTAATAGAAATTTGCATGGAACTAAAGGAAAAACAGGAGCGGAAACAGTTTGTCCAATCTATAAAAGGAACCCTAGAAACCGTTCTGCCTTTCGCAAAGGAGCAGCTATTAAAAGAATTCATTACAAATCGTTTTGACAATATCAATTTAAAGTATTATCAAAAACTTTTTGATGACGAGATATTAACGCAGAATGTTCGTCTTGTATTATTCCAAATAGAAGGAAATTTTCAATTTGAGCAAATGTTTGCCATTAAAAATATTGCTGAACATATCTTTGAATCTTATTTATTGAGCTGTACAGTAAGTGAGACGGTGTTATTTTTAATCAATAATGATTGCGATGCAGCCAAACTGCAATCCCAAATTAATAGAATTAAAGAAACCTTTTTCCAGTATTATCAATTCGATACAACAGCAGTAATTAGTGAGGCAGGGAATATTTTAAATGCCAATAAATTGTACAAGCAAGCTTTAGATTGCTTATCCTATCGTTTTTATCTTGGAGAAGGATGTGTCATCACTAAAAAGGATATTGTCAATCTAAGCCCTTCCAATGAGGTGGAATTTTATTATGATGATCAAAAGTTTTGCAGGCTTGTGAAATCCGGCAGCTGGCCTGAGGTTCAGAATGAACTCTTCTTTTTCTTTCAGCAGCTCATGGAGTTAAGACTTGATATAGAAACAACTAAATCATATGTGATTCAGGTATTTAATAGTATGATCCGCCTTTGTGAACCAAAGGAAATGAATAAGTATTTAAAGAATTTGCGGCTTTTGCTGGAAATGGACACCATTCAGAATATGAGGGCACTTTTTGAAAATGCAGCCCAAACTTTGACCAAGGATTTTTTTCAACAAACTAAGCACAAACATTCAGCTATTATCAAGAAGGTAATCGAAATTATTGAAAAACATATCGGCGACCAAAATTTATCGCTTCATTGGGTTGCCAATGAAATGTTATACATGAACGCGGATTATCTTGGAAAACTGTTTAAGAAAGAAACGGGTGAAAAGTTTTCAAATTATTTAACTAGAGTTAGAATTGAAACCGCCATCAAATTAATTGAGAATGAATCGGATGTAAAGGTATTTGAAATAGCAGAAAAAATTGGGTTCGGCGAAAATCCTCAATATTTTAGCCAGGTTTTTAAAAAGCATACAGGTTATACTCCATCAGAATATAAAAGAGAATCGGTACAAGGGTTGTCATAGGATATAAAGGGGAAACTACCATGAAAAAGCAAATTTTTATAACAATGTCGTTAGTAATGGTAATTTTCGCTGGGGGCTGCAGAATCTTTGACCTAAACGAATCAACGGCGAGTAACCGAAAAGAGAGTGTTACTCTAAGAATTGCCTGGTGGGGTGAAAAGCCAAGAAACGACTATACTCTTAAAGTCATCAAGCTCTTTGAAAAAAAGTATCCCAATATTAAGATTGAACCTGAATATTCAAATTGGGATGATTATTGGAAGAAATTAGCCCCAATGGCAGCAGGAAATAAGCTTCCTGATATTATGCAGATGGATTTATTATATTTGAAGCCTTATAGTGATAACAATTTGCTCGAGGATTTAACCCCCTATATCAATAAAAAAATTATAAAGACGGAATCTATCAGTCAAAGGATTCTCTCCGGAGGAGAAATTGGGGGGGATTTATTCGGGATACCGCTTGGTCTAAATGCCCCGGCTATCATCTTGGATCGCCAATTGCTATTATCAGCAGGTGCCGATTACCCTGATAAAAATTGGAACTGGAATGAATTTGAAAATATGGCTCTGCAGGTAACTGATGATAAGCAAATCTATGGAACAAATGGGATGAAACCGCCTGAGGTCTTCTTTTCCTATTATCTTCGTACAAAAGGAAAAAGTTTATATAATGATAGTGGGACTGCGTTAGGATATGAGGATGATCAATTGTTTATTGATTACTTTGAAATGCAGTTAAGACTACTTGATCATGGAACATTTCCAAGACCAGATGTGACAGAACAGATAAAAGGTATCCAAGATGAACTGTTGGTCAACCAGCAATCGCCGCTAACTTGGGCTTACTCTAATCAATATATCGGCTTTTTGCAAAGTGCAAATCGACCACTTGAACTTGTTCATCCACCTGGCTATGCCCCGAATATGGCAAATGCGGTAAAACCCAGCATGCTGTTTTCTGTTTCTAAAAGCTCCAAGAATAAGCAGGCTGCTGCACTGTTTATCAACTTCTTCGTCAATAATAGTGAAGCCAATCGCATTATCAAAGGAGAAAGGGGGGTGCCGATTTCTTCAAAGGTAGTCAAAGAAATCAAAAATGATTTATCAGAATACGAGAAAAAGGTCTTTGACTATGTCTATCATGTAAAAAATAACAACTTAATTGTAGAAAAAGCAGGCCCGCTGGGAGGAATTGAGGTAGTAAACCTATTGCAAAGCGTGTCTGATCAAATTCTGTTTAAAACAATCACACCAAGTGAAGGAGCGCAAATATTTAGATCCAATGCTAACAAAATCCTCTCACAAAATGAGTGAAATTCCATTGAGCCTATGTTCTATGGGATTTTTTTATGGAAGAAGTCGGATTTTTAAACAAACTGAACGGAAATTTTAATTCAGACAATTTGGAAAAACCAGCATAATAAAAAATGTAAGCACTTTCATTTGTACTAAAACAAAAGGGGGAAATAAGATGAAGAAATTTCTAGTTTTATTGTTTAGCTTTGTACTAGTTTTCTCATTAGCAGCTTGCAGCGGCAGCAGTTCATCGAGCGGGGATGAATCAAAAACAAAGGATGAGAAAAGCGGTGATGAACAGGTTACTCTTCGAATGGCCTGGTGGGGCTCCCAGCCGCGTCATGATTATACGTTAAAAATCATTGAAATGTATGAGAAAGAGCATCCAAACGTAAAAATTGAACCTGAGTATGCCAGCTGGGATGATTATTGGAAGAAGCTGGCTCCTCAAGCAGCTGCAAACGAGCTTCCAGATATTATACAAATGGATCTTTCTTATGTTTCACAGTACTCAAACAACAATCAATTGGCAGATTTAAAACCATTTTTTGGGAAGGAAATTAACACAAGTGATCTTAGTGAGAATTTCCTTGATGGCGGAAAACTTGATGATAAGTATTACGGTCTTAGCACGGGAGTTAACGCCATTGGCTATCAATATGACCCAGCTTTGTTGAAAAAAATTGGCATGGACAAAGTACCAGAAAACTGGACATGGGATGATTATCAGGAAATGGGGAAAAAGGCTAGTGAAGCCGGCCTGTATATTGATAACGGTCCAGGCACAGCTCCAGATGTTTTTTTCAACTATTATTTAAGAACACAAGGGAAAAGTCTTTATAGCAAAGATGGTACACAATTAGGATATAAAGATGACAAGTTATTTGTGAACTACTTTAAAATGTATGCCGATATGGTAAAAGACAAAGCGATTCAATCGCCTGACGCAGCAGCACAAGTCAAAGGGCTTGAAGATGACCCTGTTGTAAAACAAAATTCCATAGGTATTTTCCAATGGTCCAATCAGTTTATAGGTATCCAGCAAGTTGCTAATCGGCCGCTGGAAATGATCGGCATGCCGGGGCCGGACGGTGATAAAGGATTATTCTTAAAACCAAGTATGCTATGGTCTATTTCTAATAATTCAAAGAATAAAGCGGAGGCTGCCAAATTTATTGACTTCATGACCAACAATATTGAAGCAAATAAATTGATGCTTGGTGACCGTGGCGTTCCTGGATCTCCAAAAGTCCAAGAGGCTTTAAAACCGTTACTCTCACCGGCACAGCAGCAGGTATTCAATTATGTGGCGTGGGCTGGAGAACATAGTTCGGCTTATAATGGTCCAGATCCAATTGGCTCAGGAGAAGTAATCAATCTATTGAAGGGATTTGCCGATCAAATCGCATACGGTACAACTAAACCGGAAGATGCGGCCAAACAGTTCAGACAACAAGCCGAAAGCATTTTATCTCAAAACAAAAAATAATTCCCAGTTCGATAGCTGATCCTTCCTTTAGATCAGCTATCGACCTTTCATCTTACTGCATTTCAAGAATAAGGAGATGAGCAAATGAACACACGTGTGATAAAGGAAAATCCAAGTGCAGATATTACAATCCAGCCAATCAGCAAAAAAGGTCGTTCTATTAAAGAAAATTTAACAGGATATGCGTTTATCAGCCCATTTGTGATAGGATTCCTTGCATTTACATTAATCCCGATCGTGACGTCATTATATTTATCATTTACAAACTATAATCTTTTTTCAACACCTAAATGGATTGGTCTTGATAACTATATAAAAATGTTTACTGGCGATCCTCGGTACTGGCAGTCATTAAAGGTGACCATTATTTATGTATTTGCAGGAGTTCCATTAAGACTAGGTTTCGCCTTATTAATTGCGATGATGTTAAATAAAGCATCAAGGGCAGTAGGTCTCTATCGTTCCTTATTTTACTTGCCATCTCTAATTGGCGGCAGTGTAGCAGTTGCCATTATGTGGCGGAATGTATTTGGAGACCAGGGAATTGTTAATATCTTGCTTGAGTTTTTTGGTATTCCAGCCGTTAGATGGTTCGGGAACCCTACAGCAGCCCTTTGGATGTTAATCTTCTTGGCAGCTTGGCAATTTGGTTCATCCATGCTAATTTTCCTTGCCGGATTAAAGGGAATTCCGAAAAGTTATTATGAAGCCGCAAGTGTTGACGGAGCAAATGGCGCACAGCAATTCTTCAAAATTACCCTGCCAATGTTGAGCCCGGTTATTCTATTCAATACTGTCATGCAAACTATTTCTGCATTTATGACATTCGTCCCAGCCTTTATTATCTCAAAAGGTACAGGCGGTCCAATGGATGGAACTCTTCTTTATTCCTTATACCTATTCTTACAAGGCTTCCAGTTCTTCAATATGGGTTATGCTTCCGCGATGGCATGGATCATGCTCATTATTGTTGCAATATTAACTGCGATCATCTTTGCAACATCAAAATTCTGGGTTCACTATGAATCGGAAGGAGGCAGATAACAATGAAGTTAAAATCACCTCGATGGTGGCTGTATCATATTTTGGTGGGCGGTTTTGCGATTTTAATGCTTTATCCTGTTGTTTGGCTCCTCATGAGCTCTTTTAAGCCCAGTAATACAATCTTTATTACTGCCAAATCACTGATTCCCGATACGTGGATATGGACTAACTATTCACAGGGATGGGAAGGGATCGGTGGGAATTCCTTTGGCGTTTTCATTAAAAATACTGCCATACTAGTCATCGTTGTGTTAATCGGGCAAGTAATCTCGTCAGCTTTCATAGCCTTTGGTTTTGCACGTCTGGAGTTTAAAGGAAAAGCCATTTGGTTTGGCATAATGATGGTAACTTTGATGCTTCCAGCTGAAGTGGTTATGGTCCCGCAATACATTATTTTCTCTAAACTGGGTTGGCTTAACTCAATTAAACCATTAGCGGTCCCAGCCTATTTTGGCCATCCATTTTTTATCTTTCTATTAGTGCAATTTATTCGGACGATACCGAGAGAACTGGATGAAGCCGCGATTATAGATGGGTGCGGCACTTTCAAAATATTTACTAAGATTATTTTGCCATTAATTAGACCTGCATTGGCAACTGCTGCGATTTTCTCATTCTATTGGACATGGGATTCACTTTTAGGACCTGTATTGTATTTAAATAGCCCTTCAAAGTATACAGTTTCCATGGCTTTAAATATGTTCCTAAGTAATGAAACCGTATCGAATTGGGGAGCTATGTTTGCCATGTCAGTCGTTACCTTAATTCCTGTATTTGTGATTTTCTTTATTTTCCAGCGGCAGGTTGTAGAAGGTATCAGTACAAGCGGGTTAAAAGGGTAATAGGGATAAGAAAAAGATTCTAAACCTTCGCCACTTTCTGCTATAAAGGGGGTGGCAAGGGGCTAATGATATAAGGATTAAGTAGTTTAAGGAGGCTTACAAATGGACACTTCAGGTTTTATGGGCGGTTTTTATAAATTGCTTGATTGGATATCACGGCTGGCATTAGTAAACTGTTTATGGATAGCATTTACCCTTCTGGGATTTGGTATCTTTGGATTTTTTCCTGCTACAGTTGCGATGTTTGCGGTCGCTCGAAAATGGATGCTGGGAAAAGAGGAATTGTCTATTTTTAAGACTTTTTGTACTGCATACAAACATGAATTTTTAAAAAGCAATCTCCTTGGGCTCATCATTGTGGGAATTTCCTTGATTTTATACCTTGATTTTCACTTTGTACAAAATTCAACTAATGAATTCGTCTCCTTTCTATATGTGCCATTTATTATCATCACTTTCATTTTTGTTTCGATGTTGTTTTATATCCTTCCGATTTTTGTCCATTATGATATGAACATTCGACAGGTGCTAAAGAATTCTTTTTTCGTCATGATTATGAATCCACTTTCTACTTTTTACATGCTGATTGGAAGTTTTGGAATTCTCTTTGTCCTTTCTTATGCGCCGCCAATCTGTATCCTTTATAGCGGCAATTTGTTGGCATTATTTATTATGAAGCCGGCCGTTACCGCTTTTGAAAAGATTAACCAGAAATCAAAACTATGGCTTCAAGAACAATAAAGAGAACACGGCAATTGGCAGGCAAGTGAACTATTCAGCAGGCATTGCGTCCGAGATGTCTGATAAAAGATTAAAATAAAGCGAATTATCAATTTTTTTAGGGAGGGTTCATCCAGTGAACAACGTAATTATAAACACAGATATTCAACTAGGGAAAATTAATAAAAATATTTATGGCCATTTTGCAGAGCACCTTGGAAGGTGTATCTATGGGGGGATTTGGGTTGGTGAGGATTCTTCCATTGCCAATACGAAAGGAATTCGTAATGATGTTTTGGCTGCATTAATTGAAATTAACATCCCTGTTCTTCGTTGGCCGGGTGGCTGTTTTGCGGATGAATATCATTGGAAGGATGGGGTTGGCCCAAAAGAAGGCCGTAAGCGAATGGTGAATACTCATTGGGGCGGTGTCGTGGAAAACAACCATTTTGGCACCCATGAATTTATGCTTTTATGTGAATTGTTGGATTGCGAACCCTATATTTGTGGAAATGTCGGAAGCGGGACCGTTCAAGAAATGTCTGAGTGGGTTGAGTATATGACCTTTGATGGTGAATCGCCAATGGCCGATTGGAGAAGGGAAAACGGTAGGGAAAAGCCTTGGAAACTCAAATATTTCGGTGTTGGAAATGAAAATTGGGGCTGTGGCGGGAATATGCGCGCCGAATATTATTCCGACTTATTTCGACGTTATCAAACTTATGTGAAAAATTACGGCAGTAATAAAATATATAAAATTGCTTGCGGAGCCAATTCGGATGATTATAATTGGACTGAGGTGCTGATGGAAAATGCTGGCCGGATGATGGATGGACTCAGCATGCATTATTATACGGTTCCTGGTGATTGGCAGGATAAAGGCTCTGCGGTTGATTTTGCTGAGGATGAATGGTTTATTACATTGAAAAAGGCTTATCGAATGGATGAGATCATTACAAAACACTCAACGATAATGGATAAATATGATCCACAAAAGCGAGTAGGACTGATTATCGATGAATGGGGCACTTGGTATAATGTGGAAAGAGGAACGAATCCGGGATTTTTGTATCAGCAAAACACTTTAAGAGATGCGCTGGTGGCCGGAGTGCATTTTCATATTTTCCATAACCACAATGATCGCGTTCAAATGACAAATATCGCTCAGACGATAAATGTCCTGCAGGCCATGATATTAACGGAAGGAGAAAAAATGATCCTAACTCCAACCTATCACGTATTTAATATGTATAAAGTACATCAGGATGCCGAAAGATTAGCGGTTCAATCCTCATTTGGCAGCTATGAATATAAGGGAGAATCATTACCGCAAGTTAGTGTGACAGCGTCTATGAATAACGAAGGAAAGATACATATTAGTTTATGCAATATTGACCCTTCCAATCAAGCAGAGATTGTTATTGAGCTTCGCGGGTTAAGTGAAACGATTAAAACTGTATCAGGTACTATAATAACAGCTGGCAGCATGAACGCACATAATACCTTTGATCATCCAGAAACCGTAAAACCCGTAAGCTTTAAGGATGCTATTCTGGATAAGGGGGAACTGGTTGTTCATTTGCCTGCCATGGCTGTTGTTACTTTAGCGATTGAATCATGAAAGGAAGGATAGCTTGATGGACGAAAAAGGACTTTGTAAGGGATGTCAGGAAACGGTTTATGTGCAAGATGATGCAATCGAACAAATGATAGGGAAAGCAGAGGAAGAAGAACCTTTTAACATTGTTTCCGATGAAATTTATTCCATGCGATTGCAGCACTGTGAAAGCTGCCCATCTTTAAAATATGGAACAACTTGTGCGTACAGCGGCTGTATCGTCCGCTATCGGGCTAAATTTAAAAATAAGAGCTGCCCCAATGCGAAGGAAACCAAGTGGAAAAAGATCATCTAACCTGTATCTCTTATACTGGAAGAAAAAATAAATGATGACTATTTGTTTGGATGAAACGGTATATCTATTTTTTTAGAAGAGGGATTATGCGTGAAAAATATTCATTTTATTAACTCTTGTTTTGAGAACATTTAGTAGAATGATCCGGCATAATATTTTTTATTGCTGACTGACTATTCTAATTTGTATGATATTATAAGAATTATAGAATGATCAGTAGGAGGCATTAAGAAATGGGTTTTATCGTGACAAAGCAAATTAGCAAAGTACTGGTTGCCAACAGGGGAGAAATTGCGATAAGGGTTTTTCGCGCCTGTACAGAATTGAATATACGGACGGTTGCTATTTATTCTAAAGAGGATTCTGGTTCATACCATCGATATAAAGCCGATGAAGCTTATTTAGTTGGGATAGGCAAGAAACCTATTGATGCTTATTTGGACATAGAAGGAATCATTGCGATCGCCAAAAAAAGCGGAGCAAATGCCATTCATCCCGGTTATGGATTTCTTTCAGAAAATATTCACTTTGCTAAGCGGTGTGAAGAAGAAGGCATTATTTTTATCGGCCCGGAATCTAAACATCTTGATATGTTCGGGGATAAGGTAAAAGCCAGGCAACAGGCTCAGCTTGCAGGTATTCCGGTTATTCCTGGAAGTGATGGGCCAATAAACAGCTATTCTGAAGTAATGGAGTTTGCTGAGGATTATGGTTTTCCCATTATCATCAAGGCATCCCTCGGCGGCGGCGGGCGCGGGATGAGAATTGTGAACAGCAGGGAAGATGTAAGGGAGGCTTTTGACCGTGCCAAATCAGAAGCTAAAGCGGCTTTCGGCAGCGATGAGGTATATCTTGAAAAATTAATTGAGAAACCTAAACATATCGAGGTTCAAATTATTGGGGACAAGCACGGTAACATTATCCATCTCTATGACCGGGATTGCTCCGTTCAAAGACGCCATCAAAAAGTGGTGGAGGTTGCCCCAAGTACCTCCATTTCAGAAGAACTGCGAAAGGAAATTTGTGATGCGGCAGTTAAATTAATGAGGAATGTTCAGTATCTTAATGCAGGTACTGTTGAATTTCTTGTCTCCGGAAATAACTTTTATTTTATTGAAGTCAATCCTCGAGTCCAAGTTGAACATACTGTTACTGAATTGGTAACGGGAATTGATATTGTCCAAACGCAGATTTTGGTATCGGAAGGGCATGAGTTACATGCTCCGATTATTGGAATTCCTGTACAGGAAAAAATTCAACTAAATGGATTTGCAATTCAAGCACGGGTCACAACAGAGGATCCATTAAATAATTTCATGCCAGATACAGGAAGAATTACAACCTACCGTTCAGGTGGCGGATTTGGTGTCCGGCTGGATGCCGGCAACAGTTATATGGGGGCAGTGATTACCCCTTATTACGACTCCTTGCTGGTAAAACTGACAACATGGGCGCTCACCTTTGAACAAGCAGCCGCAAAAATGGTCCGTAACTTACAGGAATTTAGAATAAGAGGAATCAAAACCAATATTCCATTCCTTGAGAATGTAGTAAAACACGAGAAATTCTTAAATGGTGAATACGATACATCATTTATTGATACAACACCAGAGTTATTTATTTTCCCTGCAAGCAAAGACAGGGGAACGAAAATGCTAACGTACATTGGAACAGTGACGGTGAACGGTTTTCCAGGGATTGAAAAGAAAAAAAGACCCGTGTTTACCTCCCCTAAAGTTCCAAAGATTTCATATGATGCTCCCTATAAAAATGGTACGAAACAAATTTTAGACCAATATGGTGCTGATGGGTTAGTGAAATGGGTAAAAAGTCAGGAGCGGGTGTTATTGACCGATACGACTTTCAGAGATGCCCATCAATCCCTTCTGGCAACAAGGATGCGGACATTCGATTTGGCTAACATTAGTGAACCAACAGCCAAATTGCTTCCAGCCTTATTTTCGCTGGAAATGTGGGGAGGAGCAACGTTTGATACTTCCTACCGTTTCCTAAAAGAAGATCCATGGGAACGTTTGCTAACCTTGCGGAAAAAGATCCCTAATACTCTTTTTCAAATGCTGCTGCGTGGTGCCAATGCGGTCGGTTACAAAAATTATCCTGATAATGTGATTACGGAATTTGTTAACCAGTCTGCAGCAGCAGGCATTGATGTATTTCGAATTTTCGACAGCCTCAACTGGGTCAAGGGAATGGAGACTGCTATTGAGGCCGTTAGGCAGGCGGGAAAAATTGCTGAGGCCGCAATCTGCTATACGGGTGATATTTTGGATCCGTCAAGAAGCAAATACAATCTTGAATACTATAAAAATTTGGCAAAAGAATTGGAGACTCAGGGGGCGCATATACTTGCCATCAAAGATATGGCAGGCCTATTAAAGCCTGAAGCAGCTTACCGGCTGATATCAGAATTAAAAGAAACGGTCGATCTTCCGATTCACCTGCACACTCACGATACAAGCGGCAACGGAATTTTTACCTATGCAAGAGCCATTGATGCCGGTGTTGACATTGTCGACACTGCCTTAAGTTCAATGGCAGGGTTAACATCCCAGCCAAGTGCCAATTCCTTATACTATGCTCTTGAAGGCAGAGAAAGAAGGCCAAAAGTTTCCATTGAGTCACTTGAATCCCTTTCCGCCTATTGGGAGGATGTTCGAAAATATTATCATGATTTTGAAAGTGGCATGGTGGCTCCTCATACCGAGGTATATCAGCATGAGATGCCTGGAGGGCAATATAGCAATCTGCAGCAGCAGGCCAAAGCTGTAGGGCTGGGAGACCGCTGGGAAGAAGTAAAAGGCATGTATGCTAGAGTAAATCAAATGTTTGGAGACCTTGTCAAAGTGACACCTTCGTCCAAGGTGGTTGGCGACATGGCCCTGTTTATGGTCCAAAATAAACTGACAGAAGAGGATGTTTTAATTAAAGGGCAATCACTTGATTTTCCGGATTCTGTTATAGAATTGTTCCAAGGATATCTGGGCCAGCCGTATGGCGGCTTCCCGGAAGAACTGCAGAAAGTCATTTTAAAAGGGCAAGAGCCTTTGGAATGCCGGCCAGGGGAACTGCTTGAACCAGTTGATTTTGCGAAAGTGAAAGAAGAGTTATATGCCCATTTGGGCCGGCAGGCAACAGCTTTTGAACTTATTTCTTATGTTTTGTATCCGAAAGTATATTTGGATTACATTAAAACGGTAGAAACATATGGCGATTTGTCGGTGCTTGATACGCCAACCTTCCTTTATGGGCTGCGCCTAGGCGAAGAAATTGAGATAGAGATCGAAACAGGCAAGACACTGATTGTTAAGCTTGTTTCCATAGGACAGCCACAGCCCGACGGCATCAGGGTTGTTTACTTTGAGTTGAACGGCCAGCCTCGTGAAGTAGTGATTAAGGACGAAAGTATCAAGGCTGTGGCAACTGCCAGAATCAAAGCAAATCCGAAAAATGAAAATCATATCTCGGCTTCCATGCCTGGAACTGTTGTTAAAGTATTGGTTGAAAAAGGAGAAAAAGTCGAGCAGGGTGACCACTTAATCATTACGGAAGCCATGAAAATGGAGACAACCATACAAGCGCCATATTCCGGAACAGTAAAAGAGATCTATGCAGCTGGTGCGGATGCTATACAAACAGGGGATTTGCTAATCGAATTGGTGAAGTCCTAGAATGCAAAAAAGGTTGCCGGCAGAGCTGCTGGCAACTTTTTTTCATAGCTAGACAACGAGGGTGTCTGGCTGTCCTAGATTTTGCGAGAGTTCTTTTTGGATCTAGTCCAGAGTAAAATAAAGTAGCTAAAAACACCGAATAAGCAGGTAATAAAAAAGGCGTGCAGTAAAGCAATATAAAGATTCAACCTAGAAAAGATAATCAAAGCTCCTGCGATTACCTGCAGGGTTACGAGAATGAACGAAATGATCCAGCCCCAATAAAGCAGCTTCTGCTCTTTGTAATAACGAATGGCCAAATAGGTAATGTAAGCAACCCAAATAAAAATGATTCCAGCTGCCGTACGGTGGCCCATTTGAACCCATTCATACAAATTGCCGGGAAGAGCCGGTGCATCGTTGAGGCATAAGGGCCAATCCCGGCATATAAGACTGGCTTTTGTATGGCGGACCAAAGCACCTGTATAAATGACAAAATAACTATAGATCGATACACCGATAATATGGCGTCCCATTCTTGAATCAATAATCAATTTGTCTGCTTCAAATTTCTTATCTACTTCAAAAATCAGTAGAGTCAGGAGAAAAACAGCAGCAAATGAGACAAGTGAAATGCCAAAATGCAATGCCAAGACAAAGCTGGATTGTCCCCAAACTACGGCTGCAGCTCCGATTAGACCTTGCAGCACCAGGAAAAACAATGATAAAAATGCCAAAAATTTTGTTTCACGAATATGTCCAATTACTCTCCAAGACCATATGGATAAAATTAACACCAAAAATCCAACGACTCCTGATACAAGGCGGTGGGCTAGTTCAATGATTAATTCAACAGTTATTTGAGTTGGGACAAATTCTCCATTACACAAGGGCCATGACCTGCCGCATCCCATACCGGATCCAGTTTTGGTCACTAATGCCCCGCCTAATAAAATGAAAACCATTCCAATAGTAGTGGCAACAGCCAGCCACTTCAAAGAGCGTCGCAAAAATATTCACCTCTTAAAAAGTTCAATAATTTGTCAAAGTTTTTTTATGACAGTATAATGGATGAGAAAACCAGAAAGATTAAAAGTACCCTTTTCATCATAACGAATCCCCCAGAAAAAGAACAGAATTTTGAATTATATGATCGCGTTTTCTTCATGATTGATTTTAAATTTTGGATAATTTCTATTTAACACTATTATTATAGTGAAAAACATAAAAAATTGAATATCAATGAAACAAATAGGGGACATTTGCTGGACGATTATGTCACAGATAAAAACTGAGGCTATTTCTTTTTTTATTTAGGTATATTGAAGAAATATTAACGTTTTATCTGATTTAGCGAGACTCTTACTAACGGTTTGAACAAAAATGCTGTATAATAGCACTTAAGACACACAGGACACAAAATAGTCGAAAATTATTCAAAAAAAGTTCACAAAAACTTCAAAAAGTGTGATTTAATATACAGAGAAAGTTATTTTGAAAATTAGTATTTAGCCTTGTTTTGATGAAGAAATAAGAGTGAGTTTCTTTCCAGGATCTTCTTGAAATAGAAGTGAACGCGGAAACTAACGATTAGATCCTTTGGTTTAGCGGGAATCGCTATTAGGAATTAGGAGGAAAGAACATGTCCAACTCAAAGGCATACGGGGATGCGGCCATTGAAAATGGTGCAGCAAGCCTTGATTCCGGGGCTAAGACTTCGGTGTGGAAAGACTTTATGGCACTAATTAAAATTGGTATCGTGAATTCTAACCTGATAACTGCATTTACAGGACTTTGGCTTGCCCTGCACTTTACGGGTCAAAGCTTCCTTGATCATTTAGATATTGTGTTTTTTACAGTAATAGGCTCTTCATTGATTATTGCAGGATCGTGTGCAGTCAATAATTTTATTGATCGCGATATTGACCATTTAATGGAGCGTACGAAGACTAGACCGACAGTAACCGGCAAAATAATGCCTGGTAAAGTTCTGCTGCTTGGTATTCTTCTTATCGGAATAGGTACACTATTTTTATCCTTTACAACTGTAACTGCAACAGTTATTGGGCTGCTTGGAGTTTTTAGTTATGTCGTTCTTTATACGATGTGGTCAAAACGCCAATTAGTCTCTAATACCATTATTGGCAGTATTTCTGGAGCAGTTCCTCCGCTTATTGGATGGGCAGCGGTCGATGCAAATTTAAGTGTTTTGGCTTGGTCGTTGTTTATATTAATGTTTGTTTGGCAGCCGCCGCATTTTTATGCACTGGCGATGCGCAGAGTAAATGAATATAAGGCGGCAGGGATCCCGATGCTTCCGGTTGTTAAGGGATTCAAAGCAACGAAAATTCATATCTTGATTTGGGTAGCAGCGTTGCTGCCAATCCCATTTTTTTTAACAGACTTAGGAATCCCATTTCTAATTCTAGCCAGTGTTTTAAATATCGGCTGGCTGGCATTAGGGATTTATGGATATAAAATCAAAGATGATATTAAGTGGGCAAAGCTAATGTTTGTTTATTCATTGCAATACTTAACCATTATTTTTACAGCAATGGTCATTGTTACATTGATTTAGTTTTGTTTGCTTAAAACATATGGTTTACACCAATTCATGCCATCAGAGGGCGGCCTGTTGAAATTTCAGCAAAGGGGTGCCGCCAATCTCTGATGGTGTGAGAAAGAATAATTCTACATACATCTTTGATTAATCAATATTTTGAATTTAAAAGCGAAAGAGGGGTTTGATTAAGCATGAAAAGGCTTGCAAAATGGCGTTTGATCTCAATTTTTGCGATATTGACGCTAATACTCTCCGGATGTGGCGAACCGTTCCTTTCCGCGCTGAAGCCTGCCGGTGAAGTTGCAGACATGCAATACGATTTAATGAAGTTAAGTACCTTCATTATGGTTGGAGTAATCCTTGTGGTTGTCATTATTTTCGTGACTGTTTTTATCCGTTTCAGAAGAAAAGATGATACGATTCCAAAACAGGTAGAAGGCAGCCATAAACTGGAAATCATTTGGACGGTTATTCCAATCCTATTACTGTTAATTCTTGCTGTACCAACTGTTGCAGCGACGTTTAAGCTTGCTGATGTCGACCAAATGGACAAGAAAAATACCAAAGCTTTGGTCATTAATGTCCGCTCCCATTTATATTGGTGGGATTTTGAATATCCAAATCAAAAAATTGTCACCAGCCAAGAATTGGTGGTTCCAACTGACGAGAAGGTTTATTTCAATTTGAAATCATTGGATGTAAAGCATTCGTTCTGGATCCCGGCTGTTGGCGGAAAAATGGACACAAATACTGATAATGAAAACAAATTCTGGCTGGAGTTTGATGCCAAAAGAGCGAACGAAGCTGGTAATCTTTTTTATGGAAAATGTGCAGAACTCTGCGGCCCATCTCACGCACTAATGGACTTTAAAGTAAAGGCAATGAGCCGTGATGATTTTGATACCTGGGTTAAATCTATGCAGAACGTAAAAGAAGCACAAAAGGCAAATACAGATTTAGCTGCAGAAGGCCAAGAAATTTTTAATAACAGCTGTATTGGCTGTCACGCTGTTACACCTTCAAATCAAATGCCTGATACAGCACGGCAGGCTCCTAATTTAACAAACTTTGGAGATCGTTCTCGTGTTGCCGGCATTTTGGATCATAATAAAGAAGAATTAAAAAATTGGATTCGTGATCCAGAAAAATATAAGCCGGGTAATATGATGACGAACAAATATCCAGAAATGTCAGAAGATCAGCTTGATGCCTTGGCAGAATATTTGATGGGGTTAAAGGTTCAGCAATAAAGGGAAATGGTTAAAAGGGAGGTAAAATTGTGAGTACCTATGCTCAAAAAAAGGGGTTTGGTGCAACTGTATGGGACTTTTTAACAACTGTTGACCATAAAAAAATCGCCATCCTCTATCTTCTAGCAGGCGGAATATTCTTCGTAGTCGGAGGACTAGAAGCAGTATTTATCCGTATTCAGCTTGCGGTGCCGAATAATGACTTTGTCAGTGCCGGAGCTTTTAATGAAATCATCACAATGCATGGAACAACAATGATTTTCTTGGCAGCCATGCCAATCCTGTTTGGCTTTATGAATGCAGTCATGCCGTTACAAATTGGCGCTCGTGACGTGGCTTTTCCGTTTTTGAATGCATTAGGATTTTGGCTGTTCTTCTTTGGGGGTGTGTTCCTTAACCTTTCATGGTTTCTGGGGGGAGCACCTGACGCAGGGTGGACTTCTTATGCATCATTAGCCATCCATTCAAAAGGACATGGAATTGACTTTTACGTATTAGGACTGCAGATTTCCGGTCTAGGAACATTGATTGGTGGCATTAACTTCTTGGCAACCATCATCAATATGCGTGCACCTGGTATGACCTACATGAGGATGCCGTTATTTACATGGACTACTTTCGTAGCTTCTGCGTTAATTTTATTTGCCTTCCCGCCATTAACGGTCGGTTTGGTTTTAATGATGTTTGACCGCATGTTTGGCTCTAATTTCTTTGTTGTAGCTAACGGAGGGAATACCGTAATTTGGGAACATTTATTCTGGATATTCGGTCACCCAGAAGTATATATCTTAGTTCTTCCCGCTTTTGGTATTTTCTCGGAAATATTCTCAACTTTCTCGAGAAAACGTTTGTTTGGCTATTCATCCATGGTTTTCGCAACCGTACTAATTGGATTCCTAGGATTCATGGTATGGGCCCACCACATGTTTACAACTGGATTAGGTCCTGTAGCTAATGCAATCTTTGCTGTTGCTACAATGGCAATCGGAGTTCCGACTGGTATTAAAATCTTTAACTGGCTGTTTACCATGTGGGGAGGAAGTGTTAAATTCACAGCTCCCATGCACTGGGCATTTGCCTTTATTCCATCCTTCATCATGGGCGGGGTTACAGGGGTTATGCTGGCAGCAGCTGCAGCGGACTATCAGTACCATGATACGTACTTTGTAGTTGCGCACTTCCACTATGTTATTGTCGGTGGTGTGGTATTTTCGATTTTTGCCGGTACGACATATTGGTGGCCAAAAATATTTGGCACAATGTTAAACGAAACACTTGGGAAAATCACTTTCTGGCTTTTCTTTATTGGTTTCCACATGACATTCTTTATTCAGCACTTCCTTGGCCTATGGGGCATGCCGCGCCGGGTATTTACCTATCTTCCTGGTCAAGGCTTTGATACTGCCAATATGATAAGCTCTATTGGAGCCCTATTTATGTCACTGGGTGTGATTGCACTGCTTATTAACGTGGTAGTGACTTCTGTTAAAAATGTTAAAGTGGGCGATGACCCATGGGGTGACGGAAGGACGCTTGAATGGTCCATTTCTTCACCGCCGCCGTTCTATAACTTTAAACAGCTTCCGCTTGTACGTGGATTAGATGCTTTTTGGATTGAAAAAATGGAAGGCAAGAAAGGTATGATACCGGCTGAGCCGCTTGGTGATATTCATATGCCTAATGCTTCCTTCTTACCTTTCATCATGGCTATGGGACTTTTCATAGCAGCTTTCGGAGCTTTATATCATGGTGAACATTCTTGGTCAATCCTAGTTATCATCATTGGATTATTAGTTACATTCGGGGCAATGTTTGTACGTTCGGTTAAAGATGATCATGGATTCCATATCCATAAAGAAGAATTAATGGATGATAATGATAAGGGGGTTAAGGCATAATGCACGCTGAAGAAAAATTAACTTATGAAACATGGCCTGCAGAGCCGGAAAAATCAACCCTTGAAGCGAAAAATAAATTTTTGGGCTTTTGGCTATTCCTCGGGGGAGAGACAGTTTTGTTTGCCTCTCTCTTTGCAACCTATCTTGCCTTAAAAGACAAGGTGCCTAACCCTGGTGAGGCAGCTTTGGCAAAGGATTTGTTTGAGCTTCCGCTTACATTTGTAGCCACTATGCTGTTATTGACTAGTTCCTTGACAAGCGTTTACGCAATGTATCAAATGAAGAATTTTCAATTTAAAAAAATGATGCTTTGGCTGGGGATTACTGTTTTATTAGGTCTAGGATTCTTAGGCCTTGAGGTATATGAATTTAACCATTATGTACATGAATACCATCATACCTTTACAAGCAGTGCGTTCGGTTCTGCGTTTTATACATTGGTTGGTTTCCACGGCGGTCACGTTACATTTGGTCTAGCTTGGATTTTAACGCTCATGATTCGGAATGCAAAACGCGGGTTAAACCTATACAATGCACCAAAGTTTTATGTAGCGAGTCTTTATTGGCACTTTATTGACGTTGTTTGGGTATTCATCTTTACAGTTGTATATCTAATGGGAATGGTGGGATGATCTGATGGCAAATCAACAAACAAATTCAGGGAATCCAAGAGTTGATCTGGAATATCGCCGCCGGAAAAGTGCTGAAGAAATGAGGTATCAGGTTGTATCGTTCTCATTGATGATCTTCCTGACATTGGTGGCATTTGCGGCTGTTGCTATGAAAGGTTCTGCTTGGTTTACAGTCCCTTTTATTATTCTTTTGGCGTTCGTCCAAGTAGTTTTTCAGCTTTATTACTTTATGCATATGAGCCATAAGGGCCATGAAGCACCTTCGTTATTCTTATATTCAGGTTTATTTGTAGGATTAATAACCGTGCTGACATTTATGACAATCGTATGGTGGTAGATACAAAGGCTGTCTGAAAAGGGGTTCTACTCTTTTAGACAGCCTTTATTTTAACTTTGGAAAGGTTCATTCTTTGATTATCGATATTGCCGGGGGTATAATAAAAATAATGGATTCTTTCTAAGAGATTGAGGTGAAATGCGGTGCTTATATTTGATATTTTTAGTTTTCAAGCACTTTGGAGCCCATACTTTTTACTAATACTCATAGCCCTAACCATTGGCTATTTTCTACTGACAGTCAAATACAGGACTAGGTTCCAAGATAGTGAGCCTTTAACAAAACAACAGGCAGGTTTGTTTTTGACAGCGATGTTTTTTTTATATGCCATTAAAGGTTCACCTCTTGATTTAATGGGGCATTTAATGTTTTATGTCCATGCCATTACGATGGTTTTATTAGTATTTTTAGTTCCGCCGATATTCATTTTATCAATTCCTCCTTGGCTTTGGCGGAATTTCTTGAATATAAAGCCAGTTCATTCGGTTTTTAACCTTTTTACAAAACCGGTTGTTGCTGTCATGGCGTTTAATGGACTTTTCTCTTTTTACCACATTCCGATAATTTTTGATAATGTCATGCAAAATCGGTTTTATCATGGAGGATACCAGATATTGCTATTTATCACTGCCGTATTTTTATGGTGGGCATTAGTTCCGCCTCTGCCTAAGGAACAAAACCTTAGCGGGATAAAAAAAGTGGCTTATATCTTTATTAATGGCATATTGATTACACCTTCATGTGCATTAATTATTTTTGCGGATAATCCACTATATGCAACCTATTATGACCCCCATGTTTGGGGCAAAGTCATGAGTTTGTGTGTGGGGACTGCAGCCTTTTCTAATTTAAATTTAAGCGGGCCTGAAATGTTTAGCTCAATGCCGCTCATTTATGATCAGCGTCTTGGCGGGACAGTTATGAAAATCATTCAAGAAATTATTTATTCCGTTATTTTAGCAAAGGTATTTTTTGAATGGTACCGCAAAGACCAGGAGGAGTCTGAATTAAGCTTAAAACAGCCGATAAATCCTAGACCTGTTGAATAGACTCCTTTTTCATTGTGGGAGTCTTTTTTTTGAATCTGGTTTCGCTCTGTTCCTCTTCTTTTATGATAATCTTCCCTTTTCGAAACAGCTCTTAATTGAAAAACTGTGAAAACTACATTAAAATTATTTTAGAATATATGTAAAGAGAGGAAATGTGATGGATTCCATACCAGTTTTACCAACGATTAGTACCACTTTTATTGTTTTAAGTGCGATTACAGTAGCGATTGGCTGGGGGCAAATTAAGCAAAGAAAAAGAGAAGCACATAAAAAAACAATGGTCTTAGCCGCTGTATTTGCGTTAATCTTTTTTATCATTTATGCATCTAGAACGATTTTTATCGGCAATACGTCGTTTGGCGGACCAGATACGGTTAAAATATACTACACGATATTTCTAATTTTTCATATCACGTTAGCAACGGTGGGAGCAGTGTTGGGGATAATGTCACTATACTCTGGATATAAGAATAACTTTTCATTCCATCGCCGGCTTGGACCTATTACAAGTTTCGTATGGTTCTTTACGGCGATTACGGGCGTTGCCGTCTATTTATTATTGTATATCTTTTATCATGGGGGAGAAACAACGTCCCTTATTAAAGCAATTTTGGGATTTTAATGAGATCAGCTTAATCGTTTTTCCGGTACAAAAAGACGCATGAAAAAAGTTCATGCGTCTTATCCATTATACAGCTAGCTGACTTAGGTCATTTTTTACGTCTTCAATAATTTTTTTACATTGGCTGACAAGTGAATTAGGGAAGTTTTCTCCTTCACCATACTCCACACCATGCGGGTAATAATGTTTTCCTAATAGCGGTGTCATTAATTGAATCGTTGCTTTGAAGGTATCTACATCTCCTTCAACTGCATATCCTTGAATGCGCAGGTAAAAAACCCCTTCTCTTAATTCAAACTTACGATCATATGTAACGCGTTCATAATCCCACTGACCTGCACGAACTAAACCATGATTGTCCATTATATCATCCAATCGGTTAAGGTCGATTTTTAGGTTTTCAATTCCAGTGTTTTCGAATTTCATTATAATTTCCCTCCTAAAACAAGCCATACCCCTGTGTTTTAATTAGTTTAACAGTATGTTCTGATTCATTTTAATAATAGATGAAAATGAATCAACTTGCAATGAGGATACCCCGAATAAATCACAGTTGTTAATTATTTTCAGAAAAGAGGCAATAGCAATAAGAATGGCGGTTTGAAATACTATTGCGAAAGCAGGATATTTTGAATCAGTTTCCTTTAGTACATTTATCTTAATCGTTATTACTTATTGGGTTTTAAATGATATAATTATTCTAATATGTAATATAATGATAGTATGAGAAATAGAAAGGGTGGCAGGTCTCTGAAAGCATTATTTAGAATATTGATACTTGCAGCTGTTATTTTATCGATCTGGTTTTACACAGGCATCATGGACAATGATCAGGATAAGGTACTTATAAAAGAAGACCATCTTGAAGAAATGGATCAATCAACACTTAATCATCCTGAAAATAATTCTTCTGGCAAGCCTGCTTCCGAACGCCCTGAACAAGGATTGTCTTTATTAATTGGAAAAGATTTATCAGAGGTTGAAAAAGAGTTAGGTGCCCCTCAGCGGATTGATGAGACGCTGTATGGGTATCAATGGCATATTTATAACTTAGACAATAAACGATACTTGCAAGTGGGCGTAGCTAATAATAAAGTCGTCACCGTGTATGCTGTTGGGGAAAGTTTAGATGTGGCGCCTTTTGAAATCGGACAGTCCGTGGAAGAAATTTTTAACACTCAATACATTGATACGAATTTAAATATAGAGTTAAATGGAAATACTTATCGATTTGAACTGAATGATACGGACCTGAATATGCGGCCTATTGTTCAATTAGGCGACGTTTACGTGCAGCTTTACATCGATAAATTTGCAGGCAGTCTTTCAAGTGTGCGTTTTTTAGATGCTGAGACATTAATCAAGCAGCGCCCGTATGAACTTGTGTACAGTGGTGATTTAATTGAAGCCCAAGCACCGAGTGAAGAGCAGTGGAATGCCATTGAAAAAGGAGCCGAACAAGAAATTTTTGATATAACGAATGTCCTGCGCGACCGGTACAATATTAAGCCGGTTGAATGGGATGAAACCACAGCAGCGGTTGCTTATGGCCATAGTAAGGATATGGCTGAAAATAATGATTTCTCCCATACTTCCAAAAAATTTGGGAGCCTGACAGACAGGCTGAATAAGGAGAAAGTAGCCTTTCGAGCTGCTGGGGAAAATATCGCAGCTAATTATACGGATGGACCAGCCTCCATAGAAGGCTGGCTAAACAGCAAGGGCCACAGGGATACTCTGCTAAACAAGGATTATACTCACCTGGGGGTCGGAGTCTTTCAAAAATATTACACACAAAACTTTATTCAAAAAGAAGAAGAATAGAGTGGCTGTCTCATCAGGTTTTCTAATGGGACAGCCGCTTTTTCTGTATGGCATATTATTTATTTACAATAAAGAAAGTGCCTGTAGCATGGGCAATTTTTTTCCCGTCACTGCGATAGGCTTCTCCCTCAACTACTATCGTTTTCGTTCCCCTATGGATGATTTTAGCTCGGCCATTTAGAAATTCCCCGCTGCCAGGAGCAATGTAATGAATATTGAGTTGATTGGTTACAGCACCATATCCTTCAGGAAGCTGATAATTGGCCAACGAACCCATTACGGTATCAAGCAATGTGGCTGTAATTCCACCATGAACAATTTTCAAGTTATTGTTAAGGACTGGATTGACTGGTATGTTTATTTCAAAACTGTCCTTATCAATGCGGCTTTCCATATGCAGGAGGTCGGCAATGTAAACATCTCTTTTTTTGCTAATTTTGTTTTGTACACCTTCGAGCAAGAATTTAATAGCCTGTAAATCGGATTCAGATCCATTTTCTAAGCATGTTTCCAGCAGTTGTCGCAATTCATCCTTCATTCAACTAACCTCTTTCAATATACATTTCTAAAACACATCTTACCACTTTCATCCGTTTAATAAAATTGAATCGTTTCACACTTTTATTTTTTTTTCATATTGTAAAAATGGGATCACTATGGGCAGAGGTGAAAAAAATGACGCAAAAAAAATTGCACCCTTCCGTCTTGAAATTTAAAGAGTTTGTGAAAAATAACCCAAAACTTATCCAAGAGGTCAGAAAAGGAAAAACCACTTGGCAGGAATTATACGAGGATTGGTACTTGTTAGGGGAGGATGACAAGCGCTGGGAATCCATAGGGTTGGAAACGCCATTGGAAGAAGCAAAAGAGGGTGAATCGGAAGCGAAGGGCGATTTTATGTCTAATATTCTTGGAATGGTGAAAAAGATGGACCCCAATCAAATGCAGGCCCACCTTGCCAATATAAGTCAGGCGCTGGGTGCAATTCAAGGACTGATTTCGCAATTTCAAGGAACGAATCCTCCTGCTTCTGGGCAGGGAAGCCCGCCAGAGGGGCCCAAACATCCATTTACTTTTAGACAAGATTAAGACAGGTGGCAAGTTGAATGAGAAGAGATATATTGGACTATATTGAACAGCAAAAGGATCTAAAGAAATTTTTGCGGGAGCAGCCCCATTGGTATCGTAAGCTATCAAGGAACCCTTACGATCTGCAGTCGTTCGAGATTGCATCCTTGCATTATTATAAAAAAACAATTCCTGATCAGGTTGAAAAATTCTCAAATGGGGTCGTCATGGCTTCCATGATGTATTCAATGTTTCAGGCAATGAAAAATGGCCCACAACCTTAAAGTTGCGGCCTTTTTTTATTGGACCCTAAAACATTTCTTCATGCCAGATTCGATTAGATACCATGATCAAGGACCACAGGAGATTGGTAATTATCCCCCTTTAAGTAGCAAACTTTCGCTTTCTCCTAATTTTCATGGTAAAATGGCATTGGAGGTGGGCGAATGTGCTTGCTACATTAGAACGAATTCTATTGCTGGAAAATGCAGAGAAAATAGCGAAAATGATACTAGAATCGGATCTTGCTGAACAATATCGATCCTGTTTATATAGATTGCAGAACAATCCTGAGTCTCAAAGGAAAATCAACCAATTCGTAAAGATGAAAGAGCATTATGAAGAGGTTCAAAGATTTGGCAAATATCATCCAGATTATAAACATGTCATGATGAAGATTCGGGAATATAAACGGGAAATGGATTTAGATCCCTATGTTGCTGAGTTCAAATTGGCAGAAAATGACCTGCAGCGTCTTTTGGATGAGGTAAGCATGCTGGTTGGCGGTGCTGTTTCTGAACACATAAAAGTGCCTACTGGCAGCCCATTCTTTGAGACAGGCCATGGCAGCGGCTGTGGAAGCGGCGGAAGCTGCGGGTGCAGTGCATAATAAACAGCCCATGTTTTGGCCGGCGGCCTATGGCTTAAGACGCCGATTTTTGACAGTGAATTCTTTAATACTTTATCTTCTAATAAAAAATCAGCTTATTAAGCTGATTTTTTATTAGAATAAATTGAAAATTATCGATTTGATATGCTATCCTTAATTTTAAATGATGGTAATAGCTGAAGGGGAAAAGGTATGTTTATTCAGAGACAAGGTTTGGTCGTTTGGCTTTACTCATTGAAACAAGCCAAAATGCTGCGGCGCTTTGGAAATGTCCATTATGTTTCAAAAAAGCTGAAATATGTTGTACTATATTGTAACCAGGAAGATATAGAGGGCATTATGGAAAAGTTAAATAACTTTTCATTTGTAAAAAGGGTAGAACCCTCCTATAAGCCATTCCTTAAAATGGAGTATGAGAACTCAACACCCGACAAAGCGAAGGAATATGACTATAAGATGGGGATATAAAAAGGCGGGGAAGTTTCCACGCCTTTTTTTAATGCTTAGGGCTGATTTTTGTGATAACAAAAAAAACCCCGCAGAAATTTTCTGCAGGGTCCTTCCAAATCCTCATAAAGGATAGAAGGCAAAGGGAGAGGAGAAACCGGAGGAAGAACTTATGGGGAAACGTAAGTCTTCTCCGCGGTTGGCAACAACATCCTCGAATTGATGTTGTTACTTACATTATTTCCATTACCCGAAAGCTTATACGTATTTTTAAAAATTTGCCCATCATAATATTTCAAACCCAAATAGCAAAAGTACAGCAGTATATTTGTCACTTTTTGAGAACTTATGGTAGGATGGATAAAGTAATTAATACATAAAAAATGTGGTGATATTGTCGTGCGTGTGGTAGCAGGCAGTTGTAAAGGAAGACCCCTGAAGGCAGTACCGGGAAATACAACAAGGCCAACGACGGATAAAGTAAAAGAAGCAATCTTTAATATGATTGGACCGTATTTTGATGGCGGAACAGGATTAGACCTGTTTGCTGGGAGTGCGGGGTTAGGAATAGAAGCCCTAAGCCGTGGTTTAGATCAGGTGATATTTATCGACCGTGATGCAAAAGCTATTTCTATCATCCATGAAAATATAAAAAATTGCCGATTTGAAGAAAAATCTGAAGTATTTCGAAATGATGCGGATCGGGCCATTAAAGCATTAATCAAACGGGGAATACAGTTTGACTATGTTTTTCTAGACCCGCCTTATAAAAGGCAGCAGCTGTTTCAGTTAATGGAAAAGATGTCTGAATCAAGTTTAGTAAAGCCGAATGGGATTATTGTTTGTGAGCACAGTACAGATGTGGGGCTGCCCCAAACGGTTGGATCCTTTATACAAAAAAAATATGAGCAATATGGAATTACAGCAGTAACCATTTTTTTAAACTCTATCGGGGAATAAGGGGGAATTAGTTTGGCTAGTATAGCCGTATGCCCAGGCAGTTTTGATCCAATTACATATGGCCATCTCGATATTATCCGCAGAGGGTCCAAAGTTTTTGAAAAGGTATATGTAGTATTATTAAATAATTCAGCAAAAAATCCATTGTTTACGGTAGAAGAAAGAATTCAATTAATTGAAGAAGTGACGAAAGATATACCAAACGTTTCGGTAGATACCTATTCCGGCTTACTTGTTGAATATGCCAAAAGCGTAAAGGCAACAGCTATTCTTCGGGGGCTGAGAGCGGTTTCGGACTTTGAGTATGAGATGCAGATTACTTCCATGAATCGATTTCTCGATAACGATATCGAGACGTTTTTTATGATGACCAATAATCAATATTCCTTCTTGAGCTCAAGCATTGTCAAAGAAGCAGCAAAGTACAATGGAAGGATCACAGAGCTTGTGCCTCCAATTGTTGAAAGAGAGCTGCGAAAGAAGTTTCAAGGAGATATGAAAAAAAGCTAGGTTTTTTGCCTAGCTTTTTTTCATATTTTGATTTTTGATTTGCAAATACAAGAAGAGAACATAAAAACAAAGCGATATAATGGTGATTAAGGGGCCTGTTTCCACCAGACGCTGATAAATGCCCTGTGAAGGCTCCCCGTTCCCCAATACCGGAAGTCCATGGGAGGATTGCTCATGACCATTTAGCTTGATGTACACAGGATTCCAAAAAATAACCGTAAATATGCCGGCAAAGATACCTTGCATAATTCTTGCAATGAAGAAAGGTTTAAAGCGGATATCTGTTTGGGCAAGGATGCTTCCCACTTGCGCTTGCACGCTAAAACCGCCAAACCCTAAAATAAAGCTTGTCAGAATGGCTTGTTGAAGTAAAGTGGCATCTTGCACTTCGCTGGTCAATTTGCTCCCCAGCGTGATTTCAAATAATCCTGAAATAAATGGAATGCTTAGACTATCAGGGAAGGATAGGAAACTGAACAAAACCTCCACGATTTTTGCCAACGCTGCGGTTATATGGAGATGGTAGAGTAATTGGTTGATCACAGAGAATAGTATAATGAATCCGCCAACCATTAACAAAGTTTGAAAAGAGGATTGTACAGCATCGCCAAGGAGTTTTCCAATTGGCCTATTATCTTTGATTCTTGTTTGGTGAAGGGCTGAAAAGGCTGCACGGATATTTAGCCGATTCCCTTTCCTTTCGTCTGGAGTCTCTTTTCCATAAAATCGCATGATCACACCGACAGCGATATTCCCCAAATAGTGTGCCAAAGCCAAAAGCATTCCCAGCTTTGGGTTATGAAAGAAACCAACTGAAACAGCCCCAAAAATAAATAATGGATTGGAGGAATTTGTAAAGGAAACCAACCGTTCTGCTTCAATTTGGCTCAATTGACCTTCCTGGCGTAGTCGGGCTGAAAATTTTGCCCCTGCAGGGTTTCCAGAAGACCAGCCCATCGCCAAAACGAAACCGCCGACACCAGGCACTTTAAAAATCGGTCTCATCAACGGTTCCAATATAACCCCGATAAATTTCACAACCCCAAACCCGATTAAAAGTTCGGAAACAATAAAAAAGGGCAGCAAAGACGGGAATACGATTTCCCACCACATCTTGAGGCCGCGGATAGAAGCATTTAAAGCTTCTTGAGGATATACAATAAGTGAAATAGCCATGAATGTTATGGCGGCAGCAAGAAAAATAGTTTTTAGTTTTGACCGAAACAATCTGGAGGCCTCCTTTGTAGAGGGTAATCTGTCCAATACGTTATAATGAGTGTTAAAATAGCGATAGTTCCCTTCCAAGATGCCTTGTCCTCATATAACATAAATATACTCATAGGACGTTGTTTTAGACCATAAGAATGAACCAAGTTGATTCAAGGTAAAATCTAATTGTTCAGGAGGTATACAAAGATGGAGCAGCCTAAAATTGGCTTGGCTCTTGGTTCCGGCGGTGCGCGTGGGTTTGCTCATTTGGGTGTGATCAAGGTGTTGAAGGATGAAGGCATTCCCATTGACTTAATTGCAGGCAGCAGTATGGGCGCGTTAGTAGCCAGTTTTTACGGGGCAGGGATTGACCTCGAGCGATTATATAAATTTTCAATAGCTTTTAAACGGAAGTATTTCTTGGATTTTACGGTTCCCAAAATGGGGTTTATTGCTGGAAAAAAACTGAAGGATTTTATTAAAATGTTTACACATGGGAAAAACATTGAAGATTTGATAATCCCGATAGGAATTGTGGCAACCGATTTAATGTCAGGGGAAAAAGTAGTTTTTAGGCAGGGGCCGGTGGCTGAGGCTGTAAGGGCTAGTGTCTCGATCCCGGGAATATTTGTCCCAGAGAAATACCAAGGGCGGATTTTAGTGGACGGCGGGGTTTCCGACCGTGTTCCCATTTCCGTTGCCAAGGAGATGGGGGCAGATATTGTGATAGCAGTAGATGTATCACGCGTAAATCGGAACGCTGAAATATCTTCCATTTATGATGTGATTATGCAAAGCATTGACATTATGCAAACGGAAGTTATTTATTATCGAAAAATGAAGGCTGATATCATGATCCACCCTCCAGTAGAAGACTTCAGTTCCAAAGCCTTCACAAACATAGAAGAAATGATTAAAATCGGTGAGGAAGAGGCAAAAAAGCATTTAGGCCAAATTAACCAAGCAATTAAACAATGGAAGCGGTGACGATAAGCTTGCGCAAAAAAATGTATCTCACAGCCTTCTTCTTTATTGCACTAATTTTAATAGGCGGTATGTATTTTTCTTTGCCATATTATGTTTCAAAACCTGGCATGGCTAAAGAATTGGCTCCCATTATTAAGGTGGAAGATGGCAATAAAGAAAAAGGGAATTTTATGCTGACGACAGTACGGATGGGAAGGGCTAACATTTACTCGTATTTAGAAGCCAAAATAAGAGACTATCAGGAAATTTACCCTGAAGAGGAAATTTTAAATCCAAAGGAAACAGAAGAAGAATATAATCTAAGACAATTGCACTTAATGGATGCTTCTAAACTGAATGCGATTGAAACGGCCTATCATAAAGCTGGGCTAGAAGTAAATTATAACTATAAAGGAATTTATGTGATGCAGGTCATTCCTGATATGCCGGCAGCTGGTAAGCTTCAAGCAGGAGACCGAATTTTCCAAGTGGATGGCAAAAGCTTTTCATCCTCGAAGGAATTTATCGATTATGTTGGAAAAAAACAAGCAGGGGATCGAGTAAAGGTAACATTTTTAAGAGGCAAAAAGGAAAAAACAGCTGAATTATCTCTCGAGCCTTTTAAGGATGATCCTAACCGTGTCGGAATCGGCATCTCATTGGTTGACGATAAAGAAATCGATGTGGAACCGGAAGTAAAAGTCAATACGGAGGAAATTGGCGGACCATCTGCGGGGCTGATGTTTACCTTGGAAATATACAATCAGTTAACAAGCGAGGACTATACAAAAGGTTATCAAATAGCGGGAACAGGAACAATCGATGCCGATGGCACGGTGGGTCCAATTGGCGGGATTGAACAAAAAATTGTGGCTGCTGATAAGGCGGGCGCAGAAATCTTTTTTGCCCCAAATGAAAAAGGAGCAAAGGATTCAAACTATAGGGCTGCCGTAAAAACAGCCCAAGACATTAAAACAAAAATGAAAATAGTTCCAGTCGATACTTTTGATGATGCCATTGCGTATTTGGAAAAAATGCCTGATAAAAAAGAAAGCTGATACAAGACGTATCAGCTTTCCTTTTCGATTAATATGGGAGGATGGTCAAATTCCTGTTTTAGCAGTTCAGATTTTTTACGGGCAGAAGCGCCAAGTGCATAAATCCGCGCAGATCTGATATCGAGTTCGATTTCCAGGCCAGTAAAGGAGGAAAGCTTTGAAACAATCGGGAGCTGGAAATGCTTTTTCTGCTTGTTCAAATAGTCCCTTCCGGCTGGTGTCATACCCAGAAGCCGCAGGTAGGATGCTTTTTCCGGCAGGTCCCATATCTCTGTTTTCTTTGTATTGGTTAATATATGGACACATAAGCGCTGCAGCCTTGTCCACGTATACCGCTTGGTTTTAATCTTCTGCATAAATTCCTGGAAACTATCAGAAACTAGTGCGGCAGCCTTTAAACGATTTTCAAGGCCTTCTTCTGCTTCATAAATTTCTCTTAATTCCAACTGGCCAGAATGGACTAATTGATATTGAAGATAAGGCCAGTACGTTTCCCAGTGATGAAATTGTCCATAAATGGATTTATATTCATCGAGAAGCTGTAAGCTGGCCTCAGGGATATATGGTTTTATGCTGGCACTTTCGGAGCGGTTTTCGAAAATCGCTTTTCTGATACTAGTGGCACTTGCAATGGTGGAGGAAGAAAATTCAATATCATGGTATCCAGCATTTTTTCTTGTAATGGTCAGCGGTTTTATTTGGCTGTTTTGATCGATAATCGCTTTTATATAATGAAATCCAAGAATATTATTTGGCTTTGATAGATCTATATAAGACGCTGAATTCGCTAATTGTTGAAAAGATAAGGAGGCTGCTTTCGGATAACTGACCCCAGTATGGATTGTCCTTCTTATATGATGGTCAAAGATTGATTGGTGGTCATGTAAATAATCTATTGTTTGATAAAAGCTGGAAAGGTCCCCGCTTTCGCTGCCAAAACATAGAGATTCACAGCCAAGTGCATCTAACAGGGAAACAGCTCCGCTTGCAAAGGTCTCTGCTTTTTGTACAGCGAAACGATAAGGAAGTTCAAATACCAGATCGGCACCATTCAGCAAGGCCATTTTAGCTCGATACCATTTTGAAACTAATGCAGGCTCCCCTCTTTGCAAGAAATTCCCACTCATGACAGCGATCACAATCTCAGCATTTGCGGCTTGTCTGGAGGCCTGCAAATGGTATGCGTGTCCGTTATGAAATGGATTATATTCGACAATAATGCCAACTGCCTTCATGTAACTTCTCCTTTTGCCTTTTCCAATTTTATTAACATTATACCAAATTTTATTGTTATCCAATCATAAATCGGATATGCTTGGAAAGATGTTTGCACGAATCTCTGGCTGGGCAGACTAATGAGGAAATTCCTTTTTTTCCAAGGGAGAAAATCGCCCAAAGTGGTGTAAAGAAAAAACATTGACAAAAATATTTTCGAAGGCTATAATTACCTTTGTTGCCTTGGGGTGATTCATTTGAAATGGACATTAAATCAGTTACAAAAATATCGTAACAAGGAATTTCCGATTGATGAAATGGTGCGGATTGATGACTTAAAAAAAGACGATCCGACCATTAGGGAAGTTTCTCCAATGCATATTACCGGTCGTGGAGATATTGATTCAGCGAAAGTAACCTTTCACTTGAAAATGGAAGGGTATCTTATTCTTCCTTGTTCTCGTACTTTGGTAGATGTGAAATTTCCAATTAATGTCGAAACAACTGAAACATTCCTCCTGCAAGAATCTGTTATTCAATCAGAAGAGGAAACCCATCGAGTAAATGGCGATGTAATTGATTTAACACCAATCATTCGCGAAATTCTATTACTCGAAGTTCCGATGCAAGTCTATAGTGATGATGTTGATTCGGAAGATGCTGCTCCGCAATCCGGCAAGGATTGGGAAGTTATTTCCGAAGATACGAAGTCCGATAAGATTGATCCCAGACTAGCAGGACTTGCCAAGTTTTTTGACGAAAACAAATCTTCTTCCGAATCATAGTCGGAAATTCAAGAAGCTTTATACTCTATAAGGAGGTGTTTGACATGGCTGTACCTTTTAGAAGAACTTCTAAAACTGCAAAAAGAAAGCGTCGTACTCATTTTAAATTAAATGTTCCTGGTATGGTAGAATGCCCAAACTGTGGTGAAATGAAACTAGCTCACCGTGTATGTAAAGCTTGCGGAACATACAAAGGAAAAGAAGTAGTTAACGACTAATTCCAACTTAGACTTAAAAAGCACAAGGAGCCTATATGCCCTTGTGCTTTTGTCGTTTTAGCACTTACATATGCAAATGGCAAGGAGGGAGAAGAGCTTTGTCCTATCAAATAGAAAAACGGGAAAAGGGCTATTTGTTATTTACCATCACCCGAAATGAGAAAAGGAATGCAATTAATTATGAAGTAATGGAAGGGTTATCTGAAGCGATTATCCGCTCAGGTGAACGTGATGTCAAAGCCCTTGTTATTACTGGAGAAGGGAATCAAGCATTTTGTTCAGGAGGAGATTTGTCTATCTTTCATTTATTGCATACGAAAGAGGAAGCATATCCCATGCTGGCAAAAATGGCAAATATACTATATTCTTTAGTCACATTGCCTATTCCGACAATCGCTTTAATGAATGGAACCGCTCTTGGCGGCGGCATGGAACTTGCCTGTGCTTGTGATTTTAGGGTAGCGAAAAAAGGAAGCATGGCAGGATTTGTCCAGGGGCAGCAAGCGATTACGACTGGGTGGGGAGGAGGAGCGCTTCTCGCTGAAAAGCTTCCACATGCAGCGGCGATGAAAATCCTGATGGAGGCCCAGCTGCAAACAGCAGATTACTTTTACGGTTTAGGCTTTTTTGATGCAGTATATGACGAAAACCCGATTGGTGCTTGTGAAAGTTTTTTAGAAAAACTGCTTTTAGCTGATAAAAATGTTCTGGAAGCCTATAAGAGAATCTGGATTCGTAAGTGGGAAGGATCAAATTTGCGAAACAGAATCGAAGCGGAAATTAAGAATTGTGCATCTCTTTGGGAAAGCGAATCCCATCTAAGCTACGTTAAAACTTTTATTCATAAAAAAGATTAATCTAGCCCTCCAGATAATTTTCCCTTTCTGCAGCAGTGCCGATAGTTTTTTGCGAAATAAAGATAAAAACACTTCTGTTGTTTAAGTCTATCTTTTCTAGTAGATGCATATGTATGATAAAAACACTACTAGGAGGGAATGGTATCATGTCTCCAACTCGACAGGATGCTTGGTCTCAAGACGAGGATTTGTTGCTCGCTGAGGTTGTGTTAAGACATATCCGAGAAGGCGGAACCCAGCTACAAGCATTTGAGGATGTAGGCAAACAGCTGTCCCGGACAGCTGCGGCCTGCGGATTTCGCTGGAATTCATTTGTCAGAAAGCAATATAAATCAGGAATTGAGCTAGCAAAAAAACAACGAAAAGAACTAAAAAAACAAGCGGTTTCCACTCCCTTTCAGCAAACTTCTGAAACGGCGGAATCCAAAAGTGAAGAAATATCTGAAACAGCCTATCTAGCAGTCAATGGCATAACATATTCTGAAGTGATTCAATTCTTGGAAGACCTTCAAAAGAAAGCTGAAGAAACGGTGAAGGCGGAAGATGAAAGAAACCGGGCCAATGAAAGAATAAAAGAATTGGAAAAGAAAACGTACTATTTGGCGGCTGAAAATGAAAGACTTACGAAAAATTTAAAGGCCATTGAAGAAGACTACCGTTCACTAATGGAAATCATGGAACGTGCAAGAAAAATGGTCGTATTGCAGGATGAGGACAAACAAAAGAAAGTCAAGTTCCAGATGGACAAAAATGGTAACCTTGAGAGAATAGAAAAATAGCGGCATGTAAATGTAGAAACTGGTAGATTGTACAAAAAAAGCGGGATCATCCGCTTTTTTTCTGTGCTATTTAATAGGGAGCGCCTAGCATGCCATATGCCTGGCGCGCTTTCTGGTTTTATTGATTGTGTTGTGCGGCAACACCTGCGGGATACCAAACTAGCGGATTTTCACCGCGGTCTCGTTCCATGTCGTATTCAACACTGGAAAACCCCATCTTCTCCCAAAATTCACGAGACTGCATTCTTGGGTTTGTTTTAATTGGCAAGCCAAAACTTTTAGCAAATTCAACTAACTGTCTGCCATATCCCTTGCCTTGATATTCTGGCAACACTTCAAGCTTCCATAATTCCAAATAATTCTGCGGTGGATAAAAATACCTGTCAAATTTCGCATCAATTTGATACAAACTCATACGGGCAACCAATTTATCCCCGAAATAAATACCATAAAATGGTGACTCACTGTCATTATCCACAATATTGGCTTCCAGATCTTCCAGCATCGAAAGCTCCTGAAGTCCATATTCTTTAAATTTTTTAAACTCCTCGAGGGTTTTAAAATTAACTTTTAGTTTCTCCACCTTTGTCCCCATTAGCCTGCCTCCTGGAATAAAATAGAATCTGAATATGTTTAAAAAAGTTGAATAACATGGAAGTGAGCAATTTTTAAAAAGTTAAAATTAATGCCAATTTAATTATATAACAAATTTACGAAAAATTCTTCCAATAAACATAGGAAGCGTTTCCGCGATGCAGCAGGAGTTCATCATCACGATGTAGAACCATTATAGTTGGAAGAATGATGCTGGAAGAGAGGGGTATTTGGTGTGCAAAGAATTTTAATTGCCAATCGGGGAGAAATAGCCGTAAGGATTATTCGAACCTGCCGGGAGATGGGAATTGAAACAGTGGCCATTTACTCGGATGCAGATCGGGAAATGCCTTATGTTAAACAGGCAGATAAGGCTGTCTATGTTGGGGAGCCGCCGGTTCAGAAATCCTATTTGCAGGCTGAAAGAATCATCGCGATAGCAAAACAGGAAAAGGCTGATGCAATCCATCCCGGATATGGCTTTTTATCTGAGAATGCCGGCTTTGCCAAACAGGTGATTGATTCAGGTATTACGTTTATCGGACCTAGACCGGAAATCATCGAATTGATGGGAAGTAAAATTGCTTCACGCCAAACAATGGAGGATGCCGGTGTCCCTGTAGTGCCTGGGAGCAATTATGGGTTAAAGTCTTTGGAAGAAGCATGCAGATTGGCTGATGAGATTGGGTACCCGGTTATGCTTAAAGCAAGCGGAGGCGGCGGAGGCATCGGAATGGTGCTTTGCGAAGACGAGCAAGCGCTCGTTAAAGCTTATGCATCGACTAAAGCAAGAGCTCTCACTTATTTTGGATCTGAAGAGGTGTTTGTCGAAAAATACATTGCCGATGCACGTCATATAGAAGTACAAATCTTTGGCGACTGTCAAGGCCATTTCGTTCACTTATTTGAGCGGGATTGCTCCATACAAAGAAGGAATCAAAAGGTAATCGAAGAATCCCCTTCACCATTTCTTTCTCAACAGGTGAAGCAAAGAATATTTGAGACAGCCTTAACTGCAGCGAAAGCAGTGTCGTACACGAATGCCGGGACGATTGAGTTCATCGTCGATGAACAAGAAAATTTTTATTTTCTGGAGATGAACACCAGGCTTCAGGTTGAACACCCAGTGACAGAAATGGTAACAGGGCTGGATTTGGTGAAATGGCAAATCCTCGTTGCAAAGGGGCAGCCGCTGCCGCTGCTTCAGCCGGAAATCAGGGCATTTGGGCATGCAGTGGAGTTTCGGCTTTATGCGGAAGACCCTGTGCGATTCCTTCCTTCTCCTGGAAAAATCACTCGGCTAAACTGGCCCGCACAAGATGGGATGCGGATAGATTATGGTTATGAAGAAGGTGGGTCAGTTACTCCTTATTATGATCCGATGATTGCCAAATGCATTTTTTATGGAGAAACACGGAAAGAAGCACTGGATCAAGCAAGCAGCTTTTTTAAAAATCTTCAAATTGAGGGTATTAAGACCAACAGCCCGCTGTTTGAATCCATCCTTTCTAACAGTGACTTTCAAAAAGGGAAGTATACAACCAACTTTCTCGCTAAAAAATTTGTGAAGTAGGAGTGAAGGAAACATGAAAGAAATTACCGCTACTATGGCAGGCACCGTTTTAAATATTTTTGCTGCAGTGGGTGAACAAATTACTCCTGGGCAAGAAGTGGTCATGCTTGAGTCCATGAAAATGGAAATACCAATTGAGAGTGAAACCGAAGGAACAGTGAAGGAATTGAGGGTGAACATAGGAGATTTTGTTAACGAAGGCGATATCTTGATTGTGTTAGTTTAATAATTTTAAAGGAGGAGCGCTCTTGACTGCGGATAAGAAGTTTCCTGACCCATTAAATCAATATAGAAAAAAAATTGAAGCAGGCGGCCATCCGAAATACCATGAAAAAGCGAAGGAACAAAATAAGCTATTTGTCCGTGAGCGGCTCGCCTTATTGTTTGATGATGGAAAATATGAGGAGGACGGCAAATTTGCCAATTTTTCCGCCGGGGACCTTCCTGCGGACGGTGTTGTAACCGCTATAGGGAAGGTAAATGGCCAGACAGTTTGTGCAATGGCAAACGATTCGACAATAAAAGCTGGCTCTTGGGGAGCAAAAACGGTTGAAAAAATTATTCGCATCCAAGAAACGGCTGAAAAATTGAAGGTGCCGCTGTTTTATCTGGTAGATTCGGCAGGAGCCAGAATCACTGACCAGTTAGAAATGTTCCCCAACAGGCGCGGGGCTGGAAAAATATTCTATAACCAGGTCAAGCTTTCCGGGATGATTCCTCAGGTTTGTCTGCTGTTCGGTCCATCAGCAGCTGGTGGTGCATACATACCAGCCTTCTGTGATATTGTGATCATGGTGGACAAGAATGCCTCCATGTATCTAGGTTCGCCCCGTATGGCGGAAAAAGTAATTGGTGAAAAGGTAACCCTTGAGGAGATGGGGGGCGCCCGGATGCACTGTACCGTAAGCGGCTGCGGGGATGTTCTTGTTTTTAATGAACAAGAGGCCCTTGAATCTGCCAAAAAATATATCAGTTATTTTCCTTCTAGTTTTAAAGAAAAGCCTAGAATAATCGCAGGAAAAGCTGCCATAGCCAATCGCAGTCTGGAGGAAATTATACCCGGTAATCAAAATGCGCCATTTGATATGTATGAATGTATAGACAATCTAGCAGATCATAAAAGCTTCTATGAAATCAAAAAACTTTTTGCGCCAGAAATCATTACGGGACTTGCTAGGCTGGATGGGAGGGCAATTGGGATTATTGCCAATCAGCCAAAGGTAAAAGGCGGTGTCCTGTTTGTTGACTCTGCTGATAAGGCTGCGAAATTCATCCAGCTTTGCGATGCTTTTCATATTCCGCTATTGTTCCTGGCAGATGTGCCTGGATTTATGATTGGAACAAAGGTAGAGCGGGCAGGAATTATCCGCCATGGAGCCAAACTGATTGCCGCAATGAGTTCAGCTACAGTGCCAAAGATTTCAGTAATCGTACGAAAGGCATATGGTGCAGGCCTTTATGCCATGGCGGGTCCGGCATTCGAGCCTGACTGCTGTATTGCTCTGCCAACTGCCCAAATTGCCGTTATGGGCCCAGAAGCAGCGGTGAACGCTGTTTATTCAAATAAAATTAATGAAATAACCGATCCTAAGGAAAGAATCGCCTTCATTCAAGCCAGGCAAAAAGAGTACAAAGAACATATCGATATCTATAAGCTGGCCTCCGAATTAATCATTGATGACATTGTTGCTCCTTCGGAATTAAGGGAGGAACTGACCCGCCGTTTTGCCTTTTATGAAACAAAAGAAATGCAATTTAGTGTTCGAAAGCATCCTGTCTATCCGGTATAGCATCCATACACTCCCTTATCGCCTGCCCGATAAGGGAAGTTTTTTTGCCGCTTGGTGTGAAAAATATTAGTAAAGTTACAAGATTCGACTAAAAAATCCTTATAACAGGAACGGATTATTTCTGATAAAATAGGAATAACAAACTAAAAGAAGGGGTTATCAATGAAGATTGGAATTATCGGTGCAGGTTCCATTGGACTATTATTTGCCTCCTATCTTGATCAGGATTTTGATGTAACCCTCTATACGAGAACAAAAGAACAGGCTGCTGAGATTAACCAAAATGGAGTTTGTGTGAAAAATGGCTCTTCTGAAATGGCTGCTCTGCCAAAGGCTAAGGCATTCGCAGAGTGGAACGGCACAGATCATTTAACCATTATTACAGTAAAACAATATCAGCTTCAGCCTATCATTGAAAGAATTGGCAAACTGACGGATGATCCAAGCAATTTATTATTCTTGCAAAATGGAATGGGGCATCTCGAGCTGCTTCAATCGATTCAAGGGCACAATCTTTTTGTAGGAACCGTTGAACATGGGGCATTGAGAGAAAATTTGAATACAGTCCGTCATAATGGAGAAGGAGTAACAAATGCCGCAGTGTTTAGAGGAAGTCCCGAACGTCTTGTGGAATTTTCGTCAAAAGTTCCTGCGAATTTTCCCGTTATACTGCGGGAGAATTATTATGAGATGCTGGTAAATAAATTGATTGTTAACGCCGTTATTAATCCATTAACAGCTGTCCTTTACGTGACAAATGGCATGTTAGTATCAAATCCTTTCTATTTAGAAACGGCCAAGCGCCTTACTGCAGAAGTCTGTTTTATATTAAATATAGAAAATGTAAACGCCCAATTAAAGAGAGTCGCGGGTGTATGTCAAAATACTTTCAATAACCGTTCTTCCATGTTGAAAGACCTTGAGAATGGACGATTAACAGAGGTTGATGCGATTCTTGGGTATTTACTGAGAGTTGCTGCAAGAAATGAGAAGCCAGCACCGCTAGTGGAAGCCCTTTGTTGGATGATTAGGGGAAAAGAGCTGGACGGAGAGGGAGAGAGTTGATGGGCGGCTTCTTTTCAACCTTATTATCTATTCTTTTTGCCATGCCATTTTTGGGATTTTTTCTTGTCCTGGTTATTTTTCAATTGGCTACAAACAATACCCGTAAATCGATTCATAAGGCCTTGGATTACTCCACCATTTTTTTTATTGTGGCTGTTTATTTTTTATTGGAGACGATTTGGGAGCGGTCTTTTGCTTGGCTGATTTTTCTGGTTATGATTGCAACAGCTATGGTTTTGGTCATAATGAATTGGAAGTTTAAGCAGGAAATTGACTTCAAAAGAGTCATGAAGGGTTTCTGGCGCTTTAATTTTATCTTATTTTTTATTGCCTACATCACTTTAACTTTGTACGGTTTAATTTATCGTGCACTCGTATTTGCATTATGATGGAAAATTTGAAGCAAAAATTTTTTTTGAATGGCCAGGAGATGGTATACTCTTAAAAGAATGAATTTGGTCAGAAAGGAAGTACATGAATGGAGATTGTCAATCTCTCGGTTCCGGCAACGAATCGATTTGCTTCGAAATATTTGGAACAGTCAGATGAAATATTGCCTTTTTTTCATTACCGTACGAATGATATAAACGATGACACTAAACGCTTAGCCGAGCTTAAGGGCAGAAAGTTCCCCCGGCAGATGGTTGCAGGTCATATTGAGAAATTTATGGAGGGTCTGCCTTCTTCTTCAGCTGTTCGAAAATCTTTGGATAAACTTAGGGCAGAAAACAGTGTTGTTGTGATTGGGGGACAGCAAGCAGGAATTCTTACTGGTCCGCTATATTCAATACATAAAGTCATTTCTATTATTAAATTGGCGGAACAAAAGGAAAGGCAGCTTGGGGTTCCAGTAGTCCCTGTATTTTGGATAGCCGGGGAAGACCACGATTTTCAGGAAGTAAACCACGTATACGTACCGGTTAATGGGAAAGCAGATAAGTGGACTTATCCCGAAAGGATCCTTCAGAAAAAAATGGTTTCTGATATTCCATTAAATCAGAGCCTTTGTTTGGAGTGGGTTGAGAATCTCATCGGTAATTTTGGAGAAACAAACCATACCATTAATCTAATCGATTTTGCCAAGAAACAGATTGAAAAATCAACAAACTTTGTGGAATTCTTTGCAAATATCATTATGGAATTGTTCAAGGATTTTGGGCTTTTGCTTGTTGATTCCGGTGACAGCCATTTTCGTCAGCTGCAAAAAGAGTATCTTGCTGAACAAATTTTGTCCCACGAACAGATTACTTCCTCATTATTGGAGCAGCAAAAGCAGATTGCCGAAAAAGGTTTTGCTTTAACCATTGATTCCAATGAACGGGCAGCTAATTTATTTTATTATGATCAGGGTAAAGGTGATCGGATTTTATTGGAATATGACCATGAATCACGCCGGTTTGTGGGGAAAAGTGGGAAAGTTTCCTTATCAAGAGACCAAATGCTTGAGCTAGCAAAGGAAAAACCTGAGTTTTTGAGCAATAATGTGGTAACCAGACCCTTAATGCAGGAGTGGTTGTTTCCAACGATTGCGTTTATCGCTGGCCCAGGTGAAATTGCTTATTGGGCGGAATTAAAGCTGGTTTTTGAGCACTTTAAAATCAAATTGCCGCCCATTGTTCCCAGATTGAATATCACGTTTTTAGACCGTGCTGTTGAAACCGACATCAATGAGTTACAGCTAGATTTAGAAGCGGTGCTGCAAAGTGGCACACAAAAGTGGATGGAAGAGTTTCTTGGCACGATAAAGGACATAGAGCTGGATGGCTTGTTCTCAAGTGTAAAAGACCAATTGGCAAGCCAGTATCAGCTGATTGAGGCCAAAACGCTGGAAATCGACAAAGGGCTTTTAGGCTTGTTAAAGAAAAATGAACAATATTTATTAAAAGAAATCGGCTTTATGCAGGCAAAGCTGGAAAACGCTGTTAGGCAAAGGCACGATATTGTTTTGAACAAATTTGCACGGGTTGAACTGGCATTAAGGCCGGATGGAAGCCCTCAAGAAAGAATCTGGAATCTGTTTTATTATTTAAATCAGCATGGATTGAATTTTATAAGCGAACTTATGATACTGCCCTTTGAATTTGATGGGTATCATAAGGTCGTAAAAATCTAAAGGATGACTTAATTGTCGTCCTTTTTTATTTTCTTGCCAGTTTTAAAGAGGATTTTTTTATTTTAAGACGAATAGATAAAAAATAGGTGGTGGAAAGTGGGGGAATGTGGTACATTTTTAATAGAAAGTGGGGGTAGTGGGTATGTTTATGGGTGAATACCATCACAGCATTGATATAAAAGGCCGGATTATTGTGCCCTCCAAATTCCGTGAAGACTTAGGTGACACATTTGTGTTAACGAGGGGTTTGGATCAATGTTTGTTTGGTTACCCATTATCAGAGTGGAAAGAGATTGAACAGAAGTTAAAGGCTTTGCCTCTGACAAAGAAAGATGCCCGTGCCTTTACCCGATTCTTCTTTTCCGGAGCAACTGAGAGTGAGCTTGATAAGCAAGGAAGAGTGAACGTCCCAGCCCCATTGATGCAATATGCAAAGCTGGAAAAAGAATGTGTTGTGCTAGGTGTTTCTAATCGTATCGAAATATGGAGCAAGCAAATTTGGGAAGAATATTTTTCGCAATCTGAGGATTCCTTTGCAGAAATTGCAGAAAATATGATTGGCTTTGATATATAATGGATAAATTATGTTAATATATTTTCTGCGATGCGAAAATTTGCATCCTGATTATCGTTGCGATTGGAAAAGGTGGTAAGTTAATGTTTGAACATACAACAGTGCTATTGGATGAAGCCGTAAATGGATTAAACATAAAACCTGATGGGGTTTATGTGGATTGCACCTTAGGCGGAGCCGGACACAGCTCTCTGATCCTCTCTAAGCTTGGTGCCAAAGGCAGGTTATATGCATTTGACCAGGACGAAACAGCTATAGCACATGCACAAGAGAAATTATCCCAGTACAAAGATCGTTTAATCATCATTAAGAGTAACTTTCAATATCTAACTGAGGAGCTTAACAGCCGAGGCATTACCCAAGTGGATGGAATTCTATATGATCTTGGCGTATCCTCCCCTCAGCTGGACACTCCAGAACGGGGATTTAGCTACCATCATGATGCCCCGTTGGATATGAGAATGGATAAGGATGCTCCCTTATCCGCATATGAGGTTATTAACGAGTGGTCATATGAACAGTTAGTCCGTATCTTTTTTCGGTATGGCGAGGAAAAGTTCTCTAAACAAATTGCCCGGAGAATTGAAACCGTCCGTAAGGAAAGGCCGATTGAAACAACAGCTCAGCTGGTGGATCTTATTAAGGAGGCAATTCCGGCCCCAGCCAGAAGAAAAGGCGGGCATCCTGCAAAACGGATTTTCCAGGCTGTAAGAATTGCTGTAAATGATGAATTGGCCGTGTTTGAAAATTCTTTAAATCAGGCCATTCAATTGTTGAAACCAGGCGGGAGAATTAGTGTTATTACTTTTCACTCCTTAGAGGACAGAATTTGTAAGGCTTCCTTTAAAAGCGCCAGTGAAACTCCAGATCTGCCCCCAGGCCTTCCTATCATCCCGGATGAGTATAAACCAATTTTAAAACTAGTTACCCGGAAACCGATCATTCCTACGGAAGATGAACTGGAGCAAAATAATCGTGCTCGATCTGCAAAGCTGAGAATTGCAGAGAAAATATAAAGGTGAAAAGCGTCTTGCTTGGCGCTTCCGCTAGATACTTTTTATAAGAAATGTACAAGATGGAGGGGAAAGAATGAGTAATCTCGCCAGGGAATTGCAGCAGCAGAAAGTGGCACAAAAGGTTGAAAAGCAGCATCAAATTAAAATTAGAAAATCCTGGCTTACTCCCGGAGAAAAAATAATTGGGTTAGTCTTTGCCGGGCTGGTATGTTTTGGGGGGGTTACCCTTATTTCCGCTCAAGCGAAAATTTATGAAGTCAATAAAGACATACAGAATGTGGAAGCAAAAGTGAAAGAGCAGCAAAAAGTCAATGGTGATTTAGAAGTGCAAGTAAGCGAATTAAGCACCTACGAACGAATTTACCAAAAAGCAAAAGAGATGGGTCTTGTCCTAAACGAAAATAACGTCAAGGTTGTGCAGGAAAAATGAACAAGAAACAGCCCTATATGAATGCAGGAGCAGCCATATTATTTGTGATATTCGGCCTGCTCTTTTTTGTATTACTTGTCAGATATTTTACGATTCAAATTTCAGGAGAAGTCAAAGGCCAGCCGCTGGCGGCAAAAGCAGAACAAAAATATTTACGAAACGATGTCCTGCCGGCTGCCAGAGGTATCATCTATGACAAAAATGGTGAAGTGATTGCCGAAGATACCGCATCTTATAAATTGGTCGCCATTTTGGCCAAGAAAATGACTACGGATCCCAAACATCCAAAGCATGTAACAAATCCAAGCAAAACCGCTGAGAAATTAGCAAAATACATTGATATGGATGAATCGGAGATCTATAGTATTCTATCGAAAAAGGGAAAATTCCAGGTTGAGTTTGGGAAAGCGGGACGGGATATTACCCAAGAGACAAAAACAAAAATCGAGGCGCTGAAACTGCCGGGGATTACGTTTATCCGCGATTCGAAACGCTTTTATCCAAATGGCGTATTCGCTTCCCATGTAGTCGGCTACGCTGACAAAGTGGAGCAAGAAGATGGAACTTATAAAACAATAGGGAAAATGGGAATCGAACAAACGCTGAATGATCAATTAACAGGGAAGGATGGAAAGATTAATTATGAAAGTGATTTTTGGGGATATATCCTTCCTGATGGGAAGGAAAAGATTACTCCGGCACAAAACGGCAATGATGTTTATTTGACAATCGACCAAAAAATTCAAACATTCTTAGAAGATGCCATGACCAAGGTGGAAAAAGAATATAAACCAAAGAAAATTATTGCCATTGTGGCTGATCCGAAAACCGGTGATATATTGGCAATGGGACAGCGGCCATCCTTCGACCCTAAAACAAAGGAAGGTATTGATAAGAGCTGGCATAATGAAGCTATTGAAACCTCCTTTGAACCGGGCTCAACGATGAAAATTTTTACTTTGGCTGCGGCAGTGGAAGAAAATGTTTTTGATCCTAATGAGATTTATCAATCAGGTTCCTATCAAGTGACGGACAAAGATCGGCCGATTCATGACCACAATGGTTCTGGATGGGGTCCGATTACCTTCCTGGAAGGTGTACAGCGCTCATCCAATGTGGCATTTGCTAAAATTGCCAATGAAAAACTTGGATTTGATAGATTTAGAGAGTATTTAACAAAATTTGGTTTTGATAAGCCGACTGGAATAGAATTGCCGAATGAAACTTCTGGGAAAATTCAATATACCTATCCAAGTGAAAAAATTACTACAGCGTATGGGCAAGGAACGGCAATAACAGCTATTCAGCAAATTCAGGCTGCTACGGCAATAGCCAATGACGGTAAAATGGTAAAGCCGCACATCATAGATAAAGTGATCGATCATGATACAAAGGAAACGATACAGGAAACCTCTACAGATGTAGTTGGTACACCTATTTCGGCCCAAACTGCAGCTAAAGTGCGGGATTACTTGGAAACAGTCGTTACCTCTCCCAATGGAACAGGTGGGAGATATAAACTGGATGGCTATAGTGTGGCTGGAAAAACCGGTACGGCAAATATACCAGGACCTGGTGGATATTTAAGTGGAGTCAATAATTATATGTTCTCCTTTTTGGGTATGGCACCTAAGGACGATCCGAAATTAATCGTCTACGTGGCGGTACAGCAGCCTGACCTGAAAGGAGCTGATGCGGGGCAGGGAGCTATACCTGTTTCAGCCATTTTTAACCCGGTCATGCAAAACAGTCTCCACTATTTAAACATTCAGCCTTCTGAGGTCGAGAAAGCAACAGTTAACAAACTGCCTGATTTAACGGGAAAATCTGTTGCTAATGTTGAAAAACAGTTAAAGGATCAAGGGTATGATGTCATCCTGCTTGGTAATGGGGCAAGGATTGCCAGACAGCTCCCTGAGGCTGGAACCACTATTTTAGAAGGGGAAAAAGTGGTGCTGCAGACGGATGGAGATTTGACAGCGCCTGACATGACAGGATGGTCATTGCGGGATGTCATGAAGGTAGCCAATCTTTCAGGTGTGAAACTAAATTCCAAAGGAAAAGGTTATGTGGTTCAGCAAAGCATTTCACCAAAAGAGCTGCTAAAAGAAGGGGATTACTTAATTGTGGAATTAAAAACTCCTGAAGAACAATGGAACGAGCAGCAGACGACCAAGGAAAATGCGGAAAACACATCGGATGAAACAGAAGAAAAAGTACAGGATTAAAATGGGGCTGGCCTATGCCAGTCTCTTTTTTATGTTCCTTATGTCTCTAGTCTCGTTCTAATTATCTAATGTACAAGCATATAAATAAACGATACTGTATGAGGAGGCTAAAGTGCCATGCGTGTTTCAAATGTTACTGTCCGTAAACGGCTACTGATTGCACTATTCGTTGGGATACTGATTTTCCTGATTATCGATGTTCGGCTCGGCTATGTCCAATTTTACCTCGGTGAGATGTTGACAGATCGCGCAAAAGACTCATGGAGCCGAAATATACCTTTTGAACCTGAACGGGGGGAAATTGTGGACCGGAATGGAGTGCCTCTTGCAACAAATGTTAGTGCTCCAACGGTTTGGGTAGTTCCTAGACAAATAAAAGACCCAGCTGCTACTGCTGAAAAGCTGGCGGCCGTTTTGAATATGACAAAAGAAAAGGCCTATCGGGAGATTACCCAGAGCGAGAGTATAGTCAGAATTAAAGAAGGCAGGAAAATCTCCCATGAAAAGGCAAAAGAAATCAGAGCGCTTGATCTTGATGGTGTGTATATTGGTGAGGATTCAAAACGGCATTATCCATTTGGAAGCTATTTATCCCATGTTCTTGGTTTTTCTGGAGTGGACAACCAAGGGTTGATGGGCCTGGAAAAATATTATGATAAAGAGCTAAATGGAGAACGGGGATCGGTTAAGTTTTACGCTAATGCAAAAGGGGAAAGAATGAATAACATGGCTGATGACTACGAACGTCCAGTAAATGGACTGGACCTGAAGTTAACGATTGACAGCAAAATTCAGACAATCGTGGAAAGAGAACTGGATATAGCTGAAGCCAAGTATAATCCGGATGGCATTATTGCCATTGCGATGAATCCGAATAATGGGGAGATCTTGGCAATGTCCAGCCGCCCCACTTTTGATCCTGCTAATTTTCAGAATGTTCCTCAAGAGGTTTATAACCGAAATCTTCCTGTATGGATGACTTATGAGCCGGGTTCGACCTTTAAAATTATTACTCTTGCAGCCGCATTGGAAGAAGGAAAAGTCAATTTGGAGAATGATCATTTCCATGATTCTGGATCCGTTCAAGTAGCGGGAGCCAGGCTGAAATGCTGGAAAAGAGGCGGCCATGGAGACGAAACCTTTTTGGAAGTTGTACAAAATTCTTGCAACCCGGGGTTTGTGGAACTGGGACAGCGTGTCGGAAAAGAAAAGTTATTCCAGTACATTAAAGATTTTGGATTTGGCCAAAAAACAGGGATTGACCTGCAAGGAGAAGGTACAGGCATATTATTTAACCTGAATCGTGTCGGACCTGTTGAATTGGCGACCACGTCCTTTGGCCAAGGGGTTTCCGTTACACCAATCCAGCAAGTTACAGCCGTTTCAGCAGCTGTAAATGGCGGAATATTATATAAACCATATATTGCAAAAGAGTTGGTAGACCCAGTTACAAATGAAGTGGTTATGAGAAATACTCCAGAAGAAAAAAGACGAGTCATATCTGAAGAGACTTCAAAGGAAATCCGTTATGCTCTTGAAAGTGTAGTAGCACAAGGAACTGGGGGTAAGGCGTTTGTGGATTCTTATCGGGTCGGAGGGAAAACAGGTACCGCTCAAAAAGCTCAAGGGGGCAGATATTTAGAAAATAACTACATTGTATCGTTTATCGGATTTGCACCTGCAGATGACCCGCAAATTGTTGTCTATGTGGCTGTTGATAATCCTAAGGGTGTTACCGCGTTTGGGGGTACCGTCAGTGCGCCAATCGTTGGCAATATAATTAAGGATGGTTTAAGTGCAATGGGAGTGGAGCCGAGGAAAGACCAGATTGAAAAAGAAATAAAATGGCCGGAAACAACTCCTATTACATTGCCTGATTTTGTTGGCATGACTAAGCTGGAGCTAAATGAACAAATGTACAATTTACAAATAGATGCCAGTGGAGAAGGAGATACAGTCGTCAGCCAGTCCCCTGCTCCCGGCACCAAGGTGAAGGAAGGGTCAAAGATCCGGCTTTATTTTGGAAAAGGCGAATAGATCGTCCTCCATAGAAGCGTGCCTTTTTTGCAAATCCTCATAAATGTCAATAGCAAAAATATTTGTTTTCATGTAAAATAAGGTGAAACTTCGTCAGGAACCTGACTAAGAAACTATATTTGCAAAAAAAGATGTATGGTCATGAGAGGATTTGAGATTAACATGAAGCTTAAACAGCTGCTAAAGTCATTACATCCGTTAATTCCATTTTCGGGTTCAGACCCTGAAATTACGTCAATTGAAAATGATAATCGGAAAGTAAAACCTGGGAGTTTGTTTATTTGCATTAAAGGCTACACTGTAGACGGCCATGATTTTGCTGGATCAGCTGTGCAAAATGGTGCGGCTGCCATTTTGGCAGAACGGCCATTGCCCCTTAATGTGCCGGTTGTCATTGTAAATGATACGGCTAGAGCAATGGCAGTTCTGGCTGATGCCTTTTATGGACAGCCCACTAAACAATTGAGTCTGATTGGAATTACAGGAACGAATGGAAAAACAACCACCAGTCACATGATTGAAAAAATATTTTTTGATCAAGGACAAAAAACTGGATTAATCGGGACAATGTATACGAAAATTGCCGGTATGACAGTTGAAACAAAAAATACAACCCCAGAAAGCTTAACGCTGCAAAAAACTTTTCATCAGATGGTGGAGGAGGGGGTTCAAACAGCAGTGATGGAGGTATCCTCACATGCCTTGGACTTAGGAAGGGTCCATGGCTGTGATTATGATGTTGCTGTTTTTACAAATTTAACCCAAGACCATCTTGATTACCATAAAACCATGGAAGAATACCGTCGGGCAAAAAGCCTGCTGTTTGCTCAGCTTGGCAACACCTTTGACCATAACAACCCGAAATTTGCTGTTTTAAATGCAGATGACTCTGCTTCGGAAATGTTTAAAAGGGCCACTGCCGCCCATATTGTTACCTATGGCATTGAAAATAAAGCAGACATCCGTGCAGAAAACGTTGAGATGTCCCCATCCGGCACGCGGTTTGATATTGTGATAGGCGGGGAAAAATACCCGATCAATATCAAGCTTATTGGGATATTCAGTATATATAATGTTTTGGCAAGCATTTCAGCCGCCATTGTGTCGGGAATTGCAATAAAGGATATCATTGCATCACTCGAAGAATTAGAAGGTATTGCGGGCAGGTTTGAACTTGTTCAAGCTGGCCAAGACTTTACGGTCATCGTGGATTATGCCCATACACCTGACAGCCTTGAAAATGTCTTAAATACGGTAAGGCAATTCGCTAAAAAAAGAGTATTTGTCGTTGTTGGATGCGGCGGGGACAGGGACCGGACAAAACGGCCGTTAATGGCCCAAATCGCCTGCCGTTTGGCGACAGATCCGGTTTTTACATCGGATAACCCGAGAAGTGAGGATCCGCTTGCTATTTTGAAGGAAATGGAAGCAGGTGTTCAAGGAAAATCCTATCAAGTGATCCCCGACAGGAAAGAAGCCATCACGTGGGCGGTCAATCAAGCGTCAGCTGGCGATTGTATATTAATTGCCGGAAAAGGGCATGAAACCTATCAAATAATTGGCACTGCGGTACATGATTTTGATGACCGGCTGGTTGCCCGCAAGGCAATTGAGGAGAGATAAGAATGCTGTTATCTGTTAAGGACTTAGCGGAACTATTTCCTAATAAGCAAGGCGTCGAAGATGAAATTTGGATTCATGAAGTATGTGACCAAGCTTCTGTTCTCCAAGGGAGAGGGCTATTTGTGCCGCTTGAGAATTCAGGGGAACTTTCCGAGGCGATTGCAAATGGGGCAGTGGCAGTTATCTGGGATAAAAATACACAGCTCCCCCGTTATACGCCCAATCATTTTCCAGTGTTTTATACTGATAATTTGGGATTAGCGGTAACAACAATACTGGAGCATTATATTGAAAAATTAAATGGAGAAATAGACAAGAACATGAGTATTACGAACTTTAAAATTTCAGATAAAAAACTTCTTAAAAAAAATCGGCAGACATATGATATTGCTGTAATGCATAATGTGATTACGGAACAGCAGGAAAATAATGAGAGAAGGAGGGGATAACATGCTGGAGCAAGTTATTTTTTTCACAATTATAATGGCATTTTTAATTTCGGTATTACTTTCTCCGATCTTTATCCCCTTCTTGAGAAGGTTGAAATTTGGACAAAGCATCAGGGAAGAAGGTCCTAAATCACACCAAAAAAAATCTGGAACACCGACGATGGGCGGAATCATGATCTTATTTTCCGTTGTTATTACCACCATTGTCATGACAGGAAAATTCTCGGAACCAACAGTGAAAACTTATTTGCTTTTGCTTGTAACCATAGGGTTCGGTTTGCTGGGCTTTTTGGATGATTTTATTAAAGTGGCTCTGAAGCGAAATCTTGGATTGACATCAAAGCAAAAACTATTGGGACAAATCATTATTTCGGTCATTTTTTATCTTGTGTATAAACAAAGCGGCTTTTCAACTGAAATTAGCATCCCCTTTACGAATAGCACCATCGAACTAGGATGGTTTTTCGTCGTGTTTATTGTGTTTTGGCTTGTGGGCTTTTCCAATGCGGTTAATCTCACAGATGGATTGGATGGTCTGGTATCTGGTACGGCAGCTATCGCCTTTGGTGCATTTGCTGTACTTGCATGGAATCAATCACAGATGGAAATTTCCATCTTTTCCGTATCAGTAGTTGGAGCAGTGCTGGGATTCTTAGTATTTAATGCCCATCCTGCCAAAGTGTTTATGGGGGATACGGGCTCACTTGCATTAGGCGGAGCGATTGCCGCTATTTCGATCTTGACGAAACTTGAAATTTTACTTATTATCATCGGCGGAGTTTTTGTTATTGAAACGTTATCCGTTATTCTTCAGGTGGCATCCTTTAAAACTACTGGCAAACGGATTTTTCGCATGAGCCCCTTGCACCATCACTATGAGTTAGCGGGCTGGTCGGAATGGCGGGTGGTTGTAACCTTTTGGAGTGTCGGATTAATTTTTGCTATTCTAGGAATCTATATCGAGGTGTGGTTGTAATTGAAGCAGATTGAGTCTTATCGTCATAAAAAAATTCTTGTATTGGGTTTAGCAAAAAGCGGGGTTACTGCCGCTGCACTTCTTCATAAGCTTGGAGCATTTGTTACGGTGAATGATTGGAAACCATTCTCTGAAAATCCTGAGGCCCAGGATTTATTAGAGCAAGGGATAAAGGTTATTTGCGGAGAGCACCCTGTGGAACTTCTTGATGAGGGGTTTGAGCTGATCGTTAAAAACCCGGGAATCCCGTATAACAACCCGATGATTGAAGGTGCAATGGAACGGGAGATTCCTGTTATAACAGAGGTAGAGCTTGCCTATGAAATTTCAGAGGCCCCTTTTATTGGGATCACTGGAACGAACGGGAAAACAACGACGACAACATTGATTTTTGAAATGCTAAATGCGGGAAAGAAAGCCCCGTTAATTGCCGGCAATATTGGAACGGTTGCATCTGGAGTTGCCCAGACCGCTGAAAAAGACAATACAATTGTTATAGAATTGTCCTCCTTCCAGCTTATGGGGATTCAATCATTTAATCCGAAAATCGCTATTATTACCAATATTTATGATGCCCATTTGGATTATCATGGGACAAAGGCTGAATATATTAGCGCGAAGTCAAATATCACCAAAAATCAAACGGAAGCGGAATATTTAATCGTCAATGCTGACCAGGAAGAAACAATGAATATAGCTGGAACTTCCAAGGCAACGATTATTCCTTTCTCGACGAAAAAGGCGGTGCCCGAGGGAGCCTATATTTCTGATGGATGGATATGGTTTAAGGATGAAAAGGTTATGCAAATAGAAAAAATTGCATTGCCGGGGGTACATAACCTAGAAAATATTTTATCTGCCATGGCGGCTGCTAAACTATCTGGTGTAGAGAATAATGCCATCCAAGAAGTTCTTGAGTCGTTTACTGGAGTTAAACATCGGCTCCAGTTTGTGACTGAAATAAGTGGAAGAAAATTCTATAATGACTCAAAAGCTACTAATATTTTGGCAGCTGCAAACGCCCTTAAGGCCTTTGATGCACCGGTGGTTTTGCTTGCCGGAGGCCTTGACCGTGGGAACGAGTTTGATGAGCTAATTCCATTTTTAAAGAATGTAAAAGCATTAATTACATTTGGGCAGACAGCTGAGAAGCTTGAGCGGATCGGTGCAGAAGCGGGAATAAATGTGATAAAGCGTGTCGATAATGTTGAAAAGGCCGTGCCGGCTGCCTATGGTTTTTCTGAACCGGGTGACGTTATCCTGTTATCTCCTGCCTGTGCAAGCTGGGATCAGTATAAAAGTTTTGAGGTAAGGGGAGACATTTTTATCGAAGCCGTGCATAAGCTTAAGTAAGGGCTTGTCCATTGAAGAGCGGGAAGCGCACATAACGCTTGCGCTAGACAATTTCAGAAGCAGAATCATGCTTCGGGTATCAGGCCCTAAAACTCGCAGTTGAGGTGTTTACGGTGCCGACAAAGAAAACGACTCCTGACTTTATTTTAATGATTGTAACATTTACACTCCTGGCAGTAGGCCTTATTATGGTTTATAGTGCAAGCGCAGTTTGGGCAGAATATAAATTTCAGGATTCCTTTTTCTTTGCCAAAAGGCAAACTTTATTTGCCGGTGTTGGAATTCTCGCCATGTTCTTTATTATGAATATTAACTACTGGACATGGAGGACCTGGTCAAAAACGATTTTAATTGTCTGTTTTGTTTTATTGGTCTTGGTATTAGTCCCAGGCATTGGAAATGTTCGAAATGGTTCAAGAAGCTGGATTGGTGTAGGTGCTTTTTCCATTCAGCCCTCTGAGTTTATGAAGCTTGCGATGATTGCTTTCTTGGCAAAATTTTTATCTGAGCAGCAAAAGCATATTACCTCCTTTAAAAAAGGACTCGTTCCTTCTTTGGGACTTGCATTTTTTGCATTTGCCATGATTATGCTTCAGCCGGATTTAGGGACGGGGACCGTCATGATGGGCACTTGTGTCGTGATGATTTTTATAGCAGGAGCCAGGATCAGCCATTTTGTTTTCTTAGGCCTGTTAGGCTTGGCTGGGTTTGTTGGTCTGATTATTTCAGCACCATACCGGATGAAACGGATTACATCATTTTTAGATCCATGGTCTGATCCTTTAGGCAGCGGGTTTCAAATCATTCAATCCCTTTATGCTATTGGACCAGGGGGACTGTTCGGACTCGGTCTTGGTGAAAGCCGGCAAAAGTTTTTTTATCTGCCGGAGCCGCAGACGGATTTTATTTTTGCCATTTTGTCTGAAGAATTAGGGTTCATTGGCGGTTCGTTTATTCTCCTATTGTTTGCTTTGCTGCTATGGAGAGGAATCCGGATTGCCTTAGGGGCCCCTGATTTGTATGGCAGTTTTTTGGCGGTTGGAATTATTGCGATGGTCGCGATACAAGTGATGATCAATATTGGCGTTGTAACGGGGCTGATGCCGGTTACGGGGATAACCCTTCCGTTTTTAAGCTATGGAGGCTCATCACTGACTCTAATGTTGATGGCTATCGGTGTTCTGCTTAATATAAGCCGTTATTCTAGATATTGACAACCCTGACCCGTAAGCAGGGTTCTTTTTTGTTAAAAAAATTTGGTTCATTACATTTCAATAACATTCTTTTATCATTGGGTTTATTTCATATATTTTTATAGTAGAATGTGTTTAGAACTTTTCTGAGGTGAGAAGATGAAGATAGCAGTCAGCGGCGGAGGTACAGGGGGACATATATACCCTGCTCTTGCGCTTATAAGGGAGATTCAAAAAGACAATAAGGATGCCGAATTTTTATACATAGGTACAAAAAATGGGCTGGAAAGCAAAATTGTCCCGCATGAAAACGTACCGTTTAAATCCATATATATTACTGGGTTCAAAAGGAAGCTTTCTTTTGAAAATGTCAAAACGGTCCTGAGGTTTCTTAAAGGCGTTCGGGACAGCAAGCGAATCCTTAAGGAGTTTCAGCCGGATATTGTCATTGGAACGGGCGGCTATGTATGTGGCCCGGTTGTATATGCAGCCTCCAAGCTCAATATTCCAACCATTATTCACGAGCAAAATAGTGTGCCAGGGCTCACTAATAAATTCTTAAGCAGATACGTCAACAAAGTAGCTATCTGTTTTGAGGAAGCAAGGGAATATTTCCCTGAACAAAAGATTGCATTTACAGGGAATCCACGGGCTTCTGAGGTAGCAGGAAAGGATGGCATAAAGGGACTTCTTTCTGCGGGATTAACCACTACAATGCCAGCCGTGTTGATTTTTGGCGGCAGCCGAGGCGCGAAGCCTATAAATGAGGCGGTTGTAAAAGCATTACCAGAATTGGCTGGCAAACCGTATCAAGTTCTATATGTGACAGGGGATGTACACTTCGAGAATGTCAAAAAAGAAGTGGATCTAGTCGGAAATCCCAAAAATGTAGTGATTAAGCCATTTATTCACAATATGCCTGAAGTCCTTGCCGGCATTGATTTAGTTGTATCAAGGGCCGGGGCAACAACACTGGCTGAAATCACTTCATTAGGAATCCCCAGCATTTTGATTCCCAGCCCTTATGTTACAAATAACCATCAGGAAAAAAATGCCCGGTCACTAGGGGACCAAGGGGCAGCGGTTGTACTTTTAGAAAAAGATTTAACAAGCAATAGTTTGGTTAGCCAGATGGACTGGATTCTTTTGAACAAGAGCACGCTCCAGGAAATGAAGCAGAAATCCAAAAAAATGGGAGTCCCAGATTCAGCTGGCAGACTTTATAAGCTAATCGAAGAGGTTATAAGGGAAAAACAAAGGTAGCCCAACCTGAGTTATTAGCATAAACTAAAATCATACACACGATTGGAAAGTTGGGTGGTCAGGAATGGACAGTATCCTGAAAGAATTGCAGGGATTAAATATAGGAAAAGTAATGCAAAATGAGCCGATGAGTTCTCATACCACAATAAAGATTGGCGGGCCGGCAGAAATTTTCTTGGAACCTTCATCTGTTGAAAATTTGAAAAAAGCCATGGAGATTATCAATCGATTTCAAGTAAATTGGCGGGCGATTGGCAGGGGTTCAAATCTTTTAGTGTCGGATAAGGGGATTGATGGGGTTGTCATTAAACTCGGTTCCGGCATCAGTCATCTTGATGTATCGAATGAGGAAATTGCTGTTGGCGGCGGACATTCATTAGTCGCCTTATCCACATTGATTAGCAAAAAGGGACTTTCAGGTTTGGAATTCGCCAGCGGTATTCCTGGGTCGGTCGGGGGTGCTGTTTATATGAACGCGGGAGCACATGGATCGGATATCAGCAAAATCTTGACCAAAGCTTATATTTTGTTTGAAGACGGAACAATGGAATGGCTTACGAATGAGCAAATGGAGTTTTCATATAGAACGTCTATTCTGCAAAAAAAGCGTCCGGGAATTGTGGTAGAAGCAGTGTTTCAGCTTAAACAGGGCGACAAGGAAAGCATTGTGGCGCAAATGTTAAAAAATAAAGAATACAGAAAAGAAACCCAGCCATGGAACTTTCCATGTGCCGGCAGCATTTTCCGAAATCCACTCCCTCATTATGCAGGAAGGTTAATTGAACAAGCTGGATTAAAAGGGTATCGTATTGGCGGGGCAGAGATTTCCGAAATGCATGGGAATTTCATCGTTAATGCTGGAAATGGCACTGCAGCTGATGTTCTTGCCTTAATCGAGCATGTAAAAGAGACCATTTACAAACTCTACCATGTAACAATGGAAACGGAAGTGGAGATTATCGGCAGAAAGTAGCCGGATAACCTGATTTTATTCCTTAATTTGCAAAAGAAATTTCTTACGAATGACAAATATTGTGTTATAATAATCGATAATATTATAGGTGAAAATCCAACAGAAAATGAAAGACGGCATGATTTTTCATGCCGTTGTTTTCTCTTTCTTAGGCAGGACGACAGGGGTTTGGGGACAAGCCTTTTGCAAATGGAGCAGCTGCTTTTTATTTGGGGGAAATTAGAATGGATAAAAGTAAAATTGTTGCTCTTGAAGACCGAATACCAAAATTAAAGGAGCAGAGACGGAAGAAAGCCAATAAACGGCTAATTATATTGCTGTTTTTATTTTTTGCCATGATTGTAGTCATCGTTTATGCTCAATCACCATTAAGCCATATTAAAAAAATGGCTGTTAAAGGAAATCATGTTTATTCCAAAGAGGATATTATTGACCAATCTGGACTTTTAAAAGATACGAATATTTGGGAAGTGAAAAAAGCTGATGTTGCTTCCAAAATAAGTGAGCTTTCCGAAATTAAGAGTGCAAAGGTCAAAATTCAGCTGCCGAATACGGTATTGATTAATGTCAAAGAGTATAAACGGATTGCCTATTTGAAGCGGGATGAGTTTTATTTCCCAGTAATGGAAAATGGCAAAATCTTAATTGCGAAAAAGTTTGGACAAGCACCTGACAATGCGCCAATCCTGTTTAATTTTGATGAAGGGGACGTCCTTGATGAAATGATACAGGAATTGCAAAAGCTTCCGGCTGCCATTACAAATTCCATATCGGAAATACATCATACTCCGAAAAAAACCGATCAATACCATGTTTCTTTGTATATGAATGATGGATTTGAAGTTAGTGCCACCATTAGGAGCTTTTCTGAAAAAATGATTCATTATCCTTCCATCATCAGCCAGTTAGACCCAAATCAAAAGGGAATCATTGATTTAGAAGTAGGGTCTTATTTTAAGGCATTTGAAACGGAAGTGGAGGAAACTGAAGTTGAAAATAATGAAGGTGAAGGGTAATCATGTCATTTTATCCTTGGTCTGCCTTGTTCTTGGCTTTATTATGGCTTTTTCCTACCACTTGACTCAACTGGAAACGCAACAGGCAAAACCGGACATGACGGATAGCCAATATAAAGAAACGCTATCACTAAGAAATGAATTGATTGCACAAGAGGAAACGAATCGTAAACTGCAGAAGGAATTAAATCAAAAACAAGCCAAAGTGCAAAAAAATGAAAAAGAACTGGCTAAAGAGGCTGCTGATTTCAACAGCCTGGCTAAAGATGCGGAAAAATATCGAATGTTTCTAGGAAAAGTAAAGGTAAAAGGCAAAGGGGTTAAAATAACCCTTGCTGATGGCGCTTATGACCCCAATCAGGATAATGTGAACAACTATCTGGTTCACGAACACCATGTTTTTAAAGTGGTCAATGAACTCTACATATCTGGAGCATCTGCTGTGTCTATAAATGGCCAAAGGCTGACAAGCCGTTCTTATATTGTTTGCAATGGGCCAGTCATAACCGTCGATGGAGTGCCGCATCCTGCGCCATTTGTCATATCTGCGATTGGGGATCCTGATGTTCTGGCGTCTTCCATTAATCTTTCAGGCGGGGTAAAGGATCAGCTTGTAAATGACAATATTGTTTTTGCACTTGAAAAAGTGAATGAAATTGTCATGAATCCCGTCTTAGGGAACTAATGTCCACGGTATAGTAGAGAAGGTTGGGTGAATATAGTGGACAGACAAAAAATAACCTTGCGATTTACCATGATTTCGGCACTGATTGGGTTTATGATTGCCGTACAGTTTCAAACCGTCACAGAACCAAAGGTTAGGGATACTAGAGATATCTGGCAGCTCCGTGAAGCATTGCTGAAAGAAAAAGAATTGCACTATCAGCTTTTGACAGAAATCCGTTCATATGAAGATAAACTATCAGCCTATGAATCTGAGCGAGAACAAAGCAAGGAGAAGGCGTTAAGGGATACTTTTCAAGAATTAAAGATTGAAACAGGATTGACGGAAGTGACAGGTCCAGGCGTTACCTTGGATATTGAACCTGTCATCGAGGATATTAAGCTTGGCTATACACCGGCAGCAGCTGTTTCACCTGATCTGCTGAAAAGGCTGGTAAATGAACTTAACATGTACGAAGCAGAGTCCATATCCATTGATGGACAACGGATTATTAATACCACCGTTATCCGGGATATAAACTCAGAAACCAAAATAGATGGCCACATCATCAAGAGTCTTCCAATTGAAATTAAAGTAGTTGTGAAGGATTTGAATACGGCTGAAAAATTGTTTAACCGGATGAACGTCTCAAAAGCAAAAGATGAATTTTTTACAGAAAGCCTTAGGCTTACTGTCACCAAACCATCTGCAGAGATTGCCGTACCTGCATATGAAAATCCAATTCGGATCCGCTATATGGAGCCGGTTAAGGAAGGAGGCGGTTCCTGATGTGGCTGCCCGTCATTGGGCTTATGGTAGGAATCGTTCTTGGACTGCTCACGGAAATAAGAATTCCTGAAGAATATTCCAATTATTTGTCGATTGCTGTCTTGGCTGCTTTCGACACATTATTTGGAGGGATTCGGGCTTATTTGCAAAATATTTATGATGAAAAAGTTTTTGTATCAGGTTTCTTTTTTAATATTATTTTAGCTGCAAGTTTAGCTTTTCTCGGTGTCCATCTTGGTGTAGACTTGTATTTAGCAGCAATTTTTGCGTTTGGTGTCAGATTATTTCAGAATATTGCTGTAATTCGTCGAATTTTATTGGCAAAATGGTCAACGAACAAAGAAAAATTAGAAAAAAGTTAAATTTTTTAAAGGGAATCATTCAGTTGTGACGAATAATTTTATAATATATTACTAGGAAACTACCTGAACAAATTGATTGTTGTTCGACTGAAAGATATCAAAGGAGGTGCCAGAGAATGAACAGCAATGATATATATGTTAGCCTTGACATCGGTACATCCAGTGTAAAAGTTATCATTGGGGAAATGGTCAATGACTCAGGAAAAGGCTCGTTAAATATAATTGGCGTTGGAAACGTGGAATCTGAAGGCCTTCGCAAAGGATCCATTGTTGACATGGACGATACCGTTCATTCTATTAGAAGGGCAATTGAACAGGCAGAAAGAATGGTAGGTTTAGAGATTAATGAGGTGGTGGTCGGGATTCCCGGCCATAATGTAACCCTTCAGCCATGCCATGGGATTGTCGCTGTTTCCGGCCAAAACCGCGAGATTACAAATGAAGATGTCATTCGTGTAATTGAAGCGTCTTATGCTGGGGCCATTCCCCCTGAAAGAGTCAATATGGGAGTCATTCAAAAGCAATTTATTTTAGATGGCAAAGATGAAATTAACGACCCTCGCGGGATGATAGGTGTCCGTTTGGAAATGGAAGGTACACTTGTAACAGGGTCCAATGCCATTCTTGCAAATATTATCCGCTGCGTAGAACGAGCAGGCCTGAACTTTTCAGACATTATCCTTCAGCCGCTGGCCGCAGGAGATTATGCTTTGTCCAAGGATGAAAAAAACCTGGGAGCAGCTCTTCTGGATATCGGAGGAGGGTCTACCTCAATTGCCGTATTTGAAGATGGATATTTAAAAGCTACGAGTGTTATACCAGTTGGTGGAGACCTCATCACTAATGATCTCTCAAAAGTGCTGCACACTTCAACTGAGGATGCGGAAAATATAAAAATCAAATATGGACATGCCTTTTACGATCATGCATCAGAAGATGAGTTTTTTAGTGTACCTGTTATTGGCAGCGACCAACATCAACAATTTAATCAGCTTTATGTATCTGAAATCATTGAAGCGAGAATGGAAGAAATTTTTGAGTTAATTGCAAAGGAATTAAAACGCTTGGGTGTGACGGATTTGCCCGGGGGCTTTGTTTTAACCGGGGGTACTGCAAAAATGCAAGGGGTATTGGAACTGGCCCAAGATATATTTAAGAATCCAGTCCGCATTGCTCAGCCAGATTATATTGGCGTTAGGGAACCGCTATTTACGACAGCGGTTGGCTTAATAAAATATGCCTACAAGAATTCCAGATTGCCAGGGAGCGATTCCAGTTCGCAAGTTTCCGTCTCAGAACCGGTCGAAAAACGGGTGCAAAAGCAGCATCCGCCCAAGGCAAAACCAGAAAAGCATCCTGAAGAAAAAATGTCATCAAAAGTCAAAAAATTCCTGGGATACTTTTTCGAATAGAGGGATCTTTCGAAAAGGTAAAGTGACGAATTAGGAGGATTTTTCATGTTAGAATTTGATACGAATTTAGATTCGCTTGCAACGATAAAGGTGATCGGAGTTGGCGGCGGCGGCAATAATGCTGTCAACCGAATGATTGAGCACGGCGTTCAAGGGGTAGAGTTCATCGCAGTAAATACAGATGCTCAAGCGCTAAACCTTTCTAAAGCAGAAGTGAAAATGCAGATTGGCGCCAAATTGACCCGTGGTCTTGGAGCTGGTGCAAATCCAGAGGTGGGGAAAAAGGCAGCAGAGGAAAGCAAGGAGCAAATTGAGGAAGCTTTACGCGGGGCTGATATGGTGTTCGTTACAGCTGGAATGGGTGGCGGAACCGGTACTGGTGCTGCGCCTGTTATAGCTCAAATTGCCCGCAATCTCGGTGCTTTAACAGTAGGAGTTGTCACTAGGCCGTTTACTTTCGAAGGCAAAAAACGTTCCACACAGGCTCAAGGCGGAATTGGTTCCATGAAAGAAGCAGTAGATACATTAATCGTGATTCCAAACGACAGATTGCTTGAAATTGTGGATAAGAGCACTCCAATGCTCGAGGCATTCCGCGAAGCGGACAATGTTCTTCGCCAAGGTGTTCAAGGAATTTCTGACCTGATTGCCACACCTGGCCTGATTAACTTGGACTTTGCAGATGTAAAAACCATCATGTCCAACAAAGGCTCAGCCTTAATGGGAATTGGTGTTGCTTCCGGTGAAAACCGTGCTGCGGAAGCGGCAAAGAAAGCGATCAATTCACCACTATTGGAAACTTCTATCGATGGTGCCCAAGGGGTGTTAATGAATATTACTGGCGGTTCTAATTTAAGCCTTTATGAAGTCCAAGAAGCTGCTGATATCGTAGCTACTGCAACAGATCAAGAAGTGAATATGATTTTCGGATCTGTTATTAATGAAAGTTTAAAAGATGAAATCATTGTAACCGTAATTGCAACAGGCTTTAATGAAGAGGCTATTCAGCCAAAGCCTGTCCGTCCAACTTTTGGACAAGCTAAACCACAAAGCGGACAAGTTAAAAGAGAACCAAAGCGTGAAGAGGTCCAGCCGGAGCCAGCACGCCCAAATAACAATAACAACACTTATGCTGAGGAAACATTGGATATTCCAACGTTCTTACGAAATAGAAATCGCAGAAGATAAAAAAACATGACCCCAAAAGGGTCATGTTTTTTTATATCAAAATTTGTATCGGGCTAACCTGCAAGGCCTTCTCCCCTTTTCATTGACAAATTACGTTCATAATAGGGAAAATTTCTGTTTTTTTGATTCCACAAAGTGACACACTTCAAGCCTGCAAGTAGGATATACTTTTCCATAACTAGAAAAGCAAATATTGCTATCTCCTTCCTATGTAAAGGAGGAAGTGTTTTGACAGTTTATTTGGATGTGATATGGGTTCTTAATTTGTTGTTTGACAGCCTGCTCCTTTATTTAACTGCCATTATTTTAAAAAGGAAGGTTCGTTTTTGGAGGGTGCTGGCCGGAGGACTTCTTGGCTCCATGATTATTTTATTAAACTTTACATCTTTAGGCTTATACTCAAGCCATCCCATTTCCAAGCTGTTATTTTCAGTCATCATGGTGTTACTGGTATTTGGTTATAGACGGGTTTCCTTTTTTATAAAAGCGTTAATGACCTTCTATGTTGCCACATTTTTAATTGGCGGTGCATTGATGGGTGTCCATTACTTTATTCAATACGATTCCAGACTTACAGCAGAAGTGCTTCGGTCCAGTGTGGAGGGTTTTGGCGACCCCATCAGCTGGGGATTTGTCTTAATCGGATTTCCGATTGCATGGCATTTCTCAAAGAAAAGTATCGAAACCATGGAAATGACGAAAATCCGTTACGATCAAATTGTTTCGGTCATTCTGAATATGGATGGTCAAGCTTATCATTATAAAGGACTGGTCGATAGCGGAAATCAGTTATATGACCCTGTTTCAAAGATGCCGGTAATGTTTGTTTCCGTCAAGAAACAGTGGGAGTTAACCCCGGACCCGATAAAAAAGTTAGCTGAGAATCCTGACCCACTTGAAGTAGATGATCATGCGCTGCCTGAAGAATGGCAAAACAGGCTGAGAATAGTCCCCTGCAGGGTCGTGGGACAAGAGCATCAACTTATTTTTGCTATTAAACCGGACCTTATTTTGATTGAGCATAATGGAACCCAATATTTATGTGAAAAGGGATTGGTATCCTTTACCATGCAGGAGCTGTCAGCGGAGGATGCTTTTCAATGCATTGTGCATCCGAAAATGCTGACAGGCCGCAAGCAGCAGGGAGATAGCGAGAAAGTAAGTTAATAATACTATACTCAGAAAAACATAATTTAGAAGGAGGAAAACAAATGAAAAATTGGAGACTTCGCTTATCCTACTATTGGAATAAAATATTAATTAAATTGGGTTTTAAAACAGATGAAGTCTTTTACATTGGTGGAAGCGAAGCCCTGCCGCCTCCTTTAAGTAAAGATGAGGAAGAAATGCTGTTAAAAAAATTGCCTAATGGTGATAAAGCGGCACGATCGATATTAATTGAACGCAATCTCAGGTTAGTGGTCTATATCGCCAGGAAATTTGAAAACACGGGCATTAATATCGAGGATCTAATCAGTATTGGAACCATTGGATTAATTAAAGCGGTCAATACATTTAACCCTGAGAAGAAGATTAAACTGGCTACATATGCTTCGAGATGTATCGAAAATGAGATACTAATGTACTTAAGGAGAAATAATAAAATTAGGTCAGAGGTTTCGTTTGATGAACCTTTAAATATTGATTGGGATGGCAACGAATTGTTATTATCGGATGTTTTAGGCACGGATGATGATATTATTACGAAGGATTTGGAGGCAAATGTCGATCGTAAATTACTGACAAAAGCTTTGCACCAGCTTTCAGATCGGGAGAAGCAGATTATGGAGCTTAGATTTGGCCTGACAAATGGCGAAGAAAAAACACAAAAGGATGTTGCTGATATGCTGGGGATTTCCCAATCCTATATTTCTCGTTTAGAAAAGCGAATTATCAAGCGGCTTAGAAAGGAATTTAATAAAATGGTTTAAAAGGAAAATTTTTGCTTTAAAAAAACCTTATAGCTACGAAGGTTTTCATTAGTTTTTCGAACGTATGCACCTGTTCGCGGCCATGGGCAGGTGCATATTTTTCCTTCTCAAGGAGATACTGTTTTTTGTACAGCAGCTCTCTCGAGGAGGGAAAAGATTGACTCGAAATAAAGTTGAAATTTGCGGTGTGGATACATCAAAACTTCCTGTATTGAAAAATGAAGAAATGAGAGTTCTATTCAAGCAAATGCAAGAAGGCGATTTAACTGCCAGAGAAAAGCTTGTAAACGGCAACTTACGCCTTGTCCTAAGTGTCATTCAGCGGTTTAATAACCGCGGTGAGTTTGTGGACGACCTGTTTCAGGTTGGCTGTATTGGACTCATGAAATCAATTGATAATTTCGATTTAGGCCAAAACGTCAAGTTTTCGACGTATGCTGTGCCAATGATCATTGGAGAAATCCGGCGTTACCTGCGGGATAATAACCCAATTCGGGTTTCCCGCTCATTAAGGGATATCGCTTATAAGGCACTCCAGGTGAGAGAACGGTTAATGAGCGAAACCTCCCGTGAACCTACTGCGGAGGAAATCGCCAAGGTGCTGGAAGTGCCACATGAGGAAATCGTGTTTGCTCTTGATGCCATACAAGATCCGGTTTCCCTATTCGAACCAATCTATAATGATGGCGGCGACCCTATCTATGTGATGGACCAATTAAGCGATGAAAAAAATAAAGATATCAACTGGATTGAGGAAATTGCTTTAAAAGAAGGAATGCGCCGGTTAAATGAACGCGAAAAATTAATCCTGCGGAAGCGTTTTTTTCAAGGAAAGACCCAAATGGAAGTTGCCGAGGAAATTGGCATCTCTCAGGCCCAGGTTTCTCGTTTAGAAAAGGCGGCCATCCGGCAAATGAATAAGAATATCCAGAGTTAAAGCTGTCCGTTTGGGCAGCTTATTTTTTTAGCTGTGGGGTGTGCTGAATTCTGCATTAAGCGCTTTGCCGATTGGCGGGTTTTCATTTATATTTAATAAATTGGAGATTACAATCATATATTTTGATATAGTACGGTAATCGGGAGTGGTGAAAATGGGCAGGATTTCCGAATTTCAGATAAAAGATGTCGTGAATGTATCAGATGGCAAAAGACTGGGGAATATCGGGGATATTGAAATTAATCTATCCACTGGAAAAATAGAAGCAGTTGTCATATCGGGAAACGGAAGAGTTCTCGGTTTTTTTGGAAAAGAAGACGATGTGGTCATCCCATGGAAAAATATTATTAAAATTGGGCAGGATGTCATCTTAGTTCGGTATAAAGCAGATGATGACAGTCCGCCTGATGAAGGATAACAGCAATCCGCACATTTTCCTGTGAACATTTATCGTTTTCATGGTAAACTATAGAAAAACATAAGAGGTATGTTTATGGAGCCTTTTGCGTTACATCATCCATCGTATTTAACGATTGAAAACTGGACAAAGCTTTTTCCTGAACTGCTTGCGGGAATGACAACCAAACATGGCGGGACTAGCAAGGGATTTTTTCAAACCTTAAATATGGGCTTTCACGTTGGTGATCGGATCGATGATGTGGTAGAAAATAGACAAAAACTGTCAGTATTGCTCGATTTTCCATTAAATGGCTGGGTGGGAGCTGAGCAAACCCATGATATCGTTCTGAAAAAAGTCAGTAGAATAGATCGTGGCACCGGAGCCGAATCCTATCAGAATGCCTTTAAAGGAACAGATGGATTTTATACAGATGAGCCCGGCATCCTGTTAACCTTATGCTTTGCAGACTGTGTCCCGCTTTATTTTGCCGCCCCCAAGTTTAAAATGATTGGTTTGGCGCATGCAGGCTGGAAAGGGACCGTTCGCGAAATAGCCAGGCAAATGGTCCAGGCTTGGAGAAATGAAGGGATTCCTCCTGAAGAAATTTATATCGCCATTGGACCCTCCATTTGCGAAGAATGTTATATTGTCGATAATCATGTCGTTAACTTGGTAGAAAATATACTAGAAGATGTCGATGAGAAACCATATAATTTAATTAGCGATGGACAATATTCTTTAAATTTACGTCAATTGAATAGGCAAATTCTCCTGAAGGCTGGCATTCCCGTTCGAAATATCTTAATGACCGGGTATTGTACCAGCTGCCATGACCTATTTTTTTCCCATCGCAAAGATCAAGGAAAGACTGGGAGAATGTTAAGCTTTATTGGCTGGAAGGAGATTTAGATTTATCTATGAAGGTTGCAGCAAAGCTAGAACAAATTAGACAGCAGATAAACGAAGCATGCCGTAAAGTGAATCGGAATCCTGATGAAGTCACAATTATTGCGGTGACGAAGTATGTCAGTACAGAGAGGGCAAAAGAGGCAGTAGAGGCTGGAATTCTGCATCTTGGAGAAAACCGGGATGAGGGGCTGCTAGAAAAATGGAATGTCTTACAGGACAAGCCAGTTTGGCATTATATTGGAACACTGCAGTCAAGGAAGGTAAAAAATATTATTGATAAAGTGAATTATATTCACTCTTTGGACCGCCTGTCTCTAGCAGAGGAGATTAATAAACGGGCGGCCGGTAATATCAATTGTCTTGTGCAAGTAAACACATCTCAGGAAGCATCCAAGCACGGTTTGCATCCTGATGAAGTAGTGGACTTTGTTAAATCTCTTCGCCCTTATGAAAAGATCCGCATTCAGGGGCTGATGACAATGGCTCCCTTTACAGATGATGAACAAGTTATTCGTGAATGTTTCCATAAATTAAGAGAACTTCGTGATCAAATCCAAGCCTGTCATTTTGAATTTGCCCCATGCACGGAACTTTCGATGGGAATGTCCAATGATTTTGCCATTGCTATAGAGGAAGGGGCAACAATGGTGAGAATAGGGACAGCATTAGTTGGTGAAGATGGTTAGGAGAGAAGAAAATGACGATTAAATCAAAAATAAAGACATTTTTCTTTTTAGACGATGATTTTGATGATGACACAAGCAAAGAATATATGACGGAACCTGCAGAGCCAATTAAACCGAAGAAGCTGCCTGTTAAAAGTCAGAATGTTGTCAGTATCCAAAGCGTTCAACAGCAATCTGCCAAATCAACAAAGTCTTCAAAAGTGATTTTAGTCGAGCCGCATTCCAATTCTGAAGCTCCGGAAATTGTCGACCATCTGAAAAATCGGCGTGCGGTTGTGGTGAACCTGCAGCGGATTGATAAGGAACAAGGCAGACAAATAGTTGATTTTTTAAGCGGTGCTGTCTATGCACTCGGCGGGGACATCCAGAAAATCGGATTAAGCATTTTTTTGTGTACCCCTGATAATGTAGAGGTTTCAGGAAATATTTCAGACCTTATTCCGGAGCCGGATAATCCAAATACAAGGTGGTAATGATTTCATGGCTTTTCTTTTTAGTCTGTTGCAGCAGTTGATTTCCCTGTATTCTTGGGCGTTAATTATTTATATTTTAATGTCTTGGTTTCCAAATGCAAGGGAGACATCCATTGGGCGATTTTTAGCCAATATTTGTGAGCCCTATTTAGAACCGTTTCGAAAAATTATTCCGCCAATTGGGATGATTGATATTTCCCCAATTGTGGCGTTCCTAGTTCTTAATTTTGCTAGAAGCGGATTGCATAGCGTTTACCTTTGGCTTGTGTAAGATTATCATTTTTTAGGTTGTGTATCTATGAATATTTATCAGCATTTCCGTCCGGAAGAACGGGAATATATTGATCAAACGCTGCAGTGGAAAAGCTATGTTGAACGGCAATATAGCCCTAAGCTGACTGATTTCCTTGACCCTAGAGAGCAGCATATTTTAAGAGCCGTCATTGGTGAAAATGATGAAGTAAAATGCAGTTTTTTTGGAGGAAGGGAAGATACGGAACGGAACAGGGCTTTGCTGTTCCCGGACTATTTAGCAGTGGAGCCTGAAGATTTTCAGATTAGTTTGTTTGAAGTTGACTATCCTCAAAAATTTGTCACAATAGAACACAGGCAGGTTTTAGGTACACTGATGTCACTCGGATTAAAGCGTGGTAAGTTTGGTGACATTTTAATCCATGATGGGCGCATTCAATTCTTTGCTGCCCAAGAGATTAGTGACTATGTTAAACTTAATATAGAGTCTATTGGCAGAGCGGGAGTCAAATTGGTGGAAATCCCAGCAGTCCAAGCCATCCATTCCAATGAGCTGTGGGAGGATCGTGAGCTGACCGTTTCATCATTGCGTCTGGATACGATCGTTTCGGGTGCCTGCCGTCTATCCAGGCAAAAGTCGCTGGCCTTGATTCAGCAAGGGGTAGTCAAAGTAAACTGGACCAAACAGGAAAATCCCTCATTTCAATGTGCTGAGGGAGATTTGATTTCGGTCAGAGGGTTTGGACGGACCAAATTAAAGGGGATAGAAGGAAAAACAAAAAAGGATAAGTGGAAAATAATGATTGGAATCCAAAAATAATTTGTGGTTTTTGGAGGATATTATAAGAACTTGTCGAATAGTTTTTAGTACATATAGTGTAGAGATTGCATGGAGGTGGCATTATGCCGTTAACGCCGTTAGATATTCACAACAAAGAATTTAATAAAGGATTCAGAGGCTACGATGAAGATGAGGTAAACGAGTTTTTAGACCAAGTCATTAAGGATTATGAATTGGTGCTTCGTGAGAAGAAAGAACTGGAAGAGCGTCTGAATGACATGCAGGAGCGATTAGGGCATTTTACAAATATTGAGGAAACACTTAATAAATCTATTGTCATTGCCCAAGAGGCTGGAGAAGAAGTAAAGCGCAATGCACAAAAGGAAGCAAAGCTGATTATTAAAGAAGCTGAAAAAAATGCTGACCGCATTGTCAACGAGTCGCTTTCAAAGGCAAGAAAAGTCGCAATGGAAATTGAAGATTTAAAGAAACAATCAAAAGTTTTCCGCACCCGGTTTAAAATGCTGATTGAAGCGCAGCTGGATATGCTCAATACGGATGATTGGGATCACCTATTGGAGTACGAAGTGGATGCTACCGAGCTAAAACTTCACGAAGAGGAAGACTCATTGGCTTGACGAATGGTGAATTTGTAGCATATAATTTGTTAACAAGTATTTATGAATAGTCACCTGACGATGATAGGGACAGTACAATTCTTTGAAGCTTTTCAATAAGCGAGCCGGAGATGGTGGAAGTCCGGTAAAGCTGTAGAGTTGGAAAATCACCCTTGAGTTCTAAGGTCGAACTCTTTTAGGATAGTAGACTTTAGCGTATGATTTCACGTTACGAAACATGAGTGGATAGAACGCCTTGTTCTGTCTATCAGGGTGGTACCGCGGGAATAAACCTTCTCGTCCCTTTTTAGGGATGAGAGGGTTTTTTTATTGTTCAATTGGCTATTCTGTTCTTATGAATGTAATACAGGAGGAAGAGAGAAATGGAATACAAAGATACGTTATTAATGCCGCAGACGGAATTTCCGATGCGCGGCAACCTTCCGAAACGGGAGCCGGACATTCAGGCAAAGTGGGAGGAAATGAATATTTACCAAAAGGTGCAGGAACGGACCAAAGGCCGTCCCATGTTCGTCCTTCATGACGGCCCTCCCTATGCGAATGGTGATATTCATATGGGCCATGCCTTAAATAAAATTTTAAAAGACTTCATTGTCCGATATAAGTCAATGAGCGGCTTTCATGCACCATATGTGCCTGGCTGGGATACTCATGGCCTTCCAATTGAACAGGCATTGACCAATAAAGGCGTAAAACGAAAAGAAATGTCCGTTGCAGAATTTCGTGAGCTTTGTACAAAATATGCCTATGAACAAATTGAAAACCAACGGGCACAATTTAAACGTCTTGGGGTACGAGGAGATTGGGAGAATCCTTACATTACCCTAAAACCGGAATATGAAGCGCAGCAAATCAAGGTTTTTGGCGAGATGGCCAAGAAGGGCTACATTTATAAAGGCAAAAAGCCTGTCTATTGGTCTCCATCAAGTGAATCTGCACTAGCTGAGGCAGAAATTGAATACAAGGATAAACGTTCTCCATCCATTTATGTTGCCTTTAAAGTAAAAGATGGAAAACAAGTTCTCGATACCGACACAGAGATTGTGATCTGGACCACTACACCATGGACGATCCCAGCAAATTTAGGCATTTCAGTCCATCCTGACCTTACCTATGCAGCAGTGGCAGTGAATGGCCATAAATATCTTCTTGCTGAAAGCTTATTAGAAGCAGCCTCAAAGGAAATTGGCTGGGAAGATGTATCCGTCGTACAAAAGGTAAAAGGAAAAGAACTGGAGAATATCATCTGCGCACATCCATTATATGGCCGAGATTCTATAGTTATGCTAGGTGAGCATGTCACAACAGATGCAGGAACTGGATGTGTTCACACTGCTCCAGGCCATGGGGAAGATGACTTTATTATCGGCCAAAAATACGGACTTGAAGTCCTATGCCCAGTTGATGATAAAGGGAATATGACAAATGAGGCGCCAGGATTTGAAGGATTATTCTATGAAGAGGCCAATAAACCAATTGGCCAGGCGTTAGAAGAAGCAGGGGCCTTATTGAAGTTATCCTTTATTACGCACTCCTATCCACATGATTGGAGAACCAAGAAGCCGGTTATTTTCCGTGCAACAGCCCAGTGGTTTGCATCTATCAAAGATTTCCGCGGCCAATTGCTTGAAGCTGTTAAGGAAACGAAATGGGTGCCTGCCTGGGGTGAGACCCGCCTATTTAACATGGTGCGTGACCGCGGCGACTGGTGCATCTCCCGTCAACGCGTATGGGGTGTGCCGATTCCAGTTTTCTATGCGGAAAACGGTGATGAAATTATTACCGATGAAACCATCAACCATGTATCAGAGCTTTTCCGCCAACATGGATCGAATATCTGGTTTGAGCGGGAAGCAAGAGAATTGCTGCCTGAAGGATTTACTCATCCAAGCAGCCCGAATGGAATATTTACCAAAGAAACAGATATCATGGATGTTTGGTTCGATTCGGGTTCCTCTCACCAGGCAGTTCTACTCGAAAGAGATGATTTAGTGCGTCCGGCTGACCTTTATCTTGAAGGATCTGACCAATATCGCGGCTGGTTTAACTCATCCCTGTCCACTGCTGTTGCAGTAACAGGAAAAGCTCCATATAAAGGGGTGTTAAGTCACGGATTTGCCCTTGATGGTGAAGGCAGAAAGATGAGTAAGTCAATCGGCAATGTGGTAGTTCCTGCTAAAGTAATGGATCAATTAGGGGCAGATATTTTGCGTCTTTGGGTTGCCTCTGTGGATTATCAGGCTGACGTACGTGTATCGGATGCCATCTTAAAGCAGGTTGCGGAAGTTTACCGCAAAATTCGGAATACATTCCGTTTCTTACTTGGCAACTTGGCAGATTTCGATCCACAGGCAAACAAGGTTTCTTACGAAAACCTCCGTGAAGTGGATCAATTTATTCTGGTTAAATTAAATAAGCTGATTAAATATGTTCATAATGCCTATAAAAATTATGAGTTTTCCAATATCTATCACGCTGTCAATAATTTCTGTACTCTTGATTTAAGTGCATTTTATTTGGATTTTGCCAAGGATGTTCTTTACATTGAGGCACCCGATCATGCTGAGAGGCGGGCTATCCAAACCGTGTTATATGAATCATTGCTTGCATTGGCCAAATTAGTCTCACCAATTCTATCCCATACTGCTGATGAAGTATGGCAGTTTATTCCTGGAGTGGAGGAAGAAAGTGTGCAGTTAACGGATATGCCTGAATATCAGGAGCTTCCAGGTGCAAAAGCAATTGAAGAAAAATGGAATAACTTCATGAAGCTTCGGGACGAAGTGTTAAAAGCATTGGAAGAGGCAAGAAATGAAAAGGTAATTGGAAAATCACTCACAGCAAAAATTACCTTATATGTAAATGACCAATCAAAACAATTATTAGACTCCATTGAGGAGAATTTACAGCAGCTGTTTATTGTATCAGGATTTGAAGTGGCAGGTTCCTATGAAAATGCCCCTGACAATGCTGTGAAGCTGGAGACTGCAGCGATTGTTGTAACCAAGGCTGAAGGTGAAACATGTGAACGCTGCTGGACAGTCACTTCAGAGGCAGGCCATGACCATGATCATCCAACCCTCTGCCCACGCTGTGCCCAAGTAGTAAAAGAGAATTATGCCCATTTAGGCTAACTTTCTGAAAAAGTCCCGAGAAATCGGGACTTTTTCCATATTGTTCACATATTTACCACCTCCGTTAATTGTTGTTGCAGTTGTCAAATGTTTTATTGTGTCACTGAAGGTGTGGCGCAAATAATAAAACAAATGACGAAACGGAGGTAACAACACTATGAATGCATTGCAGGAAAAGCTGTTATTGGAACTCCGTCAAACCAGATTTGAGCTTGAACAGTCATTAATGAATAAACATAGGGATGATTGGATGACCCCAATTCTGGAAGAAGAACTTCAGGATGTTGAAGCTGCCATACAGAAATTAACCAATGGTACATATGGTCAGTGTGAGGTATCTGGTGAATTGCTTCCGGAGGACATAATAAAAATGGTCCCTACCATTAGATCATCAAAAGATACAGAAGATATGTCCAGTTATTTCAAAAAACCAATTTTACCTTCTTTTTAGATAAGTTACATTGTGATAATGTGATTAAGTATGCTAAAATTCATAAGAATGAGTTTAGGCTATTGTGGGGGTAATTATTGGTGTTTTACTACTTAATCGCATTGTTCATTATTTTATTAGATCAATTTACCAAATGGTTAATTTTGGCCAAAATGTATTTGGGAGAGAGTATACCTGTCATTGACAATGTTTTCTACATTACTTCCCATCGCAATCGCGGAGCTGCGTGGGGGATCTTGCAAGGGCAAATGTGGCTGTTTTATTTGATCACCATCATAGTGATTTGTGCGATCGTTTTTTACATGCATAAACATGCAAAAGGAAAAAGGCTGTTAGGGGTTTCTCTTGCATTTATGCTAGGTGGAGCGATTGGTAATTTTATTGATCGTGTTTTTCGAAAAGAAGTAGTGGACTTTATTCACACGTATATTTTTGGCTATAACTTTCCTGTCTTCAATATTGCTGATTCCGCTTTGGTGATTGGAGTAGGATTGCTGATTATTCAAATGCTGCTGGAAGAGAAGTCGTCAAAGGAGAAATCGTATGGAGAAAATGGATCACACCATTCTTGAAGACCAGGCGGGAGACCGGATTGATAAAGTGGTTGCCAGTCTTAATGAGGAGTGGTCAAGAACACAGGTTCAAGAATGGATTAAAGAAGGAAATGTCGTTGTGAACGGCAAAAAAGTAAAAACAAACTATAAGTGCAGTGTCAATGACCAACTTGAGATTAACATTCCAGAGCCTGAGGAATTGGATGTTGTTCCTGAGGAAATGGATTTAGATATTTATTTTGAAGATCGTGATGTGCTGGTGGTCAACAAGCCAAAGGGCATGGTGGTCCATCCTGCACCTGGCCATATGACAGGGACATTGGTTAACGGACTTATGGCACACTGCAAGGATTTATCAGGGATCAATGGCGTTTTGAGGCCGGGAATCGTCCACCGGATTGATAAAGATACATCAGGCCTATTAATGGTGGCTAAAACTGATCTGGCTCATGAAAGTTTAGTTAATCAATTAGTGAAAAAAACGGTTACCAGGAAATATAAGGCCCTGGTCCATGGAATCATCCCTCATGATTTTGGCACCATTGATGCGCCGCTTGGCAGGGACCCAAAGGATAGGCAGAGTATGACTGTAGTAGATGATGGAAAACATGCTGTCACACATTTCCATGTCCTGGAACGATTTAAGGATTTTTCTTTCATAGAATGCCAATTAGAAACAGGCAGGACCCATCAAATTCGGGTTCACATGAAATATATCGGCTATCCGCTGGCTGGTGACCCAAAGTATGGTCCGAAAAAAACGTTAGACATAGGCGGGCAGGCATTGCATGCCGGTATCCTTGGCTTTACACATCCCAGAACCAATGAGTACATGGAATTTTCAGCTCCGCTTCCAGAATATATGGAACAGCTGCTCGATTCACTAAGAAATAATCGTTGACAGGGGTAAGGAATTGCAGTAAGATAGCTATAGTTTAATAAGCCTTTAAATCAGTCCCGTGAGGCTGAGAAGGAACGGTTGAAACGACAGCATCATTCGCGTTTAAATGAACTTATTACCTCTCGCCAAAACGGTGAGAGGTTATTTTTATACAGAAGCAGGTGCTAAATGATGAGTCAAAAAGCAGTTGTTCTTGACGAGCAGGCTATTGGTAGAGCGCTGACTAGAATTGCCCACCAGATTATCGAAAAAAATAAAGGCATTCAAGATTGTGTTCTCGTAGGAATCCGCACCAGAGGCATCTATTTGGCAAAGCGCCTTGCGGCAAGGATTGAAGACATTGAAGGAAGTCCAATCCCAGTGGGTGAATTAGACATTACACTATACCGGGATGATCTAACCATTAAAACCGACAATCAAGAACCGCTCGTAAAAGGTTCGGACGTTCCTTTTAGCATCAATGACAAAAAGGTCATTCTGGTGGATGATGTTTTATATACCGGCAGAACAGTCAGAGCTGGTTTGGATGCTCTTATCGATCTTGGACGTCCGGCATCCATTCAGCTTGCCGTGTTAGTGGACCGCGGCCATCGTGAGCTGCCAATCCGGGCGGATTATGTAGGCAAAAACATCCCGACCTCCAGCACAGAAAAAATCGTGGTGGAACTGGGAGAAGTGGATAAGGTCGATCAAGTCAGCATTTACGAAAATTAAATAGATGCCCTTTTAATTTCAGTCCTGTGAGGCTGACAAAGGGGGAATGCCGCATTGCCGGCAGTTTCCTAAACCCTCTTTGTCTCCCGCAGCTCAAAGAGGGTTATTTTTATGTAAAAAGCAAATCCTAAAAAGAAACTATATTATTCAGGGGAGAACCAAAATGAACAACAAAATTATTTTAGATGTTAAGGATATTCCAAAACCGTCGCAATGGCTGACATTAAGCCTGCAGCATTTATTTGCCATGTTTGGCTCCACCATACTTGTCCCCTATCTTGTCGGTTTAAGTCCGGCAATTGCATTGATATCCAGCGGACTAGGAACTTTGGCTTTCTTATTGATTACCAAAATGCAAGTTCCTGCCTATCTTGGCTCATCCTTTGCGTTTATTGCGCCGGTGATTGCGGCAAAAGCTGCAGGAGGTCCGGGAGCAGCTATGGTTGGCACTTTTTTAGCAGGTCTAGTTTACGGGCTTGTAGCGCTTGTCATTAGCAAGGCTGGACATAGATGGATTATGAATTTACTGCCTCCCGTTGTAGTTGGGCCAGTTATCATTGTTATCGGTTTAGCTCTTTCTGGAACGGCTGTCAGCATGGCAATGAATAATCCTGCCGGCAAATACAGCATGCTGCACTTTTCAGCGGCACTAGTTACCTTGGCAGCTACGATTATCTTTACGATCTATGCAAAGAAAATGTTAAGCATCATCCCGATATTAGCTGGTATCATCATTGGATACCTCTATTCCTTAATCATAGGCATCGTCGATTTTTCACCAGTTTTAAAGGCACATTGGTTTGAAATGCCTGATTTTATCATCCCTTTCGTTAGTTATAAAGTAAAATTCTCATGGGATTTAGTGGCCTTAATGGTACCAGTTGCAGTCGTAACTTTATCCGAGCATATTGGGCATCAGCTGGTATTGAGCAAGGTAGTAGGCAGAGATTATATTAAAGAACCGGGCCTGCACAGATCCATATTGGGGGACGGTACAGCCACTCTGATTTCATCCTTGATTGGCGGTCCTCCAAAAACAACTTATGGCGAAAATATTGGAGTTCTTGCGATTACGAGAATATATAGTGTTTATGTGATTGCTGGGGCAGCAGTATTTGCGATCATCTTTGGATTTGTTGGAAAAATAACGGCGCTGATCAGTACGATTCCCACACCTGTCATGGGCGGAGTATCCATTCTTCTGTTTGGTATCATAGCTTCATCAGGTTTAAGGATGCTGGTAGACAGTAAAATTGATTTTGCCAATAATCGAAACCTGGTCATTTCCTCTGTCATTTTGGTAATTGGAATCGGCGGGGCGATCGTAAAGCTTCCGTTTCATATTGAAATCCAAGGCATGGCTTTGGCAGCAATCATCGGAGTCTTATTAAATCTAATCCTTCCTGGAAAACCAGTAGCGGATGAAAATATGTTTGAAGTAGAAGCAAGTGATGGCAAAAAAACAGCATAATATCGAGTAAAACCTTTTAAATGAAGTCCAGAGAGGCTTATAAGGGTGTTCGTGCTCAAAACCGAAGGAAATAAACTTTATTCTCCCTTTGGTTAAGCATATTCAATTGGCACCCTGACGAAAGCGTCAGGGTGTTTTTTTAGCCAAATTAGAAGGGTGGAGATGGTATGCTGCATCATTTATTAACGACAAATGAGTTAACAGTTGAAGAGATTTATCAAATTTTGAATGATGCTGGGAAATTTAAACGAGGGATGAATTGGGCTCCGGAAGAAAAGCTGTTTGCGGCAAACTTATTTTTTGAGGCAAGCACGAGAACCAAAAGCAGTTTCGAAATGGCCGAAAGGAAACTTGGTTTAGAAGTCATCCCATTTGAAGTGCAAACATCCAGTGTCCAAAAAGGGGAAACTCTTTACGATACGGTAAAAACCTTGGAATCCATCGGCGTGACGGCCGTCGTGATCCGGCATAATCAGGACCGATACTTCGATGAACTGACAGGGAAAATAAATATTCCGATTATAAATGGCGGTGATGGCTGTGGACATCATCCAACTCAATCCCTTCTCGATTTAATGACCATCCATCAAGAATTTGGCCAGTTTGCCGGCCTGAAAATTGCCATTATCGGAGATATCCGTCATAGCCGGGTGGCTCGATCCAATGCTGATGTCCTGACTAGATTGGGTGCAGAGGTCTTTTTCTCAGGACCTGAGCAATGGTTTGACTCAAGGGGATTTAATTTTTCACAATATCGCCCCATTGATATTGCAATTTCTCAAGCGGATGTGGTTATGCTGCTCCGTGTTCAGCATGAGAGGCATCAAAAGGGAGAAGGTTTTTCAGGCGGCGATTATCACCAGCAATTTGGTTTAACAGCTGCAAGAGAAAAGCAGATGAAGGCGCATAGCATCATCATGCATCCGGCACCTGTTAACCGCAATGTGGAAATAGCGGACAGTCTGGTCGAATGCAGCCGCTCCAGAATCTTTAAGCAAATGGAAAATGGCGTGTTTGTCAGAATGGCTGTCCTAAAAAGGGCAATCGAGAGTTTAAAAGGAGGAAATCAAAATGAAACTGCTTATTCAGAACGCTTGTTACATAGCATCTAATGGGGATACGAAGCAAAATGATATTTTAATAGAAAACGGGATGATCACTAAAATGGGGGAGGAAATGTCCGAGGCTGCGGACCGTATCATCGATGCGGAAGGACTTTTCCTATCGGCTGGGTTTGTGGATCTTCATGTGCATCTTCGTGAGCCAGGGGGAGAGAGGAAGGAAACGATTGCGACCGGGACAAAGGCAGCAGCCCGAGGCGGTTTTACAACGGTAGCAGCGATGCCTAATACACGTCCGGTACCAGACACAAAGGAACAAATGGATAACCTGCAAAAACGGATTAAAGAAACAGCCAGTGTCCGGGTATTGCCGTATGCATCGATCACTACCAGACAGCTTGGGCAGGATTTAACGGATTTTAACAGCTTAAAAGCGGCAGGAGCATTTGCGTTTACCGACGATGGAGTCGGTGTCCAATCAGCTGCCAAAATGCTCGAGGCGATGAAGAAGGCAAAAGAGGTAAACATGGCAATTGTCGCACACTGTGAAGAAAACACGCTAATCAACAAAGGCTGTGTTCACGAGGGCTCCTTCGCAAAACAGCATGGATTAAACGGAATCCCTTCTGTTTGTGAATCGGTGCAGATTGCCAGAGATGTCCTGCTGGCAGAAGCTTCAGGCTGCCACTATCATGTCTGCCATATTAGCACGAAAGAATCTGTCCGGGCCGTTCGCGACGCGAAACGGGCTGGGATCAATGTCACAGCAGAAGTCACACCGCACCATTTATTATTAAACCAAGATGATATACCGGGCTTTGACCCAAACTTTAAAATGAATCCTCCGCTTCGGGATGCTGCTGACCAGCAGGCACTAATTGAAGGGCTGTTAGATGGAACAATTGATTTTATTGCCACCGATCATGCACCGCATACAGCGGAGGAAAAGAAGGAGGGAATGGCCCTCGCGCCATTTGGAATTGTCGGCTTAGAAACAGCCTTTCCATTGCTGTATACGAATTTTGTCTTAAACAACAGGATCACCTTAAAACAACTGATTGACTGGATGACGATCAAGCCATCTAAAGCCTTTGGCCTTCCGTTTGGAACAGTAGAAGTGGGTTCGCCGGCAGATTTAGTCTTAATTGACTTAGAAGAAGAGCGGACGATCAACCCGGATGAATTTTTATCAAAAGGAAAAAATACGCCATTTGCTGGCTGGAATTGCAAGGGCTGGCCGGTTATAACCATCGCAGAAGGAAACATCGTTTGGGAAAAGGGAGCTGTTACAGTATGAAAAAACAATTAATACTCGAAGACGGAACAATTTTTGTTGGGGAAGGTTTTGGCAGCGACACGGAAACAATTGGGGAAGTGGTATTCAATACGGGAATGACAGGTTACCAAGAAATCCTTTCTGACCCCTCCTATTGCGGGCAATTAGTCACCCTTACCTATCCTCTCATTGGGAATTACGGAATTAACCGGGATGATTTTGAATCAATCCAGCCTGCTGTAAAGGGCTTTATTGTAAAAGAAGCGGCTGATTTTCCTTCCAATTGGAGAAGTGAATTTACCTTAAACGAGTATTTTGAAATGAAAAAGATACCTGGCATAGCTGGTATTGATACACGTAAATTAACAAGAATTATCCGGCAGTATGGTACCTTAAAAGGCTCCATCTGCAGTATCGAATCAGATGCACAAGCAATCATTAACAAGCTGCGTTCTGCGAAACTTCCTACCGATCAGGTAAGGCAAGTATCAACTAAAAATGCGTATCCGAGCCCAGGACGAGGGAAGCGGGTGGTTCTTGTTGATTTTGGGATGAAGCATGGTATATTGCGTGAACTAAATGAACGGGGCTGCGATGTTGTGGTGGTGCCTTACTATACAACTGCGGAAGAAATCCTAAACTTAAGTCCCGATGGTATCATGCTGTCCAATGGGCCTGGTGACCCAAAGGATGTTCCCGAGGCAGTCGACATGTTGAGGGGGGTGCTGGGAAAGGCACCGTTGTTTGGCATTTGTTTAGGACATCAATTATTCGCGCTTGCATGCGGAGCTGATACAGGAAAAATGAAGTTTGGGCATCGCGGATCTAATCACCCAGTGAAGGATCTCGAAACAGGAAAAGTGGCGATTACCTCTCAAAATCATGGCTATACAGTGGAGATGGAATCTATCAAAAATACTAGATTAGCTGTTACACATATCGCCATCAATGATGGGACGATTGAAGGATTAAAGCACCTGGACTTCCCTGCCTTTACGGTCCAATACCATCCGGAGGCATCCCCAGGACCTGAAGATGCCAACGGCTTATTTGATCAATTCCTCGCGTTGATGGAATCACAAAAACAGGAGGTTACATCCCATGCCTAAACGTAAAGATATTCACTCCATTTTAGTAATCGGCTCAGGACCCATTATTATCGGCCAAGCGGCGGAATTTGATTATGCTGGTGCCCAGGCGTGTATCGCCTTGAAAGAAGAGGGCTACCGCGTAATTCTTGTAAACTCTAACCCTGCCACGATTATGACAGACTCAGAGATAGCCGATGTCGTCTATATTGAACCATTGACAGTCGATTTTGTCAGCCGAATCATTCGCAAAGAACGGCCAGATGCACTCTTGGCCACTCTAGGAGGCCAAACAGGTCTGAATTTAGCTGTGGAACTGTCAAAAGCAGGAGTTCTTGAAGAATGCAGCGTCGAGATTCTAGGCACCAAACTTTCTGCTATCAATCAAGCTGAGGACCGTGAATTATTCCGTGAGCTAATGAATGAACTAAAACAACCGGTCCCTGAGAGTGTGATTGTTCATGAATTAGAAGAAGCCATTGCATTTGCTGACAAAATCGGTTTTCCAGTGATTGTCCGGCCGGCATTCACATTAGGCGGCACCGGGGGAGGAATTTGCAGCAATAGAGAAGAACTTGAAGAAATCGTCACCAGCGGATTAAAAAACAGCCCGGTTCATCAATGCCTGCTGGAAAAAAGTATCGCAGGTTTCAAAGAAATTGAATATGAAGTCATGCGTGATAGTGCTGACAACGCCATTGTCGTTTGCAATATGGAAAATATTGATCCTGTCGGCGTACATACTGGTGATTCCATCGTCGTCGCCCCAAGCCAAACTCTTGCAGACCGAGAGTATCAGCTGCTGCGGAATGTTTCATTAAAAATTATCCGTGCTCTAGGGATTGAGGGCGGCTGTAATGTACAGCTCGCGCTGGATCCCAACAGCTTCGACTACTACGTAATTGAAGTAAATCCAAGGGTAAGCCGTTCCTCTGCCCTCGCCTCAAAGGCTACTGGCTATCCAATTGCTAAGCTGGCCGCTAAAATTGCTGTCGGATTAACATTAGATGAAATGATGAACCCGGTAACGGGAAAAACCTATGCCAGCTTTGAACCGGCTCTCGACTATATTGTAACCAAAATACCAAGATGGCCATTTGACAAATTTGAATCCGGGAACCGGAGACTGGGAACGCAAATGAAGGCAACCGGAGAGGTGATGGCAATCGGACGGACATTTGAAGAATCCTTATTAAAAGCGATTCGTTCGCTTGAGTCTGGCGTTTACCACTTTGAATTAAACGGGGCAGCTGAAATTAGTGATGCCTTAATGGAAAAACGAATTCGAAAAGCAGGGGATGAGCGGCTGTTCTACATTGCTGAAGCGCTAAAGCGGGGAATCACGATCCAAACCATCCATGGATGGAGCGGCATCGATTTATTTTTCCTGAAGAAATTTCAAAGAATCATTGAACTTGAAACAAAGCTTTCCGAAAGTCCGTTCCATGGTGACCTCCTTAAAGATGCCAAACAGAAGGGATTTTCCGATAAGAAGATTGCACAGCTTTGGGAAGTGAAGGAAAAGGACATTTATGAATTCCGCAAGAACTTGAATATTGTTCCAGTCTATAAAATGGTAGATACATGTGCCGCCGAGTTTGAGTCGGAAACCCCTTATTTTTACGGCACATATGAAGAAGAGAATGAGTCACTAGTGACCCATAAAGAAAGTGTGATTGTCCTTGGCTCCGGCCCGATACGGATCGGGCAGGGAATTGAATTTGACTATGCGACAGTCCATTCAGTTAAAGCGATTAAGGAAGCGGGCTATGAGGCGATAATTATTAACAATAATCCAGAAACGGTTTCAACTGATTTTAGTATCTCTGATAAACTGTATTTTGAACCGCTGACCATTGAGGATGTCATGCATATCGTAGATTTAGAAAAGCCAATGGGGGTTGTCGTTCAGTTTGGAGGCCAAACAGCGATTAATCTTGCGGCCAAACTCGCTGCCAACGGTGTGCGGATTCTCGGGACCAGCTTAAAAGCATTAGACCGTGCAGAGGACCGGGATAAGTTTGAACAGGCCCTAGAGGAACTAGATATTCCACAGCCGCTAGGGAAAACAGCATTATCAGTGAAAGAAGCACTGGTTATTGCAGACGGGATTGGATACCCCGTTTTAGTCCGTCCATCGTATGTACTGGGCGGCAGGGCAATGGAAATTGTCTACAACCAAGCAGAGCTGCTCCATTATATGGAAAATGCAGTCAAAATTAACCCTGAGCACCCAGTGTTAATTGACCGCTATATCACAGGGAAAGAAATTGAAGTGGATGCGATTTGTGATGGGAAACAAGTATTAATACCCGGTATCATGGAGCATATTGAGCGAGCAGGTGTCCACTCTGGTGATTCCATTGCCGTATACCCGCCTCAGACCCTTTCGGAGGAAATTAAACAAACTTTGGTGAAATACACGGAAAAATTAGCATTAGGGTTAGGGATTGTCGGGCTTCTGAATATCCAATATGTCGTAGCGGGCAACTCCGTATATGTCCTTGAGGTAAATCCTCGATCTAGCAGAACGGTTCCATTCCTAAGCAAAATTACCAATGTCCCAATGGCCAAGATTGCTACCAAAGCTATTCTAGGTTTCGCTTTAACAGACCAAGGATATGCTGCAGGGCTTGTTCCTGAGAGGAATGGGGTTTTTGTAAAAGTACCTGTTTTCTCGTTTGCGAAATTGAAAGATGTCGATATAACCCTCGGACCGGAAATGAAGTCTACCGGTGAAGTAATGGGAAAGGATTCAACCCTTGAAAAAGCTTTATATAAAGGTTTAGTAGCATCAGGAATCTCAATTCAGAAGTTCGGAACGGTATTGTTTACTGTGGCTGATAAGGATAAACAAGAATCTCTAAAGCTGGCTGCAAGGTTTGCAGCAAACGGCTACAGGCTGATGGCCACAAGCGGGACTGCAGAGATATTTGCTCAGGCTGGACTTCCTGTTAAGGTGGTTGAGAAAATTGGCTCAGAAGGGCAAACGGTGTTGGATGTCATTCATCATGGTGAAGCGCAGTTTATTATCAATACTTTGACAAAAGGCAAACAGCCGGAGAGAGACGGATTCCGGATCCGCAGGGAAGCGGTTGAGAATGGAGTTCCATGTCTAACTTCACTTGATACAGCTGATGCGATTCTAAAGGTAATCGAATCGATGAACTTCTCAGCAGAAGCCATGAATGCTGCAAAACAGGAGGCTGTGTTTGCATGATTAAAAAGTCACTCAGCAAGATGATCAGCCAAACGGAAATTGCTGCCGATATTTTTGAATTAATTGTTGAATCGGAATTGGCCGGCGAAATCACTTCGCCCGGTCAATTCGTCCACATTCGGGTCTCAAACCATTGGGACCTGCTTTTACGGAGGCCGATCAGCATTTCTTCCTTTGATCCATTATCCAAGCAAATGACACTCATTTATCGGAGGGAAGGAAAAGGGACCCAAATGCTCTCGGAATGGAGGACAGGAATGGAGCTTGATATTCTTGGGCCGTTAGGAAATGGATTCCCTGTTGGTGAAGCTGATCCAGGGCAGACAGCTGTGCTAGCGGGTGGTGGAATTGGAGTTCCCCCTCTTTATGAACTGTCCAAACAGCTGACAGCAAAAGGTGTAAACGTGATTCATATTTTAGGCTTTCAAACGGCCGCTGCTGTATTTTATGAACAGGAATTTAAAAAGCTGGGAACGACATTGATCACCACAGCAGACGGTACATATGGGACAAAAGGATTTGTTACCGATGTATTAAAGGATATCGAATTTGATTGCTTATATGCATGCGGCCCAGCCGCTATGCTGCGGGCATTGGAGAAAAGCTGCCCAGATAAAAAAGTGTATCTGTCCCTTGAAGAACGTATGGCTTGCGGTATCGGGGCCTGCTTAGCCTGCGTGTGCAAAACGAAAGATGACAGATCAGGGGCCGCTTATAAAAAGGTTTGCAGTGATGGCCCTGTCTTTCGGGCGGGGGAGGTTTTAATATGAGCAAATTAAATGTCCAACTGCCGGGCCTGGAATTGAAAAATCCGGTTATGCCTGCATCAGGCTGCTTTGGCTTCGGAAAAGAATATAGCCAATTTTATGATTTAAGTGTACTTGGAGCCATCATGATTAAGGCAGCAACAGTAGAACCTCGATTCGGAAATCCAACGCCCCGGGTGGCAGAAACATCTTCCGGTATGTTAAATGCAATTGGTTTGCAAAATCCAGGCATGGACAAAATTATCGAGGATGAACTTCCATGGCTGTCACAGTTTGATGTGCCAATCATTGCTAATGTAGCTGGGTCTTCAGAAGAGGATTATATAGTGGTGGCAAAGGAAATTTCCAAAGTCTCAAACGTTCACGCACTTGAACTCAACATATCCTGTCCCAATGTTAAAACAGGAGGAATTGCATTTGGTACGATTCCGCAGGTTGCAAAAGAGCTGACGCGAAAGGTAAAAGAAGCATCGGCTGTCCCTGTGTATGTTAAACTGTCGCCAAATGTCACCAATATTGTGGAAATGGCCAAGGCGGTTGAAGCCGGCGGTGCGGATGGCATCACGATGATTAATACCCTGGTGGGGATGCGGTTGGACTTGAAGACAGGGCAGCCCATTTTAGCTAATCGGACCGGAGGTTTGTCAGGACCGGCGATCAAACCAGTGGCAATCCGAATGATTTATGAAGTAAGCCAGGCAGTCTCTCTTCCGATTATCGGAATGGGCGGCATCCAATCAGCGGAGGATGTGATTGAATTCTTCTATGCAGGAGCCAGTGCTGTTGCGGTTGGTACAGCTAATTTTGTGGATCCATTGATCTGCCCGGCAATCATTCACGATCTTGAAGAGCTGCTGGATCAACTGGGATATGAACATATCAGTGAATGTACAGGAAGGAGCTGGAAAAAGCATGAATCACCCGCTTATCATCGCGCTTGATTTCTCTAATGGAGTGGAAGTTGAAAAATTTTTGCGGCCATTTCAAGGAATTTCCCTATTTGTAAAAGTTGGCATGGAATTATATTATCAGGAAGGCCCATCAATTATAAACTTATTAAAAGAGCAAGGCCACCAAGTATTCCTGGATTTGAAGCTTCATGACATCCCCAATACGGTATATCGTGCAATGAAAGGGCTGGCTCGGCTGAACTGCGATTTGGTCAATGTCCATGCAGCAGGCGGCTGGGAAATGATGGAGAGCGCCATGGAAGGCCTAGAGGCCGGAACAAGTGCCGGCGGGAAACGGCCTTCCTGTATTGCAGTCACTCAGTTAACCAGTACTTCAGAAGTGCAAATGCAAAAAGAACAGTTGATTCAGGCAACATTAATGGAATCAGTGCTGCATTATGCGTCATTAACAAAGACGGCGGGATTGGACGGTGTGGTTTGCTCTGCACAGGAAGCTGCAGCGATTCGCCAACAAATTGGCCCTGACTTTTTGACTGTCTGTCCAGGGATTCGTCTGAAATCTGACCAGACGGGAGACCAAAAACGGGTCTCTTCACCAGAATTTGCAAAAGAGGCGGGAGTAAGTGCAATTGTAGTAGGAAGGTCGATTACAAAAGCAGTTGACCCATTAGAAAATTATCACCAATGGATCCAAGTATGGGGAGGAGCAGCAAAATGAAAAAACTTATTGCGGAAAGATTATTGACAATCGAGGCTGTAGCCTTAAAACCGAATGATCCGTTTACATGGACATCAGGACTCCGGTCCCCAATATATTGTGATAACCGCCTTACGTTATCCTATCCCAAAATCAGAAGCGAAATTGCTCAAGGGCTGTCTGAACTGATCCGTGAAAACTTCCCTGGCGCAGAAGTCATTGCTGGAACGGCAACGGCGGGAATTCCGCATGCTGCTTGGGTAAGTGAGCTGCTCGACTTGCCAATGTGTTATGTACGCTCAAAAGCAAAAGGGCACGGCAAAGGGAATCAAATTGAAGGCAAGGCAGATAAAGGACAAAAGGCCGTTGTTGTGGAAGACTTAATCTCCACTGGCGGGAGTGTTATTACCGCAGTTCAGGCTTTAAGGGAAGCAGGGTGTGAGGTACTTGGAGTTGTATCCATCTTCACCTACGGACTGCAAAAAGGAAAACAAGCTTTTGAAGAGGCAGGAATTATCAGCCAATCCCTGACTGATTTTCCAACATTAATTGAAACGGCAATTGAAAAGGAATATATTGGTGAAAAAGACAAGGCAAGCCTGCTTGTTTGGAGCGTTGACCCTGCCGAGTGGAGCAAGCGAGTTGAGCGAGAAGGTGTGGAAATATCATAATGAAGAAAAGGGGGTACAGCCCCCTTTTCTTCATTATTCGTTTTTGAGTTTAAGCACCAATTCTTCGTCTGGTGTGACATATATGGTCTGTTGGTTTTCATATACTACAAAACCAGGCTTGGCACCATTTGGTTTTTTTACATAACGCACTTTTGTGAAATCAACGGGAACTGAACTGGAACTTCTTGCTTTACTAAAATATGCGGCAAGCATAGCTGCTTCTTTAATCGTCTGATCACTTGGTTCTTTGCTGCGAATGACCACGTGGGAACCCGGAATATCTTTTGTGTGCAGCCAGATTTCATCACGTGCCGCCAGCTTATTGGTTAAATAGTCATTTTGCTTATTATTTTTTCCGACGATAATTTCTGTTCCGTTAGAAGCTTGAAAGTAATCTAGAACAGGCTTTGCATTCTGGGATCTTTTAACTTGTTTTTTCTGGCGTTCCCGTATATAGCCTCCTTCGGCGAGCTCTTCGCGTATTTCTTGGATGTCCTTAGGAGAGGCTGTTTGTACCTGTTGATATAAGGTCTCGAAATAAGCCGCTTCTTCCTGTGCTTTCTGGATTTGTTCCATGACGACAGATACCGCATTTTTTGCCTTTTGATATTTAGAAAAATATTTTTGAGCGTTTTCCGATGGTGTTTTTCGCGGATCGAGGGGAATTGTGATCGTTCCGCCAGCCTCATCGTAGTAATCCATAACCTCGATTTCCTTCATCCCTTTTTTGGCCGCATACAAATTGGCAGTCAGAAGTTCACCATAGCGCTGAAACTCTTCTGCCTGTTCCGCTTGCTTTAATGTGGCGTTAAGCTTGTCTATCTTTTTTTCGTTTTTTTCTTTTTCATTCAGGATAAAGCGTTCAATATCTTGAGCCTGCTGTTTTACTCTGTCACGTTCTGCCTTTCCGAAATAGAATCGATCCAGCATTTCACTTAAGGTAGGAAATGGACTGACTTCCCCTTTTAAATGCTCAAGCGGGAAAAGGTAAAAGTTTTCCTTGCCGCCAGCCATCATTATGGACGGGGAAAGATCAGCATTGGCAATTTTGCTGATTAACCGGATAAACGTATTTGGGACTGTTGACCGGTTAGCAAGTCCGCTTTGAAAGAGGACTTCTTTGGCAAAAAGCGGCGAAATGCCCGAGAATTGTTCCACCAGCTGGCGGTCCAGCCGGCCGCTGTTAAAATCCAGTACCCGCAATACATCTTCCGAACTTGCCTTAAATGGATCTAATTTATGCTGCTCAGGAGGGGAAATATAGGGCTGTCCCGGCAGTATGGCTCTATGGCTATTGACAGCAAAAGAAATATGTTTAATAGAGTCAAGGATTAGCTTCCGTTCCTTATCAACTAAAATGATATTGCTGTGCCTGCCCATAATCTCCACAATTAACTGCTTGCAGCTGATATCTCCAATCTCATTGCGCCCTTTAATTTCGAAAATAAGGATCCGATCATTATCTACCTGATAAATATCTTCCACAATATGTCCTTCTATATGCTTGCGAAGCAGCATGCAAAACATAGGCGGTTCACTTGGGTTATCATACCCTTCCCGGGTAAGCTGCACCCTGGCGTAGCTTGGGTGTGCTGACAACAGCAGCTTGTGATTAGCTCCATTTGCCCGGATAATCAAAATCACTTCATTTTTATAAGGCTGGTGAACTTTATTGATGCGCCCGCCAGTCAGTGATTGTGATAATTCATTGCTCATTGCTTTTGTAAATAAACCATCAAATGACATAGAAAACATCCTTTGCTTGGAACGTATTGATTTAATAAGTATATCTTAGATATGTCCTTCTGTCCTATTTTTCAATTTCTAAAAGAGAATCGGACGAGTCTGAATATAATCATAGCATTTTTTGGGACGACCCTGAATATGCTGTCTTTAGATTAGCTTTATAAGGGGGATGTGAGATGGTCGGATGAAGTTCCATGAGATGGAGATCAATCAAGTAGAAGAGGCTTTAGAAACCGACTTTTCTTCCGGATTATCGCTGGAAGAAGCAGTAAAAAGAATGAAGCGATACGGCAGTAATGAACTGGATGAAGGTGAAAAACAGTCAGCCCTGCTATTATTTTTCAGCCAGTTTAAAGATTTTATGGTGCTTGTGCTGCTTGCAGCCACCTTGATTTCCGGCTTGCTAGGTGAATATATTGATGCAATTGCGATTATTGCCATAGTCATCATAAATGGTTTTTTGGGATTTTTCCAAGAGCGAAAAGCAGAGAAATCACTGCAGGCACTAAAGGAACTTTCGGCACCTCAGGTTTCTGTGTTAAGAGACGGCGCATGGCATAAAATTCCTTCCAAGGAAATTGTCCCTGGGGATGTCATTAAATTTTCCAGCGGCGACCGGATTGGCGCCGATGTCCGGATTATCGAATCCAAAAGTTTGGAAATAGAGGAATCGGCACTTACTGGTGAATCGGTCCCTGTCACGAAATATAAAGAGCCATTAACAAATCCAAATCCAGGGATTGGGGACATGGAAAACACTGCCTTCATGGGCACAATGATTACGCGGGGGAATGGGGTTGGCGTTGTAATTGCTACAGGGATGAATACAGCAATGGGACAAATTGCTGGATTGCTGCAAAGTGCTGAAACGCAAGAAACCCCGCTGCAGCGCAGATTAGAGCAGTTAGGCAAAATCCTCATTACGGTGGCACTGCTGTTAACCGTATTGGTTGTTGTGGTTGGGGTTATCCAAGGTCATGAACTTTATACCATGTTCTTAGCAGGTGTATCGCTTGCAGTTGCCGCCATTCCTGAGGGGCTGCCAGCAATTGTGACGGTGGCATTATCTTTGGGTGTGCAAAAAATGATTAAACAAAATGCGATTGTCCGAAAACTCCCCGCTGTCGAAACATTAGGCTGTGCTTCAGTGATTTGCTCTGACAAAACAGGAACGATGACGCAAAATAAAATGACCGTCACGCATCTATGGAGCGGGGGACAAATATGGTCAGTAGATGGTGTGGGTTATCAGCCAAAAGGGAATTTTTACCGCGGGGAACAGCGAGTTTCTCCAAATGAGGAAAAAGCACTCCAGCAAATGCTGATTTTTGGCATGTTATGCAATCAGGCGGATATCAGCCAGAATGAAGATGAATATGTACTAGACGGTGATCCGACTGAAGGAGCGCTGCTGGTGAGTGCTATGAAGGCAGGGCTTAGCAGGCCGAAGCTTCTCGAGGAATTTTCCATTGTAAAGGAATTTCCTTTTGATTCATCAAGAAAAATGATGAGCATCCATGTAAAAGACAAGCAGGGCCGTCATTTCATTGTAACCAAAGGGGCACCCGATGTGGTTTTGGGTGTTTGTGAGTCCATTTTATGGGAAGGAAAAACCCAATACTTAAATAAACCTTCGCAAGAAAAGGTGCAGGGGGCAATTGCTAATTTGGCTTCAAATGCTCTCAGGACCATAGCTATTGCTTACAAACCAGTTGCTGCCAATACATTGATTTTAAGTGAGCAGGAAGCAGAGAAAAAACTAACCTTTATTGGAATTCAAGGCATGATTGATCCTCCAAGACCTGAAGTTAAGGCTGCTGTTAAGGAATGTAAAGAGGCCGGAATTAAGACGGTCATGATTACTGGGGACCATGTGATTACCGCAAAGGCGATTGCCAAAGAATTGGGGATCTTGACCAGCAAAGATAAGGTTCTGGACGGAAATGCACTTGCCGCCATGTCCGTGGAGCAGCTGGAAGACATCGTCGGCAGCGTATCTGTCTTTGCCCGGGTATCGCCAGAACACAAGCTGAAAATTGTTAAAGCTCTCCAAAATCGTGGACATATTGTAGCCATGACAGGTGATGGAGTGAACGATGCTCCGGCAATAAAGGCAGCCGATATTGGCGTGGCGATGGGAATCACTGGGACAGATGTAGCCAAGGAAGCATCCGCGTTGATATTATTAGATGATAATTTCGCAACGATTAAGGCCGCTATTAAGGAAGGCAGAAATATTTATGAAAACATTCGTAAATTCGTTCGTTACCTGCTAGCTTCTAATGTTGGAGAAATCTTAGTGATGTTATTTGCAATGATTTTGGCATTGCCGCTGCCACTCGTGCCGATTCAGATCTTATGGGTAAATCTGGTTACGGACGGACTGCCAGCCATGGCCCTTGGCCTAGACAGGCCGGAAGAGAATGTAATGAAACGAGGGCCAAGAAGCCCGAATGAAGGAGTTTTCTCCCGCGGTTTAGGCTGGAAGGTTGTGTCGCGCGGATTTTTAATCGGTATTGTGACCCTTTTAGCCTTTATGTTCGTTTATCAAAATGATCCGGACAAGTTGGCGTATGCCCAAACGGTCGCCTTTGCAACGCTGGTATTGGCACAGCTCATTCATGTATTTGACTGCCGCAGTGAAAAATCAGTGCTGTCAAGAAACCCGTTTGGAAACCAATATTTAGTTTGGGCTGTTCTTTCTTCCCTAATATTAATTCTGGCCGTTATTTACTACCCGCCGCTGCAGCCGATATTCCATACATTGCCGATTCAAGCGAAGGACTGGCTGCTCATTCTTGGATTATCTTCGGTACCAACTTTTTTACTGGCCGGAACATTTTTGTTAAGAAAAACAAAATAAAGTATGTTATAATCCAAAAGGTAATAGAAACTGTTCTATTGCCTTTTGAGTTTTTTCGTAATAGACCCGATCATTTTTCAAGGATTGGATGTGCGCAAATGGTTATAAGTATGACAGGCTTTGGAAGAGGAAGGGCTGAATCCGGGTCATTTGTTGTCAACCTGGAAGTGAAAACAGTAAATCACCGGTTTTGTGAAATGAATATCCGTATGCCAAGGCAGCTTTCACAAATAGAAGATAAAATAAAAAAAACTTTAAACCAGTATATCCGCCGCGGTCGAGTGGAAGTTTATGTGAGTTTAGAGGGAGAGGGCGCCATCACCCGAAACTTGCAAGTTGATTGGAGTTTAGTTGAGCAATACTATCAATTTATCAATCAGGCCCGCGAGAAATACGGGATCGACGAACCATTATCCCTTAAGGATTTGTTAAGTTATTCTGAACTTATACATATTGAAGAAAGCGAAGCTGGCAATGAAGAATTAAATCAATTGGTCCTTGCTGCAGCCAAAGAGGCTGCAATTTCGCTCAAGCAAATGCGGCAAGCCGAAGGGGAAGAATTAAAAAAGGATTTACTTGCGATCATCAGCCAAATTGAAACCATTCTTACAGAACTTGAGTCCGATGCCCCGCTTGTGGTTGACATATTCAAAGAACGTTTAATGAAGAGAATGCTGGAGTTTACTAATGGACAACTTGATGAAACCCGTTTGTTGACAGAGGCTGCCGTCTTTTCTGAGAAAGCGGATATCAGTGAAGAAATAACCAGGCTAAAAAGCCATATTGGCCAGTTTATTCAAACCTTGGAGATCCAAGAACCTATTGGAAGAAAGCTGGATTTTCTCGTTCAAGAGATGAACCGTGAGGCTAATACCATCGGCTCAAAAGCAAATCATTCGGCCATTGCTAAAAAAGTGGTGGATATAAAAAGTTTACTTGAGAAGTTGAAGGAACAAGTTCAAAATATTGAGTAAGTATGGTTTAAGAATGGTCGGACACGGTCAAAATATATTATTGATGATTGGATGATAAGCAATGTCGATTAGGTTAATTAATATTGGATTTGGAAATATTGTTTCGGCAAACCGGATAATTTCCATCGTCAGCCCGGAATCTGCACCAATAAAAAGAATCATTCAGGATGCCAGAGACAGGGGCTCATTAATTGATGCCACTTACGGAAGAAGGACCCGCGCTGTGATCGTAATGGATAGCGACCATGTGATCCTTTCTGCTGTCCAGCCGGAGACAGTTGCCCATCGTTTGACGGACCGTGATGATACTATTGAGGAAGGGTAGGATTTTATCAAAATGCAAGAAAAAGGTTTGCTGATCGTACTATCTGGACCGTCTGGTGTAGGTAAAGGAACGGTTCGAAAAGAAATTTTTTCCCATCCAGACACTGCATTCGAATACTCCATCTCTGTGACTACCCGCAAACCCCGCGAGGGAGAAGTGGATGGGGTGGATTATTTTTTTAAAACAAGAGAAGAGTTTGAAGAATTAATCGAGCAAGGGAAGCTGCTGGAGTATGCTGAATTTGTCGGCAATTATTATGGCACCCCTGTTGATTATGTACGGCAGACGTTGGATGCAGGCAAAGATGTCTTTTTAGAAATTGAGGTAAAGGGTGCACGGCAGGTCCGGGAAAAATTTCCAGAAGGGTTATTTATCTTTCTGATGCCCCCAAGCCTTAGTGAGTTAAAGAACCGGATTGTCACTCGGGGAACAGAAACGGAAGAGATTATTTCCAACCGGATGCTGACAGCCCGTGAAGAAATAGAAATGATGGAATTATATGATTATGTCGTAGAAAATGACCAAGTGGAACTCGCCTGCGAGCGGATTAAAGCGATTGTGACGGCCGAGCATTGCCGCAGGGAAAGAGTAGAACAACGCTACAAAAAGTTACTGGAGGCTGAATAAATGTTATATCCTTCTATAGATTCGTTACTTGAAAAAATAGATTCAAAATATTCTTTAGTTTCGGTTGCAGCAAAACGCGCCCGTTTAATGTCGCAGGCAAGAGATGAGCGGCTTCCAAAATATGTTTCCCATAAGTATGTCGGCAAGGCACTTGAGGAAATTTATAAGGGCGAATTAACCTATCGAATTGCCAAAAGAGCAGAATCTCCTGCTGAAACTAATATTTGATAACACCTGTCAAATGAATGATGGTTGCAAGAAAGGCCTGACGTTTAGGAAATTTCCTTACATGTCAGCCTTTTTTATTTGTTTTGCTTTTCCAGCAAGATATTTGTCGACATTGAGCAGAAATGGATGAAAAAATAGAACCATTCCAGCATAATAAAGAGAACGATATTAATGTTTGACTTTAAAAGCGGGGGATATTGAATGCTTAAAGAAAAAAAAATCCTATTATGTGTAACAGGCGGGATTGCTGTATACAAGGCGGCTGCCCTGACAAGCAAACTAGTTCAAACCGGGGCACATGTTAAAGTCATTTTAAGTGAATCAGCCGCGAAATTTGTGACTCCATTAACCTTTCAAGCTCTTTCAAGAAATGCTGTCTATACAGATACGTTTGATGAAAAAAATCCTCAGGTCATTGCTCATATTGACTTGGCAGATTGGGCAGATTTGATCCTTGTGGCTCCTGCGACCGCGAATACGATTGCAAAACTTGCGAATGGAATCGCAGATAATATGATTACGACTACCTTGCTTGCTGCTACTGCACCAGTATGGATTGCGCCGGCTATGAATGTTCATATGTATGACCATCCGGCAGTGAAACGGAATATAACTCTGCTATATGAAGATGGATGCCGTTTTATAGAACCGGGTGAAGGGTATCTTGCTTGTGGTTATGTCGGCAAGGGACGGTTGGAAGAACCTGAAAAGATTGTGAAACTGGTTCAAGAATATTTTGCGGCAGAGGATCGGTCCCCGCTCCAAGGCAAAACCATTATAATTACAGCCGGTCCCACTAGGGAAAGAATTGACCCTGTCCGGTTTATTTCTAACCATTCAACCGGCAAAATGGGGTATGCATTGGCCCAGGAAGCAATAAAACAAGGGGCCAGGGTCCAGCTGATTTCTGGGCCTGTCCAAATCCCTGCCCCTGCGGGTGTAGAGCTTATCAAAGTAGAAAGTGCTGAGGAAATGTATCAAGCAGCGATGGAACGATTTGATCAAGCCGATATCGTGATTGGAACAGCAGCGGTGGCCGATTATCGGCCAAAAACCTCCTTTGACTATAAAATAAAAAAACAGGCCGGGGAAACTGTGCTGGAGTTGGAAAGAACAAAAGATATTTTGATGGAACTGGGGCAAAGGAAATCCCGCCAGCTGCTGGTCGGATTTGCTGCGGAAACGAATAATGTAGAGGAATACGCTCAAAGGAAGCTCCTCAACAAAAATGCAGATATGATTGTAGCAAACAATGTAAAACAGCAGGGTGCAGGATTTGGGACCGATACAAATATTGTCACTATATTTAAACGGGACGGCACGAAAAAACAACTGCCTCTTATGACTAAATTGGCGGTGGCAGAACAAATACTCGAGGAAATCACCTCCCTCCTTAAGGATTTGGGTAATCATGAAAATAGCTAGTGTTATTGTGGATGTTCCAACGAAACAAACAGATAAAACGTTTGATTATTTGATTCCTGAACAATGGGAGAGCATAGTGGCGCCAGGGATGAGAGTCATTGTGCCCTTTGGTCCCCGCCATATCCAGGGATTTGTAACGGAAATCAAGACACATTCGGAATTCAAACAGCTAAGGGAAATAATCGAGCCAATGGACCTTGAGCCTGTGTTAAATCAAGAATTGCTGGAGCTCGGGGATTGGCTGACGGATACGACCTTGTGTTTTAGGATTTTTGCCTATCAAGTAATGCTTCCTGCTGCGTTAAAAGCGAAATACGAAAAAAAAGTAAAGCTGGCGATTGGAGCAAAAGCTTCGGATCTGCCTGATCCGCTCTCGGATCTATTTGAGCAAGGCGAGATGCTTGATTGGGAGGAATCTATAAAGAAAGGGCTCGTGGGACTTCTTCATCGGGAAGCGGTTAAGGGAAATCTTGAGGTCATTTACCTGGTGAAAGAAAGAGTAAGGAAAAAACATATAAAAATCATCGCCCCGGCTGTATCGGCTGCCCAATTAACCGAGGAATTGACCCTGCTTCCAGCTAACGCGGAAAAACAAAAGCAGGTATTAAAATATTTTATTGAACAAAATCAAGAAACGGAATACAAAAGACTAACTTCAGAAATCAACTTATCTCCTTCTGCGATAAAGTCGCTTACAGCAAAAGGCCTATTGGCTGAAACGGAGAAGGAGGTTTATCGAGACCCGTTTGATGATCGAACTTTTCAAAAAACAGAGCCGCTGCCCTTAACAGAAAACCAAGAAAATGCGATAACACCCATTTTGAATGCAGTTGAAAAAGGAGAACATGAAGTGTTCCTGCTTTATGGGGTGACCGGAAGCGGCAAAACGGAAATATACCTGCAGTCGATTCAGAAAGTAATCGAAAAAGGGCAGGAAGCGATAGTTCTTGTTCCGGAAATATCCTTGACCCCGCAAATGGTCAATCGGTTTAAAGGCCGGTTTGGTGATTTAGTTGCTGTTATGCACAGCGGATTGTCTGCAGGGGAGAAATATGATGAGTGGCGAAAAATCCAGCGAAAGGAAGTAAAGGTAGTGGTAGGGGCAAGGTCAGCCATCTTTGCTCCCTTTGAGAATATCGGCATTATCATCATTGATGAGGAACATGAAACAAGCTATAAGCAGGAAGATATGCCTCGCTATCATGCAAGAGATGTTGCCATTAAAAGGGCACAGACCTATAATTGTCCGGTTGTATTAGGCAGTGCAACGCCATCTTTAGAATCTTTTGCACGTGCACAGAAAAAGGTGTATCACTTATTGACACTCCCATCAAGAATGAATAATCAGGCCCTTCCATCAGTTGAAATCGTTGATATGCGGGAAGAGCTTCGTTCTGGAAATCGCTCGATGTTTTCAAAAAAGCTGTTGGAATTGCTGAAGGACCGTCTGGAGAAAAATCAGCAATCGGTTTTATTTTTAAATAAACGCGGCCATTCCTCTTTTGTCATGTGCCGGGATTGCGGATATGTAGTTAACTGTCCAAACTGCGATATTTCGCTGACTTACCATCGGGCTGGCGTGCGAATGAAATGCCATTATTGCGGCTACGAAGCCCCTGTTCCCACAGTATGTCCTGAGTGCTCCAGTGAATATATCCGCTATTTTGGAACGGGAACACAAAAAGTGGAGGATGAACTCGGCAAGATTCTCCCAGAAGCTAGGGTAATTCGGATGGATGTTGACACCACCGGAAGAAAGGGAGCTCATGAAAAATTATTAACGGATTTTAAAGATGGGAAAGCAGATATTCTATTAGGAACGCAAATGATTGCTAAAGGCCTTGATTTCCCTAATATTACGCTTGTAGGGGTATTATCCGCTGATACGATGCTGCATTTGCCTGATTTTCGGTCTTCAGAAAAAACATTTCAGCTGCTGACCCAAGTCAGTGGACGTGCCGGGCGCCACAAGCTTCCAGGCGAGGTGATCATCCAAACCTATACACCAGAGCATTACAGCATTGAACTCGCAGGGACCCAGGATTATAATCTGTTTTACCATCGGGAAATGATGGTCCGTAAAATGCATCATTATCCGCCTTTCTATTACCTCGCCCTCATTACAGTCAGTCATGAGCAGCTGATGACCGTTGTTTCAGAAACGGAGAAAATTGTTCAGTTTGTTTCCTCGCAGGTTTCAAAAGATGCGGTCGTTCTTGGTCCTACGGTCTCACCCATTGCCAGGATTAATAATAGATATCGGTATCAATGTCTGATAAAATACAAACGTGAACCGAACCTTTACAAGACGCTAAAAAGGATCCTGGACCAATATCAAACAACTGCTAAAAACGGTCCCCAAGTATCAGTGGACGTAAATCCGTTTATCTTGATGTAAACTGGGCGAAAATGAATAGAAAAGTGCAAATGCCCTGTAGAATGAATGATAATAAAAGACCAACAATGGAGGAACAAAATTGGCTATACGCAAAATAGTAATGTATCCGAATGATATACTTGAAAAGCATTGTCAAGAGGTTAAAAAGTTTGATAAGAAGCTTGGCAAACTTCTTGATGATATGTATGAAACGATGATCGAATATGATGGAGTCGGGCTTGCCGCACCACAAATCGGCGTGGATGCCCGGGTTGCGGTTGTAGATATAGAAGATGAAACGGGCACAATTGAAATGATCAATCCGCTGATTCTCGAAACAAAAGGAGAACAAACTGGGCCGGAAGGATGCCTGAGTTTTCCTGGACTGTTTGGGGAAGTATCCCGGCCCAATTATGTTAAAATAGAAGCATTTGACCGCAAAGGCAGAAAATATACGTTAGAAGCGGAAGAATTTCTGGCCAGAGCGATTCAGCATGAAATCGATCATTTGGATGGAGTCCTGTTTACTTCAAAAGTTCTCAAATACCTGTCCGAAGATGAGTTAAAAGGGGTAGAAGCAGAATGACCAAAATTGTTTTTATGGGGACACCAGACTTTTCGGTGCCTGTCTTACGGCAAATCATCGAAGACGGCTTTGAGGTGATTGCTGTCGTAACCCAGCCGGACCGGCCGGTAGGAAGGAAAAAGGTATTGACCCCCCCGCCTGTTAAGGCAGAAGCCTTAAAACAAGGGATCCCAGTCTTTCAGCCTGAAAAAATTAGGCAGCCAGAAGAGCTGAACAAGATCCTTGCCCTAAAGCCAGATTTAGTAGTTACCGCCGCATTTGGCCAAATATTGCCAAAAGAGCTGCTTGAGGCTCCGAAACATGGCTGTATCAATGTCCATGCTTCACTGCTTCCGGAATTACGCGGAGGTGCCCCTATTCACTATGCCATTCTCCAGGGTAAAAAGAAAACCGGGATTACTATTATGTATATGGCAGAAAAATTGGATGCTGGGGATATTTTAACAACTGTTGAAGTCCCGATTACGGATACGGATAATGTGGGAACACTACATGACAAGCTAAGCAGTGCCGGTGCCAAGTTATTATCGGAGACACTCCCGCTATTGCTTGAAGGCAAGCTGGCACCCATTCCCCAAAATGATGCATACGCAACGTTTGCTCCTAATATTAAACGGGAACAGGAAAAAATCAATTGGGAAAAAACTGGAACAGAAATTTATAATCACATCCGCGGCTTAAATCCATGGCCAGTTGCGTTCACAACTCTCGATGGCCAAGTATTAAAAATATGGAGTGCGGAAAAAAAAGCTGGTGTAACGGGGGAAACACCTGGAACCGTAGTGCAAATCGAGCCGGATGGCTTAGTGATCAGCACCGGCGATGACACAGCCATTAAAATCACGGAACTGCAGCCTGCGGGTAAAACAAAAATGGCCAGTAAACAATTTTTGCAGGGAGCAGGTTCGAAAATTTCAATAGGCAATAAACTGGGAGAATGATATGATAACAAAATCGGGAAAAAATGTACGTGAAACAGCGATGGATCTCCTTATTGCAATTGAAAAAAATCAATCCTACAGTAATTTGCTGCTAAACCAGACCATAAAGAAACATCAAATTCCGCAAAAAGATGTGGGGTTATTGACCGAGTTAACCTATGGCACCCTGCAAAGAAGAGCTTTATTGGATTTTTATTTAAAGCCTTTTATCAAGAATAGCAAGAAGTTAGAGGATTGGGTATGGCAGCTCTTACGGCTGACGGTTTATCAAATGGTCTTTTTGGATAAAATTCCAGATCGCGCAGCCATCCATGAAGCGGTTGAAATTGCAAAAAAACGAGGCCATAAAGGAATTTCCGGGCTGGTAAATGGAGTTCTAAGATCAATGCAGCGGGAGGGGCTGCCGCCGCTCGAGCAAATTGCGGATAGACTTGAACGGCTGGCCATAGAAACGAGCCATCCTGATTGGCTTGTAAAACGCTGGGTGGCCCAATTTGGTTTTGACAAAACAAAAGCCATGTGTGAGTTGAACCTCACTGCGCCACTTCAAACAGCGCGAGTCAATTTGACTAAAATTTCAAGGGATGATTGTGTAAGTCTCCTGGAAGCTGAAGGCTATCAACTAGAGAAGAGCCCAATAATCCCTGAAGCAATCCGTTCTCGTAAGGGAAATTTAGCTGCTTCTCAGGCGTTTCATGATGGCTTGTTCACCATTCAGGACGAGAGTTCCATGCTTGTTGCATATGCTCTGGGAATTTCCGGAAATGAAACGATATTGGATGCCTGTGCCGCTCCAGGGGGAAAAAGCACGCACATTGCCGAGAAACTAACGGCCGGAGGTCAAGTTATGTCAATCGACCTCCATGAACATAAGGTGAAATTAATCCGTGAAAATGCGGATCGGTTAGGCTTGGATAATATTGAGACTATGGCTATGGATTCGAGAAAAGTCCAAGAGCGGTTTGTCCCTGAGTCCTTTGACAAAATCCTGCTTGATGCACCTTGCTCTGGACTTGGTGTAATGAGACGCAAGCCAGATATGAAATATACAAAAACGGAACAGGACATTGTCCAGCTAAGTATGATTCAACAAAATTTATTAGATTCAATGGCTCCTCTGGTGAAGCCTGGAGGAACTCTTGTCTATAGCACATGCACAATCGATAAACAGGAAAATGAACATACAATCGCAGCATTTTTAAAACAGCATCCTGAATTCGAGGGAGATATGGCTTTTAAAGAGAGAATGCCAAAAGCGATACAGCCATTCATATCTGGGTGTGATTTGCAGATATTCCCCCAGGATTTTGGCTCTGATGGATTCTATATTGCAGTATTAAGAAAGAAGGTGTAACAGGTTGGAACAAGTAACAACAACTAAGACTAAACCAACAATGGACATGAATAAAAAATCAATTTATTCCTTGCAGTTACAGGAATTGAAGGATTGGCTCTCTGAAAATGGAGAGAAACCATTCCGTGCCGAACAAATCTATGATTGGCTGTATAAAAAAAGAGCTGTCTCCTTTGAAGAGATGAGCAATTTATCAAAACCGCTGAGAGAAAAGCTGGCAGACCAATTTCAAATTACGACTTTAAATACAGTCATTCAGCAAACATCCTCCGACGGCACCATTAAATTTCTTTTTGAGCTTCATGATGGATTCTCCATTGAAACCGTGCTGATGCGGCATGATTATGGGAATTCGGTTTGTGTGACAACTCAAGTTGGCTGCAGGATCGGCTGTACTTTTTGTGCCTCCACACTGGGTGGATTAAAAAGGCATTTGGAAGCAGGTGAAATTGTAGCTCAAGTAGTCAAATGCCAAAAGGCGCTTGATGAATTGGGAGAACGTGTTGATTCTGTTGTCATCATGGGAATTGGAGAACCTTTTGATAACTACAATAACATGCTCTCCTTCCTAAAGATTATTAATCATGATAAAGGGCTAAATATTGGAGCGCGGCACATTACCGTCTCTACTAGTGGGATTATCCCAAAAATTTATAAATTCGCTGATGAAAATATGCAAATTAATTTTGCTATTTCCCTCCATGCCCCAAATACTGAGCTCCGAAGCAAGCTGATGCCAATCAATAAAGCATTCAAACTTGATGACTTAATGAAGGCAGTGCGGTATTATATCGATAAGACAGGCCGTCGCGTCAGCTTTGAATATGGTTTATTCGGCGGAGTGAATGATTCGGTCGAACATGCGGAAGAGCTGGCGGATTTAATTACTGGGCTCAAGTGCCATGTTAACTTGATCCCAGTTAACTATGTGCCGGAACGAGATTATGTCCGGACACCTAGAGACAAAATCTTTGCTTTTGAACGGACACTAAAAAATCGCGGTATTAATGTGACAATACGCCGAGAGCACGGTCATGATATTGATGCAGCATGTGGACAACTTCGTGCAAAGGAGCGGAAAGAGGAGACGAGGTAAGGTATGAAAGCAGTTTTCTTAACAGACCGAGGAAAAGTACGTCTTCACAATGAGGATGCCGGCGGCGTTTTTTTGAACCCTGACGGCATCCGTCTTGCCATTGTTGCGGATGGAATGGGCGGTCACCGTGCTGGTGATGTAGCAAGTGAAATGACTTTGACACAACTAAAAGACGAGTGGGAAAAAGCAACGGGCATTGAAACAGCAGAGATAGCTGAAAAATGGCTAAAAGAATCTATTACCAAAGTTAACGCGCTGCTGCTGGATCATGCGACCAACAACAGCGAGTGTGATGGCATGGGAACCACCATCGTAGCCGCTATTATTACAGATCGATTTGCCACTGTCGCCCATATTGGTGACAGCCGCGGCTATTTGTTAAATGAGACCGGATTCAAACAAATTACCGATGACCATTCCCTTGTCAATGAGCTAGTGAAAACGGGACAAATTTCGAAAGAAGATGCGGAACATCATCCACGAAAAAATGTGCTGCTCCGGGCTCTAGGTACTGAAAAAGCGGTGGATATCGATATAACGACCATCATCTTTGAAGAAGGGGACATTCTCCTATTATGTTCTGATGGGCTCTCTAACAAAGTTAGTGAAAAAGAAATGACAGAAATTCTCTTAAATGATGATGAACTTGATCAAAAGGCAAGCACATTCATCTCGCTTGCCAACCAATATGGCGGCGAGGATAACATTACATTGGTTATAGTAGAGTTTTCTGCGAGCATTGAGGGTGATGTTTAGATGTTAATCGGCAAACGATTAAGCGGCCGCTATAAAATTTTGGAAATGATCGGCGGAGGGGGCATGGCGAATGTTTATTTAGCACATGACATGATCCTCGACCGGGATGTAGCTGTTAAGATGCTGCGGCTTGATTTTGCAAATGACGAAGAGTTTATCCGCCGATTCCATAGAGAAGCACAGTCTGCTACAAGTTTGGCTCATCCTAATATTGTCAATATATATGATGTCGGTGAAGAAAATGAACTTTATTATATTGTTATGGAATTCGTCGATGGTCAAACTTTGAAACAATACATACAGCAAAACTCTCCTCTAAGAGTCGAGGAAGCAATTGAGATAATGAAGCAGCTGACTTCTGCCATTTCACATGCGCATCATAACCACATCATTCATCGGGATATTAAACCACATAATATTTTAATTGATCATGAAGGCAATGTGAAAATTACAGATTTCGGCATCGCGATGGCCCTAAGTGCTACAGCGATTACACAAACCAATTCCGTGTTAGGTTCTGTCCATTATTTGTCTCCGGAACAAGCCCGGGGCGGAATGGCAAATCGAAAATCAGACATTTATTCACTAGGAATTGTTCTGTTCGAATTATTGACCGGCAGGCTGCCTTTTTCTGGGGAATCTGCAGTGTCTATCGCTTTAAAGCATCTTAATTCAGAAACACCTTCTGTTAGAAGATGGAATCCAAACATACCGCAAAGTGTTGAAAACATTGTCTTAAAAGCAACGGCTAAAGATCCGTTTCATCGATATAATACCGTGGATGAAATGGAGGAGGACTTGCGGACAGCACTTGATCCGGAACGCATGAACGAACCGAAATTTACGATACCAATAGATGATGAGGCAACGAAAGCTATCCCGATCATCACCAATGACAAGCCTTTGAAAAATTTGGATGAAACGTTGGTACACAAAAATGAAAAGCATCCGAATTCTTCAAATAGTCCAGACGATCAAGGAAAACCAAAACCGAAAAAGAGAAAAAAATGGCCAATCATCCTCTCGACGCTGGTTGTTCTAGCCATCATCGGCATTCTATCTTATATTTTTTTACCAGGCGTGCTATCTGCCAAAGAAATCAAAATACCAGATGTCAGCGGAATGAATGTGGATGATGCGGTTTCTAAGCTGAAGCTAGAGGGACTTGGTGTAAGCAAAAAAATAGAAATAACCGATGATGAATTCAAAAAGGGCCAGGTAATTAAAACAGATCCTAAAGCAGGAACAACGTTAAAGGAAAATTACAAGGTTACTTTATATATTAGCAAGGGTAAGGAAAAATATGAACTGTCTGATTATACAGGCCGGCTATATGACGATGTTGTGGAAATTCTAGGGGAGCTGCATTTTAAAGATATCCAGAAAACAGAGGAATATGATGAGAGTGAACCTGGGACTATTATTAGCCAAGAGCCGGAAGAAGGCAAAAAGGTGGTTCCAGAAGACACAGTATTGGCATTTGTCGTAAGTAAAGGACCTGAGAAGATTGTTTTGCGGGATCTCAAAGAATACACATTAAAGAGTGCACAGGATTATGCCTCTCAGGTTGGTTTAACTCTTGATGCCACCCAAGAACAATATGACGAAACAATACCAAAAGGCATGGTCATTTCTCAAAAACCTGTCCCAGGCACCCAATTGATAAAGGGTGATGCTGTAACGGTCATTATTTCTAAGGGGCCAGAGGAAAAGCCGCCAAAGACTGTTTATAAAGATCTCAATATACCTTATGATCCAACTGAGCCGGGACCGCCGGGACAAAAACAAACGGTTTTCATCTACATTGACGACATGCAGCATTCGATGACTGAGCCTGCGCAAGTCATCGAAATAACCGCGACAAAAGTAGTGCCGATTCAATTGGAAATTCCTTATAACGGGACAGCGGGCTACCGGGTTATCCGAGGGGACAAGGTGATTGACGAAGGTAAATTTAATTATGCAGATGTAGAATGATAAGATTTTTACTAAGAGATAGGTTTAAATAAATAGGCAAGGAGGGCAGCTATGCCTGAAGGGAAAATTGTAAAAGCACTTAGCGGTTTTTATTATGTTCTGCATCATGATCGGTTAATCCAATGCCGTGGCAGAGGGGTTTTTCGGAAAAATAAAGTAACTCCTCTTGTTGGGGATGATGTGGTGTTTCAGGCTGAAAATGAACTGGATGGATATATATTGGAAGTGAAAGAGCGAAAAAATGAATTGCTCCGTCCTCCCGTGGCGAATGTCGACCAAGCCATCCTAGTATTTTCAGCAGTAGAGCCAGATTTTAGCACAGTCCTGCTGGATCGTTTTCTTGTCCTTGTGGAATTTAATCAAATCAAGCCGATTATTTGTATCAGCAAGATGGATTTAACGAATCAAGAGCAGGAAAAGCAGATATTAAACTATGCAGACCACTATAAACACGCAGGATATGAGGTCATTCTTACTTCATCTGAAACAGAATCCGGCATTGAACAATTGCAGCCGCATCTGGAAAACAAAATATCGGTATTTGCCGGGCAATCGGGAGTAGGGAAATCCTCCTTATTAAATGTACTGCGGCCAGACCTTGAATTAAAAACCAATGATATCTCTTCCCATTTGGGCAGAGGCCGGCATACAACCAGGCACGTGGAACTTATACAAGTTGGAAATGGTCTATTAGCCGACACCCCTGGCTTTAGTTCATTGGATTTTAATGACATAGAAGCAGAAGATCTGACGAGCTGCTTTCCTGAATTACAAAAGGCAAGTGATGATTGTAAATTCCGCGGCTGCCTTCATGTCAGCGAACCAAAATGCGGAGTGAAAGAGAAGGTGAAGTCTGGGGAAATTCCGGATTACCGCTATGAACATTATGTGAATTTCCTGCAGGAAATCAAGGAAAGAAAGCCGCGTTATTAACTCGTAGTGAAAATTGCATCCGTAAAAAGCCGGCTTAAGCCGGCTTTTTTACCGTTCGGAAGGAGAGAGATTGAATGATCATCAATATTTTAGCAGGCGGGCCCGCAGACCGTCTTCCAGAATTAAGCGATTATCATGAACAGAATACAGTTTGGGCAGGTGTCGACCGCGGAGTGTTTCATTTGTTAGAAAAAAATATAACCCCCTTGATAGCCTTCGGAGATTTTGATTCGGTATCAACGCAGGAACTGGAATATATCGAAAATAAGGTGAGTAAATTAAAGCGGTTTAAGCCAGAAAAGAATGAAACCGATATGGAACTCGCTTTAAACTGGGCAATGGAACAAAACCCAGAGATCATTCGCGTATTTGGGGCAACTGGAGGCAGGCTGGATCATTTATTGGCCAATGTCCAGTTATTGGTGGAACCGCTGAAAAAACAGTGCCAGGCAGAGGTGTTATTAATTGACTGCAATAATATCGTTTTTCTAAAGGGGCCAGGTACTTATTCTGTGCAGAAAATAGACCAAATTAAATACATATCATTTGTTCCACTAACCTTAAATATTTACAATCTTACGCTCGAAGGCTTTAAATACCCTTTGAAAAACCGTCATATTTCACTTGGCTCCACACTATGTATAAGTAATGAACTTATTAGCGATTATGGTACTTTTTCATTTTCCGAAGGCATATTAATAGTGATAAGAAGTCATGATTAATATGGTAATTTGATACTTCTCGAAGATAAATGGTGCCCTGCTTAAAGTGTTTTTGCCTGATTTTTTTGGTACTGATTTCTTTGGTTTGAATAGTATGGTAGGGGCAGCGAGAGCTATTCGTGAATAAACAGACGTGAGATTTATTGAGGAGGGACAGTATGAAATTTTATACGATTAAACTGCCGAGATTTTTAGGCGGAATTGTCCGGGCGATGATTGGTGTGTTTAATAAAAAAGAATAGAATCCACTTCGTCCGATCAAACGATCCAAACAAAGTCGATCTTGTAAACAGGCAGCACCCTGATATGGGTGCTTTTTAATTTTTTGTAAATGGGGAATAATAAAGCAGGATGGAAATTGAAAAAAGCATCCTTATGAAGGATGCTTTGACACGATTTATTATACGCGCTCAACTTTACCAGATCTTAGTGCTCTTGCAGAAACCCAAACACGTTTTGGTTTTCCATCAACAAGAATACGTACTTTTTGCAGGTTAGCACCCCATGTACGTTTGTTTGCGTTCATAGCGTGTGAACGTGCGTTACCAGTTGTAGTTTTCTTTCCAGTTACTACACATTTGCGTGGCATCTATTTTCCCTCCTTAACTTACCAATCACTAAATCAAAAAAATCATTGGATATAGAAAATTGGCTTAGCCAAATTTTCTAGCCTAAAGATACCTTAATAATTTATCATACAAGTGATGTGAATGCAATAGTTGGATCAAAAGCTTTCAAGAAAAAAACCTTGACATTTGCTAAGCATAAATGGTTTATAATAAACAGGCAGGAATGACTTTTATTATTTTTGCCAGTATAGTAAAATGACTGTAGTTAAGGAGCAATTATCCGAAGGGGGAACGATTCATGTCCATTGAATTAAAAACAAAGTACGGACAAATTGATATTTCAAACGAAGTCATCGCAACCATTGCTGGAGGAGCAGCAATCGAGTGCTATGGTATCGTTGGAATGGCCTCTAAGAACCAAATAAAAGATGGTTTCACTGAAATTTTAAGAAAAGAAAACTTTACTCGCGGTGTAATCGTTCGCCAAGAAAACGAGGCAATACATATAGATATGTACATTATTGTCAGCTATGGAACTAAAATTTCCGAAATTGCTCACAACGTGCAATCAAAAGTAAAATATACCCTCGACCAAACGGTTGGACTAGCCGTCGACTCGGTCAACATTTTCGTTCAGGGAGTTCGTGTGACGAACCCGTAGTAAGGAGGAAGCTTTGTGTCAATAACATCATTAGATGGAAAGCGTTTTGCCGAGATGGTGATTCAAGGTGCCAATAACTTGGCAGTAAATGCAAAAATGGTGGATGCATTAAACGTTTTTCCGGTGCCCGACGGGGATACAGGGACAAATATGAATTTGTCCATGACTTCCGGGGCAAAAGAAGTTAAAAATAATGTGCAAGAACATATTGGGAAAGTTGGAGCTGCCCTTTCGAAAGGATTGTTAATGGGGGCACGCGGAAATTCAGGTGTCATCCTGTCCCAGCTATTCCGCGGTTTCTCTAAAGCAATCGAAGCCAAATCCAGTTTAACAGCGAAAGAATTCGCCCAGGCATTCGAAGCAGGAGTTGAAACGGCTTATAAGGCAGTTATGAAGCCTGTTGAAGGAACGATTTTGACCGTAGCAAAGGAAGCTGCGAAAAAGGGAGTTCAGACTGCACAAAAGTCAGACGACATTATTGCCGTCATGGAGGAAGTCTTAAAGGAAGCGAAAGCTTCATTGAAACGAACCCCAGACCTGCTTCCGGTATTAAAGGAAGTTGGCGTCGTTGACAGTGGCGGACAAGGTCTTGTATGCGTTTATGAAGGGTTTCTGGCACAATTAAAGGGAGAGGAATTACCCAATCTCCCAGCAGAAATGCCGTCTTTGGATGAAATGGTCAATGCGGAACACCATAAAAGTGTTCAAGGCTTTATGAATACCGAAGATATTGTTTATGGGTATTGTACGGAAATTATGGTTCGCTTTGAGAAGGAAAAAACGGACAAGTATCCGTTTAATGAGACTACATTCCGCAATGATCTAAGCAAGTATGGAGATTCTTTGCTGGTTATTTCCGATGATGAGGTGGCCAAGGTCCATATTCATTCAGAACAGCCGGGTGAAGTGATCTCTTATGGCCAGCGGTATGGAAGCTTAATTAAAATTAAAGTAGAAAATATGCGGCAGCAGCATTCTGAAATTGTTGGTACGCAAACTCCGCTTGTGTCTGACAAACAGCCGAAGGAACAACAGGAATATGGGATTGTCACGGTATCGATGGGTTCTGGGATTGCTGAACTATTTAAGAGTATTGGAGCACATGCTGTCATTGAAGGCGGACAGACGATGAATCCAAGTACGGAAGATATCGTTAAGGCTGTAAAACAGGTAAATGCTAAAAAAGTGTTTATTTTGCCGAATAACAAAAATATCATTATGGCTGCCCAACAGGCCGCTGATGTGACGGATGAGGAGATTCATGTCATTCCGTCTAAGACTGTGCCACAGGGGCTTGCGGCATTATTAGCGTTTAATCCATCGACAGATGCTAAATCTAATGAAGCTGCAATGAATGATGCATTAGGCCATGTAAAATCTGGACAAATCACCTTTGCTGTCCGCGACACGCAAATTGATGGGCTGGATATTGAGAAAGATGATTTTATGGGGATTTCTGAGGGTAAAATCATTGTCAAGAATAAGGATAAAGGAAAAGCTGCCGAAGAGCTTCTTGCCCAAATGCTTAATAGCGAATCGGAAATTCTAACCATTATCTACGGTGAAGATGTCACTGAAGAGGAAGTCAATAACCTGACACAATTTGTGGAAGAAAACTACGGTGATGTGGAAATTGAACTGCATAATGGCAAGCAGCCATTATATTCTTATATCTTTTCAATCGAATAAAGAACGTCTAAAATAGAAGGGTGTTATCCCTTCTTTTTTTTTGTGGAATATGCTAATATTAACAATCCGGATGTGTAAAGGGAGAGTTATCAATGAAATATAGAAGCGTGTTTGATATAATTGGTCCGGTGATGATTGGCCCATCCAGTTCCCATACGGCAGGTGCAGCCAGAATTGGACGTGTGGCAAGGAGCCTGTTTGGCAGGGAGCCAAAATGGGCGAATATTTCTTTTTATGGCTCATTTGCTAAAACCTATAAGGGGCATGGAACGGATGTAGCAATTGTTGGCGGTTTATTGGATTTTGATACAGATGATCCTAGAATCATCGATGCTTTGGATATTGCGAAAGATCACGGTATTAAACTGCGTTTTATCGAAGAGGATGCCGTTCCAGAACACCCTAATACCGCTAGAATCATGATCGGTGACCATAATGGAGAACTAGAATTGGTGGGCATTTCCATTGGCGGCGGAAAAATAGAAATAACCGAATTAAACGGATTCGAGCTCAAGCTTTCTGGAAATCATCCAGCCATCCTTGTGGTACACAATGATCGGTTTGGTGCTATAGCAAGTGTGGCTAATACTCTTGCAAAATATGAAATTAATATCGGACATATGGAGGTTGCCCGCAAAGATGTTGGCAAAATGGCTCTAATGACCATCGAAGTAGATCAAAATGTAGATGAACAATTAATCGAAGAGCTCGAACAACTTCCAAACATACTGAAAGTAACGAAGATTGTAGAATAAAAGATAGTAAGGGGGGGACCTCTGTGTTTCGCAATGTTGCTGAATTAGTGGAACTCGCCGTCAAACAAAATAAAAAGATTTCCGAAATTATGTTAGAACAGGAAATTGCCGTAACAGGACGGTCGAGAGAAGAAATCATCGCGGTTATGGACCGTAACCTTACCGTAATGGAAGAAGCGGTAGAACGAGGAATCAAAGGAGTCACATCCCACTCCGGATTAACCGGCGGAGATGCTGTACTCTTGCAAGCATATATCGAAAAAGGAAATTTTCTCTCGGGAGAAACGATTCTGGATGCCGTAAGTAAAGCTGTGGCAACCAACGAAGTCAATGCAGCAATGGGAACGATATGCGCTACGCCGACAGCAGGCTCCGCGGGCGTGGTTCCGGGAACCTTATTTGCTGTTAAGAAGAAGCTTAACCCGACTAGGGAACAAATGATATCATTTTTATTTACTGCCGGAGCATTTGGTTTTGTTGTGGCGAATAATGCTTTCATTTCAGGGGCAGCGGGCGGCTGTCAAGCTGAAGTTGGATCAGCCGCAGGGATGGCTGCTGCAGCCATCGTCGAAATGGCTGGCGGAAGTCCTGAGCAATGTGCAGAGGCGATGGCGATTACATTAAAGAATATGCTTGGATTAGTCTGTGACCCGGTTGCTGGATTGGTGGAAGTGCCATGTGTAAAACGAAATGCCATGGGGGCAGCTAATGCCATGGTCGCTGCCGATATGGCTTTGGCTGGAATCAAAAGCCGGATTCCGTGTGACGAAGTAATCGACGCCATGTACAAAATCGGCCAATCCATGCCGACAGCATTAAGAGAAACTGGACTGGGAGGGTTGGCGGATACACCAACAGGCCGGGCATTGCAAGCCAAAATCTTTGGTGTGCCGCTTAAAGAATAGTGAATGCCTATTTAAATCAGCCAGTAACCGCCCTAAAAGGCATTGGGGAAGAAACTGCGGCCATCCTATCTGAAATCAATATCTTTACTATTAAGGATTTATTGGAATATTTTCCTTATCGGTATGAGGACTACCGCCTCCGCGATTTAGCAGAGGTGCAGCATGATGAAAAAGTGACCGTGGAGGGGAAGGTTCATAGTGAGCCTTCTCTTGCCTATTATGGCAGAAAAAAATCAAAGCTGACGATACGGGTTCTGGTCGGCCGGTACCTGATAAAAGTGGTATTTTTTAACCAGCCGTATTTAAAAAATAAAATAGCAATCAATGAAACCATTACGGTGACGGGAAAATGGGATGCCCATCGGCAGATCATTACCGCCAATGAACTTCAGCTGGGCGCCAACATCAAGACGGCAGATTTTGAGCCTGTTTACTCCTTAAGAGGCAGTTTAACAACAAAAGGAATGAGAAAATTTATCCGGTTAGCCTTTCAGCAATATGGCAGCTATATCGAAGAAACTTTGCCTGATCATTTCTTGCAAAAATACCGTCTGCTTAACCGGAAGGATGCCCTTCGAGCCTTACATTTTCCTTCAAGCCAGGAAGACGTAAAGCAGTCACGGCGGCGCTTTGTTTATGAGGAATTTCTAGTTTTTCAGTTAAAAATGCAGGGATTGCGAAAATTTGAGCGGGAGCATTCGCCTGGAGTAAGCCAAAATTATGATTTGCAGAAATTAAAAGAGTTTCTCAATCAACTTCCGTTTCCGTTAACCAGTGCCCAAAAACGGGTAGTTAACGAAATGATCAAGGATTTAAAATCGCCTTATCGCATGAACCGGTTATTGCAAGGTGATGTTGGATCGGGAAAAACAGTAGTGGCAGCCATCGGATTGTATGCCAGTGTGACGGCTGGATTTCAGGGGGCGCTCATGGTGCCAACAGAGATTTTAGCGGAGCAGCATGCGGAATCTTTAAGACAACTGCTTGAGCCTTTCGATGTCCGGTGTGAACTCTTGACAAGCTCAATTAAAGGGAAACGAAGAAAGGAAATCCTTCATGAATTGGCAGAAGGCAATGTGGACATTCTAATTGGTACCCATGCGCTGATTCAGGATGAGGTTGCCTTTAAGAGATTAGGGCTTGTCATAACCGATGAACAGCACCGATTTGGAGTTGAACAGCGGAGAGTATTGCGGGAAAAGGGAGAAAGCCCTGATGTGCTGTTCATGACAGCAACCCCGATTCCAAGGACTCTCGCCATTACTGTGTTTGGAGAAATGGACGTATCCGTTCTGGATGAGATGCCGGCAGGAAGGAAATCAATTGAAACATATTGGGCCAAACCAGAAATGCTGGAACGGGTTCTTGGAATGGTTGAAAAGGAATTAAGAAAAGGGCATCAGGCCTACGTAATATGTCCGCTCATTGAAGAGTCGGATAAGCTTGATGTCCAAAACGCGATTGATGTGTATGCCGCCCTAAGCCAATTCTTTCAGAATCGCTATAAGGTGGGTCTGATGCATGGACGATTGGCGGCAGAAGAAAAAGATGCGGTAATGAAACAATTTAGCTCCAATGATGTTCAAGTCCTTGTCTCCACTACAGTGGTGGAGGTTGGGGTAAATGTGCCAAATGCGACCATAATGGTCATTTACGATGCTGAGAGATTCGGCTTGTCCCAGCTCCACCAGCTTCGGGGCCGGGTAGGTCGAGGCAGTGACCAGTCCTATTGCATATTGCTTGCAAATCCTAAGTCAGAAACCGGCCAAGAGCGTATGAGAATAATGACCGAAACAAATGATGGGTTTGTGTTGAGCGAGAAAGATTTAGAGCTCAGAGGGCCAGGTGACTTTTTTGGCAAAAAACAAAGTGGAATCCCTGAGTTTAAAATTGCTGATATGGTTCACGATTATCGTGCCCTAGAAACAGCCAGAAACGATGCGGCCATGCTGCTGGAATCAAGCGCCTTCTGGAGTTCCCCGGAATACGAACATTTACGGACTTATCTTGAAGATTCGGGGGTCTTAGAAGGAGAGAAACTTGATTAAAGACAGGTCTTTTTTCCTGTTTTTAACTTGTCTATACTTGGAGCAGAATACAAGGATAAAAAACTTATTCTTGCATTCTGCTTTTTTAAATTTTATACTACTCTTAGTACCTAGTCATAAGAACTCGGACGGTGTGGAAAATGAGGAGAAGTAAAAAAGAACGACAGCAGCTGTTAATGTCCACTATTCAAGATAATCCATTTATTACGGACGAGGAGCTTGCAGAAAAATTTCAAGTAAGTGTGCAAACAATCCGTTTGGATCGTTTGGAGTTATCGATACCCGAGCTTCGGGAACGAATTAAATCAGTTGCGGAAAAACGGTTTGACGATGAAGTCAAATCACTTCCAATCGATGAAGTAATCGGGGAAATTATTGATATGGAACTCGACCAAAATGCGATTTCCATTTTTGATGTAAAAAATGAACATGTCTTTAAACGAAATCAAATTGCCCGAGGGCATCATGTTTTTGCTCAGGCAAATTCACTTGCTGTGGCAGTCATCAATGATGAATTGGCGCTGACAGCAAAAGCGAATATCCAATTTATTCGCTCAGTGAAACTGCATGAACGTGTCATTGCTAAAGCCAAGGTATTAAAAATTGATGAGGCGAAGGGCAGGACATTTGTCCGAGTGAAAAGCTTCGTCAATAATGAACTCGTTTTTACCGGAGACTTTGAAATGTACCGTTCGAATAATCAATAAGGGATGAGACCAATGAAACTTGCCATTGATGCTATGGGCGGCGACAATGCACCAAAAGAGGTTGTCTTAGGTGCCATGAAGGCCATTAACGAATTTCCAGAATTGCAAATAACTCTTGTGGGGGATGAGAGCAAAATAAAAGAGACCCTCACAAGCAGCGAAAGACTAACGATTATACATACTGATGAAGTTATATTAAGTACTGATGAACCAGTTCGGGCTGTCCGACGGAAAAAAAATGCCTCTATGGTCCTTGCGGCAGCTCAAGTGGCGGAAGGAAAGGCTGATGCCTGCTTGTCTGCCGGAAGTACCGGGGCTTTAATGGCTGCCGGACTGTTTGTAGTAGGCCGGATTGAAGGAATTGACCGTCCAGCTTTAGCGCCAACGCTTCCGACAATTGGCGGAGAAGGATTTCTTTTATTGGATGTAGGAGCGAATGCCGATGCCAAACCGGACCATCTTTTGCAATATGCGATTATGGGCTCCATTTACAGCGAAAAAGTGAGAGGCATTCAGAATCCAAGAGTTGGACTGTTAAATATCGGCACTGAGGAGAAGAAAGGCAATGAACTGACCAAACATGCATATGGCCTTCTTAAGCAAGCAAATATTAATTTTGTTGGGAATGTGGAGTCCAGAGATTTGCTTGAAGGAGTTGCAGATGTCGTGGTGACGGATGGTTTTACCGGTAACATGGTGTTAAAGACCATTGAAGGCACCGCATTAGGCATGTTTAAAATGTTAAAAACCACTTTGATGTCCAGCCTGAAAAGTAAACTGGCAGCCGGGATGTTAAAGCCTGAATTTAGTTCATTGAAGAGCAAATTGGACTATTCCGAATATGGCGGGGCAAGTCTTTTTGGCTTAAAGGCACCTGTGGTTAAAGCGCATGGTTCATCGGATGCACAAGCGATATTCAGTGCGATTAAACAGACCAGGGAAATGGTCAATAATGACGTAATTGGATTAATTAAACAAACAGTCGAAGAAACGGCTTCAATTGAATTACAAAGATAAGGAGGAGCTGCATTGGGCAAAATAGCATTTGTTTTCCCTGGACAGGGTTCACAGGCAGTTGGAATGGCTAAAGAGCTAGCTGAAAAAAATTCTGAGGTTATGGAATATTTTAAGAAAGCGGACCAAACTTTAAACTTTCCATTAAGCCGGCTGGTCTTTGAGGGACCGAAGGAAGAATTGACTTTGACTATTAATACCCAGCCTGCACTATTAACGACAAGTTTAGCCATCTTAGAGTTTTTTCAAAAATCCGGAATTGTGCCTGATTATACGGCCGGGCACAGCCTTGGAGAGTATACAGCCCTTGCGGCTGCAGGAGCACTCTCATTTGAGGATGCAGTTTATTTGGTAAGAAAACGTGGAGAATATATGGAAAGTGCTGTTCCTAACGGTGAGGGCACTATGGCGGCTGTCCTTGGAATGGAGAGGGACAAACTGTCTTTCATTACTGGGCAGGTAACCGATTCCGGAAATCCTGTCGCACTTGCAAATTTAAATTGTCCCGGACAAATTGTCATTTCCGGCACTAGAAAAGGTGTTGAACTTGCTGGTGCACAGGCTAAAGAGAACGGGGCAAAACGGGTTCTGCCTTTAGAAGTGTCAGGACCGTTCCATTCTCCACTAATGAAACCTGCAGCATCACAATTGCAGGCAATTTTAAATGAAATCACAATGGCTGATGCCAATATTCCGGTAGTGGCCAATGTTACAGCAGAACCAATTACAGAAGCAGATGAAATAAAAGGAAAATTAATCGAACAACTCTATTCTCCTGTTTTATGGGAAGATTCAGTCAAAAGAATGATTGAATTAGGTGTCGATATTTTTGTCGAAATTGGTCCCGGAAAGGTTTTATCAGGCCTGATTAAAAAAATTGACAAAACCGTTAAGACCTATGCTGTTTCAGATGAGGAAAGTGCAATTGCTGTCATGGAGGCATTAAAGGAGGAGCGAATATGAGTTTAGCAGGAAAAGCTGCTCTTGTAACAGGGGCATCGAGGGGAATCGGACGTGAAATTGCGCTAGAATTAGCGAGGCAGGGCGCCAATGTAGCCGTTAATTTCTCCGGGAGTGAGGCAAAAGCGAATGAAGTGGTTGATGAGATTAAAGCATTAGGCGGCGACGCATTTGCCATCAAATGTGATGTTTCCCATTCTGAAGACGTTACAGCAATGGTGAAAGCAGCCATTGACCGCTTTGGCAAGCTTGATATCCTGGTTAATAATGCAGGCATCACAAAAGATAATTTATTAATGAGGATGAAAGAGGATGAATGGGATGACGTGTTGAATATTAACCTTAAAGGTGTATTTCTCTGCACGAAAGCCGTAACAAGGCAAATGATGAAACAGCGCTATGGGAGGATCATAAATGTTGCATCGATTGTTGGCGTTAGCGGTAATCCCGGACAGGCGAATTATGTGGCCGCTAAAGCGGGCGTCATTGGCCTGACAAAAACGACTGCAAAAGAGCTGGCTTCCCGAAATATTACGGTCAATGCTGTGGCCCCTGGCTTTATTTCTACAGATATGACGGATAAATTGCCCGAAGACGTTAAACAGGAAATGCTAAAGCAGATTCCGTTAGCGCGGTTCGGTGATCCAGAGGATGTCGCCAAAGTTGCCGCCTTTCTTGCTTCAGATGCCGCTTCCTATATGACAGGGCAGACCCTTCATATTGATGGCGGAATGGTCATGTAATTTTATAAAAAACGGTGTACTTTTTTGTGAAATACTCTATAATATTTTGAGGGGAGGTGAACGAGCATGGCAGATGTATTAGAGCGTGTTACCAAGATTATCGTTGACCGTTTAGGAGTTGACGAATCTCAAGTAACGCTTCAAGCTTCATTCAAAGAAGACCTTGGTGCAGATTCCCTTGATGTAGTTGAACTAGTAATGGAACTAGAAGATGAGTTTGATATGGAAATTTCTGACGAAGATGCTGAAAATATCAGCACAGTCGGAGATGCTGTTAACTACATAAATAGCCAAAAGTAATTCGTTGGATGTGAATCAAAGCTCCGTTTTTTAACGGGGCTTTAATTGTATAGCGCCGATGCTATTCTTATTGTATGATAGAACTTGGCAGAACTTTTGCCAGGTTTCTTTGTGTTTTTTATAGGTTTTACTTAAAATAAGATAAAGTGTAAATTTTATGCAAGGTGGAGAATTCAATGCGCAAAAACGGAAAGGAAATAGATGTGCATCGCGCAAACGAGCATTTATTTAAAGAATTGCAAAATTCAATTGGAGTTTTGTTTCATAATGAGAAATTATTAAAACAAGCCTTTACACATTCATCCTATGTGAATGAGCATCGCAGAAAGCCTTTTGAAGATAACGAAAGGCTCGAATTTTTAGGAGATGCGGTTTTGGAATTGACGATCTCACAATTTCTTTTTAACAAATACCCAACTATGACCGAAGGGGAATTGACTAAACTTCGGGCTGCCATTGTATGTGAACCATCACTTGTTTCTTTTGCAAGCGAACTTGGATTTGGCAAGCTGATTTTGTTGGGAAAGGGAGAAGAAATGACCGGCGGCCGTGAGCGTCCAGCCCTGTTAGCCGACGTATTTGAAGCATTTATCGGGGCTCTTTTTTTGGATAAAGGGTTAGAGGTTGTGATTCAGTTCCTTGAGAAAATCGTCTTTCCTAAAATTAACGCAGGTGCTTTTTCTCATGTGATGGATTTTAAAAGCCAATTGCAAGAGTTTATTCAGCGTGATGGAATTGGGTCAATAGAATACCGGGTACTGCAAGAAAAGGGTCCTGCCCACAATAAAGAGTTTGTATCAAGGGTTACCTTGAATGGAGATGAATTGGGAGTAGGAACAGGCAAGTCAAAAAAAGAAGCAGAGCAGCATGCCGCCCAAATGGCGTTAGAGGTTCTAAAATCTAAAACAACTTAAGATAGACAAAATGTTTGGGAGGAGATTTCCCTTAGCATTTAGGGAGGATTATGAATGTTTTTAAAACGTTTGGACATTATCGGTTTTAAATCATTTGCTGAACGGATCGGTGTCGATTTTGTCCCAGGAATAACCGCTGTAGTCGGACCAAATGGCAGCGGAAAGAGTAATATTACCGATGCCATTCGCTGGGTATTGGGGGAGCAATCAGCCAAATCACTTAGAGGAAGCAAAATGGAAGATATCATTTTTGCTGGAAGTGACACGAGGAGGGCGTTGAATTTTGCAGAAGTGACGCTGACTTTAGATAATCAGGATCAGGGATTGTCCATTGATTATAACGAAGTCAGTGTCACTAGGCGTGTATCGCGTTCTGGTGACAGTGAATTTTTTATTAACAAACAGCCATGCCGTTTAAAGGATATCATTGATTTATTCATGGATTCTGGACTTGGCCGGGAAGCTTTTTCTATTATCAGCCAAGGGAAAGTCGAAGAAATCCTAAATAGCAAGGCTGAGGACAGAAGAACGATTTTCGAAGAAGCAGCTGGCGTATTAAAATATAAAAACCGCAAGAAAAAAGCGGAAATTAAACTTTCTGAAACTCAGGAGAATTTAAATCGGGTCAATGATATTATTCATGAATTGGAAAGCCAGGTCGAGCCATTAAAAATCCAAGCATCGATGGCAAAGGATTACTTGGAGAAGAAAGATGAGCTGGAAAAATTTGAGGTGGCTTTAACTGTACATGAAATCGAGGAGCTGCATCAAAATTGGCAAAGCCTCGCAAAACAGCTTGAGGAGCATCAGCAGGATGAATTGAAGTTATCAACCGAACTTCAGGTAAAGGAAGCAAAAATGGCAGAGGTAAGAGACCAGATCGCTGCCTTGGATGAATCGGTGACCGATCTTCAAAATGTTTTGCTTCGTGCCACTGAGGAGCTCGAGAAATTGGAAGGCCGCAAAGAAGTTCTCATCGAACGCAAGAAAAATGCCTCGCAAAACAAAGAGCAGCTAAAATTGACCATTACTGGGCTAACCGAACGAATTACCCAGTTGAAAAATAACAAAGAAACCTGCGAAGCTGCGGTTAATGATCTAAAAGCGCAAGTAAAAGCCTTGCAAACCTCATTGAAGGAAAAACAAGAAAGGCTCATGCTGTACAGTGAAGGCATCGACGAAAAAATCGAAAGCTTAAAAAGTGAGTATATCGACACACTAAACAGCCAGGCAGGAGCAAAAAACGAACTTCGATACATTGAAGAACAGCTGGGACAGCATGAACGGAAAAGTGCACGGCTTGATTCAGAAAATGAAAAATACCTGCAGGAACGCCAAGCGATCGAACAAAAAAAAGCATCAATCCAGTCGGCGCTTAAGCAAATTGAGCAAAAGCTTTCGGACCAGGTTGCTGCTTTCCGGGAGCAGCAGCGGAAACTTGAAAATCTAAAAGCGAATTACCAAAAGCAGGAGAAAACTTTATATCAGGCCTATCAGCTGCTTCAGCAGGCAAAATCAAAGAAAGATATGCTGGAGGAAATGGAAGAGGATTTTTCCGGCTTTTATCAAGGCGTTAAGGAGGTCCTTAAGGAGCGGGGGAAAAGGCTGAAGGGAATAGAAGGGGCAGTTGCAGAATTAGTTACAGTTCCGAAAGAATACCAAATTGCCCTAGAAACGGCACTTGGTGCGTCCTTGCAGCATATTGTCGTTGATACCGAGAACAATGCACGGGCTGCGATCCAATTCTTAAAACAGCACTCCTATGGACGAGCTACCTTTTTGCCGTTAAGTGTCATCAAGGGGCGTCCGTTGTCTTCATCGCAGCTGTCGTCCATCCAGAGCCATCCGTCCTTCATTGGAACGGCTGTAAGCCTGGTCTCATTTGACGGGCGTTATGGGGACGTCATGAATAATTTATTGGGCAATGTAGTCGTTGCAAAGGAACTAAAAGGCGCCAACGATTTAGCCAAGCTTCTGCAATACCGCGTGCGTATCGTTACGGTCGATGGGGATGTTGTAAATCCAGGCGGCTCTATGACAGGTGGAGCTATAAAGCAAAAGTCTACTTCTCTATTATCCCGAAAGGCAGAGCTTGATGAGCTGAAAAATAAACTGGTGATCATGGAAGAAAAAACGGCCAGTTTGGAACAAACAGTTAAATCGTTAAAGGAAGAAGTAAACAAATCCGAATCCCTGCATGAGGAAATGCGTAAAACCGGTGAGGAGCTGAGAGTCTCTGAACAGACCGTTATAGGAGACCTAAGAGGTGCAGAGCTGGAAGAAAAAAATATCAATGAGCGATTGGCACTTTATGATTTAGAGAAAGAACAAATTTCAAGTGAACAAACCGTTTTGAGGCAAAGAAAAACAGAATTAACCGAGGCGTTGGGAACATATCAGGCAAGTATCGAGAAATTAGATATTCAGATTCAACAGCTTACTGATAAAAGAACGCAGGATACATCATCTAAGGAAGCTCTATCCAGTGAAATAAATGAACTTAAAATAGAATTTGCCTCAAAAAATGAACAATTTCTGCATGCTAAAGAACGGCTGCAGTTAACTTTGCAGGATTTGCAAGAGAGCGAACAAAAGCTTGCCGAATATTCAGAGGACCTTCATCTGTTAACTTCAGAAATGACCAATAGTACTACAGGCGAGGAACAATTAGCGGCAGCAGCCAAACGAAAGCAGCAGGATAAGGAAGCAACACTCCAGCTTATTGCCGCCAGAAGGGAGGAGCGCCTCAAGCTTCAAGATGCTCTTGAAAATATGGAAGTGGAGACAAAGGAGCTAAAACGGCTTCACAAGGGGTTAACGGTGACAACTAAGGATGAAGAAGTCAAAATGACCCGGTTAGATGTGGAGATGGAGACGCGGCTTACCCACTTAAGAGAAGAGTATTTATTATCCTTTGAGGCAGCGAAAGAGCAATATCCGCTCTCCGTTCCGCTTGAAGACGCGCGCAAAAAAGTAAAATTGGTAAAAATGGCGATTGAAGAGCTGGGAAATGTCAATCTAGGGGCCATTGAAGAATATGAACGGGTTTCTGAACGATATGAATTCCTAAGTGAACAAAAAGCAGACCTCCAAGAGGCCAAGGACACTCTTTTCCAAGTCATTGATGAAATGGATGAGGAGATGAAGAAACGGTTTACCCAAACCTTCGATGGTATAAGGGAACATTTTGAACCGGTGTTTCGCGCACTGTTCGGCGGAGGACGGGCCGATTTGATTTTGACCGAGCCAGAGGATATCTTAAACACAGGGGTAGAGATTGTTGCCCAGCCACCAGGTAAAAAACTCCAAAATCTAGGGCTGTTATCAGGCGGCGAACGTGCATTGACAGCCATCGCGCTGCTGTTCTCGATTCTAAAGGTGCGCCCAGTTCCATTTTGCATTCTTGATGAAGTGGAGGCGGCACTGGATGAGGCGAATGTCCATCGCTTTTCACAATATTTGAAACGGTTCAGCCAAGAAACTCAATTTATAGTGATTACCCATAGGAAAGGCACAATGGAAGGAGCCGATGTTCTCTACGGGGTAACCATGCAGGAATCTGGCGTTTCAAAAATGGTTTCGGTCCGCCTGGAGGATACAAAAGAACTGGTAGAATCATAATGATTGGGATGTGGGACAATGAGTTTTTTTAAGAAATTAAAGGAAAAAATATCAAAATCAACCGATAACGTTACCGAAAAGTTTAAGGAAGGGTTGACGAAAACAAGAGATAGCTTTTCAGGTAAGGTAAACGACCTAATCGCACGCTATCGCAAGGTAGACGAAGAATTTTTTGAAGAGCTTGAAGAAATCCTAATCCAAGCTGATGTCGGGTTTGATACGGTCATGAAGCTGATTGATGAATTAAAATTAGAAGTCAAGCGGCGGAATATCCAAGACCCAGCAGAAGTGCAAAGTGTCATTTCAGAAAAACTGGTTGAAATTTATAATGCGGATGAGGAGCAATCCCCTGGTTTGAATATCCAGCAGGGCGGTCTTACTGTTATTCTGTTTGTCGGCGTCAATGGCGTCGGGAAAACCACCACCATTGGCAAGCTTGCTTACAAATTTAAAAAGGAAGGAAAGAAGGTTCTTTTGGCAGCAGGCGATACCTTTCGTGCTGGAGCCATTGAGCAGCTCGAGGTTTGGGGCGATCGTGTTGGTGTAGAGACCATTAAGCAAGGTGAAGGCTCTGATCCGGCAGCAGTGATGTATGATGCCATTCAAGCCGCAAAATCGCGGGATGCTGATATCTTGCTGTGCGACACCGCTGGACGTCTGCAGAACAAGGTTAATCTGATGAAAGAGCTTGAAAAAGTGAAGCGGGTCATTGAAAGGGAAATCCCCGGTGCTCCACATGAAGTCCTGCTTGTATTAGACGCCACCACTGGCCAAAATGCCCTAGTTCAAGCCAAAACCTTTAAAGAGGCAACAAATGTCACTGGAATTGTTCTATCGAAATTGGATGGAACTGCCAAAGGCGGGATCGTGCTGGCCATACGGAATGAATTGAAAATTCCTGTGAAGTACGTAGGTTTGGGAGAAAAAATGGATGATTTGCAAGAATTTGATCCAGAAAAATATGTTTACGGCTTATTTGCGGAACAAGTAGAGCAAACTAATGAATGACTGTAAAGATCATTTTCTTGACAGATAATGCTTTACTGGTTAAACTACTTTGTAAAGGTGTTTCACTTAACACGGGGGGATTAGCATGCTAGAAAAGACAACGCGGATGAATTATCTATATGATTTTTATTATTCGCTGCTGACTCCCAAACAGCAAAGCTATATGTCTCTCTACTACTTAGATGATTATTCGCTTGGAGAAATTGCGGAAGAATATGAGATCAGCCGTCAGGCCGTCTATGATAATATTAAACGGACGGAAGCTATGCTTGAGGAGTATGAAGAAAAGCTCTTATTGTTCCATAAATTTCAGCAGCGTTCCGCTCTAATTAAGAAATTAAATGAATGGCTTAATGAAGAGAATCCATCAATCCAAGCAATGCAGGAAATCGTGACAGAGCTTGGAAAATTAGATTAGGAGGCGGCATATATGGCGTTTGAAGGATTAGCCGACCGACTGCAGAATACGATCCAGAAAATCCGCGGCAAAGGCAAAGTTTCCGAAGCGGATGTAAAGGAAATGATGCGTGAAGTTCGTCTAGCCTTATTGGAAGCAGACGTAAACTTTAAAGTCGTTAAGGACTTCATCAAGAAAGTCAGCGAACGGGCTGTTGGGCAAGAGGTCTTAAAAAGCTTAACTCCTGGACAGCAAATTATTAAAATCGTTAATGAAGAATTGACCGCACTAATGGGGGGCGAACAGAGCAAAATAGCTGTTTCCACCCGCCCGCCAACGGTAATCATGATGGTGGGGCTGCAGGGTGCCGGTAAAACCACCACAACCGGAAAGCTGTCGCTGCTGCTGCGGAAGAAATACAACCGAAAACCATTGCTGGTTGCGGCTGATATTTATCGCCCTGCAGCAATTAAACAGCTGCAAACATTAGGAAAACAGCTGGATATGCCCGTTTTTTCACTTGGTGACCAAGTAAGCCCTGTGGAAATTGCCAGACAAGCCATCGAAAAAGCCAAAGAAGAACATCATGATTATGTCCTGATTGATACCGCTGGACGGCTTCATGTCGATGAGGCGTTAATGGGTGAATTAAAGGATATTAAAGAGCTGGCCAAACCAGATGAGATTTTCCTTGTTGTGGATGCGATGACAGGGCAGGATGCTGTCAATGTAGCCCAAAGTTTTAATGAGCAGCTCGGCCTCACCGGAGTGGTGCTGACAAAGCTTGATGGCGATACCCGAGGCGGAGCCGCGCTCTCTATCCGGGCGGTGACTCAAACACCGATTAAGTTTGTGGGTCTAGGTGAAAAGATGGACGCGCTTGAGCCGTTTCATCCCGAGCGGATGGCATCTAGAATCTTGGGAATGGGCGATGTATTGACCCTTATTGAAAAGGCACAGGCAAGTGTAGACGAGGAAAAGGCAAAAGAATTAGAGCAAAAGATGAGGACTGCCACGTTTACATTGGATGATTTCCTTGATCAGCTGGGACAGGTCCGCAAACTCGGACCGTTAGATGAGCTGCTGAAGATGATGCCTGGAGCTAACAAAATAAAGGGACTCAATAACCTGCAAATTGATGAGAAGCAAATTGCTCATGTTGAGGCCATCATCAAATCGATGACCAAGGATGAGAAAAATCATCCGGAAATCTTGAATTCGAACCGCAAGCGCCGAATTGCCAAAGGCAGCGGGCGGCCTGTTACTGAAGTAAACCGTCTGTTAAAACAGTTCGAAGATATGAAAAAGATGATGAAACAAATGTCTGGCATGCAGATGAAGTCAAAGAAAAAAGGCGGATTCAAATTGCCGTTCAATCCGTTCTAAACCTAAAGGCAGAATCAGCTGGGGTTAGAGCGTAAAGCATTTTATATCGGTTTAAATCTGTTAATTTAAGGTAATACTACCCTGTAAAGAAAAAACACTTTACAAATCATTTAACAATTGATATTATACTATCTTGTGTGAAACTATTCGGAGGTGCTTTTAATTATGGCAGTAAAAATTCGTTTAAAACGTATGGGAGCAAAGAAAACTCCTTTCTATCGTATTGTAGTAGCTGATTCTCGTTCACCACGTGATGGACGTTTCATCGATACAGTTGGAACTTACAATCCAGTTGCTGAACCAGCTCAAGTGGATATCAATGAAGAATTAGCTCTTAAATGGTTACAAAATGGTGCGAAACCATCTGATACAGTTCGTAACCTTTTCTCTAACCAAGGCATTATGGAAAAATTCCACAATGCAAAATTAGGCAAGTAATCTAAGGGTGTTATGAAAGAACTTATTGAAACAATCGTAAAGCCCCTTGTTGATTTTCCTGAAGATGTTCAAGTGAATGTCGTGGAAGAGCCAACTCGAGTTACCTATCATTTGACTGTAAACAGAACAGATATTGGTAAAGTGATCGGCAAGCAGGGGCGTGTTGCAAAGGCCATTAGGACTGTTGTATATGCAGCAGGATCGTCACAACAAAAGAAAATTTTTCTGGAAATTGGTGAATAGCTTTTTGCATCTAGAGGAAGGGGGGGATAAAATCCCCCCTTTTTTGCTATAGCCTTTATGAACTAGAGTAATATGAAGGAGGCTGTCTAATGCAAATCATTCAAACGGTTGTAGTCAAGCAAATCTTAACAGAAAAAAGCAAACAGGAGCTTATGGAAAACTACGAGTTACAAAGGCTGCAGCTTCACAAAGAATGTGACCAGCTATTGTTTGAATTTAAACGTTTAGAAAAAACAAAAGCCTATTCGGCCGATTCACTGAAAAAGAATTTTGATAAAGAGCTTAAAACCCGGAAGGAAAAACTGCAGCTTCTTGATTTTCAAATGGAACAACTACATATCCTACCAATAGGCAGTGAATTAGCAGAAAAAGAGGTACAGGCTCTTATAGAGGTGAAGGCAGGCGATACTTGGGAGGCAGTGAACAAGCAGCATGCCATTATTGTAAAAGATGGAATAATTGAGGAAATTAGGTAGAGGGTGATAAATGGATGGAAAAATGGTTTAATGTCGGCAAAATTGTCAATACTCATGGAGTCAAGGGTGAGGTCCGTGTCATTTCCAAAACAGACTTTCCCGAACAACGGTATCAAAAAGGAAACAAACTATTCTTATTCTTGCCCAAATCACAAACTCCGATTGAATTGATCGTTAAAAGCCACCGGACCCATAAAAATTTTGATTTGCTGGTATTTGAAGGTTATGAAAATATCAATGAAGTTGAAAAGTTTAAAGAAGGAATTTTAAAAGTGCCTGAGTCGCAGTTAACCGATCTGGAAGAAGATGAATTTTATTTTCACGAAATCATTGGCTGCCGTGTGGAAACTGCCGCTGGAGAGGAAATTGGGAAAATCACAGAAATCCTGACTCCTGGTGCCAATGATGTCTGGGTAGTTAAAGACCTTCATGGGAAAGAAATCTTAATACCCTATATTCAAGAGGTTGTAAAAAAAGTCAATGTACAAGATAAATTAGTGATTATTGAACCAATGGAAGGATTATTATCATGATGAAAATTGACATCCTGACACTTTTTCCGGAAATGTTTAACGGGGTGCTTGGATCCTCGATTTTACATAAGGCCGCAGAAAAAGCGGCTGTCGAGTATAATCTTGTCAATTTTCGCGACTTTTCCGATAACAAGCATTCATCCGTTGACGATTACCCTTATGGGGGAGGCGCAGGGATGGTGTTAATGCCACAGCCGATTTTTGATGCAGTGGCAGTGCTTAAGGAAAAAGCCCAAAGCAGTCCGCGCGTCATTCTTTTGTGTCCACAAGGGACTAGGTATGATCAAAAAAAGGCCGAGGAGTTAGCCAAGGAAGATCATTTGATTTTTATTTGCGGCCATTATGAGGGGTACGATGAACGGATCCGGGAGTCTTTGGTCACGGATGAAATTTCTATCGGGGATTATGTATTAACTGGCGGAGAACTGGGGGCGATGGTCGTGATTGATAGTGTAGTCCGGTTGTTGCCTGAGGTTTTGGGAAACCAGGAATCCCATATGAAGGATTCGTTCTCAACAGGCCTTCTTGAGCATCCGCACTATACAAGACCCGCTGATTTCCGCGGCATGAAAGTACCGGATGTGTTGATGTCAGGGAATCATCGGCTTATTGAAGAATGGCGCAATAAAGAGGCACTCAGGAGAACGCTGCTGAGAAGACCGGATTTATTAGAGAAAATTGAACTGACCCCTGATCAAAAAAAATGGTTAGCAGAAGTAAAAAAAGAATCCATGTAGTGTTGCGGACTCGAAGCAATTATGGTATGATACTTCTTGTGACTTTGAGCTGATACTTTTTCAGGTTTTGGTCTTATAACGATGTTCCGCTGCATTTTTTGCTAAATGATTGGTATGCATGAGCATCTGTTGGAAGGAGTTGAAAACGATGCATAAACTAATTGAAGAAATCACAAAAGAACAACTTCGCTCAGATCTTCCTGCGTTCCGTCCTGGTGATACTGTACGTGTACACGTGAAAGTTATCGAGGGAACTCGCGAGCGTATTCAGATTTTTGAAGGTGTTGTGATTAAGCGTCGTGGTGGTGGAATCAGCGAAACTTTCACAGTACGTAAAGTTTCTTACGGTGTAGGCGTTGAGCGTACATTCCCTGTTCACACACCAAAAATTGCGAAGCTTGAAGTAATCCGCCGCGGTAAAGTCCGCCGTGCAAAACTTTACTACTTGCGTAACCTTCGCGGTAAAAAAGCTCGTATTAAAGAAATTCGCTAATAAGAAAAAAAGAGCTTGCTCTGCAGGCTCTTTTTTTATACATAATCCTGCTTAAACAGTAGATGGGGATAATAGGAGCGATTTTCAGCAAAAATATTAAAGTTTCATTAAAATCCTTTTCCCATCGTGTTAATTGTATGCAATATATGTAAAATAGGTTTTATATAAGACATTTTTGTGCAGGAATGGTGGGGACATATTATGGCAAAAAAGAAAAATGAACTTTGGGAATGGACCAAGGCATTGTTAATAGCAGTCATTTTGGCAGCTGTGATCCGGTTCTTTTTATTTGCTCCTATTGTGGTAGATGGATTATCCATGATGCCGACGTTAAAAGACCAGGACAGAATGATCGTCAATAAATTAAGCTATAAAATCGGTGAACCTAAACGTTTTGATATCATCGTGTTTCATGCACCGGAACAAAAGGATTATATCAAGCGAGTGATCGGCCTGCCTGGTGATACCATCGAGTATAAAAATGATACTTTATATGTCAATGGTAAAGCTTATGATGAGCCATACCTTGATGAATATAAAAAGCAAGTGCAAGATGGCCCTCTTACGGATCCATTCACGCTAGAAGAAAAAATCGGCCGTAAAACGGTTCCTGAAGGGGAATTGTTTGTAATGGGCGATAATCGCCGCTTTAGTAAGGATTCCAGGCATATTGGCACCGTTCCAATGGATAAGGTCATTGGAAAGACCAGCATTGTTTATTGGCCATTAAAAGACGCACATATTGTATCCGTAAAATAGAATGTTTGGGAGGTGGCTGCTTTGACGATCCAATGGTTTCCTGGCCACATGGCCAAGGCTCGCAGAGAGGTCACGGAAAAATTAAAATTAGTTGATATTATTTTTGAATTAGTAGATGCAAGAATTCCTTATTCATCAAGGAATCCGATGATTGATGAGATTATTCAGCATAAGCCAAGGCTTGTATTATTAAACAAGGCGGACATGGCTGATAAGGAGGCCACGAAAGAGTGGATTGCCTTTTTTGACAATCAGGGAGTTAAGGCTATCGCCATTAACTCTCAAGCAGGGGAAGGCATGAAAAAAATCACTCAGGCCGCCCAGGAATTGTTAAAAGAAAAATTTGACCGCATGAGGGCAAAGGGCGTCAAACCTCGGGCGATTCGGGCGATGATTGTAGGCATTCCTAATGCGGGGAAATCCACGTTAATCAACCGCATAGCCAAAAAAAATATTGCGAAAACAGGAAACACTCCAGGGGTTACCAAGGCTCAGCAGTGGATTAAGGTCGGCAAAGAAATGGAGCTTTTAGACACACCAGGGATTCTATGGCCAAAATTTGAGGACCAAGAAGTGGGAATGAAGCTGGCGATTACAGGTGCCATTAAAGATACCTTATTAAATCTTCAAGACTTAACCATTTACGCCTTAAGGTTTTTGGAACGCCGCTATCCCGAGCGCCTGCAGGAACGCTATAAGCTGCCCGAAATTCCCGAAGACGCCGTAGCGTTATTTGACCATATCGGCAAATTGCGCGGCTGTCTGACCAGTGGAGGCATGATTGATTATGATAAGGTGGCGGAACTAGTCATCAGGGAAATCCGTTCAGAAAAATTTGGCCCGCTGTCGTTTGAACGGCCAGCCGAAATTGAAAACTTGCAGGAATCAGAATAGTGGCGGGCTCTCCTATGGAGGGCTTTCTTATATTAAATGAACAGGTGTAGATGATGAAACTGAAATCAATCTCAGAAATTGAACAGATGTTAAAAAACAACATAGCTGACACAGAACCATTTATCCAGGAACTCGAACAGGACGAACGCAAAGGTGTACAATCGCTTGTGTTAAGATGGAAAAAACAAAAGGAACAGGAAAAAATCCTTGAAGCTAAATTTTATGAAATGACCCATTATGAACGATTGTATCGATCCCAAGGCTTTCAGCTGATAGCTGGTGTTGATGAAGTTGGCAGGGGGCCGCTTGCAGGCCCTGTAGTGACGGCCGCAGTGATCTTGCCCGGGGACTTTTTTTTGCCAGGAATTGATGATTCAAAAAAGCTTACCGAAAAGAAACGCATAGAGTACGATGCTGTCATCAGGAATGAGGCTTTGGCGGTCAGTGTTTGCATGATAGATGCACAAGAAATTGATGAAATCAACATCTATGAAGCTACGAAAAAAGCAATGAAAACAGCCATTGCGGCCTTAACGCCTGTACCGGATTTCTTGCTGATTGATGCAATGAAATTAGCAGCACCCTTTCCTTCAGAATCCATTGTGAAAGGGGATGCTAAAAGTGTTTCCATTGCTGCGGCATCAATCGTTGCTAAGGTAGCAAGAGACCGTTTCATGAAGGAGCTTGCAGCTGCATACCCAGCTTATGGTTTTGACCATAATGCGGGCTATGGGACAAAGGAGCATCTGGACGCCCTTCGCACATTTGGCATTACTCCTTACCATCGAAAAAGCTTTGCGCCAGTAAAAGAGGTAATGGGCATGCATATCAACTAAAAAAGGGCGGTCAGCCCTTTTTTTTATTATGGTTATAAAATACTAGAATAGAATGGTAAGGTTATTTTTACGTGCTTTTAATGGGATTTAATTATTCATAATATTAAGATGAGTATAATTTTTTGAACTAAAAAGTAGACAAGGTATGTTTCATTATATAAAATGAAAACGGAGTCAATTTTTCAAAGAGTATGATTTTAGGAGGATGGGAAATGAATATCCATGAGTATCAAGGGAAAGAAATCCTCAGAAAATATGGGGTTACCGTTCCAAATGGTAAAGTGGCATTCACGGTTGAAGAAGCGGTTGAAGCCGCAAAAGAATTAGGCACACAGGTTTGTGTGGTTAAAGCACAAATTCACGCCGGCGGACGGGGAAAAGCCGGTGGGGTTAAAGTGGCAAAGAACCTAGATGAGGTCCGTACATATGCTAGTGAAATTTTGGGGAAAACCTTAGTCACCCACCAGACCGGTCCTGAAGGAAAAGAAGTAAAACGCCTCCTAATTGAAGAAGGCTGCGATATTAAAAAGGAATACTATGTAGGCTTGGTATTGGACCGGGCAACCTCCAGAGTGGTTCTGATGGGCTCTGAAGAAGGCGGCACTGAAATCGAAGAGGTTGCAGCCAAAACACCAGAGAAAATTTTCAAAGAAGAAATTGATCCAGTTCTTGGTTTAATGCCGTATCAAGCACGCCGGTTAGCCTTTAATATTAATATCCCAAAAGAGCTTGTTAGCCAGGCAGTCAAGTTTATGACTGGATTATACCATGCATATGTTGATAAAGATTGCTCAATTGCTGAGATCAATCCTCTCGTCGTTACGGGAGATGGAAAAGTAATGGCCCTTGATGCCAAATTGAATTTCGATTCCAATGCTTTATTCCGCCAAAAGGATGTACTGGAATATCGTGATTTAGAAGAGGAAGATCCAAAAGAAATTGAAGCCTCTAAATATGATTTAAGCTATATTGCATTAGATGGAAATATCGGCTGTATGGTAAATGGCGCAGGACTTGCGATGGCGACGATGGATATCATCAAGCACTATGGCGGTGACCCTGCTAACTTCCTTGATGTTGGCGGCGGCGCTACAGCTGAAAAAGTGACAGAAGCATTTAAAATTATCCTTTCAGATCCAAACGTAAAAGGTATTTTTGTCAATATCTTTGGCGGAATCATGAAATGTGATGTTATTGCTGAAGGTGTTGTTGAGGCGGCTAAACAAGTAGGACTTTCCATTCCTCTTGTTGTTCGTTTAGAAGGGACAAATGTGGACTTAGGGAAGAAAATCCTTTCTGAGTCAGGACTTAACATCCTTGCAGCAGAATCCATGGCAGACGGTGCTCAAAAAATCGTTTCATTAGTGAAATAGGATCGAACGAAAGGGGAATTAATCGTGAGTGTTTTTATTAATAAAGATACAAAAGTAATTGTTCAAGGAATCACTGGCGGAACTGCGCGGTTCCATACAAAACAAATGCTGGAATACGGAACAAAAATTGTCGGCGGTACCTCTCCAGGCAAGGGCGGTCAAGAGGTTGAAGGAGTACCTGTATTTAATACTGTACGAGAAGCGGCAGCAGCAACCGGTGCCAACGCTTCTGTTGTTTATGTGCCAGCTCCATTTGCTGCAGATTCTATTATTGAGGCAGTAGATGCGGAACTAGATTTAGTTATTTGTATTACCGAGCATATTCCAGTACTAGATATGGTAAAAGTTAAGCGGTATATGGAAGGAAAGAAAACTCGTCTGGTGGGTCCTAACTGCCCTGGTGTCATTACGGCTGATGAATGCAAAATTGGTATCATGCCAGGATATATTCATAAAAAAGGACATGTAGGAGTTGTATCTCGCTCCGGAACCTTAACATACGAGGCAGTTCATCAGCTAACACAGGCGGGAATCGGCCAAACAACTGCAGTTGGTATTGGCGGCGACCCTGTTAATGGGACAAACTTTATTGATGTATTAAAAGCCTTTAATGAAGACCCAGAAACCTATGCTGTGATCATGATTGGTGAAATCGGCGGCACGGCGGAAGAAGAAGCTGCAGAATGGGTTAAAGCAAACATGACTAAACCAGTGGTAGGCTTTATCGGCGGACGCACTGCACCTCCAGGAAAGCGCATGGGCCATGCTGGTGCGATTATTTCCGGCGGCAAAGGAACAGCCGATGAAAAAATTAAAGCCATGAATGCAGCTGGAATTAAAGTTGCAGAGACTCCTGCGGTTATGGGTGAAACGTTAATTGAGGTCCTTAAAGAAAAAGGACTCTATGAAAAGTGTAAAACTCACTAATCACAGTCTACTAGAATTAGGCAGATAGTCCCTCGTATAGTGAGGGGCTATTTGTTTATCCTTAAGGAGGAGATACATGAATGGATGAATTTAAAGAAAAACTGATTGCTTTGCTTCATTATCCGAATTGTACCTGGAACTATGTCTATCAAGTCCTGAAAAAAGACCCGAAGCTTCAAAACTTTCAACCCTCCCCTGCCAGCTTGCAGCTCGAACTTTCCCTCGGTGCCGCTCCAGCATCCAAGCCCATCATTACTTCCCTTTATCCAGACAGCTTACATGAACAAATCCGCCAATATCAATCTAATGATATATCCGTTATCACAATCTTTGACACGGAGTATCCTCCCTATTTAAAAGAAATCTACCAGCCGCCTTGGGCATTATTTGTAAAAGGAAATGTTTCCCTGCTTAAAAAAGAAACATTACTTGCTGTTGTTGGGTCAAGACAGGCAACGCAATATGGGAAAAATGCGATCCGTTTAATCTTCCCTGAATTAATAGAAAATGATATTGTCATTGTAAGCGGGCTGGCCCGAGGAATTGATGCGCTTGCTCATGAGTATGCGGTTAAAAATGGCGGCCATACAATAGCCGTAATTGCAGGCGGCCTCTATCATATTTATCCAAAGGAGAATCTCAACTTAGCTATGGAATTAATGAAGACACAGCTTGTCGTCTCTGAATACCCGCCAAATACCAAACCGCAAAGATGGCATTTTCCGGCCAGAAATCGTATTATTAGCGGGATGAGCCGCGGAACATTTATTATTGAAGCAAAGCGGAAAAGCGGCTCCTTGATTACCGCAAATTATGCCGTTAATGAAGGGCGGGAGGTGTTCTCGCTGCCCGGAAGCATATTTAATCCTTTTTCTGTTGGGGCAAATGAATTAATTCAGCAGGGGGCAAAATTAGTAACATGTGCATCTGATATATTGGAAGAAATAAGATAAAATGGAAAGAAACAGCAAGGAAAATATTTCGATTTATTGAAGCTTTTTCAAAAAAGTGAAAAAAAACTGCTAAAAAGGTTGAAATTCTTTCTAATATGTATTACATTTTCCAACAGATGTTCGAAAAAAAGAATGACTTGAAATAATGCATTTTATCGTGCCAATAAATATAGAATTTAACTAGACTGGGATAGGGGAGTTTTGTAAAAGGTATTTTTTTAAAGAAAAGTTGAAATAACTGAATTTAGAAACCTTCCCAATGATAAGCATAATAGAATAAGGCTGCTGCCGGATCTACTCGCTTAACACTTCCCTCTTAAGGAGGACTTTTTAGAATGTCAGATTATCTTGTGATCGTTGAGTCGCCTGCAAAAGCGAAAACGATAGAACGATATTTAGGAAGCAAATATAAAGTTAAAGCCTCAATGGGCCATGTCCGGGATTTGCCCCGCAGTCAAACGGGCGTTGACGTTGAGAATAATTACGAACCAAAATATATTACCATTCGGGGGAAAGGCCCCGTCTTAAAAGATTTAAAATCTGCGGCCAAAAAAGCAAAAAAAGTTTATCTTGCAGCCGACCCTGACAGAGAAGGGGAAGCGATCGCTTGGCATTTGGCCCATAGTTTGGACGTGGATATTAACACGGACTGCCGAGTGGTTTTCAATGAAATCACCAAGGATGCGATAAAGGAATCCTTTAAACATCCCCGTCCCATTAATATGGATTTGGTAGATGCCCAGCAGGCACGAAGAATTTTAGACCGTCTCGTCGGATATAATATCAGCCCGTTACTTTGGAAAAAAGTGAAAAAAGGTTTAAGTGCTGGACGCGTGCAATCGGTAGCTGTAAGACTGATTATTGATCGAGAAAAAGAGATTCAAGCATTTGTACCAGAAGAGTATTGGACAATTGATGGGGATTTTTTAAAGGGGAAAGATCATTTTAGTGCCAGTTTCCATAGCATTGCCGGCAAGAATAAAAATGAATTGGGCTCAGAACAAGCTGTTCAAGAAATTTTAAAGCAATTAAAAGGCAATAAATTCACGGTCACTTCCGTGGCTAAAAAGGAACGGAGAAGGAATCCGGCTCCTCCTTTTACCACATCCTCGCTACAACAGGAGGCTGCCAGAAAATTAAATTTCCGGGCCAAAAAGACGATGATGCTTGCCCAGCAGCTGTATGAAGGGATTGAACTTGGAAAAGAAGGGACTGTTGGTTTAATTACCTACATGAGAACAGATTCCACCCGGATTTCAGAAGTTGCCCAGTCAGAAGCTGTTGAGTATATTAAATCCGAATTTGGTGATCAATTCTTAAAGACGGAACAAAAGCGGGAGAAACAGCAGGCAAATGCACAGGATGCCCATGAGGCAATACGTCCAACAAGTACGTTTAGAGACCCTAATAGTTTAAAGGAACACCTTTCAAGAGACCAGCTGCGGCTTTATAAGCTGATTTGGGAGCGCTTTTTAGCGAGCCAAATGGCACAGGCAGTAATGGACACGATGAGTGTTGACTTGCAAAATGGCGATGTGGTCTTCCGGGCAACAGGTTCAAAAATAAAGTTCCCGGGTTTTATGAAGGTATATGTGGAAGGAACGGATGACCAAGTCGAGGAGTCAAACAAAATGCTTCCTGATTTACGGGAAGGGGATGAAGTGTTCCAAAAGGATATTGAGCCGAAACAGCACTTTACTCAGCCGCCGCCGCGTTATACTGAGGCCAGATTAGTAAAAACACTAGAAGAACTTGGAATAGGCCGTCCGTCCACCTATGCACCGACATTGGACACCATTCAAAAGCGGGGCTATGTGGCCCTGGATAATAAGCGGTTTGTTCCGACAGAATTAGGCGAAATCATTAATGAATTAATGCTTGAATTTTTCCCGGAGATTTTAGATGTTGAATTTACAGCTAAAATGGAACAGGGACTGGATAATGTTGAGGAAGGCAAAGTTCCGTGGGTTCGAGTAATTGACGAATTTTACCAAGAATTCGAAAAGCATTTGAAAATAGCTGAACAAGAAATGGAGAAAGTAGAAATTAAGGATGAGCCGGCCGGTGAGGACTGTGAAAACTGCGGCAGCCCGATGGTATTTAAAATGGGCCGATATGGTAAATTTATGGCTTGCAGCAATTTCCCTGATTGTAGAAATACCAAGCCAATCATTAAAGAAATAGGGGTTACATGCCCTAATTGCCATGAAGGGACTATTGTTGAAAGGAAGAGCAAGAAGCGGAGGATTTTCTACGGCTGCAGCCGATTCCCAGAATGTGATTTTATTTCTTGGGATAAGCCCCTGCCGAGAAGTTGTCCGAAATGCGAAGGGCTTCTTGTTGAGAAAAAATTGAAAAAAGGTGTCCAGGTTCAATGCATCTCCTGTGATTATAAGGAAGAACCTCAAGCATAAGAGTGGGCAAAGTCCACTCTTATGGTTTGTATTGAAGTTTAACTATTCTGTATAAGACAAAAAACTTTTTTGTTTTTCATTCGTATAGTAAAATGCAAAATGGACTTTATTTTTAGGGAAGCTTAGGGGGTTGCTATTTAGAGTCTAGTCTGGGTAAGTTAGACTGTAAGATAATGATGCATCAAAAACAATTCAGAACTTTGTGAAGGTTTTGTAAAATTTATTGCAAGCGCTGTTGAATTGTGATACTATTTAGTAGCCATTGACTGAGGGAGATTTCTGTATTGTGAATATTTTATAAACTTTATGGAATCTGTATTTACAAATAGAGCTCAATTCCTCAAAATACAAATTGATTATTATCAACATGATATCAGTGAATTCCTTTGTTCAAGTATGAACAAGGATATGTAACATAAAAGGAAACGTTTGTACAAAGAAATCTTCTGCATCTTCAAGTATGCGCGAAAAAAAGTGACTGCTTTTGAGGAGATTTTATCCCACAGTAATAACGGAATAAAGTTTGGATCATCATGGTAATAGGATAACTTTGATACATATGTTATATAGCAGGTAACAGAAGAAAATGCTCCCGACAAGGAGGAACAGCAAAAATGGACCAATTTCATGCGACAACGATATTTGCCATTCATCATAACGGGAAATGTTCGATGGCTGGTGACGGACAAGTAACAATGGGAAACGCGGTAGTAATGAAGCATACAGCAAGAAAGGTCAGGAAAATTTTTAATGGCCGGGTTTTGGCAGGATTCGCAGGCTCTGTTGCCGATGCGTTTACACTGTTTGAACTGTTTGAAGGTAAATTGGAGGAGTTCAATGGAAACCTGCAAAGAGCTGCTGTAGAGCTAGCGAAAGAATGGAGAAGCGATAAAGTCCTTAGAAAACTTGAGGCCATGTTGATTGTCATGGATCAGGAGAGCTTGTTACTGGTTTCGGGTACTGGGGAAGTCATTGAACCGGATGACGGGATCCTTGCCATTGGTTCAGGAGGCAACTATGCATTAGCAGCTGGCCGGGCCTTAAAAAGCTATTCAGGGGAGCATTTATCAGCAAAGGAAATCGCAAAAGCTGCTTTGGAAATAGCTGCAGACATATGTGTTTACACCAACCATAATATCATTGTTGAAGAATTATAACGGGAAGGAGTTTTCATAAATGGCCAGAACAACTGATTTAACCCCCCGTCAAATTGTAGAGAAACTTGATCAGTATATTATTGGGCAAAAGGATGCGAAGAAAGCTGTTGCTGTTGCACTCCGGAATCGATATAGAAGGGGCCTGTTGACTGAAAAGCTTCGGGAAGAAATTATTCCTAAGAATATTTTAATGATAGGACCGACTGGGGTAGGGAAAACGGAAATTGCCAGAAGAATTGCCAAACTGGTGGGCGCCCCATTCATTAAAGTAGAGGCTACAAAATTTACTGAAGTTGGTTATGTTGGCCGTGATGTAGAGTCAATGGTACGTGACTTAGCCGAAACCTCTGTTCGTCTTGTCAAAGAAGAACGGATGCAAAGCGTCAAGGAACGGGCAGAAGAAAATGCCAATAGCAGACTGGTGGAACTGTTAGTGCCGTCATCTAAAAAATCTTCAAACTATAAGAATCCATTAGAAATGCTATTTGGCGGAGGGAATCAAACCCAGGAACAAGATTCCCCGCAAGAAGATTATTCCGTTTATGAAAAACGGAAAATTGTCAAAGAAAAATTAGCTTTAGGCCAATTGGAAGATGAAATTGTTACGGTCGAAGTGGAGGAGCAAACCCCTTCCATGTTTGATTTGCTGCAAGGCTCAGGTATTGAACAAATGGGAATGAATATGCAGGATGCGCTTAGCAGCTTTATGCCCAAAAAACACAAAAAAAGAAAGCTGACGGTTCGTGAGGCACGAAAAGTGTTAACGAACGAGGAAGCCTCCAAACTGATTGATATGGATGAAGTGACAAGCGAAGCAATCTTCCGTGCAGAACAAAATGGAATCATTTTTATCGATGAAATCGATAAAATTGCCAGCAAAAATCATGGCGGTTCGTCCGCAGATGTTTCCAGGGAAGGTGTTCAAAGAGATATTCTTCCTGTTGTGGAAGGTTCGACGGTTGTAACGAAATATGGGCCAATCAAAACGGATCATGTATTATTTATTGCTGCTGGGGCTTTCCATATTGCAAAGCCTTCTGATTTAATTCCTGAACTTCAAGGGAGATTTCCAATCCGTGTTGAGTTGACAAAGCTTACAGTCGATGACTTTTACCGGATATTAGTAGAACCGGATAATGCTTTGATTAAACAATATCAAGCATTATTGGAAACGGAAGGTATACAAATTGAATTTTCTGACGATGCTATTCGTAGAATAGCCGAAATCGCTTTCGATGTGAATCAAAATACCGATAATATTGGAGCAAGGCGGCTGCATACCATTTTGGAAAAACTGCTGGAGGAACTCTCCTTCGAAGCGCCAGACATTTCCATGGAGAAAGTCACCATTACCCCGCAGTATGTGGATGAAAAACTTGGAGCCATATCCAAAAACAAAGACCTGAGTCAGTTTATCTTATAAACAGGACTAGAAAACAGGCTTTGGCAGTATCAAAAATAAAAATTTAATAATGGTTGTTGTAATTTAGGAGGAAGAAACAGATGGATTTACTTACTAAGACACGAAGAATTAATGTATTACTGCAAAAAGCTGCAGGAAAGCCAGTAAACTTTAAAGAAATGGCTGAAACTTTAAGCGAAACAATTGAAGCGAATGTTTACATTGTAAGCCGCCGCGGGAAACTTTTAGGATTCTCGATTTATCAGCAAATTGAAAACGAGCGTATGAAGAAAATGTTCGAAGACCGCCAGTTCCCAGAAGAATATACCAATAGTTTGTTTGATATTAAAGAAACTTCTCCAAACCTTGGTGTTGAAAGCCAATATACAGCATTTCCTGTAGAAAACAAAGAATTGTTTAATGAAGGCTTAACTACCATTGTACCGATTATTGGCGGGGGCGAACGGCTTGGAACATTAATTCTTGCCCGTTTGCATGAAAAATTCCATGATGACGACCTGATCCTTGCAGAATACGGCGCAACAGTTGTCGGAATGGAAATTTTGCGTGAAAAATCAGAAGAGATTGAAGAAGAAGCGAGAAGCAAAGCTGTTGTACAAATGGCAATCAGTTCATTATCTTACAGTGAACTTGAGGCCATTGAGCATATCTTTGAAGAATTAAACGGCCATGAGGGCTTGTTAGTGGCTTCTAAAATTGCAGACCGCGTTGGAATTACCCGCTCTGTTATTGTTAACGCGCTAAGAAAACTTGAGAGTGCTGGGGTTATTGAATCACGTTCTCTTGGAATGAAAGGAACTTACATTAAAGTTCTTAATGATAAATTCCTTGTAGAACTGGAAAAGCTTAAATCTCATTAATAAATCTTCTTGGTTCCCAGCCATGGCTGGGAATTTTTTTTTCGAAACTAATTCTTGATTGTTTAAAAACCATATGCTATAGTAATTCATGGTGTTAATACACACGTTCGGGGATTTGGACAGATGGTGCTGTTAGAACAGTTTCTGGCCAAAGATGAGCTGGACGGAGGAAATCAAACCAAATAGGAGGAACAATCATGTCAGTAATTTCTATGAAACAATTGCTTGAAGCTGGTGTGCATTTTGGACACCAGACTCGCCGTTGGAACCCTAAAATGAAGAAATATATCTTCACTGAGCGTAACGGCATCTACATCATCGACCTTCAAAAAACAGTTAAGAAGGTTGAAGAAGCTTACAACTGGGTAAAGGAACTTGCTGCTAACGGCGGTACTATGCTATTTGTAGGTACTAAGAAACAAGCTCAAGATTCTGTTAAAGAAGAAGCAGAACGTTCTGGTATGTACTATGTTAACCATCGCTGGTTAGGTGGTACTTTAACAAACTTCGAAACCATTCAAAAGCGTATTGGCCGCTTAAAAGACATTGAAAAAATGGCTGAAGACGGCACTTTCGATGTACTTCCTAAGAAAGAGGTTGTACAATTAAAGAAAGAACAAGAGCGTCTTGAAAAATTCCTAGGCGGAATTAAAGATATGAAACAGCTTCCTGATGCACTGTTCATTATCGACCCTCGTAAAGAGAGAATTGCAGTGGCTGAAGCTAAAAAATTAAACATTCCAATCGTTGGTATTGTTGATACGAACTGCGATCCAGATGAAATCGATGTCGTAATTCCAGCAAACGATGATGCTATCCGTGCGGTTAAGCTTTTAACAGGCAAAATGGCTGATGCGATCCTTGAAGCAAAACAAGGTGAAGAGGTACAACCTACAGCTTAATGAATGCTTTTTTAAAAAGGTGATAAGAGGGAGACCCTTTATCACCTTTTTTTAAGAAAAAAATGTAGTGAACTAGAATGTTTATCTTCATTCCTAATGGCTATGATAGGAATATAGTACATAAGAAAGTTTAAGGAGGAAATATAGAATGGCAATTACTGCTCAAATGGTAAAAGAACTACGTGAAAAAACTGGCGCAGGTATGATGGACTGCAAAAAGGCATTAACTGAAACAAATGGAGATATGGATAAAGCAATTGATTATCTTCGTGAAAAGGGAATCGCCAAAGCAGCTAAAAAGGCTGACCGTATTGCAGCTGAAGGATTAACTTCTATTCAAACTAACGGTAACGATGCTGTTATCTTAGAAGTTAACTCTGAGACTGACTTCGTTGCGAAAAATGAAGGCTTCCAAACACTTGTAAAAGAAGTTGCAGAGCATCTGCTTGCTAAGAAACCAGCAACTGTTGATGAAGCATTAGCTCAAACGATGGAGAATGGTGCGACTGTTGCTGACCATATCAACGCTGCGATCGCTAAAATCGGTGAGAAACTGACTCTTCGCCGTTTTACCATTGTTTCAAAAACTGATAATGACGCATTTGGCGCTTACCTTCATATGGGCGGACGCATTTCTGTATTGACTGTTTTGGAAGGAACTACTGATGCAGATGCTGCCAAAGATGTATCCATGCATATTGCAGCATTAAATCCTAAGTATGTATCCCGTGACCAAGTGTCTCAAGAAGAAGTGGAGCATGAGCGTCAAGTATTAACACAGCAAGCTCTGAATGAGGGCAAACCTGAGAATATCGTGGCTAAAATGGTAGAAGGACGTTTAGGAAAATATTTTGAAGATGTTTGTTTGTTAGACCAAACATTTGTCAAAAATCCAGACCAAAAAGTACGCCAATATGTTGAATCTAAAGGCGCATCTGTTCGTGAATTTGTCCGTTACGAAGTAGGCGAAGGTATTGAAAAGCGTGAAGATAACTTTGCTGAGGAAGTAATGAATCAAGTAAATAGAAAATAGTCAACTATTCTCTAGCTCCAGCCAAAAGGTAAATGGGAATGTTACTGCAATAATTTTGTGAATAGGGGACACGATGTGTGTTCCCTATTTTTAAAGGAATAAGCTATAATTTAATGGAGGTTTATATGAACGGTCCTAAGTACAAACGCGTTGTGTTAAAATTAAGCGGAGAGGCGCTTGCTGGTGAATCAGGCTTTGGGATTAAACCTTCAATCATCAAATCAATTGCCACTCAAGTAAAAGAAATTGCTGAACTTGGCGTGGAAGTGGCTGTCGTTGTTGGCGGCGGCAATATTTGGCGCGGAAAAATCGGCAGCGAAATGGGGATGGACAGAGCCACAGCTGATTATATGGGAATGCTTGCAACAGTCATGAACTCGCTGGCTCTCCAGGATAGTTTAGAACAGCTTGGAGTCGAATCAAGGGTTCAAACCTCTATCGAAATGCGCCAGGTAGCTGAACCATACATAAGACGCCGGGCGATGCGCCACCTTGAAAAAGGCAGGGTCGTTATTTTTGCAGCGGGTACGGGTAATCCTTATTTTTCAACAGACACCACAGCAGCTTTAAGAGCAGCAGAAATTGATGCGGAAGTCATCCTGATGGCTAAAAATAATGTGGATGGCGTTTATTCGGCAGATCCGCGAGTGGATGCCAATGCCACGAAATATGATGATTTATCCTTTCTGGATGTTATCAAGGAAGGATTGGCGGTTATGGATTCTACAGCTTCTTCCCTATGTATGGATAATGATATTCCGCTTATTGTTTTCTCGATTATGGAACAAGGAAATATTAAACGAGCCGTTTTAGGCGAAAAAATTGGAACTGTTGTGAGGGGGAAAAACTGATGGCTAAACAAGTTATTAATCAAGCAAAAGAAAGAATGACTAAAGCAATCCAAGCGTATACTCGCGAACTTGCTACCATTCGTGCTGGCAGAGCCAGTGCATCATTGCTGGATCGAATTACGATTGATTATTACGGTGCACCAACTCCAGTCAATCAAATGGCGGGGATTACTACCCCAGAGGCTAGATTGCTTGTTATTCAGCCATATGATAAGTCCGTTCTTGGAGATATTGAAAAAGCCATTTTGAAATCTGATTTGGGCTTAAATCCTACAAATGACGGTTCTGTTATTCGGCTTGCGATTCCTCAATTGACAGAAGAACGCCGTAAAGAGCTCGTGAAATTGGTCAAAAAGGAATCTGAGGAAGCAAAAATTGCTGTCCGCAATATTCGCCGTGATGCCAATGATGATTTGAAAAAACTCGAAAAAGCTGGCGAAATAACAGAAGATGCCTTGCGTGGATTTTCGGATGATATCCAAAAGTTGACAGATGAACATATCAATAAAATTGATCAAATAACCAAAGATAAAGAAAAAGAAATCATGGAAGTGTAATTTTAATGCATGCAACCCTCTTTTTAGGGGGTTTTTTAACTATTTAAGGCAGTTTTATTGGCTATAGTGAAAACTTGAAAGATTTTGAACGTTATTCTTAAATCATCCTCTTGTACATATGTTAATTTAAGAGATATCTTCTTGCATTTTTGGTATGATTAAAGCATATTTATTATTGTTTTTTACATAACCGCCAAATCTTAAGTTTCACTTTATTATCGGAGGAAACAATACTTTATTTGAGGAGCAATAGTATGTTAAATAAGATGAAGCTTTGGAAGAATCAAAAATCCTCTTCCACACTCCGAGATAAAATAGAACAAATAAAAGCGAGACCTGTTCCTGAACATGTGGCGATCATCATGGATGGCAATGGGCGCTGGGCTAAAAAACGGGCTCTGCCGCGAATTGCAGGCCATCATGAGGGGATGAAGGTTGTCCGTAAAACGACAATGCTGGCGAACGACTTAGGAATTAAAACTTTAACACTCTATGCATTTTCAACTGAAAATTGGAAACGCCCGAAGAATGAAGTGGACTATATCATGAAATTGCCTGAAGAATTTTTGGATACGTTTCTTCCAGAACTAGTGGAAAACAATGTTCGGGTGAAAATGATGGGGTATAAAGACCAGCTCCCGAAACACACACTAAGAGCTATTGAACAAGCGATGGAAAAAACAAAAAACAACAATGGGCTGATCCTTAATTTTGCCTTGAATTATGGCAGCAGGGCGGAAATTCTCGATGCTGTTAAGCAAGTCTTAAACGATTATCATAGTGGTATACTAAAAGAAACAGATATAGATGAAGAAGTTTTTTCATCCTATCTGATGTCTTCAAATTTTGCGGATCCGGATTTATTAATTCGGACAAGCGGTGAAATTCGCTTAAGCAACTTTATGCTATGGCAGCTAGCCTATTCGGAATTTTGGTTTACCGATGTTTTATGGCCGGATTTCAGTGAGGAACATTTAATCGAAGCGATTGAAGCATACCAAAGCCGGCAGCGCCGGTTTGGGGGAATTAATACGTGAACCAAAAAGGTGTTGAACTATTAGATGAAGCAAAGAATTATTACAGGAGTTGTAGCCGCGGCACTATTTTTGCCAATTATTATTTACGGCGGCCTGCCTTTCGTGTTAGTCACCTATTTGCTTGCAAGCATTGGGTTATATGAATTGCTAAAGATGAAGGGATTGTCCATCTTTTCGCCATATGGGATGCTTTCTGTTTTATTTTTATGGATCATTCTTTTTCCTAAGCAATATGATGAACTTATCGCAGATTTTTATTATTCAAGGATAGAAATTGCGATAGCATTTATTTTTTTGTTACTAACCTATACGGTCCTTACGAAAAATCGTTTTACCTTTGAAGATGCAGCTTTTTGCATCCAGTCCGCGATTTATGTGGGAATCGGGTTTTACTTTTTTATTGAGACCAGAGAGGCCGGGCTGATCTATATCTTCTACTCGTTGTTTATCATTTGGGCCACTGATTCAGGTGCCTATTTCATTGGAAAAGCGCTTGGGAGGAATAAATTGCTCCCAGAGATCAGCCCCAATAAAACTGTGGAAGGATCCATCGGCGGAGTGGTCTGCGCTATGGCTGTAGCGGCCCTATTTCTAGCATTTGCCGATATGGATACAGCACCGATTACCCTTTTGGGGGTAACATTGGTATTATCCGTTTTTGGACAAATTGGCGATCTTGTACAATCTGCCTATAAACGCCATTTCAATGTGAAGGATTCCGGCAATATCCTTCCAGGACATGGAGGAATATTAGACCGTTTTGACAGTTTATTATTTGTTTGGCCATTATTGCACTTTTTTCATTTATGGTAGAAGAAATGTAGGATGTGCCTTTTGAAATATGGGAGATGAAGGAATTGAAGTTAATCAGTTTGTTGGGTGCATCAGGTTCTATAGGCACTCAAACTTTAGATATTATCCGCCAGCATCCGAATGATTTTAAACTGGCTGCCTTTTCGGTTGGAAAAAATATTGATTTGGCTCGAAAAATTATCCTTGAGTTTCGTCCAGAGCTAGTTTCTGTACAAACTAAAGGCGATTATCATATAGTGAAAGCAGAGTTCCCTGGCACTAAAGTTACATATGGTGATGAAGGTCTGATCGAAACAGCGGTGTTTGACAAGGCGGATATTCTTGTGAATGCTGTTCTTGGCAGTGTCGGCTTAAATCCGACTTTGCAGGCGATCGAAGCTGGAAAAACCATTGCGATTGCCAATAAAGAAACACTGGTAACAGCAGGACATTTAGTGCTTGAAGCCGCCAGAAAGCATCAAGTTCCGCTTCTCCCGGTAGACAGTGAACATTCAGCTATTTTCCAAGCTCTTCAGGGGGAGAAGGATAAAAATATTGAGCGGCTGATTCTGACAGCATCAGGTGGAAGCTTTAGGGACCGTACTCGAGAAGAGCTAGTGGATGTAACGGTTGAAGAAGCATTAAACCACCCAAACTGGTCCATGGGGGCAAAAATTACCATTGATTCAGCTACAATGATGAATAAGGGATTGGAAGTAATAGAGGCCCATTGGCTGTTTAACATGCCATATGAGAAAATTGATGTGTTGATGCATAAGGAAAGTATTATCCATTCCATGGTAGAATTCCATGACAGCAGCATCATCGCTCAGTTAGGAACTCCTGATATGCGGGTGCCGATCCAATTTGCGCTTACTTATCCTGATCGATTGCCGCTTCCTGCAGCCAATCGGCTTGCTTTGGCGAAGATAGGTTCACTGCATTTTCAGGAAATGAGTTTTGAAAGATTCAGGTGTTTAGAGTTTGCTTATTCTGCCGGAAAAACAGGCGGCACCATGCCAACTGTTTTAAATGCCGCAAATGAGGCAGCAGTCGCTGCATTTTTACAAGGGAAAATTAAGTTTTTGCAAATTGAAGAATTAATTGAAAAAGCATTAATCCGGCATCAGCCGATTGAACATCCGGAATTGAGTTTGATTCAAGAGGTTGACAAAGAAACTAGACAATATGTACATTCACTTCTGTAAAAAAACGGAAGCGCACGTAAGAGGTGGCGGAGCTAGAATGTATGATGGCAAAAGTGAAACTTTTTAACCTAAAAAAAGGTGGTTTTATCGTTGACTACAGTTTTAGCTTTTATAGTGATTTTTGGCGCACTCGTTTTTTTTCATGAGTTAGGGCATTTTATTTTTGCAAAGCGGGCAGGAATTCTTTGCCGTGAATTTGCGATTGGCATGGGTCCTAAGGTTTTCTCACATAAAAAAGGGGAAACAACCTATACCATCCGATTATTGCCAATTGGCGGCTATGTCCGGATGGCAGGCGAGGATCCGGAAATGATCGAAATCAAAGCAGGTTACCGGATTGGTCTTTTATTTGACAAAGAGGAAAAAGTATCAAAAATTATATTGAATAATAAAGAAAAATTCCCGAATTGCCGGATTGTGGAAGTCGAGTTTGCAGATATTGAAAAGGATTTAATTATTAAGGGCTTCCCCGAAGATGATGAAGATCATTTAACATCTTTTTCTGTTAGTCCGCAAGCCGTTATTGTCGAAAATGGTGTAGAATCGCAAATTGCCCCTATCGACCGCCAATTCGCCTCCAAATCGCTGGGACATCGCTTCATCACCATTTTTGCTGGCCCAATGAATAACTTCATTTTGGCGTTTGTTGTCTTTATTGTGATTGCCTTATTGCAAGGTGTCCAGACAAACGAACCTAAACTCGGAGAAATAACTCCTGATGGTGCCGCTAAGGCGGCGGGGCTTCAGGAGGGCGATATTGTCCAAAGCATAGATGGGTCAGAAATTTCAAGCTGGAATGATGTCGTTGAAATCATTAGGGAAAATCCAAATAATAAATTAGATTTTACGATTGTCCGTAACGGTGTAGAAAAAGAAATCCAAGTAACACCAGAAGAAAAAATAGTGGAAGATCAAAAGATGGGGATGATTGGTGTATATAGTCCCGTTGAAAAATCTCCCGTCCAGGCTGTGACTGCTGCGGCCAAAGAAACCTATTTCTGGACCATTCAAATATTTGTCAGTTTGGGTAAATTAATCACTGGGCAATTCTCGATAGATGCTCTATCAGGGCCGGTTGGAATTTATGTTTCGACAGATGAAGTGGCCAAGTCAGGAATCTTTTATTTAATGAAATGGGCCGGCATTTTAAGTATCAACCTTGGGATTATGAATTTACTGCCAATTCCTGCTCTTGATGGCGGAAGACTAATGTTCTTTGCGATAGAAGCCGTAAGAGGAAAGCCAATCGACCGCCAAAAAGAAGGGATGGTTCATTTTATTGGCTTTGCACTTCTGATGCTATTAATGCTGGTGGTCACATGGAACGACATTCAAAGATTTTTCTTAAAATAAGATATTCTAAGAAACGCCCCTGCAGGAAGATGCAGGGGCACTTTTTATGGTTCCAAATCTGGATGAAGTTTTCTGTCGAATAAAGCCGAATCCAGTGCAATCATGTGTTATAATTACATTTTAGAAATCACTACAAAGAGATATAGATATAGATGGGAGAGAGAACGTTGAGCGGTCTATCCTTAGGGAATAAAGAGCGATTCTTACTCTTGCTCCAGCAGCTTCAATTAACAGAGGATGCTGTGATGATCCACTTCAATAATGCACAAATTGAAAGAATGTTAGTTGAAAAAAAAGCTAGGAAATGGCATTTTGAATTTTTATTTGAAAAAATACTGCCTTATCAGATTTATATGCAATTTACCTCAAGATTGGAGAGAGCTTTTGCTGAAATTGCCAAAGTTTCCTACGATATAAAAGTTTTGGATAAAACCATTGCACCGCAATTGGTCCTGGATTACTGGAGCCATTGTATCCAGCAAATCGATGGAATCGCACCGCCCCTATTAAAATTACTCAGTGAGCAAATGCCGCAAATCAGCGGAACCAAGCTGACCGTATCGGTTCGCAATGATACAGAAGGACTCACCTTAAAACGAAAATATGCGGCAGTAATCAGTGACATCTATCAATCGTTTGGATTTCCGCCTTTTTCGTTTGAAACGGACTTAAAAGCAGAAGAAATGAATGAGGAGTACCAGAAGTTTTTAGAGGCCAAGCAAAAGGAAGACTCTGAGCGTGCCCTTTTAGCGATGGTTGAAATGCAAAAGAAAGAGGCTGAGAAAGAACAAGCAGGCACAGATGTTCCGGAGGGCCCTCTTACCATCGGGCTCACGATTAAAGATGACAGTGAACTTCGCAGCTTAATTGAAATCGTCGATGAAGAGCGCAGGATTGTGGCAGAAGGTTACATTTTTGACGCAGAAATACGTGAATTAAGAAGCGGGCGTTCGCTATTGACTTTTAAAATGACGGACTATACCAGTTCCATCATTGTTAAAATGTTTTCCCGCGACAAAGAAGATGCGGCCCAATTTGCCCGTGTTAAAAAGGGCATGTGGGTGAAAGTAAGAGGAAGCATCCAAAACGACACATTTGTCCGCGATCTCGTTATGATTGCAAACGATATTAATGAATTTAAGCCATTGGGGCGCAAGGATACAGCACCGGACAACGAGAAACGTGTGGAACTTCATCTTCATTCCCCAATGAGCCAGATGGATGCTGTTACCCCTGTCAGTGCCCTGGTCGCACAGGCAAAGAAATGGGGACATAAAGCTATCGCAGTTACAGACCATGCGGTTGCCCAATCGTTTCCAGAAGCATTCAGTGCAGGCAAGAAGAATGGTGTTAAAATCCTTTATGGAGTTGAGGCAAATTTAGTTGATGATGGTGTTCCAATTGCCTATAATGATCACCATCGATTATTGGCTGATGATACGTTTGTGGTCTTTGACGTTGAAACCACTGGACTTTCAGCAGTATTTGACACGATTATTGAACTTGCGGCTGTCAAGGTCAAAGGCGGAGAAATAATTGACCGTTTCGAGTCGTTTGCCAATCCGCACCACCGGCTGAGTGCTACAACGATCAATTTAACAGGTATTACGGATGATATGGTCCAAACGGCACCGGATGTGCCGGAAGTGCTGCAAAGATTCCATGATTGGGCCGAAGATGCCGTACTGGTAGCACATAACGCTTCCTTTGATATGGGATTCTTAAATGTCGGCTACAAAAATATGGGATTGGATAAAGCGAAAAATCCTGTTATTGATACACTGGAATTAGGTCGTTTTCTTTATCCGGAATTAAAGAACCATCGATTAAATACGCTGGCTAAAAAGTTTGATATTGAATTAACACAGCATCACCGGGCCATTTATGATGCCGAGGCGACCGGCTATCTGCTGATGAAGATGTTAAAGGATGCCTCAGAAAAGGGCATAGAATATCATGACCAATTCAATGAGCATATGGGGCAGGGAAATGCTTACCAAAGGGCTCGTCCGTTTCATTGTACCCTGTTAGCTCAAACGGAGGCAGGCCTAAAAAATCTGTTTAAAATCATTTCAATCGCACATCTCGAGTATTTTTACCGTGTGCCAAGAATTCCAAGGTCCGTCCTGCAAAAATACAGAGAAGGAATCTTGGTCGGCTCTGCTTGTGATAAAGGAGAAGTGTTTGAGGGCATGATGCAAAAGTCCCCCGAGGAAGTCGAGGAGGCTGCCCGCTTTTACGATTATCTGGAAGTTATGCCAAAGGAAGTTTATGCACCATTGCTTGAAATGGAACTGGTCCGCGATGAAAAAGCACTTGAAACCATCATTAGCAATATTGTTGCTTTAGGCGATAAACTGGGGGTTCCGGTTGTAGCTACTGGAAATGTGCATTATTTAAATGAGAACGATAAGATCTACCGGAAGATTTTAATTAGTTCACAGGGTGGCGCTAATCCGTTAAACCGCCATGAACTGCCGGATGTTCACTTTAGAACTACGAACGAAATGCTTGATGCCTTTGCTTTTTTAGGCAAGGATAAGGCAAAAGAGATCGTGGTGGAAAATACCAATAAAATTGCTGATATGATTGATGACATTAAACCGATAAAAGACGACCTCTATACTCCGAAAATTGAAGGAGCCGAGGAGGAGATGCGCCGGATGAGCTATGCAATGGCCCATCAAATATATGGGGACCCGCTGCCAGAAATTGTGGAAGCCCGTCTGGAAAAAGAATTAAAAAGTATTATTGGGCACGGATTTGCGGTTATTTATTTGATTGCTCACAAGCTGGTAAAGAAATCACTCAATGATGGCTACCTAGTTGGTTCGCGTGGTTCTGTCGGTTCCTCATTGGTTGCCACTATGACGGAAATTACCGAAGTCAATCCGCTGCCGCCGCATTATATTTGTCCAATCTGCAAGCATTCTGAATTCTTTAATGATGGTTCGGTTGGTTCCGGATTTGACCTTCCAGATAAAGACTGTCCGCAATGCGGTACAACATATAAGAAAGACGGCCATGATATCCCATTTGAAACCTTCCTTGGCTTTAAAGGGGACAAGGTTCCGGATATCGACTTAAACTTCTCAGGGGAATATCAACCTAGGGCACATAACTATACAAAGGTATTGTTCGGTGAAGATAATGTCTACCGTGCAGGAACGATTGGAACGGTTGCTGATAAAACGGCGTTTGGATATGTTAAAGCTTATCAGCAGGATCATAATCTTCAAATCCGCGGTGCGGAAATTGAAAGACTGGCATCTGGCTGTACTGGTGTAAAAAGAACAACCGGCCAACACCCGGGAGGAATCATCGTTATCCCTGACTACATGGATGTATTCGATTTTACACCGATTCAATTTCCAGCAGATGATCGTAACTCTGAATGGCGGACTACTCATTTTGACTTCCATTCGATCCATGACAATGTTCTTAAATTAGATATCCTGGGCCACGATGATCCGACCGTGATCCGGATGCTGCAAGACTTGAGTGGAATTGATCCGAAGACGATCCCCACTGATGATCCTGAAGTCATGAAAATCTTTAGCGGCACTGAATCACTTGGTGTAACGGAAGAACAAATCATGTGTAAAACAGGCACGTTAGGAATTCCTGAGTTTGGAACGAGATTTGTCCGGCAAATGCTTGAGGACACAAAGCCCACTACCTTTTCTGAGCTTGTGCAAATTTCTGGACTCTCACATGGTACTGATGTATGGCTGGGAAATGCCCAAGAATTGATTCACAATCGCACCTGTACCTTAAGTGAGGTAATCGGCTGCCGGGATGACATTATGGTGTACTTGATATATCAAGGCCTTGAACCATCCTTTGCGTTTAAAATTATGGAGTCAGTCCGTAAGGGGAAAGGACTGACAGAGGAAATGGAGGCCGAAATGCGCAGGAACGAGGTACCAGAGTGGTATATTGATTCATGCAAAAAGATTAAATACATGTTCCCAAAAGCCCACGCTGCTGCCTATGTACTAATGGCAGTAAGAATCGCATATTTTAAAGTCCATTTGCCATTGTTATACTATGCAGCATACTTTACTGTCCGTGCGGAAGACTTCGATCTTGAAACCATGACGAGGGGCCCTGAAGCGATTCGGGCAAAAATCGAGGAAATAAATGCAAAAGGGTTAGATGCATCCAATAAGGAAAAGAGCTTATTGACTGTTCTTGAACTTGCCTTGGAAATGACAGAAAGAGGCTACTCCTTCCAGAATTATGATTTGTACAAGTCAGATGCAGCTGAATTTATCATTGATGGGAACACGCTCATTCCTCCATTTAATTCAATTCCGGGTCTAGGGACGAATGCCGCTGTTAACATTGTCAAAGCTAGGGAGGATGGCGAATTTCTTTCCAAAGAAGACCTGCAGCAGCGCGGCAAAGTTTCTAAAACAATTCTCGAATATCTGGATAAACAAGGCTGTTTGGAATCCCTGCCGGAGCAGAATCAGCTTTCTCTTTTCTAGCTGTCATAATGCCATGCATTAGGGATAACATTTGCATATAGTACTTGATTATGTTATAGTTTTATTGGAAATACTAAGAAATACTCTCGTGCACAAGAGTGGGGACCCTCCCACTCTTTCGTGTTGTTTAAGCAGTTTTCTTTCTTTGATTTTTTAATGGCTTTTGGAGCAACTACATAGAATATGGGTGGAAAAGGAGGTCTAGCATGAGCAAAATAACAGAAGTAGTAGAAGAGCTGGCTGCACCAATTTTTCAAGAACTTGACTTGGAATTAGTGGATATCGAGTATGTGAAGGAAGGAAAAAGCTGGTTTCTTCGCGTGTACATCGATAAGGATAACGGAGTTGACATTGAAGATTGTGGTCTTGTCAGTGAACGTCTAAGCGAAAAGCTTGATGAGGTCGACCCTATTCCTCATAACTATTTTCTTGAAGTATCATCACCTGGAGCAGAGCGCCCATTAAAAAAGGAAAAAGATTTTCTAAAAGCAATTGGGAAAAATGTCTTTATCAAAACTTATGAACCCATAAATGGGGAAAAAACGTTTGAGGGGACTTTACTTGAATATGACGGCCAGCTAGTAAAATTGGAAGTCAAAATTAAGACCAGGAAAACAACGGTTGAAATTCCCGTTGAAAAACTGGCCAGTGCCCGCTTGGCAGTTACATTTTCATAAAAATACAATTTAAAAAGGTTAGGGGGATACGAACAAATGAGCAGCGAATTATTAGATGCTCTTACTGTACTGGAGAAAGAGAAAGGTATTTCCAGAGACGTATTAATTGATGCTATTGAAGCTGCACTTATTTCTGCTTATCGCCGCAATTTCAATCAGGCACAGAACGTAAGAATTGACTTGAATTTGGGAACAGGCACCATGCGTGTTTTTGCACGTAAAGAGGTGGTGGATGAGGTTTTTGATCCACGACTGGAAATTTCTATTGAAGATGCAAGGAGACTCAATCCAAACTACCAAGTAGAAGACGTTGTCGAAATGGAAGTTACCCCGAAAGACTTCGGGAGAATTGCAGCGCAAACGGCAAAACAAGTGGTTACCCAGCGTGTTAGAGAAGCAGAGCGGGGTATCATCTACTCTGAATTTATCGACCGTGAAGAAGACATTATGACGGGGATTGTGCAAAGGCTCGATTCCAAGTTTATTTATGTCAGCCTTGGCAAAATTGAGGCATTGCTGCCTATCAATGAACAAATGCCAAATGAACGCTACAAGCCACATGACCGGATTAAGGTTTTTATCACGAAAGTGGAAAAAACAACAAAGGGACCACAAATTTTTGTATCCCGTACTCATCCGGGACTTTTAAAGCGGCTTTTTGAAATTGAAGTACCGGAAATTTATGATGGCACAGTGGAAATTAAATCGGTGGCCCGCGAAGCCGGAGACCGTTCGAAAATTTCTGTTCATTCCGATAATCCGGAAGTGGATCCAGTTGGTGCCTGCGTTGGTCCAAAAGGGACAAGGGTTCAAGCTGTTGTAAATGAACTAAAAGGTGAAAAAATCGATATTGTAAAATGGTCTGATGATCCAGTTGTATTCGTTGCAAATGCCCTTAGTCCTTCAAAAGTACTTGACGTAATGGTCAATGAAGAAGAGAAAGCTACTACAGTAGTTGTTCCAGATTACCAATTATCACTAGCTATTGGCAAGCGCGGCCAAAATGCCCGGCTTGCAGCAAAATTAACTGGCTGGAAAATTGACATAAAATCAGAATCTGAAGCCCGTGAAAAGGGAATATATCCACGTGAGGAAACAATCAGATTATTTGATGATTCTCCTGAACCAGATTTTGATTATGACGAAGAGTTAGAATAGGTTTGAGGTGAATAATCGTGAACACTAAAAGAAAAGTTCCGATGCGCAAGTGTGTGGCAACCGGTGAAATGAAGCCGAAAAAAGAACTCGTTCGCATTGTTCGCTCAAAAGAAGGCGAAGTTTCTATCGATTTGACGGGGAAAAAGTCCGGCAGGGGAGCGTACCTTTCTAAGGAAAAGGATGCTGTTTTGCTGGCAAAGAAAAAAAATATTCTTTCCAATCATTTAGAGGTACTAATCGATGATTCTCTATATGATGAACTTCTTGAACTAATCGAGAAGGAGAATGGGTCACCCAAATGAGACAAAATCAATGGATGTCTCTCCTAGGGTTGGCCAATCGAGCACGGAAAATCATATCAGGTGAAGAGCTATCTGTGAAGCAAATCCGCAGTGGAAATGCTAAACTTGTTTTATTATCTGCAGATGCATCTCAAAATACGACAAAAAAAATTACAGATAAATGTAATTCATATGCAGTTCCTTTAAAAATAGTTGAAAATCGTTATCTTCTTGGCCAGTCAATCGGCAAAGAAGCCCGCGTTGTGGTAGCTGTTTTAGATGATGGATTTGCCCAGAAACTGGTGACGTTGCTCGATTAAATCTAGCGGGGGTGAAATGAATGAGTAAAATGCGTGTTTATGAGTATGCAAAAAAATATAACCTTTCGAGTAAGGAAATTATAACGAAATTAAAAGAAATGAATATAGAGGTTTCCAACCATATGGCCACATTAGAAGCAGGAGATATTAAAAAGCTGGATGCAGTTTACACGAAGAAAGAAAGCAGCTCCTCTCAGCAAAAACAAGGGAATGCTGCGCAGCAAAAACAATCCAATAATCCACGTCCTGCAGGGCAAAATATGGCCAAAAAGCCAGTGGTACCGCCAAAGTCCAATCCTAAGGCTTTTGAGGAAGAAGAGGACAAATTGGCTGTTCCTGCAAAAGTAAAAGTTGCTGTACCGCCAAAAGCAAAAGAAGGAAAAAAACACGATCAGGAATACCAGTCTAAAGAAAACAAGGCTTTTCAAGCTGGCAAGCCAAAAAATAAGCCGAATCATAATCAAAACCAAAATCGGAATCATAATAATAGGCGGAAAAACCAGCCTCCTGTACAACAGGCTGCAACACAGAAGAAAAAGGAAAAAGAACTTCCAGCCAAAATTACGTTTAGTGAATCACTGACGGTTGCTGAGCTGGCCAAAAAGCTCCACAGAGAGCCATCAGAAATTATCAAAAAACTATTCCTGCTTGGAGTGATGGCCACCATCAATCAAGCGCTGGATAAAGACGCGATTGAGCTTATTGCGGGTGAGTACGGAGTAGAAGTGGAAGAAGAAATAAAGGTGGATACCACTGATTTAGAGAATTATTTTACTGAAGATGCACCGGACAATCTTGCTGAGCGTCCTGCAGTTGTGACAATCATGGGTCACGTCGACCATGGTAAAACGACCCTGCTTGATTCTATCCGTAATACTAAAGTTACGGAAGGAGAAGCTGGAGGTATTACCCAACATATAGGGGCTTATCAAGTTGTTGAAAATGGCAAAAAAATCACCTTCTTGGACACACCAGGACACGCTGCTTTTACAACGATGCGGGCGCGGGGAGCTCAAATCACAGACATTACAATTCTTGTGGTAGCTGCTGATGACGGGGTAATGCCGCAAACTGTTGAAGCAATCAATCACGCTAAAGCTGCTGAAGTACCAATTATCGTCGCAGTCAACAAAATGGATAAGCCGGATGCCAATGCGGACCGCGTTATGCAAGAGCTTACTGAGCATGGGTTAGTTGCGGAAGCATGGGGCGGCGATGTGATCTTTGTTCCACTATCCGCGAAAACTGGCGAAGGAATCGATAATTTACTGGAAATGATTCTATTAGTCAGCGAAGTGGAAGAATACAAAGCGAATCCAAACCGCAATGCAGTTGGTACAGTAATTGAAGCAAGACTTGACAAAGGCCGCGGTTCCGTTGCTACGCTCCTTGTCCAAAACGGCACATTGAAAATTGGGGACCCAATTGTTGTCGGAAATACGTTTGGACGTGTCAGGGCAATGGTCAACGATTTAGGGCGGCGCGTGAAGGAAGCGGGTCCATCTACACCTGTCGAAATTACTGGATTAAATGAAGTGCCTCAGGCTGGTGACCGTTTTGTCGTATTTGACGATGAAAAAACTGCCCGTCAAGTGGGAGAAGCACGTGCACAGCTAGCACTTGCGGCCCAGCGCGGCGAAAAAACCCGTGTTAGCTTAGATAACTTGTTTGAACAACTAAAACAAGGCGAAATGAAGGACCTTAATATCATTATTAAAGCGGATGTTCAAGGCTCTGCAGAAGCATTGGCAGCCTCCTTGCAAAAAATTGATGTTGAGGGAGTCGTCATTAAGATTATCCACAGCGGTACTGGTGCCATTAATGAGTCCGATATTACTCTGGCCTCTGCATCGAATGCCATTGTTATTGGTTTCAATGTCCGCCCTGATGCGAATGCAAAACGGGCTGCTGAGTCTGAGAAAGTAGATGTCCGTCTGCACCGGATTATTTATAAAGTGATTGAAGAAATGGAAGCAGCGATGAAGGGGATGCTTGATCCTGAATTCCAAGAAAAAATCATCGGCCAGGCTGAAGTCCGCCAAACCTTTAAAGTATCAAAGGTGGGAACGATTGCCGGTTCATATGTAACGGACGGAAAAATCACCCGTGACAGCGGAGTCCGGGTAATCCGTGATGGGATTGTCATTTTTGAAGGTGAAGTGGACGCGTTAAAACGTTTTAAAGATGACGCCAAAGAGGTTTCTCAAGGATATGAATGTGGAATTACCATTAGAAACTTCAACGATATTAAAGAAGGCGACATCATTGAAGCATATGTAATGGAAGAAGTCGAACGGAAATGATCGTCGGCATCGCCTCATGTGAATGCATCATTTACGATGCCCATTCCTTGAAAGAGAAGCGAGCCGTTTTGCAAAGAATTCTTGCCCGCTTGAAACAAAAATTTAATGTTTCAGCAGCAGAGGTAGACTTTCAGGATGTATGGCAGCGGACAAAGATTGCCATCGCAGCAGTATCCCAAGCAAAGGCTGGGGCTGAAAAAGAATTGCAAAACGCGTTAAAGTTAATTGACTCGTTTCCGGAGATCGAGAGGACAATCACCGAAATAGAATGGCTTTGAATAAGAGGTGAATGTGATGAGCCTTAGAGCAAATCGTGTTGGAGAGCAAATGAAAAAAGAACTTAGTGATATCATTGGCCGGAAGATCAAGGATCCACGCATCGGCTTTGTGACAGTCACAGACGTTCAAGTAACTGGAGATTTGCAGCAAGCAAAAGTGTATATTTCCGTATTAGGTGACGATGAACAAAAAGAGAATACCTTAAAAGGTTTGGCAAAGGCAAAAGGCTTTATTCGAACTGAAATCGGCCATCGTATTCGATTGCGCAAAACACCGGAAATTATTTTTGAGTTTGATGAGTCGATCGATTATGGAAATCGAATCGAAACATTACTTCATCAAATACAATCTGGTGACGAGCAGCCAGAATCGAAGGATGAAAAATAATTCTCTTGTTTAATTCGAAAATGCACTCCTAAGAATGAAATGGTTCGTATAAAAAACGAGAGAAATGGATAGACGCTTGTCTATCCATTTTTTTCGGGTTGGAAAGGAGTTTTTTATAAATTGGAAGGAATATTGCCATTATATAAACCTGCAGGATTAACGAGCCACGATTGTGTTTTTAAATTAAGAAAAATCCTTAAAACGAAAAAAATCGGCCACACAGGCACGCTTGACCCTGATGTGACCGGCGTTCTGCCGATTTGCATAGGAAAGGCAACAAAAGTGGCTGAATATATCACGGATGCAGGAAAAGCTTATGAGGGTGAAGTAACGATTGGCTTTTCCACGACTACAGAAGATGCTTCAGGGGAAGTAGTAGAAAAAAAACGGATAGACCGGACAATTTCTCGCAAAGAAATACTTAGTGTTCTTGAATCATTCACAGGGGAAATTGAACAGACACCGCCCATGTATTCGGCTGTTAAGGTAGGAGGCGTAAGGCTTTATGAATATGCCCGTAAAGGAATCCAAGTCGAACGGCCGACAAGAAAGATTACGATTTATTCAAATGAATTGCTTGATGAGCGGGATGAATTTTCCGGAGAGGTTATACGTTTTAAATTCAGAGTCAGCTGCAGTAAAGGGACCTATATTCGGACATTAGCAGTCATGATTGGCCAAGCGCTGGGATTTCCTGCCCACATGTCTGCACTCACCAGAATCCAGTCTGCCTCATTTACCTTAAATGATTGTTTGACATTTGAACAAGTTGAAAAGCTGATGGAAGAGGGAAAAATAGCAGACTATTTAAGACCTTTAGAAACCGCTCTTTCTCATTTGCCGAAAATGGTGATACATGATAAAGTAGCAGAGAAAGTGAAAAATGGTGCGGTTTTAACTATTCCTGAGCACTTAATGAAATGTAACGGCCCGATTATAGCTGAAACGGAAAGTGGATTGGCACTCGCCATTTATTCCCAGCATCCTAATAAGCCAGGGCTGCTCAAACCAATTAAGGTGTTAAGGAACGAATAGAAAAGGTATAGATAGAAAAGGTATAGATAGAAAAGGTGAAGTACAATTGGATGTATTTAAGCTTAGTTTTCCATTAATCCTTGCGAAAAATCAATTCCCCCCTCTGGCAATGGCTTTGGGATTTTTTGATGGGGTCCATCTTGGACATCAGAAAGTGATTGCTGAAGCAAAAAAACAGGCAGCAGAAAATGGGCTTGGGTGTGCAGTTATGACGTTTGATCCTCATCCTTCTGTGGTTTTGGGGAAAAATAACCAGCATGTACAGTCAATTACTCCTTTAGCGGAAAAAGTCAATAAAATTGCCGAGCTTGGAGTTGACTATTTGTTTATTGTTCATTTTACTCCTGAATTCGCCAATTTGCTTCCACAGGAATTCGTGGATCATTATATCATAGGATTAAATGTCAAACATGTAGCAGCAGGCTTTGATTTTACCTACGGAAGAATGGGGAAAGGCACCATGGAGACCTTGCCATTTCATTCAAGAGACATGTTTTCTTACTCAGTAGTACCGAAGTTTACAGAGGGGAATGAAAAGGTTAGTTCGACTAGAATACGCAAATTGCTTAGAGACGGGAAAGTGGATGAACTGCCTGTCTTGCTTGGCAGGTATTATACAACTGCTGGGACTGTGGTGCATGGAGATAAACGAGGCAGGGCAATTGGATTCCCTACTGCAAATGTAGAGATTTCTGATGACTGCATTCTGCCGCCAACTGGTGTTTATGCTGTTAAGCTGCTTGTGAATCAGCAATGGCACGACGGGGTTTGTAATCTAGGATATAGGCCGACGTTCTATAATGAGACCGTAAAACCTTCTGTTGAAGTACATTTATTTGACTACAATCATGAATTCTATGGGGAAGAGGTAACCATCGAGTGGCATCGGCGCCTGAGACAAGAACAGAAATTCGCGGGAATTGATGAATTGGTTCTACAAATCGAACAGGATAAACGCAGCGCTCTACAATACTTTAAAGAAAATCGACAAGCTCTCTGATTTTATAAAGAAAAAGGATTTTTCTTGTAATATATTATCGTTTAAACTTGCATTTTTTAATAAAACAAGGTATTCTTAAATACGTATTAAAAATAACCTTTGCTTGGCAAGTCGAGTCACCGACGCTTGCTCGGTAAATGGGGATTGTAATTTTAGGAGGTGAACACGGATGGCAATCACACAAGAGCGTAAAAACGAAATCATCAATGAGTACAAAACTCATGAGAACGACACAGGATCTGCAGAAGTACAAATCGCTGTCCTTACTGAACAAATCAACAACTTAAATGACCACTTGCGTACTCACAAGAAAGATCATCATTCACGCCGCGGTCTTTTAAAAATGGTTGGTAAACGTCGTAATCTTTTAACATACCTACGTAACAAAGATGTACAACGTTACCGCGAGTTAATTAATAAGCTTGGCCTACGTCGTTAGTTTACAGAAGCGGGATTTTTCCCGCTTTTTTATTAGCTTAAAAAGGATAAAATGATTTCCATTATACATATTTTTTAAGTAAGGATTTTTTTGTCTATACTATTAGAAAAGCATTAGTTCTATCCAGCGCCATATGGCCTGGAGATGGGCCATTCTAATTAAACTTCATGACGATAACTAAAGCGAATCCGCTTTTTAAAAATATTTTTTAAATTTGGCAAGATGATCGCAGTAATTTGACTTTTGCATCATCCTCCCAAGTGATTAGATTGAGAGGGGTAAAAATATGGAACAAACGAAACATGCATACTCCATCGATTGGGCCGGCCGTAATTTAACCGTTGAAATTGGACAACTTGCTAAGCAGGCAAACGGTGCGGTACTAGTCCGTTATGGAGATACTGCTGTATTAAGTACAGCAACGGCTTCAAAGGAGCCAAAGAATTTAGACTTTTTCCCGCTAACCGTTAACTATGAGGAACGGCTATATGCGGTGGGAAAAATTCCTGGAGGCTTCATCAAGCGTGAAGGCCGCCCAAGTGAGAAAGCGATTTTGGCAAGCCGCCTCATTGACCGTCCGATTCGACCGCTATTTGCTGACGGTTTCCGAAATGATGTTCAAGTAATCAGCATCGTCATGAGTGTGGACCAGGATTGCTCGCCAGAAATGGCAGCTATGCTGGGATCATCGTTAGCTCTTAGTGTATCGGATATCCCATTCGAAGGACCGATTGCCGGGGTTGTAGTTGGAAGAGTTGACAATCATTTTGTCATCAATCCAACCGTTGAACAATCAGAAAAAAGTGATATTCATTTAACAGTAGCCGGTACCAAAGATGCGATTAACATGGTTGAAGCAGGCGCCAATGAAGTGCCTGAAGAAGTCATGCTTGAAGCCATCATGTATGGTCACGAGGAAATTAAACGGCTGATCGATTTTCAAGAGAAGATAGCTGCTGAAATTGGCAAAGAAAAAATGCAGATTAAGTTATATGAAATTGATGCAGAGCTTGAAGCTGAGGTAAGGCAAATTTGTGAAGAAGACATGATTAAAGCCATTCAGGTTCAAGAGAAGCATGCTCGCGAGGATGCCATTAATGAAGTGAAAAAACAAGTGATGGCTAAATTTGAAGAGCAAGAGGCAACAGAAGATGACCTAAAGCAGGTTAAACAAATTCTCGATAAAATTGTCAAGGGCGAGGTCCGCCGCTTAATAACTGTTGAAAAAGTCCGACCAGATGGCCGTAAAATTGATGAAATCCGTCCTTTATCCTCTCAGGTTGGAATTTTGCCCCGCACCCATGGATCAGGCCTTTTCACCAGAGGGCAGACACAAGCTTTAAGTATCTGTACACTTGGAGCAATGGGCGATGTGCAAATTCTGGATGGCTTGGGAATTGAAGAGGAGAAGCGTTTTATGCACCATTATAATTTCCCTTCGTTTAGTGTAGGGGAAACTGGGCCAATCCGCGGACCAGGCCGCCGTGAAATTGGACACGGTGCTTTGGGAGAACGTGCGCTTGAGCCGGTAATCCCTTCTGAAAAGGATTTCCCGTATACGATTCGGCTTGTTTCAGAAGTGCTTGAATCAAACGGTTCAACTTCACAGGCAAGCATCTGCGGAAGCACATTAGCAATGATGGATGCAGGTGTTCCGATTAAAGCTCCTGTTGCAGGGATTGCCATGGGTCTTGTTAAATCCGGCGAACATTATACGGTTTTAACCGATATTCAAGGGATGGAAGACCATTTAGGAGATATGGATTTCAAAGTGGCCGGGACATCCAAAGGGGTTACGGCGCTGCAAATGGATATTAAGATTGAAGGGCTTTCTCGTGAAATATTAGAAGAAGCTTTGCAGCAAGCCAAAAAGGGAAGAATGCAAATTTTAGACCATATGCTATCAACCATTTCAGAACCTCGGACCGAGCTGTCACCATTTGCTCCGAAGATTTTAACCATGCACATCAATCCTGATAAAATTCGTGATGTGATTGGGCCTAGCGGCAAACAAATTAATAAAATTATCGAGGAAACTGGCGTTAAGATTGATATTGAACAAGATGGAACTATCTTTATAGCCTCTGCGAATTCAGAGATGAACCAAAAGGCAAAGAGCATCATTGAAGATATTGTTCGAGAAGTGGTTGTGGGACAAATCTATCTTGGAAAAGTAAAACGTATCGAAAAATTTGGCGCTTTCGTTGAGATCTTCGCAGGAAAAGACGGATTGGTCCACATTTCCGAACTGGCTGAAGAACGGGTAGGAAAGGTGGAAGACGTTGTCAAAATCGGCGATGAACTCCTTGTCAAAGTAACCGAAATTGATAAGCAAGGGCGCGTTAACTTATCCCGGAAAGCTGTATTGAAAGAGCAGCGAGAAAAGGCAGAAGAAAAGCAATAATCAGGATGGGACTAGTGCCCATCATGTTTTATTAAAAAAGTCAGGCGCCCCCTGACTTTTTCTTTTTTCAATAGAAAGTTTGACATTTGCGGGTTTGGGAAATGTCCTGCACCAGCGGTTATCTTATGTTCTACCTTGTCCTTCTGATACATAATCTGTAAGGAAGGGGGAACGGAAAGATGAAAAAGGCGTTCACTTTATTTATAATTGGTCTGGCTGCTTTCGTTAGTGTAAACAATCCCATTGTCAATCGGTATCTTGCTGATATAACAGAATCCGCTTTGCCAGCAGGCAATGATTCGGATTCACTTTACCAAAGCATAATCAAACATGCACCTACATACGAAAAACCACCTTCTGATGCCAAAATTGACCGGGTTTGGAAGGCAATGCCTGGTTATAACGGATTAAAGGTTGATGTGGAAGCATCCTATAAGAATATGAAAAATAAAGGTGTTTTTGATAAAGATAAGCTAGTATATACCCAAGTGAAACCAAAAATACATTTGGATGATTTAGCTCCTTCTCCCATTTATCGAGGACATCCTGAAAAACCAATGGTATCGTTTATTATTAATGTTGCATGGGGCAATGAATATTTGGCGGATATGCTTAAAACATTAAAAAGGCATAATGTATCAGCCAGTTTTTTTCTTGAAGGAAATTGGGTTAAAAAAAATCCTGAGCTTGCCAAGATGATCGTCAGCGCTGGACATGAGGTGGGGAACCACTCCTATTCCCATCCCGATATGGCGAAGCTGACGGCTTCTCAAGCCAGGGAACAAATCATCAAGACGAATGAAATCATCGAGGCCGTAACAGAGCAGAAATGTTATTGGTTCGCACCGCCAAGCGGCAGTTACCGTGATGAAACAATAAAGATTGCCCATGATTTACAATTGAAAACCGTCATGTGGACAGTGGATACGATTGATTGGCAAAAGCCAGCCCCTGAAACCTTAATCAATCGTGTCATCCCAAAAGTAGAGAATGGGGCAATTATCCTGATGCACCCGACCGATTCCACGGCCAAAGCGCTTGACCGGTTAATTACAGAAATTGAGCAAAAAAATTTAAAAATAGGTACAGTTACAGAATTAATGAAGGAAGAGAGAATTTTGAAATAGGAGGAAAGGATAGCTTAAAGTTGGATAAAATAGTCATAATAGGTATAATTAAGTATTGGATATGAGCATCCGCTGTATAGACAGGAGGAAGTCGATTGATAAATAAGTACACTTGTAAAAATGGAGTAAGAATTGTTCTAGAACAAATTCCCAGCGTTCGATCCGTAGCCATTGGAATCTGGATTGGAACCGGTTCTAGAAATGAAAATCAAGAAACAAACGGGATCTCCCATTTTCTTGAACATATGTTTTTTAAAGGAACTGCCACAAAAACTGCTAAAGAAATAGCGGAGTCCTTCGACAGTATCGGGGGCCAAGTAAATGCTTTCACCTCAAAAGAGTATACCTGCTACTATGCGAAAGTTCTTGATACACATTCAAAATTTGCTCTTGATGTATTAGCAGATATGTTCTTTCATTCGACCTTCGTTGAAGAGGAATTAAATAAGGAAAGAAATGTCGTTCTTGAAGAAATAAAAATGTATGAAGATACACCGGATGACATTGTGCATGACTTGCTTAGCCAGGCAGTCTATGAAGACCATCCGCTGGGATATCCCATTCTAGGAACAGAAGAAACATTAAATACTTTTACCGGCCAGTCACTTAAAGACTATATTCATCAAAGATACACACCAGAAAATGTCGTGATTTCAATAGCAGGAAACGTTCCGGAAGCCTTTATATATGAGGTGGAAAAGTATTTTGGTTCCTATGAAGGAGGGAATCAGGATACAGTTGGAAATCCTCCTGTTTTTCATGCCAATCGCAAGTCTAGAAAGAAAGACACGGAGCAGGCTCATTTATGCATTGGATTTGAAGGGTTAAAAGTTGGACATGAGAATATTTATAGTTTGATTACCTTGAATAACATTTTAGGCGGCAGCATGAGCTCAAGGTTATTTCAAGATGTCCGGGAACAAAGAGGCTTAGCTTACTCCATTTTCTCCTATCATTCTGCTTATCAGGATAGTGGAATTGTAACGATTTACGGGGGAACGGGTGCAAAGCAGCTTAATGTTTTATTTGATACCGTTCAAGAAACGCTGGAGAAATTGAAGCAAGATGGAATTACTGAAAAGGAACTGACGAACAGCAAAGAGCAGCTGAAAGGCGGATTGATGCTTAGCTTAGAAAGTACCAATAGCCGCATGAGCCGAAATGGAAAGAACGAGCTCTTGTTAAAACGGCATCGTTCGTTAGACGAGATTATTGAGGAAATTGATCAGGTGACAAAACGTAGTGTCGATGAAATGGCACGAAAAGTGTTCACTGACCATTTTTCTGTTTCATTGGTTAGTCCAGACGGGAATTTGCCTGATAAATTAGTTTTAAAAAAAACGGTTCGATTTTTTCGAACTGTTTTTTTTTTAGATGGATTAGTCACTTTCCTTTTCGTAGTCTAAACTGGGACTTCCCGCTATACACTAGTAGAAAAGGAGAGAGGAGCCTTGCTATGAGACTAAGCGAATTAAGCGGGAAAGAAATCGTCGATGTTAAAAAGGCAGAACGTCTTGGCGTACTAGGCCAAACCGATTTAGAAATCAACGAAACAACCGGACAAATTCAGGCATTGTTAATTCCCTCAGTAAAATGGTTTGGTTTGAGAAAACAGGGCGGAGAAATTAGAGTCCCTTGGCAGCATATTAAAAAAATCGGATTAGATATGATTATTATAGATGTACCTGAGGAATAAACCGGGATAAAAGCCCAAGCAAAATAACTTTTGCTTGGGCTTTTTTATTTTCCTGGGCAGGAAAACTCACAGTTTAATTGGTTCTTACATAAGATGTGGAAGTGACAAAGCAAATAGAAATTCTGCAGGATTTTATTAAAAGAAGGTGAATGCTTTCATGCTGACAGAGATGCAGATAGCCATTATCGGCGGGGATGCCAGACAGCTGGAAATCATCCGAAAGCTAACAGAATTAGATGCAAGATTATCACTAATTGGTTTTGAACAACTGGATCACGCCTTTACTGGAGCGGTCAAGGAAAAGTTAGATGAAGTCGATTTTGCTAATATAGATGCCATTATTTTGCCGGTTGCGGGAACGAATTATGAAGGACAGGTAGAAACGATTTTTTCCAATGAAAAAGTGGTTTTGACGGAAGATATTTTGTCTAAAACCCCAGAACATTGCACCATTTACTCGGGTATATCGAATGCCTATTTAAATGGAATTGTTAAGCAGTCGAAAAGAACCTTAATTCAGCTATTTTCAAGGGACGATGTTGCCATCTATAATTCAATTCCAACTGTCGAAGGCACGATTATGATGGCGATTCAGCATACTGACTTCACTATCCATGGTTCCAATCTTACCGTTCTCGGATTGGGAAGGTGTGGAATGAGCATTGCCAGAGCATTTCATGCCCTAGGTGCAAAAGTCAAAGTCGGAGCAAGAAAAAGTGAACACCTTGCTAGAATAACCGAAATGGGGGTAACTCCGTTTCATCTCAGCAATATTGTAAACGAGGTGTCCGATACAGATATATTAATCAATACTATTCCCTGCCAAATTGTGAGTGCGAGCGTCATATCAAAGCTGCCCCCGCATTCATTAATCATTGATATTGCCTCAAAGCCAGGCGGAACTGATTTCCGCTATGCAGAAAAAAGAGGAATAAAGGCATTGCTGGCTCCCAGTCTGCCAGGGATTGTTGCCCCTAAGACAGCTGGGCAAATTCTAGCAGATGTTCTTTCGCAATTACTCCAGGATGACCTTAATAACCGAAAGGGGAAAGGAAAATGAGTCTACAAGGCAAGAGAATTGGATTTGGATTAACCGGCTCCCATTGTACTTACGATGCTGTTTTTCCGGAAATAGAAAAGCTTGTTCAGGCCGGAGCAGAGGTAGTGCCGGTAGTGACATACACGGTGAAAAATACAGATACCAGGTTTGGCAAAGGAGAAGATTGGGTAGAGCGGATTGAGGATTTAACGGGTAATAAGGTAATCGATTCAATCGTCAAAGCCGAACCATTAGGACCGAAAATGCCGCTCGATTGCATGGTCATTGCTCCTTTAACAGGCGTGTCGATGAGTAAATTTGCCAATGCCATGAATGACAGTCCTGTATTAATGGCCGCCAAAGCAACATTGAGAAATCTAAAACCAGTGGTGCTGGGAATATCAACAAATGATGCCCTAGGATTAAATGGTGTCAACTTAATGAGGTTAATGGCCGCCAAAAATATCTACTTTATTCCTTATGGCCAGGATGATCCAATTAACAAACCAAATTCAATGGTTGCAAGAATGTCCATGTTAGTTGAAACAGTGGAAACCGCATTAGAAGGAAAGCAAATCCAGCCGGTTTTGGTCGAACGTTATAAAGATGGTGACTAAATTAAATCCCCTATATAAATATGGTTATTTCTTTAATAGAATATGATAAAATAGATTAATCATTCATCAGTGGGTTCATTTTGAAGATGGCCTGCTGATGAGTTAACCAATAATGAAATGCTGGCAAAATTCCAGAATAGTGACCAGCTGGTATAGGAAGGGGAACACACAGAATGAATCAGCAAAATGGATTTCACGTTGCTGTTGTAGGGGCAACAGGTGCAGTTGGACAACAAATGATTAACACATTAGTTAAGCAAAACTTCCCTATCGAAAAGCTTACTCTTTTGTCATCATCACGTTCAGCAGGGCAGAAAATAACCGTTAATGGAGAGGAAATTACAGTTCAAGAGGCAAAACCTGAAAGCTTTGAAGGCGTGGATATCGCCTTATTTAGTGCTGGAGGCAGTGTTTCTAAAGAATTGGCTCCAGAAGCAGCTAAACGTGGAGCAATCGTAGTGGACAACACAAGTGCATTCCGAATGGATCCTGATAAACCGTTAGTTGTTCCAGAAGTTAATGAAGATGACTTGAAGAATCATAACGGCATTATCGCCAACCCGAACTGCTCGACTATCCAAATGGTTGTGGCGCTAGAACCGATTCGCCAAAAATTCGGTTTGAAAAAAGTGATTGTATCCACCTATCAAGCAGTATCTGGAGCTGGTGCCGCTGCAATCCAGGAATTAATGGATGAAACCAAGGCTGTTCTGGCTGATGAAGCATATGAGCCAAAAATTCTTCCTGTTAAATCCGATCAAAAACATTATCAAATAGCTTTTAATGCGATTCCGCAAATTGATAAATTTCAAGAGAATGGTTATACATTCGAAGAAATGAAAATGATAAATGAGACAAAGAAAATTATGCATTTACCAGAGCTTCAGGTTTCTGCGACATGCGTCCGGCTTCCAGTCCCTGTAGGGCATTCTGAATCTGTATATTTTGAGATTGAGGCGGACCATGTAAGTGCTGAAGAAATTAAAGCATTATTAAAGGACGCGCCTGGTGTCGTGCTGCAGGACGATCCAGACAATCAAGTTTATCCAATGCCTGCTGATTGCGTTGGCAAAAACGAGGTATTTGTCGGACGGATCCGTAAAGACATCGACGAAGACCGCGGTTTTCATATGTGGGTAGTATCTGATAACCTCCTCAAAGGCGCAGCCTGGAATTCTGTACAAATTGCCCAAAGTTTAGTCAAATTAGGCTTAGTTAAATAAGCAACATCAATAAAGGCAGGTTTAGGATCAATATGAAGATCATTGTTCAAAAATTTGGCGGTACATCCGTAAAGGATGAAAAAAGCAGAAAACACGCACAACGCCATATAGAAAAAGCCATTGCTGAGGGCTATAAAGTGGCAGTTGTTGTATCGGCGATGGGCAGAAGCGGAGATCCTTATGCAACAGATACCCTTCTTTCCTTAGTAGGCGGTAATGTAAGCAAGATTTCTAAGCGGGAACATGATTTGCTCTTGTCCTGCGGCGAGGTCATTTCTAGTGTGGTCTTTACGAATATGCTTTTGGACAGCGGCATCCAAGCAGCCGCATTAACTGGAGCTCAAGCAGGATTTCGAACGAACAGTGACCATACGAATGCTAAAATCGTTGAAATGAAATGCGACCGTTTGTTAAGGGAATTGGAAACCCATGATGTTGTCGTTGTTGCCGGATTCCAAGGTGCAGCAAAGAATGGAGATGTAACAACAATCGGACGCGGCGGGAGTGATACCTCAGCAGCTGCCCTAGGGGCCGCCCTGAATGCAGAGTGGATTGATATTTTTACCGATGTTGAGGGGATTATGACGGCGGACCCGCGCATTGTTGAAAACGCCCGGCCGCTTTCCGTAGTAACCTATAATGAGGTTTGCAATATGGCGTATCAAGGAGCAAAAGTCATTCATCCGAGAGCAGTGGAGATTGCTATGCAGGCAAAAGTTCCAATCAGGATTCGTTCAACTTATTCTGATAACCTCGGTACGTTGGTAACAGCCTTAAATAGGCAAAATCGCGGCAGTGACATTAGGGAACGGCTTGTTACGGGAATCGCCCACGTATCCAATGTCACGCAAATTAAAGTATTTGCGAAAAAAGAGCAATATTATTTGCAGGCTGAAGTGTTCAAAGCTATGGCGAATGAACAAATCAGCGTAGATTTTATCAATATTTCTCCTAATAGTGTTGTATATACGGTAACAGATGAAATGGCGGACCGTGCCATTAAAGTATTGCAGGATTTGGGCCACGATCCGGTGGCAGAAAGGCATTGTGCCAAAGTTTCCGTTGTTGGGGCAGGCATTGCAGGGGTCCCAGGAGTAACCTCTAAAATTGTCTCAGCTTTGTCCGACCAAGGCATTCGTATTTTGCAATCTGCTGACAGTCATACAACAATTTGGGTCTTAGTGAAACAAGATGATTTAGTAAAATCGGTTAATGCATTACATGATGCCTTTCAATTAGAGGAAGAGACCATGGAATATAATCTTTCCGATATATAAACTGGTTAATAAGCTTCATAAGGAAAAGCTAATAGCCAGCGGTTTGAGAGGAGTAAGAAAATGGTTCATTTCGGGAGAGTATCGACGGCAATGGTAACCCCCTTTGATCGTAAGGGGCATATTGATTTTGCTAAAACCACGAAGCTTGTCAATTATTTAATTGAAAATGGGACGGAATCACTTGTTGTGGCAGGCACAACAGGGGAATCGCCAACATTGTCAAAAGAAGAAAAACTGGCTTTATTTGCCCATGTGGTCAAGGTGGTTGATAAAAGAATTCCCGTCATTGCGGGCACCGGCAGCAACAACACTTATGCATCCGTTGAGTTGACTAAAAAAGCGGAACAGCTCGGAGTCGATGGTATCATGGTTGTTGCCCCCTATTATAATAAACCGAACCAAGAAGGGTTATATCAGCATTTTAAGGCAGTGGCAGAAAGCACAACGCTTCCAGTTATGATCTATAACATTCCCGGAAGGTCAGTTGTTACCATATCTCCTGAAACGGTGATTCGTTTATCCAAGATAGCTAATATTGTTGCAGTAAAGGAAGCTAGCGGCGATTTAAATGCTATGGCCAAGATTATTGCTGGTACGGATGATGAATTTGATTTGTACAGTGGGGATGACAGCATGACCATTCCTGTTCTTTCCATCGGAGGAGCAGGAATAGTTTCAGTCGCTTCCCATGTAGTTGGAAATGAACTGCAGAAAATGGTGACATCATTTTTAGAGGGGAAAGTGCAAGAGGCGGCAATAATGCACCAAAAGCTATTGCCGCTTGTTCAGGGGCTATTTGCCGCCCCAAGTCCCGCACCTGTTAAAACAGCCTTACAAATTAAGGGGTTAGATGTGGGATCTGTGAGATTGCCTTTAGTTGGATTATCGGAGCAGGAACGTGCAGCCCTCACAACCCTATTAACAGATGGAATACAATAAAAAAGTCAGCCGAACTCGGCTGGCTTTTTTATTGTACGAAAGTGATTGCGGCAAACATACCTCGGTAGATGCGCCATACGGGCCAGCCGCACTTTTCCTTTTTTTGTTGTAAAGGCTTTCGAATCTAAAGTATAATAGAGATAACTGATTTCGATCGGGCCGCTTAAAATGAATAGTTTTTAAAGAAAGATAATTTGGACGTCAACATAGGAGGAAACGGATAGTGATCAAAAAAAAGAAACAGTCCATTAAGTTGATTGCACTTGGTGGAGTAGGAGAAATCGGAAAAAATATGTACCTTGTGGAAGTAGATAAGGACATATTTATTATTGATGCCGGGCTAATGTTCCCCGAGGAAGAAATGCTGGGTATCGATGTGGTTATTCCTGATATCACCTATTTAAAAGAAAATAAGGAACGGGTAAAAGCGATTTTCTTAACTCACGGACACGAAGACCACATCGGGGCGCTTCCATATATCTTGCATGATTTAGATGTGCCAGTATACGGAACGAGACTGACTTTGGCATTAGCCCATGCAAAATTAAAAGAGTTCGATTATTCTGGGAAAGTAAACTTTAAGGAAATTGATTCCGATGCTGTGTTAGAGTTGGAATCTGTTGATGTCAGTTTTTTTAGGACCAACCACAGTATCCCGGATTCAGTGGGGGTATGTATCCACACTTCAGAGGGAATTATCGTCTATACCGGTGATTTTAAATTTGATCAGGCTGCAGCCAAGCTCTATAAGCCTGAAATCGGAAAGATGGCTGCAATTGGTGAATCAGGCGTTTTATGTTTGCTTTCCGATAGTACAGAAGCGGAGAGGCCGGGATATACAGTGTCGGAGGCAATCGTCGAGCGGGAAATGTCCAATGCCCTATATAATGCACCCGGCCGGATAATCGCTGCCTGTTTTGCCTCTGATCTAAACAGAATTCAACATGTATTCAATGTGGCACGAGAAAACAAGCGCAAGGTGGCGGTCACAGGAAAAAGTCTTGAACGGATTTTCCATATTGCCCTTGATTTAGGATACTTGGAAGTGCCGGATGATTTAATTATTTCGATTACGGAAATTAACCAATACCAGGATCGTGAAATTGTCGTTCTGATGACAGGCAGTCAGGGTGAACCAATTGAAGCTCTGCAAAAAATGGCTAAACAGACACATAAGCTAGTAAATATTCAACCGGGTGATACGGTATTAATAGCAGCTTCTCCACTAAGGGGGAGTGAAATCTTATTGGCAAGAACCGTGGATATGCTGTTTAAAGCAGGAGCTGATGTCATTTCCGGCAAACGCACCATTCATGGCACAAGTCATGGCAGCCAAGAAGAATTAAAATTCATGCTGAATTTAATGCAGCCAAAACTATTTATCCCCGTTCATGGAGAATATCGGATGCTGAAGGCACACCGTAAGCTTGGCTTAGAATGCGGACTGCGTGATGAACAGATTTTAATAGCAGACCGTGGCGACGTTGTCGAATGGAAAGATGGAAAAGGTGCCATTATAGGCAAAGTCCCATCTGGCAATATCCTAATCGATGGAATTGGTGTTGGAGATGTAGGAAATATTGTATTGAGGGACCGTAAGCTATTATCACAAGATGGTATTTTAATTGTCGTAGTCACATTAACGAAACAGCAGGAAAAGAAAATCGCGGCTGGACCAGAAATTATTTCAAGAGGATTTGTTTATGTCCGTGAATCTGAAAAGCTAATGGATGATTCCACTAAATTAGTGCGGGATATCGTAGAAAAAAACCTGGCAAAAGCTGTTTTTGAATGGTCGAGTCTAAAGCAGGAAATCAGGGATGACTTAAATCGGTATTTATATGAAAAGACAAAAAGAAGGCCGATGATTCTGCCGATCATCATGGAAGCATAAAAATTTCAAAGGATGGCACTCGGGATGCGGACAATTCTAATTCTTGTGTGCCATCCTTTTTCGTTATGTTGAATCCGCAGCAATGAGCGGAGACATATTTCCCTTTCAGAGCATGATTTTTTAACAGTGGTTCATAATATAAGATATCATGCGTGAAGGGAGTATTAGGATGGATAATGATTTACTGATCAATAATTCCGGCAATCAGGAAGGGCAGGACCCGCCCAAAGAGGAAAAACCTGCTTCTCCATTAATAGAGAAAATACAACAGCTTGGGCAAACGAATGTACCGCAATTATCTTCAGATTCAAAAATTCATTGTTTAACGATTGTTGGCCAAATTGAGGGACACTTAGCCCTTCCACCGCAAAATAAAACAACGAAGTATGAACATATCATTCCCCAGCTGGTAGCCATTGAGCAAAATCCGAATATTGAGGGGGTTCTCATTATCCTCAATACAGTAGGCGGGGATGTGGAGGCAGGATTAGCGATTTCGGAAATGCTGGCCACTCTCTCAAAGCCTACTGTTTCAATTGTGTTAGGGGGGGGACACTCAATTGGTGTGCCCATTGCAGTATCTTGTAATTATTCTTTTATTACGGAAACGGCCACAATGACCATTCATCCGATCCGTTTAACCGGGCTGGTCATTGGGGTTCCCCAAACATTCGAATACTTAGATAAGATGCAAGAACGTGTGGTCAACTTTGTCACTAAGCATTCTAAAATTTCGGAAGAAACGTTTAAAGACTTGATGTTCGCCAAAGGAAATTTAACAAGAGACATAGGGACGAATGTCATCGGGGCAGATGCGGTAAAATATGGGTTGATCGATGACCTTGGCGGCATTGGCCAAGCTATGAAGAAATTAAATGAATTGATTGATCTTCAAAAAGAAAAGAACGAAGGATTGATTCAATGATTTTATATACCATGATGCCGCATGAACTGGTCTTTCCCTATGAAGCCGATGAATTTGAGAAACAGCAAGTTGTAACCTACAATGGTATCCCGTTGGTTGTGGAGACATCTGGAACTCAATTTGCACAGGTTGTACGAATCTTAAGCAGCGATCCTCAACATTTTTTGGATGAGCAAATCTGTCCGGGAGCCAAAATTTCTTTTTCCAATCTTGATGGTTGGCAGAAACCTAATTAAGAATTATGGTATAATCAGGGTAGATAGCCAAGAGCAGCCAAATGGGCTGCTTTCTTCCTTTTTGTAAAAATGAATGACCATCATTAAATTGTGAAGGCAGTCTCGGATAAACATATATAAATATAAGGTGATTAGATGGCGAAAAAAAAGAGAAGACAACCGAAAAGAAGAGAAACGCAGCTAAAACGAACCCTAAAGTATGAACTGTCGGCGATCGCATTACTTGCTCTTGCGATTATCTCCATTGCTAAGCTGGGAGCAGTAGGAAGGGCAACGGTCCTTTTCTTCCGCTTTTGGATGGGTGAATGGTATATGCTAAGTTTACTTGGAATGGTTCTTTTAAGCATTTATTTCATGTGGAAGAGAGAAATGCCTTTTCTCTTCCATACAAAATTAGTGGGAAGCTATTTTGTGGTTTCAGCCATACTTCTTCTGAGCCATGTATCCCTATTTCATCCGCTGTTAGCTGATGGCAAGCTCAGTAATCCAAGCGTCATTAAGAATACATGGGAATTATTCATGATGGAACTTCGAGGTGAATCCAGCACAACTGATTTAGGCGGAGGAATTCTTGGAGCCATATTATATGCCTTATTCCATTATTTATTCGCAGAAACTGGGACAAAAATTATCGCGTTTATTTTTATTATCATTGGATTTATTTTGCTGACAGGAAAATCGTTTGGAGAATTGCTGGCAAAAGTCATGACCGTTTGTTTGGGCTTCTTTAAAACACAATGGGATGAATTCAAACTCGACATGTCAGAATGGAAACAAAAGCAGCAAGAACGTAAAAATCAACGGAGAATAGCGAGGCGCGGCGGGGGAGAAGCGTCCCAAGGCAGCAACATGCCGGCAGCTGCTGAAATAACTCAAGAAATTCAAGGGGAGGAATTGGCTGTTCCTGAACCGATTATCTCTAATTTCGCCGACCGCGCCTATTTGGAGGATGCTGTAATCGAACCGAATCAGCAAGAACAGCCAAAACGAAGAAAGAAAAAACAGGAAGAAGAAGAACCGGAAGAGGACAATTCACCTCCCATTACCTTTACAGAAGTGGAAAATGTGGATTATGAATTGCCGCCATTAAGATTGTTAAAGCTGCCGAAAAAAACGGACCAAAGCGGGGAATATGAACTGATTAATAAGAATGCGGCGAAGCTGGAACGAACCTTCCAAAGCTTTGGCGTAAAAGCCAGGGTTACGCAAGTTCATTTAGGCCCGGCAGTAACGAAATATGAAGTACATCCCGATGTCGGAGTCAAGGTTAGCAAAATTGTCAGTCTTAGTGACGATATTGCATTGGCTTTAGCTGCAAAAGGAATTCGGATTGAAGCCCCCATCCCAGGGAAATCCGCTATTGGGATAGAAGTTCCGAATACAGAAGTGGCCATGGTGTCACTTCGGGAAGTTCTGGAAGCAACCCAAAATGATAAACCCGATGCGAAGCTAATGATTGGATTGGGCAGAGATATTACCGGTGAAGCGGTAATGGCAGAATTAAATAAAATGCCCCATCTTTTGGTGGCTGGTGCAACAGGGAGCGGGAAAAGTGTTTGTATCAACGGCATCATTACCAGTTTACTAATGCGTGCCAAGCCTCATGAGGTTAAATTAATGATGATTGACCCAAAGATGGTGGAGCTGAATGTATACAACGGGATTCCCCATTTACTGGCACCGGTTGTGACAGATGCTAAAAAAGCATCACAGGCATTAAAAAAGGTGGTAAGTGAGATGGAACGGCGCTACGAGCTTTTCTCACATACTGGAACCCGCAATATAGAAGGCTATAATGACCATGTTCGGAAGCATAATCTTGAGGAAGACGATAAACAGCCGCTCTTGCCATACATTGTAGTCATTGTGGACGAGCTGGCAGATTTAATGATGGTTGCTTCATCGGACGTGGAGGATTCGATTACAAGGCTTGCCCAAATGGCCCGGGCCGCAGGGATTCATCTCATTATTGCCACTCAACGGCCTTCAGTAGATGTTATTACTGGCGTGATTAAAGCCAATATTCCATCGAGAATTGCTTTCGCCGTCTCCAGTTCAACTGATTCACGAACGATTCTAGATATGGGTGGAGCAGAAAAGCTATTGGGCAGAGGGGATATGCTGTTTATGCCAGTCGGGGCCACAAAACCTGTACGGGTGCAGGGAGCATTCCTATCTGATCAGGAGGTGGAGGACACAGTGGAGTTTGTCATTTCTCAGCAAAAGGCACAATACCAAGAGGAAATGATCCCAGACGATGTGCCTGAAGCAGCCGGTGAAGTGGATGATGAATTGTATGATGATGCTGTTGAATTAGTCATTGATATGCAAACCGCATCGGTTTCCATGCTGCAGCGCCGTTTCAGAATCGGCTATACTAGGGCCGCCCGCCTGATAGACGAAATGGAAGTCAGAGGGGTTGTGGGACCGTATGAAGGAAGCAAACCGCGGGCAGTTCTTCTATCAAAACCTAATGAAGAAAAAAGCTCCTAATAGGCGGAGGATAATCATACTTACAAAAAAAAGAGCCAAATGGCTCTTTTTTTATGATTATTTTTTATTAATCATGAATAAATATAAATAGGAAAATCCTCCTGGTATTACCTATTTTTGTAAGGAAGATATTCAATTATAGCAGATTTATAGGCTTTTGCTGCAGGTAATTTGAAACAATTTTATCCAAAGTGCCTTTTTTCGACAAATTCAAGAATTTCTATTTATTTATAGACTAAAACATGATAATATAAATCACGATTAGTAGGAATGATATCATATGTCTGATGTCTTAGGAAAAAGGCCGGGGGATCACAGCATGTCCATTAAGTCAGATAATCGCCATTTATATTTACAAGTAATTGACCGCCTCAAGCAGGATATCGAAGCGGGGGTATATAAAGAAAAAGAAAAATTACCCTCAGAATTTGATCTTGCTAAGCAGCTCGGGGTAAGCAGAGCTACCTTAAGGGAAGCACTGCGGATTCTAGAGGAGGAAAACGTCATTATCAGGCGTCATGGTGTGGGAACCTTTGTAAATGCAAGGCCGTTATTTACGTCGGGCATTGAACAGCTCAATAGCGTGACGGACATGATCACTCAGGCTGGCATGAAACCTGGCACAATTTTTCTAAGATCATCAAAACAAACTCCAACCGAAGAGGATATTCGTCGTTTCAAGTGTTCACCAAGTGAGGAAATAGTGGTAATGGAACGGGTAAGAACGGCAAATGGGGAACCAGTCGTTTATTGTATTGATAAAGTTCCATCACATATATTACCCGAAACTTTTTCTCATGAGGAAGAATCAATCTTTAACATTTTAGATGGGGCTGCTCACAAAAGAATTACATACGCGATTGCGCAAATTGAACCAATCGGCTACCATGAAAAAATATCTCCCATTTTAGAATGTGAACCAGAAACTGCTTTGTTAGTGCTAAAACAAATGCATTTTGATGAAATGGATGAACCTGTCCTATTTTCGGTAAACTATTTTAAAGCAGATAAATTTAGTTTTCACGTACTTAGAAAACGTATTTAATTCTCTCAGTGCGCATGAAAATGAATTTATCATTTGACCATTTCTGCTAAATCAAACAACAAATCTAGGGGGTAAATACCTTGAAAAAGCGTAAAATTGGAATGGCGCTATCCTTAGTTCTTGCTGCTGGTACACTGTTGGGTGCTTGTGGTAAAAGCGATGACAATGCTGGCGATGATAACGCAAAAGGCGGAGAGAAAGAAAAAGCTTTTACAGTAGCTATGGTTACTGACGTTGGCGGTGTTGATGACAAATCCTTTAACCAATCTGCTTGGGAAGGTCTTCAAGCATTTGGTAAAGAAAATGGTCTGGAAAAAGGTAAAGATGGGTATGATTACCTTCAATCTAAATCAGATGCTGATTATTCAACAAACTTAAATACACTTGCACGCCAAGATTTTGATTTAGTATTTGGTATTGGTTTCTTGATGCAGGGTGCAGTTGAAGAGATTGCTAAGCAACAGAAAGATCATCACTTTGCTATTGTCGATTCCGAAGTGGATCAGCCAAATGTTGCAAGCATTCTTTTTAAAGAGCAGGAAGCTTCTTTCCTTGCCGGTGTTGCTGCTGCGATGACAACGAAATCCAATAAAATTGGTTTTATTGGCGGAGTTGAAAGTGCAGTTATTGAGCGCTTCGAGGCAGGATTTGTTGCTGGTGTGAAAGCAGCTAATCCAGATGCTACAGTTGATATACAATATGCTGGTGCATTTGATAAAGCAGAACTTGGTCAATCTATCGCTTCTAAAATGTACTCTTCTGGTGATGACGTAGTCTTCCATGCTGCTGGTGCAACTGGTAACGGTCTATTTAAAGAAGCTACAGACAGAAAAGCAAAAGATCCTAACGCTGAAATTTGGGCAATCGGAGTAGACAGCGATCAAGCAAACATGGGTCCAGATGTTGTCTTAACATCCGCTCTTAAACGAGTAGATAACGCAGTTGTTGACCTTTCAACGAAAGCAAAAGACGGTAACTTCCCTGGCGGAAAAACAATCACTTACGGTTTAAGTGAAGACGGTGTTGGTTTAGCGCCAATTAACGAAAAAGCTGCTGCAAAGGCTGATATTGAAAAAGCGGTTAACGAGTGGATTGAAAAGATTAAATCCGGTGATGTAAAAGTTCCTGGAACACGTGATGAACTAAAGTCATTTAGTGCACAATAAGGAAAAAATCAAGGAATAAGCGGGAGATGATCTCCTTCTTATTCCTTCTTATTGAAATCTTAACTGAAGCGTAGAAAGGCATTTCTACTTTTCATTTAGGGTTTTAGCAAGGAGGCGGCCCTCTGTTTTTTAAAAACAATCAAAGGTCTGACCTCTTACTACTATTGGTTAAAATTTCCTTACCTTTATGACAGGGAGTGAGAAATCATAATGGATTATGTTATTGAAATGCTGAACATTCGCAAAGAGTTTAACGGCTTCGTTGCAAATGATAATATTACCCTTCAATTAAAAAAAGGGGAAATTCATGCATTGCTCGGTGAAAACGGCGCTGGCAAATCTACTTTAATGAATGTTCTTTTTGGCTTGTATCAGCCGGAACAGGGTGAAATCCGAGTAAAAGGCAAGCCTGTAAAAATAACAGACCCGAATGTGGCAAATGATTTAGGCATCGGGATGGTGCACCAGCATTTTATGCTCGTCGATGTTTTTACTGTAACGGAAAATATTATTCTCGGCAGAGAGATTACCTCAAAGGGCAGTATTGACATCAAAAAGGCGGAACAAGAAGTTCGGAAAATTTCAGAACGGTACGGTCTGGCTGTAGATCCACAGGCGAAAATTTCGGATATTTCCGTAGGGATGCAGCAAAGGGTAGAAATTTTAAAAACATTGTACCGGGGAGCCGAGATCTTAATTTTCGACGAACCGACTGCCGTTTTAACGCCTCAGGAAATTAAAGAATTAATACAAATTATGAAAACGCTTATCAATGAGGGGAAATCGATCGTTCTGATTACCCATAAATTAAAGGAAATTATGGAAGTAGCTGACCGTTGTACCGTCATCCGGAAAGGAAAAGGAATTGGGACTGTCAATGTCAGTGAAACCAATCCTGATGAATTGGCCAGAATGATGGTAGGCCATGATGTTGTTTTTAAGGTGGATAAAAAGCCAGCAAACCCGCAGCAGAGTGTCTTGGACGTGAAGGATTTTGTTGTCAAAGATTCACGAGGAGTTACGGTTGTCAATGGACTGGACTTGACTGTCCGCGCTGGAGAGATTGTCGGAATTGCTGGTGTGGATGGCAATGGACAATCTGAATTTCTTGAAGCAATCACTGGTTTGCGTAAAGCAGAAAGCGGCAGTGTGAAGCTAAATGGAAAAGATATTTTTAATCTTACGCCAAGAAAGGTTAAGGAATCTGGTGTAGGCCATATCCCACAAGACCGCCATAAACATGGACTAGTATTAAACTTTCCAATTGGGGAGAATATGGTCCTGCAAAACTATTATAAGGAACCATTTTCCAAACGTGGAATTTTAAATTTTAAGGCGATTTATCAACAGGCAAGAAAATTGATTGATGAGTTTGATGTTCGGACACCAAGTGAATATGTTTTAGCCCGTGCCCTTTCTGGAGGGAACCAGCAAAAGGCGATTATTGGGCGCGAGGTGAATGATAATCCTGATTTGCTCATTGCTGCTCAGCCAACTCGCGGTCTCGATGTTGGGGCTATTGAATTTATTCATAAAAGATTAATTGAACAGCGTGATAACGGAAAAGCAGTCCTGCTTGTTTCGTTTGAACTAGATGAAATAATGAATGTCAGTGACCGGATTGCTGTCATTTACGAGGGAAAAATCGTTGCAGTCGTGGATCCAAAGGAAACAGATGAACAAGAACTTGGATTGCTAATGGCTGGTTCGAGCAGAAAGAAAGCAGGTGAAAGTACGAATGTCTAAACGCTTAATCGGTATTTTGACACCAATCATTGCAGTTTTGTTGGGGATTATTGTTGGAACAATCATCATGCTGGCTAGCGGATATGACCCGATAACTGCCTATACGGCCTTATGGAATGGGGCTTTTGGTGAGGTTTATTATACAGGTGAAGTAATTCGGCAGGTAACGCCATATATTCTAGCGGGGTTAGCAGTGGCATTTGCTTTCCGCGTCGGATTATTTAATATTGGGGTTGAAGGCCAATTCCTTGTTGGCTGGCTGGCTGCTGTTTGGGTAGGTGTCTCCTTTGATTTGCCAAGAATCATTCATTTGCCTTTAGCCATACTGGCTGCAGCTATTGCAGGGGCATTATGGGCATTTATACCTGGCTTATTGAAAGCGCGTTTGCGGGTGCACGAAGTTATTGTCACCATTATGTTGAATTACACGGCATTGCATGTTTGTAACTACATCATCAAAAACGTCCTTACCGATAATAAGGACAAGACAGACCTCGTGAAGGACTCTGCAACATTAAGGTCTGAATGGCTGCAAAGCATCACAGATTATTCACGTTTTCATTGGGGAATTATTGTTGCTATTATTTGCTGCTTTATTATGTGGTTTTTACTTGAAAGAACGACAAAAGGCTTTGAATTGCGGGCGGTTGGATTTAACCAGCATGCCGCTCAATATGCTGGGATGAACGTAAATCGAAATATTATCCTATCCATGGTCATTTCTGGAGCATTTGCGGGATTAGCAGGAGCAATGGAGGGATTAGGCACCTTTGGCTATGTGACGGTAAAAGGCGGATTTACAGGAGTAGGTTTTGATGGCATTGCTATCGCACTGCTTGGGGGCAACACAGCGCTTGGGGTCTTTTTCGCCGCTATTTTATTTGGCGCATTAAAAATTGGCGCATTGAACATGCCGCTTGAAGCAGGCGTCCCTAACGAATTGGTAGATATTATTATTGCCCTGATTGTATTCTTTGTAGCTTCAAGCTATATCATAAGAAAATTACTTGATCGATTCGGCAAGAAGGAGGTGAAGTAAGTGAGCTTAATGGATATTTTAACCATCGTCGTCCCATCAACATTATTATGGGCCGCTCCACTTATCTTCACTGCATTAGGTGGAATCTTCTCGGAGCGTTCTGGAGTCGTTAATATCGGACTGGAAGGCTTAATGGTTATAGGTGCGTTTACGTCGATTGTTTTTAACCTGACATTTGTAGATACATTCGGAAATGCCACTCCATGGGTAGCACTTTTGGCAGCCATGGCCGTTGCAGCACTGTTTTCTATTCTGCATGCGGTTGCCGCTATTACATTTCGGGCGGACCATACTGTTTCAGGTGTAGCGATCAACCTGCTGGCAACCGGTACTACGCTTTTCCTTGTTAAGCTGATTTATGGCAAAGGTGAGACTGGCATTATCAGTAAGGGTTTTAGTAAAATTGATATTCCTATTTTGAAGGATATACCGATTATCGGAAAAATCTTTTTCCAGGACACTTATTGGACATCGTTCCTTGCAATCGGAGTAGCTTTCATTGCCTGGTATATTGTGTTTAAAACTCCATTTGGCCTTCGGCTTCGCTCGGTCGGTGAGCATCCGATGGCAGCCGATACAATGGGAATTAACGTAACAAAAATGCGCTATTTGGGCGTTATTATCTCTGGTGCTCTTGGTGGACTCGGCGGGGCGGTATATGCTCAATCGATTACATCAAACTTCAGCCATTCAACCATCAGTGGACAGGGCTTTATGGCTATGGCGGCGATGATTTTTGGTAAATGGCATCCGCTTGGCGCTCTTGGTGCTGGCATCTTCTTTGGCTTTGCCCAAAGTATCAGTATCATAGGCTCTAGTTTGCCGTTCCTTAAAGAAATTCCAAATGTTTATTTATTAATAGCGCCATATATTTTAACCATTCTTGCTTTGACCGGATTTATTGGCCGTGCAGATGCTCCAAAAGCTTCTGGCACACACTATATCAAGGGAAGCAGATAACAGCCGAAAGGAGACTCCTCAGAATTACTGAAGAGTCTCTTTTTGTCTTTAAAATGGAAAATGTTTGCATTAACCAAGCTTGAAAAATTATAGTTAGAGTATAGGTTTTATCGAAAAGGAAAAAATAGAAAGAAAAATGTTTACATATGCTAGAATGAACCGCCACGTTAAATTATCTGTTAGGGAGGAAGGTCAATGATCGCTGTTTCAGAAAAAACTACCGAAATGCCAGGTTACCAACTGCATGTTATCGAAACAGATAAATATAAAACCAACACCATCGTATGGAGAATGAAGGCCCCGCTGGATAAGGAAAACATAACAAAACGGGCGCTTCTTCCACATGTTCTGCAAAGCAGTTCGGCAAATTTCCCCTCAACTGCGGCACTGAGGTCTTATTTAGATGAATTGTATGGAGCAACATTATATGTGGATCTATCAAAAAAAGGCGAATACCACATCATCAGTTTTTTAATCGAAATTGCAAATGAAAAATTTTTATCTGATCCCAGTCCTCTCTTAAAGAAAGGATTTGAATTGTTAGCAGAGATTCTAACCAATCCGCATAAATCGGGAAATGGCTTCGACCCGGAGACCATTGAAAAAGAGAAGCGTACTTTAAAACAGCGGATTCAATCTGTATATGATGATAAAATGCGTTATTCCAACGTGAGGCTTATTGAAGAGATGTGCAAAGGAGAACCCTATGCTCTCCAAGTTAACGGTGAGGCGGAAGACGTTGATGAGATTACACCTGAAAACTTATTTGCGTATTACCAACAAGCCTTTTTAGAGAACGAAATGGACCTTTATGTGGTAGGGGACGTAAAGGAAGAGGAAGTGAAGAGTTTTGCTTCAGAGCTCCTTAAATTTGAAAACAGGACCCCTAAAGAAGCTGCTGTGCCAGAAATTAACCGAAAAGAAAAGGTTCATGAGGTGAAAGAAGCACAGGATGTGAAACAAGGAAAATTAAATATCGGTTATCGCACCAATATTAAATATGGTGATCCCGATTACTTTGCCCTCCAAGTCTTTAATGGCATTTTTGGCGGTTTTTCGCATTCTAAATTATTCATCAATGTCAGGGAGAAGGCCAGTCTTGCTTATTATGCTGCCAGCCGCTTGGAAAGCCATAAAGGACTTATGATGGTCATGTCGGGGATTGACAATAAAAATTATGATCAGGCAGTGAAAATTATTAATGAGCAGATGGAAGCGATGAAAAAAGGCGAATTTACCGATGAGGAATTAGTCCAAACAAAAGCGGTCATCCGAAACCAGATATTAGAGACCATTGATACATCAAGAGGCCTGCTGGAGCTGCTATATCATAATGTGGTCGCCCATGCAGATATTAACTTAGATGCTTGGCTGAACGAAATGGAAAATGCCACAAAGGAAGAAATTGTTGGAGTGGCAGATAAGATTCGTTTGGATACGATTTACTTCTTAACAGGAATGGAGGCGGGCAAATAATGGAGAAAATTAATTTTGACCAGCTTCAAGAAGAGCTTTACCATGAAAAAATGACAAATGGCCTAAATGTTTACATTTTGCCTAAAAAAGGCTTTAACAAAACGTATGCCACTTTTACGACCAAGTATGGGTCTGTCGACAATACCTTTGTTCCACTTGGCAAAACAGAATATGTTAAGGTACCTGATGGAATTGCCCATTTTTTAGAGCACAAGCTTTTTGAAAAGGAGGATGGCGATGTATTCCAGCAATTCAGCAAGCAGGGTGCATCTGCCAATGCCTTTACATCGTTTACCAGAACGGCCTATTTATTCTCAAGCACATCCGAAGTAGAGAAAAATTTAGAAACCCTGATTGATTTTGTTCAGGAACCCTATTTTTCAGAGAAAACGGTGGAAAAAGAAAAAGGGATTATTGGCCAGGAAATTACGATGTATGATGATAATCCTGATTGGCGCCTTTACTTTGGACTGATCGCTAACCTTTATGAAAAGCATCCGGTAAATATTGATATCGCCGGGACAGTTGAGTCCATCTCCCATATTACGAAAGATTGGCTGTATGAATGCTACAATACGTTCTATCACCCCAGCAATATGCTGCTGTTTATTGTAGGTCCTGTAGATCCTGAGCAGATTATGAATCAGGTGAAAGAAAATCAAGCCAAAAAGAATTACAAGGAAATGCCTGAAATTAAGCGCCAGTTTGAAGAAGAACCTCCCCATGCAGCTAAGAAAAAACAAGTGCTGCAAATGAATGTCCAAACGTCTAAATGTTTAGTGGGGATCAAGGCTCTGCATACAGACCAGCAAGGAAACGAAATGTTAAAAAATGAATTGGCCATGAACGTTCTTCTCGATCTCCTGTTTGGGAAAAGCTCGGAAAATTATAATCAGCTTTATAAAGATGGATTAGTAGATGATACGTTCTCCTATGATTATACACAGGAACAAGGATTTGGGTTCGCCATGATTGGCGGGGACACAAGTGATCCTGACCAGCTGGCAGAACGCCTAAAAGAAATGCTGATGGCTTCTAAATCATCAGGTGCCTTTTCAGAAGAACAATTAGCACGGGCTAAGAAGAAAAAAATTGGAGCGTTCCTGCGGGCCATTAATTCACCCGAGTATATCGCTAATCAATTTACCCGTTATGCTTTTAACGAAATGAATCTATTCGATGTCGTGCCTGCTTTGGAAAAAATCTCATTGCAGGATGTTCAAAAAATGGCAGACGAAGTGATAACGGAAGAGCGCATTTCAATTTGCCAGGTTATTCCCAAGACAAAATAGAAAGAAGCGCCGTTTTTTAGGCGCTTCTTTCCATGAGCAAAGATACAGTAATAAGAAAGAGATGAATAAAATGAAAAAATATGCACTTATTACGGGAGCAAGCGGCGGAATTGGACAAGCGGTGGCAGTTAAGCTAGCTGAAAATGGCTACAATTTGTATTTGCATTATAACCAGAATAAACAATCGATCCATGATTTAATGGAAAAACTGAGCGGATATGGAGGAGACCATCTGCCCATCCATGCTGATTTGTCCAAACCAGACGGTTACACTCATGTAGCTTCACAAATTTTCTCATTGGATGCCGTTATACATTGCGGCGGCATGAGCAGCTATGGATTACTGATGGATTTAAAGCTTGAAGAAGCAGTTGAGTTATTGAATGTTCACGTATTATCCCCCTTAATGTTAACAAAAGAACTGCTTCCTAAATTGATTAGTAAACAGTCCGGCAATATTGTCGTCATCACATCGATTTGGGGTCAAACCGGCGCTTCCTGTGAGGTTGCTTATTCTGCTGCCAAAGGCGCCCAAATTTCCTTTGTCAAAGCTCTTAGCAAGGAAGTGGCTTTAAATGGCATCCGGGTAAATGCCATTGCCCCTGGTGCGATTAGCACCAAAATGTTAGAGGGCTTTACGGAGGAAGAGGTAGAACGGATTGCTTATGAAATTCCCATGGGCAGGCTGGGGCAGCCAGAAGAAATTGCCAAAGGGGTTGCCTTTTTATTATCAGAAGAATCCAGTTATATGACGGGACAAGTACTGGCCATGAACGGCGGCTGGTACACGTAACAACATCTTTTTTTGTGTATAGTTTGAGTCTTGCCTTCGCATAATAACCTTGTACCAATCCAAAGGAGGTAAAAAACATGTCTATGTTAAATGATTGGAAAGAATGGGAAGACTTCCTTGCGAACCGTCTTCATCAAGCCCAAGATAAAGGCATGAGTGAAGGTGCCATCTCTAGTTTAGCTTATCAAGTTGGGGATTATCTTGCCAGCAATGTTGATCCGAAGAACGAACAACAAAGGGTTCTTTCAGATCTATGGTCTGTAGCTGACGAGAAAGAACAGCAAGCTATAGCAAACGTGATGGTAAAACTTGTTCAAAATAATGGAAGCAGCCAATAAATTTTGAGAGGAGATTCTCCTCTCTTTTTTTTACGTTTAACCGTTTTTTCATCCAAAAGAATAAATCAGCAAAGAAAAGAGTGAATATACATGTTTTTACTTTCATCTTACTAGAAAATCATTTATGATTAAGTTTAGGTAGACGTGTGAAAAAAATGTCGAAAATTCTTTTAAGGGGGTATGAAGTTGAGATGAAAAAAGAGTGGTACTTAGAATATGAAATCCAAAAAAATCGTCCAGGTTTGCTTGGTGATATATCATCCCTCTTAGGAATGCTTTCTATTAATATCGTAACCATAAATGGTGTGGATGAAGGCCGCCGCGGTCTCCTCATGTTGGCAAAAGATGATGATCAAATAAAACGGCTTGAGTCAATTTTACATACAATGGACACAATAAAAGTAATTAAGCTAAGAGAACCCAATCTTCGTGATCGGCTGGCAGTCAGACATGGGCGCTATATCCAAAGAGATGCCGATGACAAGAAAACATTTCGTTTCGTAAGAGATGAGCTTGGTTTATTAGTGGATTTTATGGCAGAATTATTTAAGCAGGAGGGCCACAAATTGATTGGCATACGGGGAATGCCAAGGGTAGGCAAGACTGAATCTCTGGTTGCCGCTAGTGTTTGCGCCAATAAGCGCTGGCTGTTTGTCTCTTCAACCTTGTTAAAACAAACAATCCGCAATCAGCTGATCGAGGACGAGTACAATGCCAATAACCTATTTATATTGGACGGGATTGTTTCTACTAGACGTGCGAATGAACGTCATTGGCAGCTGGTCCGTGAAATTATGAGGCTTCCTTCTGTTAAAGTAATTGAACATCCTGATATCTTTGTCCAAAATTCAGAGTACTCACTCGATGATTTTGACTACATAATTGAACTTAGAAATCATGCTGATGAGGAGATAACCTATCAAATGGCTGATCAGAATCATATGTTTTCGGGTTCAGACTTTGGAGATTTTGATTTTTAAATATTGGAAGGTGTTAATAGGTGACTGAATTAGGGAATCGATTAAAAGAAGCCCGTTTAGCCAAAGGATTAAGCTTAGATGACTTGCAATCGATGACAAAAATACAAAAACGTTATTTGGTGGGTATCGAAGAAGGGAATTATTCCAGCATGCCTGGAAACTTTTATGTGCGCGCCTTTATTAAGCAGTATACCGAAGCCTTGGGGTTAAATCCTGATGAGATATTTGAAACCTATAAAAGTGAAATTCCAGCTTCCTACAATGAGGAATTGCCGCAGCAATTATCAAGGGTGAGGACTCATAAATCGATCCCGCGGAGCAATTCGAAAGTTTTTGATATATTGCCGAAAATTTTAATCGGCGTCTTTGTCATTGGGGTGGCCAGTTTGTTTTACTATTTCATTTCCAGCTACGCTAATAAAGATACAAATGAAGCGGTCAGGAATGATAATGAGCAGGTTAAATTAGTTAAATCAGAAAATCTTGAGAAAGCAAAAAACGATGAAAAAGCCAATGAACAAACTGGAAAAAGCGGCTCCAGTAAACAAGATGACCAGAAAACTGATGAAGAAAAATCAGTAGAAACTGAAAAAACGCCTGCCGCAGAAGCGCCTAAGCAAGAATTAGCTGTCGTGCAAAGCAGCGGAAAGAATTCCACTTACTCGCTAAATAACGCAGATAAATTTGTCGTGAAGCTTGTTTCAAAAGGCCAAAGCTGGGTCAGCATTAAAAATGGACTAGGCAAATCTTTCTTTCAAGGAATGCTGACAGCAGGTGCTGCGGAAACCCAAACAGTGGATTTATCAACAGAAAAAGAGGCTGTTATTGTGGTGGGGCGTGCCGTTGATACGGAGATTTATGTGAATGACCAAAAGCTTGAGTATGCTGTAGCGCCGAATGAAGTGGTTCGTCAGAACATTACGATTCAATATGTTCCGAAGACCGAATAGTCATCCAGTGATGACTATTTTTCGCATGGAGAAATCATCCGTTTTTTTAATTATGTTTTTGTTTTCAACTAGGAGGAAAATGTATGAATTTACCGAATAAAATTACTGTTTCAAGAATATTATTAATCCCTGTATTCTTGATCATTATGCTGGTTCCGTTTGATTGGGGAGATGTGAAAATTTTAGGCGCAAGCATGCCCGTTACCCATTTTGCCGGAGCATTAATTTTTATTTTGGCTTCCACCACAGACTGGGTGGATGGCCATCTTGCACGAAAGTATAACCTCGTCACCAATATGGGGAAATTCCTTGACCCGCTTGCCGACAAGCTGCTTGTGTCGTCAGCACTAATTGTTCTAGTGGAGCTGGGTTTTGCCCCGTCATGGATTGTTATTGTTATTATCAGTAGAGAATTTGCCGTCACTGGCCTTCGTCTCCTGCTTGCGGGTGAGGGTGAGGTAGTTGCGGCCAACATGCTGGGGAAAATTAAAACCTGGGCGCAAATTATCGCGATTTCAGCGCTGTTATTACATAATATACTCTTTACCATGATTCCTTTTCGATTTGATTTATTAGCCCTCTGGGTCGCGCTCATCTTTACGATTTGGTCTGGCTGGGATTATTTTGCTAAAAACAGCCATGTGTTTAAAAACTCTAAATAGGGGTGTCAGATATGAATGCTGAGATTATCGCGGTTGGCTCCGAGCTTTTACTGGGCCAAATAGTCAATACAAATGCACGATTTTTGTCTCAGCATTTAGCTGGGGCTGGCATTAATGTGTTTTTTCATACTGTCGTCGGGGATAATCAAGACCGGCTAAAGTCAGCCATTGAAATCGCTGAAAAAAGGTCGGAAATCATCATTTTTACAGGCGGACTTGGCCCGACTAAAGATGATTTGACGAAAGAAACCATTTCCCGCCATCTTGGAAGAGAGCTCGTAATCGATCAAACGGCGTTAGCCAGCATTGAAGAGTACTTTAAAAATTCGGGCCGGGTAATGACAGAGAATAACCGTAAGCAGGCGCTCGTTATTGAAGGTTCAGATGTCCTTCCGAATAATCATGGCATGGCACCCGGGATGGTGTTGTCAAAGGATCACCATATTTATATGCTCCTGCCTGGACCTCCAAAAGAAATGGAGCCGATGTTTCTAGACTATGGCATTGGAGCACTTTCACTTCAGGCGGGCACAAAGGAAGAAATTGTTTCGAGAGTGCTGCGTTTCTTTGGAATTGGGGAGGCTGCATTAGAGACGGAAATAATTGATTTAATTGATGCCCAAACCAATCCGACGATTGCTCCGCTTGCCGGTGATGGGGAAGTGACTTTAAGGCTGACGGCAAAGCATGCGGATAGAAATATTGCAGAATCAATGCTGGATGAGCTAGAAACGAAAATTGCCAACAGGGTTGGTGAATTCCTTTATGGATATGATCAAACCTCGCTTATGGCCGAATTAGTGAAGTGTTTAAAAGAAAACAGGCTTTCCATTACAGCGGCTGAAAGTTTAACCGGAGGTATGTTCCAGCAGGAGCTGACATCCATTTCAGGGGCCAGTTCGCTGTTTAAAGGCGGAGTGGTGTGTTATTCGAATGAAATCAAACATCTGGCTGTCAAAGTAAAGCAGGAAACCCTTAAGCAATACGGTGCCGTCAGTGAACAATGTGCCAGGGAATTAGCAGAAAACATTGCCGCGATATTTAATACGGATATTGGAGTGAGTTTTACGGGTGTAGCGGGACCAGGTGAATTGGAAGGGAAACCGGCAGGAACAGTTTATATTGGAATTGCCGTAAAGGGAAGGCAAGCCGTTGTGGAAAAATTGACGTTAAGCGGCACGAGAGACCAAGTCAGGCTCCGTTCCGTGAAATACGGTTGTTATTTGATATTAAAGCGTTTGAAGGAACGGGCTGTCCATTAAGGGGTCTGACTCCACGCCTAGGCCAATATATAGAATGGTTTTTTCAAAAAACTTCTATATATTGCGGGGTGGTGTCTGACCTCTTTGTTTTTGGACTGCCTCATTTTTGGCATTAAGTATATTTCTGACAATTTAGGATAATATGCTTTTACTAGCTGAACGGCGATAAAAAGACTGAAATAAGGGGCATTATTGTCATCTTAAGGGATATATTTGGCTTGAAAAAGGTCGAATGAATGTTCGTGTTTTTTCTCGACAAATGGTTGAAAAGAGGTTATATTATTAATAGGTTTTATTTTTACATTGATAGAAGCCAAAAAATTAATTTTTAGATAAAGGGAGGAACTATTTGTGTCAGACCGAAAGGCCGCCTTAGAAATGGCGCTAAAGCAAATAGAAAAACAATTCGGCAAAGGTTCCATTATGAAGATGGGCGAGCAGGCCGAAACGAAAGTATCAACCGTCCCAAGCGGATCGCTGGCGCTTGATGTGGCACTTGGAGTAGGAGGATATCCGCGCGGACGGATCATCGAGATTTATGGTCCAGAAAGCTCCGGTAAGACCACGGTAGCGTTACATGCCATTGCAGAAGTACAGGCTAAAGGCGGACAAGCAGCGTTTATTGACGCTGAGCATGCCCTGGACCCGGCTTATGCACAAAAATTAGGTGTAAATATTGATGAATTATTGCTGTCCCAGCCAGACACAGGCGAGCAAGCGCTTGAGATTGCAGAGGCATTGGTTCGAAGCGGTGCAATCGATATTATTGTTATCGACTCTGTAGCAGCCTTAGTGCCAAAAGCTGAAATTGAAGGCGAAATGGGTGACGCTCACGTGGGCTTACAGGCCCGCTTAATGTCGCAAGCTCTTCGTAAACTTTCAGGAGCTATCAACAAATCAAAAACAATCGCTGTTTTCATCAATCAGATTCGTGAAAAGGTTGGAATCATGTTTGGAAACCCTGAGACGACACCAGGAGGGCGTGCCCTTAAATTCTACTCCACTATCCGTCTTGAAGTCCGCCGTGCGGAGCAGCTAAAACAAGGCAATGATATAGTCGGTAACAAGACAAAAGTGAAAGTAGTGAAGAACAAGGTTGCTCCTCCTTTCCGTACTGCTGAAGTGGATATCATGTACGGTGAAGGCATTTCCAAAGAAGGTGAAATCATCGATATGGGATCCGAACTCGATATTGTGCAAAAAAGTGGCGCTTGGTATTCCTACAATGATGAAAGACTAGGTCAGGGCCGTGAGAATGCGAAGTTATTCCTCAGGGAAAATCCCGATATTCGTCTAGAGATCCAGACTAAAATCCGTGAACATTACGGATTAGATGGGGATAAAACCGTTGTAGAATCGGATGATGACGAGCAGTTTGAGTTACTGGATTAATATCCTAAGAGCAAAACCAATAGGAAGGTTTTGCTCTTTTTTATAATTTGAATTTTTATTCGAATAAAAGCAAATTTATTCATTCTGTATCTTAAAAAAGATGAAAATAATTTTATGATATTCGAAATATTTCAAAATGGTTTCAGGACTAACCTTGACAATGTATTATCCCACCTTTACAATTAATATGTATATTTTACATTTTTGTCAAAATACAATTCGAAAAGCCTTAGTGCTTGCTGTATGTTGAGTCTAAACAATGTACATGCCGACACTTAAAAAATGTAGCAAAAGTTCATAGCAAGAGGAGGTGTAACGATGGAAGCATTTTTACTCATCATCTCCATTTTGCTTGGCCTTATCGTCGGTGCCGTTGTTGGCTATTTTATTCGTAAATCCATTGCTGAAGCTAAAATTGCAGGGGCAAAAAATGCCGCAGAGCAAATCCTGGAAGATGCTAAGCGTGATGCTGACACATTAAAAAAGGAAGCACTGCTTGAGGCAAAGGACGAAATTCACAAGCTTCGTACTGAAGCGGAACGTGAGGTTCGCGAACGAAGAAATGAACTGCAAAAACAAGAAAACCGTTTACTGCAAAGAGAAGAGAATTTAGACCGGAAGGATGAAACGTTAAATAAGCGTGAAATTCTTTTAGAAAAGAAGGATGATTCTCTAAATCAAAGACAACAGCATATTGAAGAGATGGAAAGCAAAGTGGACGAGTTGGTGCGTACACAACAGACAGAACTCGAACGAATTTCGGGCTTAACCCGTGAAGAAGCAAGATCAATCATACTTGACCGGACAGAAAATGAACTTTCTTATGAAACGGCAGTAATGATTAAGGAAAACGAAAATCGTGCGAAAGAGGAAGCTGATAAAAAAGCGAAAGAGATTCTTTCGTTAGCAATCCAGCGTTGCGCTGCTGACCATGTTGCGGAAACGACCGTCTCGGTCGTTAACCTTCCAAATGATGAAATGAAAGGCCGGATCATTGGCCGGGAGGGACGTAACATTCGTACGCTTGAAACACTTACGGGTATCGATTTAATTATCGATGATACACCGGAAGCCGTCATTCTATCAGGATTTGATCCGATTCGCCGGGAAACCGCCCGTTTAGCGCTTGAGAAGCTTGTGCAAGATGGACGGATTCACCCAGCTCGCATCGAGGAAATGGTTGAAAAGTCTCGACGCGAAGTGGATGAGTACATTCGTGAAGTGGGAGAACAAACCACTTTCGAAGTCGGCGTGCACGGACTCCATCCTGATTTAATTAAAATTCTCGGCCGATTGAAATTCAGGACCAGCTACGGCCAGAATGTGTTAAAACACTCGATGGAAGTTGCCCAGTTATCGGGTTTGCTTGCAGCCGAACTAGGTCAGGACGAAACGTTAGCACGGCGGGCTGGACTGCTCCATGACATCGGAAAAGCGATTGACCATGAAGTGGAAGGAAGCCATGTAGAAATCGGTGTGGAACTTGCAACGAAATATAAGGAACATCCTGTTGTCATCAACAGTATTGCTTCTCACCATGGTGATACCGAACCAACCTCGATTATTGCCGTTTTAGTTGCAGCTGCAGATGCCCTATCAGCTGCACGTCCTGGTGCTCGTAGTGAAACGCTTGAAAACTATATTCGCCGTCTTGAAAAGCTTGAGGAGATTTCTGAATCCTTTGAGGGCGTTGAAAAATCCTTCGCAATTCAGGCTGGACGTGAAATTCGCATTATGGTAAGACCAGATGCGGTTGATGACCTGCAAGCTCATCGATTGGCGCGCGATATTCGCAAACGGATCGAAGAAGAGCTTGATTATCCAGGGCATATTAAAGTGACGGTCATCCGTGAAACACGAGCTGTTGAATACGCAAAATAAGCGGTGCATATGCACCGCTTTTTAAATTTGAGATAAAAGCAAGCATCCAAAAAACAGAGCAGCAGTCCTCTGAGGATTATTCGCCTGTTTTCGGAGAAAAACTATTACTAACAATACTTTTTTGAAAGGTCGTAAATATGAATTTACTATTTATCGGTGATGTCGTAGGTTCACCTGGCAGAGACATGGTGAAAGAATATCTGCCAAGGTTAAAAGAAAAATATCGCCCCCATATCACTATCATCAATGGGGAAAATGCAGCTGGCGGCAAAGGCATCACAGAAAAAATTTACAGGCAATTTTTAGAACAAGGTGCACAAGCCGTTACACTTGGAAACCATTCTTGGGATAATCGGGACATATTTGAATTTATTAATGATGCCAAATATTTGGCTCGTCCGGCTAATTTACCAAAAGATACTCCTGGCCAAGGAATGATTTTTTTAAAGCTGAATCATTTAGAGGCTGCCATCATTAATTTACAAGGAAGGACATTCATGAATCCTATTGATGACCCTTTCCGAAAAGCGGATGAACTGATTGAAGCAGCCAGAACCAGAACACCGTTTATCTTTGTTGATTTTCATGCCGAGGTCACGAGTGAAAAGCAGGCGCTTGGCTGGTATCTGGATGGCAGAGTTTCAGCTGTGGTTGGGACCCATACGCATGTTCAGACGGCTGACCATCGCATATTGCCTGGGGGTACAGCTTATTTGACAGACGTAGGCATGACAGGGCCATATGATGGGATTCTAGGGGTAGAAAAAGAAGCAGTGTTGAAACGTTTTCTAACCAGCCTGCCCTCCCGATTTGAGGTAGCGGAGGGAGGCAGGAATCAATTAAGTGCTGTCAGCATTGAATTAGACCAAAAAACCGGCCTGGCGAAAAAAATAGAGCCTATCCTCATTAATGACGATCATCCATTTTATTCTTAGAGCAAAGGCCATCCCTTTGCTCTTTTTCATGCTTAATGAATTGGAAAATGAAGAGACTAGTGCTTTTGTTTTGGTTTTTTTTTGTCCAAGCTGGAATATGTTTTTTGTGCGCCGAATATAGTAGCAGTGGAATGTTATATACCTGATTGGTTCATGAAACTGCTCATGCGGAATCGGGATTTTACAAGGAGGAGCTAGGAATGGAAATATTAAAGGTTTCAGCAAAATCTAATCCTAATTCTGTAGCTGGTGCACTTGCCGGAGTTCTGCGTGAAAGAGGTGCGGCAGAAATACAGGCGATTGGTGCGGGTGCATTAAATCAAGCCGTAAAGGCAGTAGCCATTGCTCGAGGATTCGTAGCGCCTAGCGGAGTGGATTTAATATGTGTCCCTGCGTTTACCGATATCCTAATCGACGGTGAAGAACGCACAGCTATAAAATTAATTGTAGAACCGCGATAAAAGCTTAGTAAATTCTGATCGCGGAAAATTGGAAATACACTTTCAAACCTGGTTGTTTTATACAAGCAGGTGTTTTTGTGTTCAATTCCTTTAATGGTACTTAATGGGTAAAATAAAAATACTAGAAATATAAAATTGCTATATTAAAATAAGAGATTTAAGCGTTTTCATTACAAAACCAGCCTAAGCCGTTTGATGAAATGTGGTTTATAATTGACAAAAATAAACAGTTTTTCATAGAAAATAAGCTTACTTTTCATTTGAAAAAAACGTTCATTTTAAATAATAAAAAAATATTCATATTTTAGACAATATTTTGAGTTAAAGGGTTGCAATTTTCTGTACATAGGTCTAGAATTGAAAGCGTTTAGTACCTCTCCATTATTCTAGTTTTTTGACTTTTCATCATAAGCCATAATTCTAGTGATTCACTATGGAAGATGCTACACTTAACATGATTCAATCAACTTTTTACATATCCAAAGGGGTGTAAGATATGATCAATCAACTTTCGTGGAAAGTTGGCGGACAACAAGGGGAAGGTATAGAAAGTACTGGGGAAATCTTTGCTATTGCATTGAATCGCCTGGGATATTACTTGTATGGCTATCGTCACTTTTCATCTCGTATTAAAGGCGGACATACCAACAATAAAATCAGAGTAAGCACAACACAAGTACGTTCGATATCTGATGATCTCGATATCCTAGTTGCATTTGATCAAGAAACTATTGATTTAAACTACAAAGAGCTTCATAGCAAAGGATTAATCCTAGCAGATTCCAAATTTAATCCTGTCAAACCAGAAGATGCGCAAGCATCAATGTATGCGGTGCCATTCACTGAAATTGCTACTGAACTTGGCACATCCTTAATGAAGAACATGGTTGCCATTGGGGCAACTGCTGCCGTTCTTGATTTGGATATTCATGTGTTCGAAGAAGTGGTCCGTGAAATCTTTGGTAAAAAAGGCGAGCAGGTTGTAGCTAAAAACATGGAGGCCATTAAAGCAGGCTACGAAAATATGAAGGCAAATCTTGAGGCAGGCATTCAGCCAATGCATTTGGAAAAAGCAGATGGCAAAAAACGGATGTTCATGATCGGAAACGACGCTATTGCGCTTGGAGCTATTGCCGGAGGTTGCCGGTTCATGGCTGCATATCCAATCACTCCAGCTTCAGAAATTATGGAATATTTAATTAAAAAGCTTCCGGATCTTGGCGGTACAGTGATTCAAACTGAGGACGAAATTGCAGCTGCCACGATGGCTATTGGAGCCAACTACGCCGGCATTCGCGCTCTTACTGCTTCTGCAGGTCCTGGATTATCATTAAAAATGGAATCTATCGGTCTTTCTGGAATGACAGAAACTCCGCTTGTCATTGTTGATACCCAACGTGGCGGTCCATCGACAGGATTGCCAACCAAACAAGAACAATCAGACTTAATGGCAATGATTTACGGTACACATGGGGAAATCCCAAAAATTGTTATGGCGCCAAGTACTGTTGAAGAAGCATTCTATGATACGGCTGAAGCCTTTAACCTGGCTGAAGAATATCAATGTCCTGTCATCGTCTTATCTGATCTTCAATTATCATTAGGCAAGCAAACAGTAGAACCTCTTGATTTCTCTAAAGTAGAAATCAGACGCGGCAAGCTAGTAACAGGTGAACTTCCTGACCTTGGAGCAAAGGGTTATTTCAAGCGTTATGAGGTAACAGAAGATGGAGTTTCGCCACGTGTTATTCCTGGCATGAAAAATGGGATCCACCATGTAACGGGTGTAGAACACGCTGAGACAGGCAAACCTTCTGAAACCACTGCCAATCGCCAGGCACAAATGGATAAGCGGATGCGTAAACTTAAGAATATTCGTTTTAACACCCCTGTCTATAAAAATGTTAAACACGAAAATCCTGACGTTTTATTTGTTGGCTTTAACTCTACCCGTGGGGCAATTGAGGAAGCGATGGGACGTCTTGAGCAAGATGGTTTGAAAGTAAACCATGCCCACATTCGTCTCATTCACCCATTCCCAACGGCTGAAGTTCTTCCACTGATCCAAGCAGCGAAAAAAGTGGTTGTGGTAGAAAATAATGCAACTGGACAATTAGCAAATATCCTAAAAATGAATGTAGGACATGCTGATAAAATAGTGAATCATACGAAATATGACGGTAATCCATTCTTGCCTCATGAAGTTTATACAAAATGTAAGGAGTTGTTCTAAGTGGCCACTTTTAAAGACTTTCGAAATGATGTGAAACCTAACTGGTGCCCTGGCTGTGGTGACTTCTCTGTACAAGCGGCAATTCAACGTGCAGCTGCAAATGTAGGCTTAGAACCAGAAAATTTAGCGGTCATTTCTGGTATTGGCTGTTCAGGACGTATTTCCGGTTATATTAATTCTTATGGTTTCCATGGAATCCATGGCCGTTCTCTTCCAATTGCACAAGGTGTAAAAATGGCTAATCGTGATTTAACAGTGATCGCATCAGGCGGTGACGGTGACGGTTTTGCTATCGGTATGGGACATACGGTTCATGCAATCCGCCGTAATATTGATATTACTTATATTGTTATGGATAATCAAATTTATGGTTTAACAAAAGGTCAAACTTCTCCACGTTCTGCAGCAGGATTCAAAACGAAGTCAACTCCTGCCGGTTCCATTGAGCAGGCCATTTCACCAATGGAATTAGCGCTGACTGCAGGTGCAACTTTTGTGGCACAAAGCTTTTCAACAGACCTGAAGGATTTAACAGCACTAATCGAGGCTGGAATCAAGCATAAAGGATTTTCTTTAATTAACGTATTCAGCCCTTGCGTAACTTACAATAAGGTCAACACATATGATTGGTTTAAAGAAAACTTGACGAAATTAAGCGATGTGGAAGGCTATGACCCTAGCAATCGTGAAGCCGCTATGCAAACATTAATGAAACATAATGGCTTAGTAACAGGGCTTATTTATCAAAATACTGAGCGGAAGTCTTATCAAGAATTGGTTCATGGCTATTCAGAAGCTCCATTAACTCAAGCCGGCCTCTCACTTGATCAAGCCTATTTTGATAAATTAGTTTCAGAATTTGTTTAATAATACCAAAAAAATCCCGGGCTATCCGGGATTTTTTTTAGATTGAATTAGAGGATACTGCCACCACTCTTCAAACGGTGGATTAAGTACCTTCTCGACAAAGAGAGGTTTTCTCCTTTTTTATGTGTAAAAAGACTTCCGCAACGGGAAGCCAATGAAACGGATTTCCTTTTGTATTTTTCAAAAGTATGGTTTGAGTTTTTGAATTATGTCCGCTTCCTCACATCTTTGATAATTAATTTACTATGGGGAATACTTGGCATGCTGACCATGCTGTAACTTAAATCTTGTTCGGGAACTTCATAATCTATTTGATTAACAAGATAATTTAGACTAACTTTCATGACTTCAATGGTTACCCACTCACCTGCACAACGATGCCCCATATAGTAATCACCGCCACCTTGTGGAATGAAATCAAAAGGATTTCCATCCCATTTGGCAAAACGATTAGGATAAAATAAATCAGGATTTTCCCAAATTTTAGGATCGTGATTAGTTCCGTAAATATCCAATAAAGTTAATGTACCTTCTTCAAATTTATAACCGTTCCAAGTAAAATCCTTTTTTACAAGTGCCATGGCAAACGGGAAGAAGGGATAAAAACGACGAACTTCCTGAATAAACTTTTGAGTATATTTTTCATCTCCCGATTTAAGTTTTTCTTTTTCTTCTGGATAATGATGCAATGCTAACAAAATAAAGTTAATAAATATAGCTATTGCTACTATTGGTCTTAATATATTGATTACTTCTACAGCAGTGGTTACAGTGTCAAGAAAATTCCCTTCTGAATCGCGGTGCATGGCAAATATGTATAATGCAGTATTTTCGGGTGGAATTAATGTTCCATTACGAACCTTTTCAATAATTTCACCAATCCACTTTTCTACACTATTTCGTGCATTTCTTCCCATCCAATGATTTGGTCCAACTGCACCAGCTGATTCGAACATTGCCCCTAAATCATTCGTCAGATTCTTTATTTCGTTTTCTTGAACTGGTACTCCTGACCACTCACAGGCTATCTGGCACATCATTTCCTTGGTTTCTTCATAAAAAAAAACCTTATCCATTTGTCCCCATTTACTTATACTCTAGCCCACATGGGAAAGGGTTATTTTTGTGGCTTTCTAATTGTAAGGGAGGGGAACGGTAAAACTAGGTGATTACCGCTTGCAGGTAATGAAATCAACTTGAGTTTGACATAATCCTGCCTTATAATAGAAGGGTTGAAGATTATAAAAACAAACTCATGAAAACTCAATAATTGTAAGGGATTGATTGAATAAAATGAATGAGAAACAGAGGTTAGATTCACAACAAGCTAATTCTTCGGACAAAAAATCCGAAAAGGATTACAGCAAGTATTTTGAAAGAGTCATTACGGCTCCTTCATTAAAAGATGCTAAAAAACGCGGTAAAGAAGAAGTAAAATATCACAATGATTTTTCCATCCCGGAGGAATTCCGCGGCATGGGGGATGGACGAAAGTTCTACATCCGCACCTATGGCTGCCAAATGAATGAGCACGACACAGAGGTTATGGCGGGAATTTTCCTGGCACTTGGCTATGAGCCTACCGATAGCACCGAGGACGCCAATGTCATTCTTCTAAATACTTGTGCGATTCGTGAAAATGCCGAAAACAAGGTGTTTGGAGAGCTTGGCCACTTAAAAGCATTAAAAATGGAAAACCCTGATCTCTTGATAGGCGTCTGCGGCTGTATGTCTCAAGAAGAGTCAGTCGTTAATAAGATTCTAAAGACTTATCACCATGTTGATATGATTTTTGGAACACACAATATTCATCGCCTGCCACATATCCTAAACGAAGCTTATCTGTCAAAAGAGATGGTCGTTGAGGTATGGTCTAAAGAAGGGGATGTTATTGAAAACCTTCCGAAAGTCCGTCGTGGGAATATTAAAGCATGGGTTAATATCATGTATGGATGCGATAAATTCTGTACGTATTGTATTGTCCCATATACACGCGGCAAAGAGCGCAGCCGCCGTCCGGATGAAATTATTCAAGAAGTTCGTCATCTTGCAGCACAGGGGTACCAGGAAGTTACATTACTTGGCCAAAACGTTAATGCCTATGGGAAAGATTTTGATGACATAAAATACGGTCTTGGTGACTTGATGGAAGAATTACGAAAAATCGATATTCCTAGAATTCGTTTTACCACAAGCCATCCGCGGGATTTCGATGATCACTTAATTAAAGTTCTGGCAAAGGGCGGCAATTTGATGGACCATATTCATCTGCCAGTACAATCAGGTTCTACTGATGTGTTAAAAATAATGGCGAGAAAATATACTAGAGAACAATATTTGGAACTTGTCAGAAAAATTAAGGCAGCTATTCCAGATGTGGCTTTATCTACTGATATTATTGTTGGCTATCCAAATGAAACAGATGAGCAATTTGAAGAGACCATGTCTTTATATCGCGAAGTAGGATTTGAAGCAGCCTACACGTTTATTTATTCACCACGAGAGGGCACACCGGCTGCTAAAATGGTAGATAATGTTCCATTGGAAGTAAAAAAAGAGCGCCTGCAGCGGTTAAATAATCTTGTTAATGAGTTGTCGGCACAAGCAATGAAAAAATATGAAGGGCAGATGGTGGAAGTTCTTGTTGATGGGGAAAGCAAGAATAATCCTGATGTCCTGGCCGGATACACGACAAAGAACAAACTTGTCAATTTTAAAGGACCAAAAACAGCCATTGGAAAAATTGTGAAAGTGAAAATTATCGAAGCCAAAACATGGTCATTAAACGGAGAAATGGTGGAAGAATTAGAAGCAGCAGAGGTGAAATAAGGTGGCGAAGTATACAAAAGACGATATCGTTGCATCGGCGCGGGAATTGGCCCGCATGATTGCAGAAACAGAAGAAGTGGATTTTTTCAAGCGAGCTGAAGCACATATTCATGAAAATCCAAAGGTGAAGACTTTGATTGCCGACATTAAAGGATTACAAAAGCAAGCTGTGAACCTCCAGCATTATGGAAAATATGAAGCACTAAAAAAGGTGGAAGGAAAAATTGCTTCAATTGAACAGGAGTTAGACGAGATTCCAGTCGTACAAGAGTTTAAGCAATCGCAGCTTGAAGTGAATGAATTACTTCAAATCATTGCTTCAACCATCTCAAATACCGTAACGGATGAAATTATTGCTTCAACAGGCGGAGACCTGCTGCGTGGGGAAACAGGAGCCAGTTTAAAAAATGGTACAGAAGCCTGCGGCCACGACGATGGCCATCATTACAAACATTAAATAGGGAAAGAAGCTGTCTCAATTCATGAGATGGCTTCTTTTTTTGTAAATGAAGTTCAGGTGGGCAAATCGAGTCCAATAAGGCACATACCTAAATTTTAAGCATACTATGAATCATGAATTAACATTTATCCAGGAATTATAGTTTAGATATCACACTAACCTAGACATTCGCATAGGATGAAATGAAACAGAAATGAGGAGGGTACGCGCGAAATGGGAGAATACAGAGAGATAATTACCAAGGCCGTAGTAGCGAAAGGACGGAAATTCACCCAGTCCAATCATACAATTAGCCCGGCGCATAATCCAACCAGCATTCTTGGCTGCTGGATTATCAACCATAAATACAGCGCAAAAAAAGTCGGCAAAACAGTAGAGATACACGGCTCCTATGACATCAACGTTTGGTATTCCTTTAACGAAAATACCAAAACGGAAGTGGTTACTGAACGTGTCCAATATACTGATGTTATAAAGTTAAAGTATCGTGACCAAGACTGTCTGGATGACAATGAAATTGTTGCCCGTGTACTGCAGCAGCCTAATTGTACAGAAGCAATCATCTCCCCGAACGGCAATCGAATCATCGTCCACGTTGAAAGGGAATTCCTTGTGGAGGTAATCGGCGAAACTAAAGTTTGTGTGCGAATTAATCCAGAGGGCTGCAAAGACGAGGATGAGGATTGGGGCATGGATGTAGACGACGAAGAATTCGAAGAGCTTAATCCGGATTTCTTAGTTGGCGGAGAAGAAGAATAACATGAACTAGGAGGTATTGCTTCCTAGTTTTTTTCTTGTTCAAAAGGAAACGAATCCTTCGGCAAATTTGATGAATGTTTCAAATGGGAAATCAGCAACCTATTATCAGGAGGTGTTCATGTGGAACCAAAAAACCCTGGCAATAAGGAACTGACTGATTTTCAGGAACTGACTGACAGAATGATTGCGGATCGTCCTTCCAGTCCGATGTTAGTCATTAAGACCAATTTAGATCCGAAAGAACCGACTGAAGAAAATCCCTATTATCAAGAAGGAGAAACGAAAAATTTAAAAGAATTTAAGGAGTATTTTAAGGAATAAGAACCAGGATGGCTCAAATTATATGGATCATCTTAAAACACCCTTCCAGGATAAACGAACATCTCAGGAGGTGATTTAGTTTGATGCTGCATTGAGTCATCCTCTTTTTTCCCATTCCGGTTTTAATAATGACAGCACATAGGTATCGTGAAATTGATCCTGCTGTTTAAAGTAGCCTCTCAGCAAACCTTCCTTTGTAAAGCCGAATTTTTCAAGAAGCTTGAGTGAAGGAACATTTTCCGGGTAAACGACGGCACCAATCCGATATAAATCAAGCTCTTCAAAGCTGTAGCGAAGTACTTCCTCAATGGCCTCAGAAGTATATCCATTTTGCCAATAGGCGGGATGCAGTTCGTACCCAATTTCAGCCCGTTTATTTTTCAACTGAAGTCCGTTAAGGCCAAGGGACCCGATAATCCTTTGATTTTCCTTCAATTTGATTCCCCAGCGGATCCCGCGTTTTTCTGCATAGTTTTTCCGAAACATTTCAATTAGTTTTGCAGCCTCTGCTTGCAGGACAAACCGGTCAGTGCCATAATATTGGGTTACTTGTTCGAATGATAATATTTCAAAAATGCTGTCTACATGACGGGGGGTGATTTCGATTAATTTCAGACGCTGTGTCTCTAGGGTAGGGAAACTCATGTGATCACCTTTCTATATTTGAAATCTTACCTATAAGTGTATAATCAAACCGGATAAATATAAAGGAATTATTTCCAAGAATTAGCCATATTTTCTTGGAAAGGCAATTCGGACTAAAAAATGGGTTGCCTCCTATAAGGAACGATAACATTGTACTTGAAGCATAGAAGGTGTGCAAATGCAGATGAAGCCGTTTTTAAATTTGATAGAACAAGAGTTGCTTCCCCATATTCATTTAATAACCGATCGTCCTTTTGAGCCAATATTGATACGGAACGAATCTAATAGTTGGAAAACTATTGGGAAAGGAAATTACGCGGGTGTCTTTGCACATCCCTCCTATCCGCAATATGTTGTGAAGGTCTATGGCAGAAGCCATGAAGAAATAATCAAGGAAATTAAAGTCTATCAGAAGTTAGGAGCCCATCCAGCCTTCTCTGTCCTGCATGATTATGGCGAACATTATCTTGTCCTGAAAAGAATTCCAGGCATCACTCTGTTTGATGCAGTTGTGAAGGGCTGGCCGATTCCGGAAACTGTTATTCATGATGTCGACCAGGGTTTGAACTATGCCAGGTCTGTTGGACTGAACCCCTATGATGTCCATGGCAAAAATGTAGTTATGCATAAGGGCAGGGGCTATATTGTGGATGTGTCCGATTTTTATAAGCAAGGTTATGACAGAAAGTGGGATGACTTAAAAAAAGCTTATTACAAAATTTATCTGCCCTTCCTTTTTAAGTTACATCCGCCGATCCCTTTTTTTATTGTGGATGGAATTAGGAAAGGATATCGGGTGTATCGAAATTTAACTAAAAAGCAGTTAAGGAAATAAATTAATATTTTTGAAAATAATCTTATTAATGATAAATATTTCCTTTATAATGATAAAAAACATCATCGTTTTTTGGAAGGCGGGGACTTATCTTGCATTATCCTTTCTATATATTCGGGATTCATCCACATTGGTTATTTGAGTCGCTGGCCTATTTTATTGGCTTCCGAGTCTATCTCTATACCCGCAGTAAAGAAAGAATCCCCATGGATTTGGCCCTTTGGGTCATGGTTGGTGCCATCTTAGGCGCTGCGATTGGTTCAAAGCTGCTGTATTGGTTTGAAAGTCCTGCAAAGACACTGGAAAATTGGAATCATCTTATTTATCTTATCGAGGGTAAAACGATTGTTGGCGGTTTATTGGGAGGTTTGATCGGAGTAGAAATCGCTAAAAAAATGATTGGCTGGAAACGGTCTACAGGTGATGATTTTGTCCTGCCGCTCATCGTAGGAATGATGATTGGAAGAATCGGCTGCTTTTTAACAGGGTTAGATGATCATACATATGGGGTGGCAACCCATTTGATAACGGGCGTCGATTTTGGAGATGGCATTAAGCGCCATCCTGCCCAGCTCTATGAAATCGTATTCCTAGGTGCACTTGCCATGATTCTCATGAAAATCAAACGGAAAAACTTGGGGTGGGAGGGTCTGCTATTTCAACTTTTTATGATAAGTTACCTATTTTTCCGCTTCTTGATTGATTTTATCAAGCCAACACCTCACCCGTATTGGCTGCTTAATAATATTCAAGTTGCTAGTTTACTAGGAATCATCTACTACATCTGGCTTATACATAAAAAACAAACAGAAAAGAGGAGAGAATTCTATGCCTAACCGTCCCTACTTATTTTATGAATTAACGAACAGCATCTGTTCCACCTGCCTAAGAAAGGTGGAAGCAAAGGTCATTATCGAAGAGGAAAAAGTCTACTTAGTCAAGAATTGTCTCCAGCATGGACGGGAAAGGGTTTTGATTTCAACGGATGTGGAGTATTATAAGTGGTGCCGCGAGTTCATCAAACCATCGGAAATGCCATATCGTTGGAACACCCCGATCAAATACGGCTGTCCCTATGACTGCGGACTTTGCCCCGATCATGAACAACACAGCTGTTTGACTTTGCTGGAAATCACTGAAAGGTGCAATTTGAAGTGCCCGATCTGTTATGCGGAATCCTCTCCACAAAAAGGAACGTTTAGAAGTTTAGATCGTATTGAATTTATGCTAGATAACATCATTAAGAATGAACGGATGGCAGATATAGTCCAAATCAGCGGCGGGGAGCCCACCATCCACCCGCAATTTTTCGAGATCCTCGACATGGCAAAATCACGGCCTATTCGGCATATCATGGTGAATACTAATGGCCTGCGCATTGCCACCGATAAGGAATTTGTCAGGCGCCTATCGCAATATTTACCCGGTTTTGAAATCTACCTGCAATTCGACAGCTTTGAAAAAGAGGCACTTGAGGAGTTAAGAGGGGTGGATTTAAGGGACATCCGGCAAAAAGCCATCGAGAATCTTAATGAGTTTAACATTTCTACTACTTTGGTGGCTACACTGAAAAAAGGGCTAAATGACCATGAAGTAGGAAAAATCATTCAATACGGTTTGCAGCAAAAGTGTGTTCGCGGCGTTACCTTCCAGCCGATTCAAGCGGCAGGCAGACTGGAGGAATATGACCCGGCAGTCAATCGCCTAACCTTAAGTGAAGTCCGGCAGATGATTATTGACCAGTCCAATGTGTTTCATGCGAAGGATATGATTCCTGTTCCGTGCCATCCGGACTGTCTTGCTATGGGCTATGCCCTGAAACTGGATGGGGAGGTAACTCCTTTGACCGGTCTTATTGACCCAAACATATTATTGGAGGGAGATCGGAATACGATTGTGTTTGAACAGGATGACACGATCAAAACTAAGATGTTTTCACTATTTTCCTTGAATCATTCACCGGATTCATCAGCCGGCTCCTTAAAGGATTTGCTGTGCTGCCTGCCAAAGGTTTCGATGCCGGCCAAGATTGGATATGATAATGTGTTTCGGGTGATCATCATGCAGTTTTTGGATGCCTATAATTTTGATGTTCGTTCCGTCAAAAAATCCTGTGTCCACATCGCCCACCCTGATGGCCGGATCATCCCGTTTGATACCTATAATTTGTTTTACAGGGATGATAAAGAACTGGCGTTAAAAAAAATCCAGGCTGAGCTGGATCGAAAAGTGCCGGTTATTGAATAGGCAAGTGTATTCGGTCTATCTATAAAACAAAAGAGGGATGGAAATGAATCAAAATGGGTCATTAAAGGATTTATGGATTGGAATAGGCATAACCATTGGCATCTACTTGGCGGGTTTAGTCATTCTTTTGGCGGCAGCTTATTTATTTTTCATCTACTTGATAGTAGCAGTCTTGGCTCTCTTGATCATACCAGCTGTCAGTTTTGCCAAAGGGAAGAAACGGTTAGCTCAAGGGGCTCTCATTGGTTTGGGACTTAATATTCTGTTGTTTACAGCTTGTTTTGGCATTATCATTTCCGGACTTGGCGGGGGATGAGGTTTAAATACGGCAACGAGGCTTTATAAAATATAACCGCAAGTATGAATGATGACTCCAATGTAATGGGGCCAGTTTTTTTGCATGAGGACAAAAACCCTTGACATTTTATGGAATATAATGATAATTTGAGTATATACTCAAAAAATGGACTAAGTATTAGGAGTTGGGCTTGTGACAGCTAAGAAAGAAAAAATTCTCCAAACGGCTCTCGAACTATTTAGTGAAAAAGGCTTCAGTGCCACGACCACTAAGGAAATTGCATCGAAGAGCGGGGCAGCAGAGGGACTGCTATTTTATTATTTTAAGGATAAAAATGGCCTGTTAAAGGAGTTGACCCGGCAATTTTCCTTTGTTGAATCGATCAAAGAGGAAATGCAAAACATTCAGGAATTAGATCCAAAGGAAGCTTTATTCAAATTTGGGCATCTTTATCTGGACTTTTTATCCCGAAATAAGCACTTTTTATCCTTTATTTGGTCGCCGGAAATGACTCAAAATCGTGAGGTTAGCAGGGAAGTGGCCAGCCTTATGAGTTCCATGACGAACCAGGCTGCCGCGCTTTTAAAAAATGCTATTAATTTAGAAGTGGATGATCAAAGAATGGCTGCAGCAGCATCGATGCTTCTTTCCAGTCTAATGGCATATGGCCTTTTGGGTGATAGAATAAAAGAATCGGCAATGGCTGAGTGTGATCAATTTATTAAGATTATAACGGACATCATTTTGAAGGGATTAAGCTAATTCCTTTCTTTTTTGCGAAAAAACTGAGTGAACACTCAAATTTTAGGAGGCGAAATAAGATGACTATCACGGTATTGATTTGGATGGTGGCCAGCATTTTTATCCTGCATGATTTTGAGGAGATTATTACTGTCGAGAGCTGGTTCAAGAAAAATGAAAAGGAACTATTTCATGCAGTGCCAAAAAGGTTTCATTCCTACATCAACCGTATTTTTCCAAGGCACACAGCAGGGTTTGCACTTGCCGTATTAGTGGAGTATATCGGGATTTTGATTGTAACGTTTTTGGCGGTCTTTGGCTTGAGGGAGAATTGGACGCTTCTTGGAATTCTTTCAGTGGTAACGATTTTGTTTCTCCATTCTTTTAGCCATATCGGACAATGCCTGTTTTTCAAGAGGTATACACCGGGTGTCGTGACATCCATTTTCTTGGTAATCCCCTTTTCCGTTTATTTTTTTCACTTCACACTGAGTGAGGAGTTCATTGATTGGCGAATGATTTGGTGGAGCATACCGATGGGTGTCATCCTTGTGTTCGTTTTCAATCAGGCGGGACTCGCGCTGGGGAAAAAATTAGAAACCAAATAAAGACACAGCCAAGCCTTATGTTAGGGCTTGGCTGTGTCTACCTTTTGTTATCCATTTGTCCTTTGGAATTGAACCATGAATTCGCTGAACGCTTTGCATGCTTCATATGGCACTGCGTTGTAAGTGGAAGCCCGGCATCCACCAACTGAACGGTGGCCATTTACTCCGATAAATCCTTCCTTCTTCGCTTCAGCCAAGAACTTTTTCTCTAATTCCTCGTCCTTTAAACGGAAAGTAATATTCATGAAGGAACGGCTGTCTTTTTCAGCATGTCCAAGGTAAAAACCGCTGCTTTGGTCGATAGCATTATAAATTAATTGGGCCTTCTCTTCATTTCTTCTGGCTATCTCATCGATTCCTCCAATTCCTTTGGCCCAGTTTAACACTTCACCAAGCATATAAATGCCAAAGGTGGGCGGGGTATTGTACAAGGAGTTATTTTTAACATAAGTGCTATATTTTAACATGGTAGGAACCTTGGTTTCTGCCTTCTCCAACAAGTCCTTCCGGATCATCACAACGGTTACTCCTGAAGGGCCAAGGTTTTTTTGGGCGCCCGCATAAATTAATGAAAATTTGCTGACGTCAAATGGCCTGGAAAAAATGTCACTGGACATATCTGCTACCAGTGGAACCTCTCTAGTGTCAGGGAATTTTTGCCATTGCGTACCATAAATGGTATTGTTGGATGTTAAATGTACATAGGCATCATCGGGATTGTATTGCAGTTCATCCAAACTAGGGATGCGGCGATACTGGCTTTCCTTTGTGCTGGCCGCTTGATAGGGATTTCCAAATAATTTGGCTTCCGAAAGGGCCTTTTCTGACCATGAACCTGTCATAATGTACCCAGCGTTTTGTCCAGGCTTTAAAAAATTCATTGGAACCATTGAGAATTGCAGACTAGCACCGCCCTGTATGAAGACAACCTCATAGTCTTCCGGAATCGCCATCAACTCTTTTAACAGTCTGATGGCTTGGTTATGTACGTCTTCATAGGCAGCACTACGGTGGCTTAGCTCCATCACAGACATACCCGTACCTCGGAAATCAATCAGTTCCTGTTGGGCTTTTTCCAAGACAGGAAGGGGAAGGGCAGAGGGTCCAGCGTTAAAGTTATAAGCACGGTGAACAAGTTGATTCATGAGATAACACTCCCAATTTTTTATTTATTAGAATAGTAACACATTTTTATTGCTTTAGGTAACTAAAGTGGAAATAATCAAAAAATTATTTTTGGAAAAGGGCTGTATTATCGATAGGACAATTATAAAATAGAATTCGTACATAAATGAAAAATCATGAGACTGAAATGGAAGAAAGGGGTTTGCTGCACATGAAACCAAAAATTGTTGTTGCTTACAATAAAGTCAGTCCAAAGGTATTGAGTTTTCTAAGCGAATCTTATCATGTAATCAATTTTGATAAGTTGGATGCCCAAACACTCCCAAACTTTTATCAAGAGCTGGGGGATGCACATGGCTTGCTGACAGCTGGATTAAAAATAGATTCAGCGTTATTGAACCGGGCACCCCAACTGAAAATTGTCAGTAATATTTCGGTTGGATATGATAATTTAAATCTTCTGGAACTGAACAAACGAAATGTTATGGCAACTAATACCCCAGGGGTTCTAAACGATACAGTCGCTGACACGGTAATGGGGTTAATTCTTGCTGTGGCAAGAAGAATCCCTGAATTGGATCAGCATGTAAAAACAGGAAACTGGAAAGTAGAAGATGGGGTTAATCTGTATGGAAACAATGTCCATCATAAAGTGCTGGGAATTATCGGGATGGGCGGAATTGGCACCGCCGTGGCCAAAAGGGCCCATTTTGGTTTTGACATGCCTATTCTTTATCATAACCGCTCCCGTCATACAGAAGCGGAGCAAATGGTAAATGCAGTCTACTGTTCACTAGAAGAGTTGTGCCAACAGTCGGATTTCATGTGCCTTTTAACGCCGCTTACCCCGCAAACTGTTAAACTTATTGGGGAAAAAGAATTTAAGCAGATGAAAAGCACTGCCATTTTCATCAATGCTTCCCGAGGAGCAACCGTTGATGAACAGGCCTTAATCCGTGCGCTTGAAAATAAAGAAATCCTCGGGGCAGGACTAGATGTATTTGAGCAGGAGCCAGTCAGCCCGGGCAATAAGCTTTTGTCCATGGATAATGTGGTGGCACTTCCGCATATCGGATCAGCCACACATGAAACACGGTTAGAGATGGCGATGTTAGCTGCTGAAAATCTAGTAAGCGGCCTGCAAGGGAAAATGCCGCCAAATCTGATTAATCGAGAGGCATTAAAGAACCTATTTTAATTGAATAATCCAGTATCTAATAGAGGCTTGCTGTTTCGGGCCTCTATTTTTTCTTAAGGAAGAGGAACAGAGTGCTTGTGTTTTCTGAAAATTTTGATACTATAATAAAATGAATCTATCATTAATGACAAGAAAGCAAGGGGTTAGAAAATGATTGTACAACTAGAAAACGTCTCGTTGGTAAGAGATGGAAAGCCGATTTTGCGGGAAGTTAATTGGACAATTGAACCGGGGGAAAATTGGGTGCTTTTCGGATTGAACGGTTCCGGCAAAACAGCGATTTTAAACGTGCTCAATGCCTATTACTTTCCAACCAAAGGGCAAGTGTCGGTATTGGGCATGGAATTTGGCAAAACCTATTTGGGAGAAAAACTCCGCAGGCAAATCGGATTTGTTTCTTCCTCGCTCCAAGGGAAACTTCATTCGGGAGATAATGCCTTTGAGGTTGTTTTAAGCGGCGCCTTTGCAACAATTGGGTTATATGAAGTTCCGACAGATGAAATGCGGCAAAAAGCAATTAGGCTGCTTGAAGACCTGGGCTGTATCGAATATGCCAACCAAAACTATGAAACGTTGTCTCAAGGGGAAAAGCAACGGGTACTGATTGCCCGGGCATTAATGGCAGACCCGGCGCTTCTGATTCTGGATGAGCCGACAAATGGATTGGATTTTATTGCACGAGAAAAGCTGCTGGAATCCATCTCCAGGATTGCTAAGCAGTCCAATCCTCCTTCTATCATTTATGTCACGCACCATGTGGAGGAAATCTTGCCGGAGTTTAATAAAACGTTGTTATTAAAAGAGGGACAAGTTATCGCTTCAGGCAAAACAAGCGACATGTTAAGTAATGAACGGCTTTCCGATTACTTCGGGATGCCTGTCATGGTAACATGGCAGAACAAACGTCCGCTGCTTACAAGATTATCATAAAGGGAAATCCTGAAACCATCGGGCTCCCGATTTAGTTGGAGCCCAATGGAAGCGTATGGAGGCAGGAGAATGGGCATTGATCAAGTAAACTAAGGATTTAGTTTTAAGAAATCAGTGGCCAAATCTCTATATTTTTCTTTTGGATAGGATTGGTATAAAAAGCTGGATAATCGAATGGGATCACCAAAAAAATATCTTTCATATTGGGTTTGTCTTGTGCCAAATGGGCTCATAGTCAAATCCCAGGCCAGCCGGAAAATTTTCACCCGATCCTCTGCATTCCGGCTGGCAGCTTGCAGATACTGGTCCAAATCTCCTCTAATGCTGGAAGCAAAGTCTTTTTCAGAGGGCAGTGATACCATTCCGCTTGCCCCGATTAGCTGAATGATCTCCACAAATCTTGGATAAATTCTCGGATATACGTTGCTGGCAACCTGAAGTGGAATGGTACTTGGCCTAAAAATTCCCGATTCATCGGCCTTAGCGCCCTCCTCTGATTTTGCAAGAAGCGCCCTCATTGTTTCAAGGCCGATAATCATTTCTGAAAGTTTTTCCTGAATATGCGGATATCCGCTGACATTGATCGTATCAACTAATAGCTCTGCAATTCCAAGAATGAACTCTGTCTTAACAATCTGCCTGGTAATTACCTGATGAAAAGCAAACGAATGAAAGGAGCTTTGAAGCATAAACATATCGGCTGCATCAATATTGTTGTAAAAAAAGACCCGCTCCCACGGGACCAATACATGGTCAAACACCAGAATCGTGTCCATTTCCTCATAATGGGAACTCAGCGGGTAATTAAACGAAGACTCCCCGCCAACAAAAGACTCTCTGCAAATAAACTTTAAACCAGGTGTGTCTGAAGGGAGGGAAAATGCAAAGGCATTCCTCTCATCTGTCTCACCGCCAGTGAAAAAGACCAGCACCTCATCGGTCAAACCGCCTTGCGTCGCTAAAAGACGTGCTCCTTTTATGATAATCCCATTCTCATTTTGGCCCACCATCCTTGCAGCAATCGGTTCCTTTGAGTTCTCAAAATAAAACTGGGACCGATTCACTTGTGGTGTGATAAAGGTATGGGTAAAGGAGAGGTCATATTCTCTTGCCCTTTTATAGAGTGATTCGATATTTTCAGGGAAACTATTTTCCTTGTTATTCAATGACTTAGCCGAAGAGGCGAAGGCCATTAGGGCACTGTTCATATAGTCTGGACTCCTGCCTAATAATCCATGGGTGTGCCTTGCCCATATTTCCATCATTTCCCGCCGTTTTATTAACTCATCCTTTGTTCTGGGCTGTAAGTAAGAAAGTCCAACAGGATTCCCTGATTCTGGAGAAGGGAAGGTTAGCTTGTCTTGAAACAGTGGATTATGCTGTAACTCATAAAGGGAAGCTTTTGTTTGGATCATGCCTTTAAATGCAGGATGTTCGGAGATTTTTCCTGTAATTCGCTTTCCATCCAGCCAGATTTCGGTTTGTAACTGATCGATTCGGTTTATATATTCCTTTCCGTTTATTGCTCCCATCTAACCACTCCTAAAGCCTTTAACTTACTAGTTCCATACTATTAGAGCAATCCTTATTTTGTTCGGAATTTATCTGCTTTGAAATCATTTTATCTAAACAAAATCAGCCAAATCACTTGAAGCCATAGGAAATGATTGTACCTGAATCCATGGGTTTGATATACTTTTACTATAAAAAATCCGAAAAAGAATATGAGGTACGTGCATTGTCAAAGTCGAAATTGCAATTCTGGCTGATTCAGATTTTATTGATTGTATCAATCATTTATGTATCAAGTAAGATTTCCTTTTTATTTCAACCAATTGGCATCTTTTTCTCAACCATCTTTTTCCCGATTCTCATCACCGGATTCCTGTTTTTCATGCTGAATCCAATAGTTAATTTTCTCGAGCGGCGAAAAGTCCCTCGAGTGATAGCAATCCTGATTATTTATGTAGTCGTTGCAGGAGTTCTGGTATTGGCAATTGGCAATCTCGTGCCTGCTATTACGAAGCAGGTCACTTCTCTTGCGAATGAAATACCGGATTACGCAGATAAAACCATGAATTTTGTGGAGGATTTGTCTAAATCCTCCGAATTCAAGCGGTTTATAGACGAACAAAATAATTTGATTGAAACGGTTCAAAAAAGGCTGATCGAATTTGCCAATACCCTGCCGGATAATATTACACGAGGACTTGGCAATATCATCGGCGTCATTGCCAATATCGCGGTTATTCTCGTTACAGTACCGTTTTTGCTATTTTACATGTTTAAGGATGGGAAGAAATTTCCTCTGGCTGTCAGCAAGTTTATTCCGTCAGAGTACAGGGAGGAAGGGCTCTCAATATTAAAAGAAACGGGGGAGACCCTTTCGGCTTATATCCAAGGGCAAGTAACGGTTGCACTGGCGGTCGGGTTGTTGTCGTTTATAGGTTACTTGATTATTGATATGCCCTATGCACTTGTGCTTGCTCTTTTGGTTGCCCTAACCAACATTATCCCCTATGTTGGCCCATTTTTGGGAGGTGCACCGGCCGTCCTGATTGCCCTTTTTGATTCACCGACAAAAGCGTTGCTTGTCGTGCTGGTCATCTTAATTGCCCAGCAAATCGAAGGGAACTTGTTGTCACCCATGATTCTTGGCAAGACGTTAGATACCCACCCTGCAACGATTATCATTATTTTATTAGCAGCAGGAAATTTGGCAGGTATACTCGGAATGGTTTTGGGTGTGCCAACCTATGCCGTTTCGAAAACGATTGTCTTGAATGTAGTCAAATTCTTAAGGGCCAGAAAAAGGGCAAATAATACGGCCTGAGAAAGGAATGAAAAACGCTATGGACCACATGAACTGTAAAATGTGATCCATAGCGTTTTATTGTTTATTCCTTAAATAGGCAGCTTATTTGAGCATTTCTCTGTTCTGGCTCATTTTTTGTTGTTTATGCAATAGGTGTTTTTCTCCCCAATTATGCATTGCATTTAAAATCGGCTCTAAGGTCCTGCCATAATCAGTGATTGAATATTCAACTTTTGGGGGAACCACTGGATAAACGACCCGACGTATAATATCCTCTTCTTCTAATTCACGCAGCTGGTTCGTCAGCATTTTTTGCGTAATCCCGGGAATATTAGTTTTGAGTTCGCTAAATCGTTGAGTGCCATTTTTTAACAGATACAATAAAATAATGGGTTTCCACTTGCCAACCAATATCCCTAATGCATCTTCCACACGGCACAACTGCGGCTCAATTTCCATTTATATTTCCTCCTTAGTATCCTTTTTTATACTATACCACTTTTAAGTGCGTACTTCATAAAGTCGAGACTAAGAGTAATAATTACATTGTCTGTTTAAATCATTTAAAAAACGTAAATAGGATAGGTGAAATAGATGGAAAAATATCGAATCGACCCAAACAAAGGTCTTGAATTCGGACTTTATACATTAGGGGACCATATCCCAGATCCCAATACTGGAAAACGCATTTCAGCTCAGCAGCGGATTAATGAAATTATTGAGTTGGCTAAGCTTGCTGAAGAAGCAGGAATTGACTTTTTTAGTGTCGGTGAAAGCCACCAGGAGTACTTTGCCACACAGGCGCACACGGTTGTCTTATCAGCTATTGCTCAGGCGACAAGTAAAATCAAAATTGGAAGTTCCTCTACGATTATAAGTACCTCTGATCCAGTTCGGGTTTATGAGGATTTTGCCACGATGGATTTGATTTCAGGCGGCCGTACGGAAATCATTGCCGGCCGTGCATCAAGAGTGGGACTTTTTGAATTGCTTGGGTATAATCTCCGTGATTATGAAGAATTGTTTGAAGAAAAGTTTGAACTCTTACTGAAAATAAACGAAGAAGAAGTGGTGAATTGGAGCGGGGAATACCGTGCTTCCTTAAGGAACGCAAAGGTCCTGCCGCGCCCTCTAAATGGATCTCTGCCCATTTGGCGTGCCGTGGGCGGTTCACCAGCTAGTGCCATCAAGGCTGGATATGCAGGTGTCCCAATGTTCATGGCTCATTTAGGCGGGCCTGCTTCCGTTTTTAAGCGGACCATTGATGCTTATCGTGAAGCAGCAAGACTTCGCGGCTTTGACCCATCTGAGCTGCCCGTAGCCACAGCTGGATTTTTCTATGCAGCTGAAACAACGCAAGAAGCATTGCGGGAATATTATCCTTATATCAATGAGGGAATGAAGGTAACCAATGGGCAAGGATTTGCAAAACAAATGTGGGCTCAGGGTGCTGATCCACGGAATATCATGAACGTCGGCAGTCCACAACAAATCATTGAAAAAATTCTTTATCAGTATGAACTCTATGGGCATCAACGGTACATCGCGCAAATGGATTTCGGTGGTGTGCCATTTGAAAAATTAGTGAAGAATATTGAACTAATCGGAACGGAAATTTTACCAGCCATTAGAAAATATACCGCAAAAAAATAGGAGGAGCGTCATGAAAATTGTTGGATTATCTGGTTCCATTGTGGGATCAAAAACAAGAACCGCCATGAATTACGTTTCGAAGGAGATCGCCGAGAAATATCCTGAAGCGGAATTCACCCTTATCGATCTGGCAGACTATAGCCTGCAGTTCAGTGATGGACGTAATTACATGGAGTATGAAGGTGATACAGGATTCGTAACAAAAACGATAATGGAAGCAGATGCCATAGTAATTGGAACACCAATATTTCAGGCATCCATTCCAGCTACATTAAAAAACATTTTTGATTTGCTGCCAGTTAACGCATTTCGCGATAAAGTGATAAGTATGCTTGTAACTGCAGGCTCATCGAAGCATTTTTTGGTGGCTGAACAGCAGTTAAAGCCTATTTTGTCTTATATGAAAGGGCAAATTGTTCAGACCTATGTATTCATTGAAGAGAAGGATTTCTATAAGAAAGAAATTGTTAATGATGATGTCTTCTTCCGTATTGATCGTCTAGTAGAAGATACTGTCCTGCTAACAGAAACTTATACAAAACTTCGAGAAGAAAAAGAAGCTGCCTATGATTTTTAAGGATATAAAAGGCAATCTTCTATATTTAGAAAACGTGGACTATCATCTCTCCATTTCAATGGAGAGATGATAGTCCGCCCTCTTGAAAAAACCTCAGGTGATTTTATTATTTTTAAATACTATATGTTGTTAAATAAAATTACTAATATTCTTAATAACAGGATGTTTTTGATATACTATATGTATGAATAAAACAAATATAAAACATGCACGTACTTGTGTATATAATGTCAACTATCACATCGTTTGGTCGTAAAATATCGTAAGAAGGTACTGACAGCTGAAATTGAAAATGACCTAAAGGCACTATTTCAGGAAATAGGAAAGGAGAAGGGATTTGAAGTGGTTTTGGCAGAAGTGGATGAAGGGGACCACATCCATGTATTTGCCACTGCTCATCCAAAAGTAGCTCCATCATATATCGTTAAAATGCTAAAAGGGATCTCCGCGCGCAAGCTGTTCATGAAATATCCTGAACTGAAAAGGCAACTATGGGGAGGGCATCTTTGGAATGGAAGTTTCTATCTTGAAACCGTTGGGTCGATTTCTGAAGAGGCCATCAAAAAGTATATCGAAAATCAAAAGAAAGGCGGCTAAGTTATGATGCGTACCTATAAATTTCGCATCGAACCCACCAAAGACCAACGACAAAAAATCGACGAAACCCTTGTGTATTGCAGAAGGTTGTATAACGCTTGTTTGGAACAGCGGATCATTGCCTATAAAAAGGATGGGAAATCCCTCTCTTATTACAGCCAAAAGAAAGAACTGCCTCCATTGAAAGCCGCTTGTCCAGAATTTAAAACCGTCCATTCGCAAGTTCTCCAAAATGTGGTTGAGCGTCTTGATAAAGCCTTTCAGTCCTTCTATCAAAGACTCTCAAAAGGGGAAAAGAAACCAGGTTTCCCCCGCTTCAAAGGCTCCAACCGTTATCATAGCTTCAGATACCCTCAAAGCAAGAGAGGTTCACGTAATGGGCATATCATTTGCTTATAGTTACGAAATGATATATATATACTTTATATACTAATAGGTTTATTAAGTAGATATGCTCTTTATTTGAAAATGAAATAATAGAATCCCATTTGATCCATATAAAGATTTCAATAAACGGGCATGATTATTTTTGGTACAACGAAATAATCATGCTTTTTGCATGTTGGAATGCAGGATGGCAGGGAATCAGGCTTCTTATAATGACTAAAAGAGGAATGAGACTGATGAGCGGTTCACAAAAATGGATAAATAGGTTACAACAAATTCTTCCCGTCGAAAATATTAAGGTTTCAGAGTCCATTAAGAATTATACGTATACAAGATTAGGAGGACCTGCTGATATTTTTCTAACACCAACTAATTTCGATGAGATGAAAGTAATTCTACAAACAGCAAAAGAGTGCGATATTCCTGTAACGATCATTGGGAATGGATCCAATCTTATCGTTAAAGATGGCGGGATACGAGGTATAACGATTAGTCTTATGAAAATGAAAGCCATTAAAGTGGTGAATCAGACCCTATCTCTCCAAGCTGGAGCATACCTTAAACATGTAACGGAAGCAGCATTAAGAAATGAGTTAACGGGGCTCGAATTTGCTAGTGGTATCCCAGGAACTGTTGGTGGTGCCGTATATATGAACGCAGGAGCGTATGGCGGCCAAATTTCGGATGCATTAACGAATGCCTGGGTAATGGATGGAGACGGTCATCTTCTTTTGCTATCAAAGCAGGAGCTATTATTTGGCTACAGAAATAGTATCATTTCAGATAAAAAGTTTATTGTGTTAGAAGCCGAATTCCAGCTTGAAAAATCCCGTTATGAAGTAATAAAGGAGAAGATGGAAAAGTATAGATTGGCTAGAGAAAAGAAGCAGCCTTTAGAATATCCTTCATGTGGAAGTGTCTTCAAGCGTCCAGCTGGTTATTTTGCTGGAAAGTTAATTCAAGACAGCGGTCTTCAAGGATTAAGAATTGGCGGTGCAGAAGTTTCAGTTAAACACGCAGGGTTTATAGTGAATGTGGACAATGCGAGTTCAAAGGATTACACAGATTTGATCAAGGTTATACAAGAAACTGTAAAACAAAAATTTGGTGTTGAGTTAGAAACAGAAGTCATTATTTTAGGCTAACCATGACAACTTAATAAGCTGCTCAAAGGATTGAGCAGCTTTTGTTTGTGTGATTGGGCATACTTTAGAATTTTTAATCCATTATAGCAGTATATAAAAAGTAGAATATGTTATTATTTGTTTATACAGTCAATAGGTGATTAGCAGAAAATTCAACTAGAATAAACTACTACTACACTAGTAGTTGTAATCGGTTTCAATTAGGGCGGGCGAAGCTTCTTCCTATAAAAGATATTGATTGTATAGACTTTATAGAGGAAATGCATATAGTGATTATTCAAACTAGATTTGTAGAAAGGAATTGTTTATGGAATTTGTCATTAATCAAGAAATGTTAAACAATGCAGCGGCTGCAGAAGCTTATCCATCAATACCAGGTTCATTATTTTATGAAGAAAATGAAGCTTTAAGCGGCGTGAAAAAAATAGCCAAAAAGGTTATGCATGATGTTGAACTGGTTTTCGGAAATGCTCCACAAGCCACCTTGGACAGAATGCAGCTTGGACAGAATGCAGTTTTATATGGAACGGTGGATCACAGCCCAATGCTTCTTGAACTTGAAGAGAAAAAGATGATTGATCTGTCAGTGATTACAGGAAAGAGAGAAGTATTTTTATTTCAAGTGATTGACCATCCATTTGAAGGTGTTGAAAAAGCATTGGTCATCGCGGGAAGTGATAAACGCGGTACCATCTACGGCCTGTTTCATTTATCAGAGCTGCTAGGGGTATCTCCGCTGGTGGATTGGGCCAATGTGAAGCCGCAGCGAAAAGAATCTATTTCCTTGAGCGGAGACTTGAAATATATTTCGAAAGAGCCATCAGTCCGTTACCGCGGCTTTTTTATCAATGATGAATGGCCTGCCTTTGGCAGCTGGACGATGCAGAATTTTGGCGGCTTTAATGCAGAAATGTATGACCACGTTTTTGAATTGCTGCTAAGATTGAAAGGAAATTACCTATGGCCTGCCATGTGGTCAGCTCGTTTCAGTGAAGATGGGCCGGGATTGGCAAATGCAGAACTGGCAGACGAGTATGGGGTCATAATGGGGGCGTCCCATCATGAGCCTTGTTTGCGTAATGGAGAAGAATATAAATATCTGCGTGGAGAGAATTCGATTTATGGAGATGCCTGGAATTTTATCAAGAATAGAGAAGGGATTACCAGGTTCTGGGAAGATGGGCTGAAGCGCAGCGGTAAATTTGAAAACGTCATCACGGTTGGCATGCGAGGCGAAGCGGATACGTCAATCATGGGTAAAGAGGCTGCACTGGCTGACAATATCCAATTGCTTCGGGATGTGATACAGACACAAAATCAGTTGATACGGGACAATGTTAATCCCAATCTTTCAGAAGTGCCAAGAATGTTGGCGCTATATAAAGAGGTGGAACCCTTCTTTTACGGAGATAAGGATACACCAGGGCTGATAGGCTCGGAGGAGCTTGAGGATGTTATACTGATGCTCTGTGATGATAATCATGGAAACCTGAGGACTTTGCCAACAAAAGAAATGCGCAGCCATAAAGGCGGGTATGGCATGTATTATCATTTTGATTATCATGGCGGCCCGATTTCGTATGAATGGATCAATAGTTCATACCTACCTAAGATATGGGAACAAATGAGTATGGCTTACGACTTTGGCATTCGGGATCTGTGGATTGTGAATGTTGGTGATATTGCTACGCAGGAATTTCCATTATCATATTTTCTGGATTTAGCTTATGATTTTGAAAAATGGGGAACCAGTGCGATTAATCAGACCGATATCTATACAAGGCAATGGATTCAAACACAGTTTAAAGGTGTATTCCCAGAAGATGAATTGAAAAAGGTATTTGAACTGCTGACAGGTTACACAAAGATTGCCCATAATCGCAGACCTGAGGCCATGAATGCAGAGGTATATCATCCAGTGAATTACAGAGAAACGGATATGATCTTAGAGCAAATAGACCACCTTTTGGAAATGGCGGATGAACTATATAAGCTTGTGGATTCTGAGAATTTGCCAACTTATTTCTCTCAAGTCTTTTATCCTGCAGTAGGAAATCTCAATTTGCAGAAGATGTGGCTGCTTACCGGAAAAAATCATTATGATGCCAAGTTAGGTAAAATGGAAGCAAACAAATTGGCTGATCAGATCAGCGACTGCCTGAAACGAGATCGAGAGCTAGTGGAACAGTATCATGTGATGGATGATGGCAAATGGTTTGGAATGGGACATTCTGAGCATATCGGTTTTATTCGCTGGAATGAAGATGAATGCCAGAACCCGATCCTGATGCAGGTATTGCCTGCCAATAAGCCAAGACTGCTAGTTTCGGTGGATGGGACGGATCAGCACTCTGAGGGCAGCTCATGGCATATAAATAAATTATATTTAAATGACTTTCTGCAGCCAGATATGGAGGAAGCTTCCTTTACCATTTCTAGTATTAGTGATAGGACCGCAGATTTTACGATTACTTGTGAAAATCAGTGGCTGAAGTGTTCGAAGACGAGCGGCAGCTTAGATGGCAGAGAAAAAACAAGCGAAACCATTACTGTAACGATTGATCGCAGTGTCATGAATGGAGAGTCAGAAGGCAGTATTGTTGTGGAGATGCCGTGTGGTACCTGCACTATCATTGTAAGCGCTTTGCAGGATGATTTTAGTGAATTCCCTGATAGGACCTTTGTCGAGACCAATGGTTATATTTCCATTGAAGCAGAGCATTATTTTCTGAATCAGGAAGCAGCTAATCAGCAGGGAGATGTAAATAGATTTCAGGTGCTTCAGGGATATGGCAAAACGTTATCTGCTGTGAAGGCTTTTCCAACGACGGAATATTTTACAGCGGGTGAGGACGCACCATATTTGGAATATCATTTCGTGGTCCATGAGGCTGGAGTTTATGAGCTGGAATTATATTTGCAGCCTTCCAATCCGGTCACGAATGCTGGGACATTATTCTGTGGAATACAAGCGAATGAGGATAGCGTTCAAATGGTTAATACGCTTCCGGAAGGGTATCGTGTTGATGACCATAACTGGGCAGCTGGGGTGTTAGATAATATCCACAAGCACTGCAGCAGGATCAATTGTCATGAAGGATTAAATACACTTAGGATTTATGCGGTAAGCCCGGGGTTTGTTTTAGAAAAGCTTGTCATTTATCCAGAAGGAAAGAAGCCTGCCAATAGTTATCTGGGGCCGACGGAAACTTATTATGTAGGGAAATGAGGAAGGTGCACTATTTTTTATTACCAAAATTCCCCTATGTAAAAAAATAAAAAGCCTTGAGCTCAGTCCTGTCGGGAAATTTTTTAAATTAGAAATATTTATTCATTAAGCCCGAGATATTTGTAGTGCAATTGATGTAGGATGTTTGCATAAAATGCTGTTCTTCAGGAGATAATTTAAAAGCAGATGACGGTGTTCAGCCAAGTCATCTGCTTTTTTTTGTGAAAATATACAATATCAACTTAGCATTGGATTATGTCTATTGGGTTTGATGATAATCAGAGGCAGACTATTAATAGTGTGAATTCTTTGAGGATTATTTTAATTGCATTTTGTAAAAATAATTATATAGGGATTATTGTCCAAGTAGATTTCGAAGTTTTTTTTCATGTTGGGCATTTTTAAGGGTAAGATAATCAACGGTTTCCTGTGTTTCGGTCAATTCTACTCTAAAACCATTAAGCTTAGATTCAATACGATCGAATCTTTCTTCCATGCGTTCAAATTTTTCATCCATACGATTTTCAAGATCTGTTTTCGATTGATTTTCTATGTTCTCTTTGTGCAATAAATATAAGTCCCATTAGTATTCGCTCCTCCTTAAATGAAGGATGCTTGTCCTAAAGTCACAAAATTTCATGTCCTACAGCGTAGCCGAAAAACAGCAAAAAAAAGCGCTGATTCTACACTATGCATTAACCGGAAATAATAGAACGGCTACATTGCGTTAGAACAGCGTTTTCTGGCTTTAGTACGTCCCAGAGAGGATTCGAACCTCCGACCTACAGTTTAGGAAACTGTTGCTCTATCCTGCTGAGCTACTGGGACAAAAATGTTATGTAATCCTAAACTTAAAATAGGAACGTTACTTATTATATAGAGTTAAACGGCGGAGGTCAATAAAAATTTTTTATTATTTTACAGGCAAATCCTTTTGCTCCTTTACTGCATGATTGACTTTTTCCCGGAACAGCAGCCAAATGATTGAACTGAGTATGATTAACAATACCTCCATAGAAACGATATAGGCGGGATAAGGCCCTAAGTAATCCAATAAACTGGCACTAGACGGCTTATGGGTTAGAAACATATAGTTTCCATTCACTAATTTGTTAACCAATAAAATAAAAGGCATGAGAACATTTAAAAACACAAACAGTTTGACAATCGAACCAATGGTCGGCCGGTATCCTTTAACCCAGGTGAAAAACCAGCGGCACCCAGATCATGATCAAATGGGTTAAGAAAAAGTGGAAAAAGCGAAAATGAGGAAAATCATAATGCAGCACAGGCGTAATAATAGTCTGCGATGCTCCTAATAGAGCAGTAAATAATAGAATTTCATAGTAAAGCTTCTTTTTTGTCAAAAGCAAGAGAATCGTTAAAATCAAGCTAATGTTGCATAGTTCCAAAGGCAGGGCATGACTGGCAAGAATATAAACATCGGACTAAAAGCCGATAGTGAAGGGATTTTTAAGTGAATAGGATTTATCTGCCTAATCAAGTTGGCTGAATGTATGTTATAATAATTTGTCGAAGATACTCGAAAGATTAGAACAATGGAGGAAATTATGGCCTATACTCCTATGGTACAACAATACTTACAAGTCAAGGCAGAATACCAAGATGCCTTTTTATTTTTTCGCTTAGGCGATTTTTATGAAATGTTTTTTGACGATGCCATCAAAGCATCACAGGAACTGGAGATCACCTTAACAAGCCGTGATGGCGGCCTGGATGAACGCATTCCCATGTGCGGGGTTCCATACCATTCAGCGGCGAACTATATTGAAACCTTAATAGCCAGAGGCTACAAAGTAGCCATCTGTGAACAGGTAGAAGACCCGAAGACAGCAAAAGGTGTCGTCAAGCGGGAAGTGGTTCAAGTCATCACACCGGGAACGATGATGGAAGGCAAGGGGCTCGCTGATAAAGAAAATAACTATATCGCTTCCGTTACGGCATTTGATGACCAAACCTTTGGCTTTGCCTATAATGATATTTCAACCGGTGAAAGCAAGGTCACCTTGCTTGGCAAGAATTTTGATGAAGTGCTAAATGAGTTAGCCGTATTAAATGCAAAAGAAGTGGTTGTTGCCAGTCATTTCGATGCAGAACTGCAAAGGAAAATGCGGGAGAGAGACATTCTTACGATTTCCTTTGAAGATAATAGTTCAATAGAGATGAACTTTGCCCATTTGCTGGAAAACCTTAACCAGGATAAGTTAAAGCAAACCGCTGCAAGACTATTTAACTATTTGTTCCGCTCCCAAAAACGAAGTCTGGACCATCTCCAGCCAGTCACGACCTATCAAATTACCCAATTTTTAAAAATTGACTACTTTTCGAAGCGGAATCTGGAACTGACAGAGACAATCCGCTCGAAGGGGAAGAAAGGGTCCTTGCTCTGGCTGCTGGATGAGACGATGACGGCAATGGGAGGAAGGATGCTCAAAACTTGGATTGACCGCCCGTTGATTAACCGGGAAGAAATCGAGCAGCGCCATCATTTAGTGGGGGTTTTGATGAGCCGCTATTTTGAGCGGCAAGACCTGCGGGAAAAACTGAAGGAAGTCTACGATTTAGAGCGGCTGGCAGGACGTGTCGCTTTTGGCAATGTCAATGCGCGTGATTTAGTTCAATTAAAACGCTCCTTGATGCAGGTTCCATTTATCAAAGAAATTCTTCAATCTATGAGCCATGAAGAAATGGATCGCCTGGCGGAACAGTTAGATCCATGTGAAGAGGTAACGGATTTATTGGAGCAATCCATAGTGGACAATCCGCCGCTTTCATTAAAAGAAGGCAATATGATCCGTGATGGTTACAATGAACAGCTCGATCAATACCGCGATGCCAGCCGAAACGGGAAAACCTGGATTGCCCAGCTGGAACGGGAAGAGCGGGAAAAGACTGGCATCAAATCGTTGAAGGTCGGTTATAACCGTGTGTTCGGCTACTATATTGAAGTGACTCGTGCCAATCTGCATTTGCTGGAAGAGGGAAGGTATGAGCGGAAGCAGACCTTAACCAATGCCGAACGGTTTATTACACCGGAATTAAAGGAGAAAGAGGCTTTAATTTTACAAGCAGAAGAAAAAATCGGCGAACTTGAGTATGACTTGTTCACTGAAATTCGTGAAATTGTAAAAGAGTATATTCCGCGCTTGCAGGATCTGGCCAAAGCCGTCAGTGAACTGGATGTGCTGCAAAGCTTTGCCAAGGTAAGTGAAGACCGTCACTATGTGATGCCGATTTTTTCAGACGATCGAAGGATTGTCATCAAAGACGGCCGTCATCCAGTTGTGGAAAAGGTATTAAATTCACAGGAATATGTCCCAAATGACTGTGATATGGACAGCGGCCGGGAGATTCTGTTAATTACCGGCCCGAATATGTCGGGTAAAAGTACGTATATGCGGCAGATCGCTTTGACCGCCATTTTGGCACAGATTGGCTGCTATGTGCCAGCCGCACAAGCCGTTCTGCCAATCTTTGACCAAGTCTTTACCCGGATTGGCGCCGCAGATGATTTGATTTCAGGGCAAAGTACGTTTATGGTGGAAATGCTGGAGGCTAAAAATGCGATTGCCAATGCCACACAAAATAGCTTGATTCTGTTTGATGAAATTGGCCGAGGGACGTCCACCTATGACGGGATGGCGTTAGCCCAGGCGATCATTGAATACATCCACAATCGCATTGGAGCTAAGACCTTGTTCTCCACTCACTACCACGAGCTAACGGTTTTGGAAGAGGAATTGGCTAAGTTAAAGAACGTTCATGTTAGTGCGATTGAACATAACGGCAAAGTTGTCTTTCTTCATAAGATTAAAGAAGGTCCAGCTGATAAGAGTTACGGTATCCATGTCGCCCAGCTGGCAGAACTGCCGCCGGAATTAATCAAGCGGGCCAATGAAATTTTGACGGCATTAGAGCATTCATCAGAAGTGCCTGTTTCGATCAAATCGGCTGAATCAGCAGTAGAGCAGCCAAAGTCTGTCGAAGAAATGGCTCAATTATCCTTTTTTGATGAACCACAACAGCCGAAAAAGCAGGAGCCATCTGGAAAAGAAAGAAAAGTGTTAGAAAAAATCAAACAGCTTGATTTACTGGATATTACACCATTGCAAGCTATAAACATTCTGTACGACTTGCAAAAAAAGCTTAAAGGCTGATAAATGGAGGGAGGCAGGATCATGGGGAAGATCATTCAATTAGATGATGCTCTTTCAAATAAAATAGCGGCGGGAGAGGTTGTGGAACGCCCTGCCTCTGTTGTTAAAGAATTGGTGGAGAATGCAATCGATGCCGGAAGTACCGTAATTGAAATTGAAGCAGAGGAAGCGGGACTTGCGAAGATACGGATTACCGATAATGGCAGTGGAATTGAAGAGGAGGATGTGTTAATTGCCTTCCAGCGTCATGCCACATCCAAGATTAAAGATGAAAACGATTTGTTCCGCATCCGTACCCTTGGGTTCCGTGGTGAAGCCTTGCCGAGTATCGCCTCTGTTTCCAGACTAGAATTAAAGACCTCAACCGGAGAGGGTGCGGGAAATCTAGTTGTGATTGAAGGCGGTAAGGTGGTAAGTTTTGAAAAAACTTCGAGCAGACGCGGCACTGATATCACCATTACCGATTTATTTTACAACACCCCAGCAAGGTTGAAATATATGAAGACCATCCACACGGAACTCGGGAATATTACCGATGTTGTGAACCGGCTGGCGTTGGCTCATCCGGATGTCGCTTTCCGGTTAATCCATAACGAACGGAAGCTTTTGCAAACCAACGGCAGCGGCGATGTCCGCCAGGTGCTTGCCTCCATCTATGGACTGGCGATTGCCAAGCAGCTGGTTCCGATATCCGGGACTTCCTTGGATTATAAGATTACCGGATACGTTTCGATGCCGGAAGTGACCCGGGCTTCAAGAAACTATATATCAACGATGATTAACGGCCGATTTATCAAAAATTATCCATTAGTGAAGGCGATCCAGGAAGGATATCATACCTTGCTTCCAATTGGCAGGTTCCCGATTGTCCTGCTGAATATCGAAATGGATCCGCTGCTGGTTGATGTCAACGTCCATCCATCGAAAATGGAGGTTCGTTTTAGTAAAGAGCAAGAGCTAAATGAATTGGTGAGCACGGTTATAAAAAACACCTTTAAATCAAAGGTATTAATTCCTTCTGGTTATACACCAGCTAAAGCGGAAAAGCCAAAGTCTGAACAGACGGCGCTTCCGCTTGATGAGGGAACCCTGCCATCCAGTGTATATAAGGAAAGACCAAGATTTCCCGAGACCTATCTGGACAACCCTTCTGATTTTCAAAACAAAGATATTGCCATAGAAAATCAGGTGAAGGATCCATTTGGTTTTACACCGAAACACGAGGAGCCGGCAGTGGCTGCAAATGAAAAGGGATCGATGTGGGATCAAATCAATCCCTTTTCTTTCTCTAACTATAATGTGCCTGCTGAGGAGGAGCCAACTGAGTTTCCAGCTCCGGATGAATCAGCCTTCCAAGCTGCAGAGGAGAGGAGCGGCTCTAGCGAAAGCAGGGTGCCAAGAATGTATCCGATTGGACAAATGCATGGCACCTATATTTTCGCTCAAAATGAAAATGGGTTATATATTATCGACCAGCATGCTGCGCAGGAACGCCTCAAGTATGAATATTTTCGTGAAAAGGTCGGCAGGGTGGAGTCGGAATTGCAGGACATGCTCATGCCATTAACCTTTGAATATGCCTCGGATGATTACTTGAAGATCATCGAATACAAGCATGAACTGGAGAAGGTTGGCGTATTCCTGGAGGAATTTGGGCTTAATAGTTTTATTGTCCGTTCCCATCCGACGTTGCTTCCGAAGGGGCAGGAAAAAGAGATCATTGAAGAAATGATTGAACAATTGCTTTCTATGAAAAAGGTGGATATTAAAAAGCTCCGTGAAGAGGCTGCGATTATGATGAGCTGTAAGGCATCGATCAAAGCAAACCGTCATCTCCGTAATGATGAAATCCAAACGCTTTTGGATGATTTAAGGAAGGCATCTGATCCCTTTACTTGTCCGCATGGAAGGCCGATTATTGTACATTATTCCATTTATGAAATGGAAAAAATGTTTAAGCGCGTGATGTAATATTTGAGTTCCCTATAAAGTTAAGAAAGTCCAATTCGCAATTGAATTGGACTTTCCTTATACTATTTAATAAAAGTCTCTGTTAGGGTTCATTGTTGATTTTCGTGTGGGTATGAGAATGAATAGGCGGAGAATTTCCGTCTATTGTAGATAGAGGGGCCTAAAGAAGCAGATATAAGCGGAGAAATTCCGCTTAACGGCTCTAAATAAGCCAAAATTCATTGTTTTGGATAAAATAAACGGAAAAAACTCTCTTATTTTTAAGGAAATACCCATATTTCCTAATTTAGGCGGAATTTTTCCGATTATTTTTCAAGCATAGAAAATCAACGTTTAGTTATAAACGAGCCTAAAAAAATGGCTGCTAGAATCAGAGAGACATCCAAACTGGTTTATCTGGTAAAACAAAAAGCCATTCCCGTTAAATTTGGCGCTTTATCAACCTATTCTGTCTGATTACCGGCACTTTTCCCTGGGTTACCGGCAGAAACTCCAGCCTCTATCAACCATTCTGGCACATGAATCAACCGGATTTGATAGTTTACCGGCACTTAGCTCTAAAAATAAACCAGGCCTGATTTCCATTAACCAATATAAAACTAGAAAAAGCCAAGCTTTCGCCTGACTTTTCTATGCCTGTTTAATTCACTGCAGCAGGCAGCTTATGAATATAAGGTACGGATTTTCCTGTACCAATTGCAACAGATTCCAAAGGCTCGTCAGCTAGCTGTACAGGAACAAAGATTTCTTTGCTCAACCAGTCCTTCATCCCATTTAGGAGGGCTCCGCCGCCTGTCAAAATGACACCGCGATCGACAATATCACCGCTAAGCTCTGCAGGACAATCCTCCAGTGTCGCCCGGACAGCTTCTAAAACATGAAGCAGCGCTTCTTTGATAGCATTTCGAATTTCATAGGATGATAGTTTAATCGTTTTAGGCAGACCTGTGACAAGATCACGACCGCGGACATCCATGAATTGTTCCTCGTGGTCAACAAGCGCATAGCCGATTTCCATTTTCACATTCTCAGCCGTTCTTTCTCCAATCAAGACATTATACTCTTTGCGGACATATTGAATAATATCTTCGTCAAGGCGGTCACCGCCAATTTTAATCGAATGGCAAGCCACTACGCCTCCGAAGGAGATGATCGCAACCTCTGTATTCCCTCCGCCAATATCCACTACTACATTGGCAATCGGTTCATCGACTGGGAGCCCTGCCCCTATAGCGGCAGCTACAGGCTCTTCAATCAAGGTGATTTTTTTTGCGCCGGCATTTTTCACCGTATCATGGATTGCTCGTCTTTCAACGCTCGTTGACCCGGATGGGATACATACCATAACGTTCGGCTTACGAAGTGCTAGACCGATTTTTTTCGATGCTTTGCGCATGATGTGCTTAAGCATTTCAGTAGTGATGTCAAAATCCGCAATCACGCCATCCTTTAACGGTCGGACCGCAATGATTTTTTCAGGGGTTTTGCCCACCATTTCTTTTGCTTCCATACCGACGGCGACAATTTTCTTCGTTTCGGTGTCAATGGCTACGACAGATGGTTCATTCACGACAATCCCTTTATTCTTGCTGTAAACCAATGTATTTGCTGTACCTAAATCAATTCCAATATCATATGTTGAAAACATGCATTTCACCTTATTTCTTATTTTCTTAGTTCGATCATGCCTGTCAAAATACCCCATTATGGATATTTGACAAAGGAAACTGAAATCTTTTCACTGAAGACCGACAAAATCTGAGTTATTTTTTCAAAAATAATCTACGAATAAGCTTAACATGAATGTGGGGGTAAAAAGCCTTTTGTAAAAGAACCGTTATCGTTTTGTAAATATGTAAGAAATATTTCCCTGATATGGAATTATAGCGGCCTACAAAAATCTCTCCCTTATATACGCATAGAAAAGAAGGATTTTGACTATACTTGATTGGTGTTCAAATGCGTTTCAATTGTGGTACGATAAAGATGGTCACACAAATCTACATTAGCTGAAGCTGGAGGGTTAGTGAAAAGCCTCACTAGTCCAATGTAGGTGTAAATTTTTAGATAAGGAAAAGGCAGTATGAAAAGTTTGGATGCAAACCAAAAATTAATCGTCATTATCGGGCCAACCGCAGTTGGAAAGACGAAATTGAGCATTGAGCTCGCCAAGCGTTTTAATGGTGAAATCATTAGCGGGGATTCTATGCAAATATACCGCGGCATGGACATAGGGACCGCCAAAATTAAGCCAGATGAAATGGAAGGCATCCCGCATCATTTAATTGACATTAAGGAACCGAATGAAAGCTTCTCGGCTGCTGAATTCCAGCAGCTGGTCCGGGCAAAAATAACGGAGATTGCCGAAAAAGGGAAACTTCCAATTATTGTGGGCGGTACTGGGTTGTACATACAATCTGTTATTTATGATTATCAATTCCCGGATGTTACGGGAGATCAAGAATTCCGCAGCAGGCTTGAGGAAAAAGCAAAAGAAATTGGAAACGAGGCCTTGCACCAGCAATTAAAGGAGATTGATCCAGAGAGTGCGGCGAAAATACATCCAAATAATGTAAGAAGAGTCATCCGTGCATTGGAAATTCACTATTTGTCAGGTGGAAAGGACACTCAAATCGAGAATGCACAAGCCGGGCAGTTGGAGCTCCTATACAATGCAGCGATGATCGGGCTGACAATGGACCGTGAGAAACTCTATGAGCGGATTAATGCCCGAGTTGAGTTGATGCTCTCGGAAGGATTGCTGGAGGAGGTAATAAATTTATATGAACAAGGGCTGCGCGGCTGCCAGTCCATCCAAGCGATTGGATATAAAGAAATATATGAATATCTGGATGGGCACGTTTCATTTGATGAAGCCGTGTCCAATCTAAAGCAGAATTCCAGGCGATATGCCAAAAGGCAATTGACTTGGTTTCGTAACAAAATGAAGGTAAAATGGTTTGATACAACAAATGTGAATCATTTCTCAAAAAAAATAGATGAAATTTCGCATTATGTTGAAGGAAAGCTTCAAGTAAAATCGAATACATATTAGTAGAGATAAAAGAGGAGGATTTACAAAAATGAAAACGACCATTAATATTCAGGACCAATTTTTAAACCAATGCCGTAAGGATAACACCAATGTAACTGTATTTTTGTTAAATGGATTTCAATTAAGAGGCCAAATCAAGGGGTTTGACAATTTTACGGTTCTTTTTGAATCAGAGGGGAAACAGCAGCTTGTTTATAAGCATGCGATTTCCACATTTGCCCCTCAAAGAAATGTCCAGCTTGATTTGGATAACCAATAAAAAGTTTGAAAAAACCGGAGCCCGTTTATGGGGCTCTTTTTTCATTTATCGGGAATAAAACCTTTAATGAAATGCCCAAACGGTGAATACAAATAGTATGAAAGAATATGTATTTTTTAGTTTACCAATTCATTGTTTATGGACATCCAGTAAAACCGTCCATAACAAGAACATACGGGAATTGTCTGCAGAATGAGAGGTGAAAGCTTTGGATCAACCCATTCGTACGAAGAGCAATGGTCAAATAAGAGTCGTTCTTAGCTCTCAAGAAAAGAAACCAATAACGAAAGAGTTACCAGACTTTCAAGTTGCTCCAAAGGTTATTTCCCCTGAGCATTCGGCTCTAAAGGATATTGAAGAAGAACTTGGAGCATTAGTGGGAATGGAGGAAATGAAACGGACCATAAAGGAAATTTACGCGTGGATCTATGTCAATAAAAAGCGGGAAGAGATGGGGCTGAAGGCGAAAAGGCAGGCCCTGCATATGATGTTTAAAGGAAATCCTGGGACTGGCAAAACAACGGTAGCGAGGCTCATTGGAAAATTATTTCACAAAATGAATGTCCTTTCAAAGGGGCATCTCATAGAGGCGGAGCGCGCCGACCTGGTCGGTGAATACATTGGCCATACGGCACAAAAGACGAGAGACTTGATAAAAAAGGCCCAAGGAGGGATTCTGTTTATTGATGAAGCTTATTCCTTGGGAAGAGGCGGGGAAAAAGATTTTGGGAAGGAAGCCATCGATACATTAGTAAAGCACATGGAAGATAAACAGCATGAATTCATCCTGATCCTTGCTGGATACTCCAGGGAAATGGATTATTTTTTATCTCTCAATCCCGGGCTTCATTCACGATTCCCTTTAGTCATCGATTTCCCTGATTACAATATTGACCAACTAATGGAAATTTCCAGCAAAATGCTGGCAGAAAGAGAATACATGTTTAGCCGGGAAGCTGAAAAAAAGGTAAAGGATCATTTAATCTGGGTGAAATCGGTTCTTAATCCCAATCATTTTTCCAATGGGAGATATATCAGAAATATCATCGAAAAATCCATCCGGACCCAAGCTATGAGGCTATTAATGCTAAATAGTTATGATAAGCACGAACTGATGACACTGAGGAGCAATGATCTTGTTTTTGAGGAAGACTAGTCCAGCGGCGGATGGACGCCGCTTGGAAGGCAGTACAAAGGATTCATTAATCGGAAATGTTTTAAAAAAATCGGCAAATCTTCAGGAGGCCGATTTTTTTAAATTTATGGAAGGAAAATTAGAGTATCAGGAAACTTTTTGATATGATGGATGAAACATAAGGAAAGGATGGATGTCCTTTGGAACAACAGGAAACCAAAGAAAAAGTCATACTTGTTGGCTGCCAGACAGACGACGACGATTCCAGGTTCCAGTATTCAATGGAGGAACTGGAATCTTTAACAGATACAGCACAAGGAAAAACGGTGGCAGCACTTGTTCAAAAACGGGAGAGAATCCACCCAGCCACCTATATTGGAAAGGGAAAAGTGGAAGAATTGCGGGCGTTGGTTGACGAGCTGGAAGCAGACATTGTTATCTTTAATGATGAACTGTCTCCGAGCCAGAAACGCAATCTCGCTTCAGCGATTGAAGCCCGCATTATTGACCGGACCCAGCTGATCCTCGATATTTTTGCCATGCGTGCAAGGTCCAAAGAAGGGAAATTGCAGGTAGAGCTTGCCCAGCTTCAATATCTCCTGCCGCGTCTCGCCGGCCAGGGAACAGCCTTATCAAGACTCGGAGCAGGGATTGGAACAAGAGGACCTGGGGAAACGAAATTGGAATCAGACCGGCGGCATATTCGCCGCAGGATTGATGATATCAAGGGTCAGCTTTCGGTCATTGTCCAGCACCGGGAACGGTACAGGGAGCGGCGCAAGAAAAACAAAACCTTTCAGGCAGCGATTGTCGGATATACAAACGCCGGTAAGTCCACATTGTTTAACCGTTTATCTGAAGCGGATTCCTATGAGGAAAATCAATTGTTTGCCACACTCGATCCGATGACAAGAAAACTAATTCTGCCAAGCGGTTTTTTGGCGTTAATTACTGATACGGTCGGTTTCATTCAGGATTTGCCGACAGCGTTAATCGCTGCCTTCCGGTCAACCCTTGAAGAGGTAAGAGAAGCGGATTTGCTTCTCCATGTCGTGGATATGTCTAACCCGGATTATTATCAGCATGAAAAAACCGTCCACAAGCTGCTGGAAGACTTAGAAGTAAAAGACATTCCGCAGATAACGGTATATAATAAACGAGATATCAAGCATCCTGATTTTGTTCCAACCTCCGAGACCCCAACCGCATTCATTAGCGCGTTTGACCAGGAGGACCGGCAGGCATTAAAGCTTAAGATTGAACAAGCTATGATGAAAATGATGGAGCCATATAAAGTAGAGGTCCCGTCAACAGAAGGTAAGCTGCTGTCCCAATTAAAAAACGAAACCATTTTAAGGGAACTATCGTTTGATGAGGATAAGCAGGTGTACCGCTGCAAGGGATACTCGTTACAGGATCATCAAATAACAGGGCAATTGCAGAAATTTAAAGTTTAGATAGGAGTACATCAACATGTTTCAACAGTTAAAAAATGGGGCAAGACTTCAGCCGATAGTAAGAGAAGTGGAACAGCAGATCGCTGAAGTACATAAACAAATTGAGGAAAGAATGGAGACGAACCAATTTCGGGTATTGCAAAGTTTCCAAAAGCACAGGGTAAGTGACTCGCACTTTATCCCATCCACAGGCTATGGCTATGATGATATCGGCAGGGACACGCTTGAGCGTGTATATGCCGATGTGTTTGGCGGAGAAGCCGGCCTGGTCAGGCCGCAAATCATTTCCGGCACTCATGCCATTTCCATCGCGTTATTTGGTGTCCTCCGTCCCAGTGATGAACTGCTATATATTACCGGGAAACCTTATGATACATTGGAGGAAATCGTCGGAATCCGGGGCAGCGGCATCGGTTCGCTGCGAGAATTTGGAATTTCCTATGACAGTGTTGCTTTGACCAGTGAAGGAGCTATGGACTGGGACGCAATAGCCAAAAAAATAACACCAAAAACTAAAATGATTGGAATTCAACGATCAAAAGGGTATGCGGTGCGCCCATCCTTTACGGTTACAGAAATTGGCGAAATGATTAAGTTTGTCAAAGAAATCAAACAGGACGTCGTTGTATTTGTAGATAACTGTTATGGTGAATTCGTCGAAGAAATCGAGCCTTGCCATGTAGGAGCGGATTTAATGGCGGGGTCACTCATTAAGAACCCAGGAGGCGGTATTGCCAAAACAGGAGGCTATATCGTCGGAAAAAAAGAATGGGTAGAAGCCTGCTCGTATCGGATGACATCACCTGGTATTGGTGCCGAAGCAGGCGCTTCCCTTTACAGCCTTCAAGAAATGTATCAAGGCTTTTTCCTTGCTCCGCATGTTGTCGGACAGGCATTAAAAGGGGCAGTCTTTACCGCGGCAATGCTAGAAAAATTAGGAATGAATTCGTCGCCTATATGGAATGCGAAGCGGACTGATTTAATCCAGTCGGTGCAATTTGATGAAAGGGACAAAATGGTAGCTTTTTGCCAAGCTATTCAATTTGCCTCTCCAATTAACTCGTACGTAACACCGCATCCGAGCTATATGCCTGGTTACGAGGATGATGTCATTATGGCAGCGGGAACGTTTATCCAAGGGGCAAGCCTCGAGTTGACTGCAGATGGCCCGATACGCCCCCCTTACGTGGCATATGTCCAAGGCGGATTGACATATGAACACGTAAAAATCGCTATTTGTCTTGCGTTAGATCATTTGGCGGAAAAAGAATTAATTGAGTTAAACTAGGATATCCTAGGAAGAACACTAGGAAATGTAAGCTGCATTTTTATTTTAAAAACTATGTAAGATTATCTTCCATATGATTGACATCTTTTCTAACAAAAAATATAATAACAATATGAAATAGAAAAAAGGAGGAGAAATTTGGTGAGTGGGAAAGAAATACGTCGTTCTATGCCTCTTTTTCCAATCGGAACCGTTATGCAGCTCACAGAGCTGACTGCAAGACAAATCCGATATTATGAGGAGCACCAGTTAATTTCTCCGGCTAGGAACCAAGGAAATCGCCGGTTATATAGTTTAAGCGATATTGATAGATTATTAGAAATCAAGGATTTAATCGATCAAGGCGTCAATATGGCCGGAATTAAACAAATCTTCCTTGTCAAACAACAACAAGAGCAAACTAATAACCAACAGCAGCAATCGGAAAAAGCAAAACGTGAGTTAACTGATGATCAGTTGCGGCATCTTCTGCGCAATGAATTAATGCATTCAGGAAGATTGAACCGTTCCACCTTGAGACAAGGTGACATGTCTCGCTTTTTCCATTAATAACAATTTTTTTAGCAGGGGGAAATGAAATGGCAAAGTACACTCGCGAAGATATTCAACGCATGGCAAGTGAAGAAAATGTAAAGTTTATCCGTTTGCAATTCACTGACATTCTTGGAACAATCAAGAACGTGGAAATTCCAATCAGCCAATTGGAAAAAGCCCTGGACAACAAAATGATGTTTGATGGTTCTTCCATCGAAGGGTTCGTACGGATTGAAGAGTCTGACATGTTGTTGTATCCGGATTTAGATACATGGGTCGTCTTCCCTTGGACAGCTGAAAAAGGAAAAGTTGCCCGCCTTATTTGTGATATCTATAATCCAGATGGCACGCCATTTGATGGGGATCCTCGCAATAACTTAAGAAGAGTTTTAAAAGAAATGGAAGAGCTTGGATTTACCAACTTCAATCTTGGACCTGAACCAGAATTCTTCTTGTTTAAATTAGACCAATCGGGTGAACCAACTCTTGAGCTGAACGACCAAGGCGGATACTTTGATTTAGCCCCAACTGATTTAGGGGAAAACTGCCGCCGTGATATCGTGCTTGAATTAGAAGAAATGGGCTTTGAAATTGAAGCTTCCCACCATGAAGTGGCTCCTGGACAGCACGAAATCGACTTCAAATATGCTGATGCTTTAACGGCTTGTGACCAAATCCAAACTTTCAAGCTTGTTGTAAAAACGATTGCCCGCAAGCACGGATTGCATGCAACGTTCATGCCAAAACCATTGTTCGGTGTTAACGGATCTGGAATGCACTGTAACCTTTCTTTGTTCAAAGATGGTGAAAATGCATTCTTTGAACCAACTGGAGATCTTCAGTTGAGTGATACAGCACGCCAATTCATCGCTGGTGTCCTTAAACATGCGCCAAGCTTTACAGCTGTAACAAACCCAACTGTAAACTCTTATAAGAGATTGGTTCCTGGCTATGAAGCACCTTGTTATGTGGCTTGGTCAGCTAGAAATCGTTCACCATTAATTCGTATCCCTGCATCCCGCGGTTTAAGCACTCGTATCGAGGTCCGCAGCGTTGACCCATCTGCTAACCCATACTTGGCAATGGCAGTGCTTTTAAAAGCAGGACTTGATGGAATAAAAAATAAGTTAACTCCTCCTGCACCAGTTGACCGCAATATCTATGTGATGAGCAAAGAGGAAAGAATCGAAGAAGGCATTATTGATCTTCCTGCAACATTGCTGGCAGCACTTGAGAACTTAAAAACAGACGAAGTAATTGTTTCAGGTCTCGGTGAGCATATCTTCGAACATTTTGTAGAAGCAAAAGAGATTGAGTGGGATATGTTCCGTACCGTAGTCCATCCTTGGGAGCGAGATCAGTATTTAACCCAATATTAAAAGTAGTGAAACCCTTGGCGCTCAATGTGCCGGGGGTTTTTTGCTGGCGAAAAAGCAGCAAGGGAAAATGCATGTCAAAATAAACTGCCCGTCTTTTCCAGTAGGGAAAAGGTAAGTAAGTGCAGCTTCTAGATTTATTAAAGCAAGGACTATTCCATGATGGCTTGATGAATTGGCTTTGGGAAAAAAAGTGAATTTTTCTTTAGAATTGCAGTACAAATTGAAAGAACTATTAAATGTAAAAGAAAGTAGATAAGGGGATAATCAGCAAAAACACTCAGTTTCATATAACTGGGTGTTTTTGTGGTAATGGTAAGGAGAATAGAAGAAAAAGCTGTTCTAGAATGGTTTTAAACAACTTGGCTTGTTTAAGCCGTTAAGATTCATTATTTTTATGGTTGTCCCGGTTTAAAAATTTGAATCGTAATATGTCAGCATCACCAACAATTCCAGCAATAACAGAATAAAGAATCATTTCGACAATTGAGTTTAGGGCTGTATATAAAACTAAGAGAAGGGAAGCGAATGCACCAAGCAGCATTTCCTGAATAAAACCGAGATAAAGGAATTTTTTTGTCTTTCGGGGCATAACCATCTTTCCATGTTTCCGGACATGTCCAATAAATCCAACGAAACCACCAATAACAAACGAGAAAATCATGTCAACATACACTTGTTTCTCACTCTCCTTAAGCCTGATTTTTTTGACCTAAGGTAAATCTTGGTGTATTATCATTATACAAAAATTGGAAACGTAATAGCATGGGTAAAAATACGCAATTTTCAATAAATTGAAAAGTTTTTCAAAACATTGGAATCTATTCTATAAAAATAAAAGCCGGCATGTTTGCGATGCCGGCTTTCAGTATGGGTATTGACGATTCCTTCCATCAGGCTGAAAGATTGATTGACTCTATATAGGAGATAAGCCATTCTAATGAATTTGTCTATAAACTCCAATAACTTTTCCAAGAATCGAAACGTTTTTTAAAATAATGGGGTCCATTGTGGAGTTTTCAGGCTGCAGCCGGATATAATCTTTCTCTTTAAAAAATCTTTTGCAGGTAGCTTCATCATCTTCCGTCATGGCAACGACGATATCCCCATTATTTGCTGTTTGCTGCTGCTTGACAATGACATAGTCTCCATCAAGGATCCCAGCTTCGATCATGCTCTCACCCATAATTTCCAGCATGAATACTTGTTCATCGGCTGGTACAAGCCTTTCGGGCAGCGGAAAATACTCTTCTATATTTTCAATCGCGGTAATAGGCATCCCGGCAGTAACCTTACCTACTACAGGAACATTTATAGCTTGATTCCTTGGAATTTGTGCGGCTTCATCCGCGTCTAATACTTCAATTGCTCTTGGCTTGGTAGGATCCCGTCGAATCAACCCTTTGCTTTCCAATCTAGCAAGATGGCCATGAACGGTAGAACTGGAAGCAAGCCCGACAGCTTCCCCGATTTCTCGGACGGATGGAGGATATCCCTTACTCTTAACTTCATCTTTAATAAAATTCAAGATATCCTGCTGCCGCTTTGATATTTTTACCATGATAAATTGCACCTCGCCTGGGTTAATGTTGTCTATATTATAGCATGTTCGTAAAATTTATACAAACATAAGTTCGAATTTCTGTTGACAACAAACAAATGTTCGGATTATACTTGAAGTATTAAGTACGAACATATATTCTATAAGAGGTGTTTAGGATGAAAAAATTGTGGAACCATTACTCCTATGCTATCATTCTTTTAATCATAAGCTGTGCATTTGCTTTTATCTTTACCATTCAGCACCAGCCGGAAGATCAGGACAAGTACATGAAAATTACTGTCACAGACGGTGATTCGTTATGGAAGATTTCAAAAGCCTATTCCGAAGGGCATTCTATGTCGAATAAAGAATTTGTTAACTGGGTAAAAAAGCATAATCAAAATATCGATGATGAGATTCATCCTGGTGAAGAAATAATGATTCCTGTAAGCAATGAAACTTCAACTGTCACGGAATTGGCCGGAGTGATGGAAGACTAGGAAGGAAGAACAATGAAAGCAATTATTTACTGCCGTGTCAGCACAAATAAAGAAACACAAGAAACTTCCTTAAAACGTCAAGAGGAAGAACTGTTAAGACTGGCCGCTGAGTATCAGTTTGAGGTTGCTGCTGTCATTAAGGAACAGGCAAGCGGTTATGACATTGATAGAGAAGGAATTCTTAAACTGCTGGAACAAATCAAGGACCCAGAGGTTCAAGCTGTTCTGATTCAGGATGAAACGAGAATTGGCAGAGGGAATGCTAAAATCGCGATCCTTCATTGCATTGTGAAGGAAGGCATTAAGCTTTATAGCATTGCACATAATGGAGAATTGCAGATGTCTGAGTCTGATTCCATGGTCTTGCAAATTGTTAGTATGGTAGAGGAATACCAGCGCAAGCTTCACAATGTTAAAATCAAGCGTGGCATGAAACGCGCTATTCAACAGGGGTACAAACCCCAAAAAAACTTAAAAAACCATGGAGAAAATTCTGGACGCGAGAAAATCATTGTACCTGTTGAGGAAATTGCCAGATTGAGGACAAATGGGCTAACCTTTGCTGAAATAGCAGCAACTTTAAGAGGGTTTGGTTATCCAATTTCTAAGGCGACCGTCCATAGGAGATACCAAGAATTTATCGAAAGCCAAAGCGATTAAACCTTCTGCCTTGTCAGAAGGTGTTTTTTTTAGTAAAATCATTGTTCATGAAATAGTAAGCGAAAGAAGGTGCATGGATGCTATCCAAAGAAAAACTGGCAAGAATTAATGAACTTGCGAAAAAAGCAAAGACCACAGGTTTATCGGATATAGAAGCTAAGGAGCAAACCTCATTAAGAAGTGAGTATTTAGCAGCCTTTCGTTCCCAAATGCTTGACACTTTGACACACACAACAATTATCGATCCTGAAGGAAACGATGTAACACCAGAAAAAATAAAACAAAGGAAAAAACAAAACCTTCATTAAATAATAAAGGGATACAAAAAATTGTATCCCTTTTTTGAATACATAGTGCTAGGTTTGGTGGGAAAATATTGAACAAACTGACTTTTTTGTTCATTTTTTGTTGTCAACTAGTTGAATTAATTAACACTGAACTATAATATTAATGTTGGGTTAATTATCCTGTGAAAAAGAAAGGATGTAAGAAATGTTTAACACGATTGATGATTTATCTGTAACTACAATCCGTACATTAGCAATTGACGCGGTTGAAAAAGCAAACTCGGGGCATCCGGGCATGCCGATGGGTGCTGCGCCAATGGCATATACATTATGGACAAGATTTATGGACCATAATCCAAAAAATCCAAAATGGTTTAACCGAGATCGTTTTGTCCTATCTGCTGGACATGGTTCAGCGTTACTGTACAGCATGTTACATTTATCTGGTTATAATCTTTCGATTGATGACTTAAAACAATTCCGTCAATGGGGAAGCAAGACTCCAGGCCATCCTGAGTATGGGCACACAGAAGGAGTAGAAGCTACCACAGGTCCGCTTGGACAAGGAATTGCCATGGCAGTTGGGATGGCAATGGCTGAACGTCATCTTGCCAGTGTTTATAATAAAGACAATTATGAAATTGTCAATCACTTTACATACAGCATATGCGGTGATGGTGACTTAATGGAAGGTGTTTCTGCTGAGGCAGCCTCCTTAGCAGGCCATTTAAAATTAGGCCGTTTAGTAGTCCTATACGATTCCAATGACATCTCGCTGGATGGAGATTTAAACAAATCTTTCTCTGAAAGCGTTAAAGACCGTTTCTTGTCATATGGCTGGCAATATCTCCGAGTAGAAGACGGCAATAACATGGAGGAAATTGCGAAAGCGTTAGAGGAAGCACGCAGTGACCTAGACCGTCCAGCCATGATTGAAGTAAGAACAACAATTGGCTTTGGTTCGCCAAATCGTGCCGGAACTTCAGGTGTTCACGGTTCCCCGCTTGGAGCAGAAGAATCCAAGCTGACAAAGCAAAGTTATCAATGGACGTTTGAAGAAGACTTCTTTGTTCCAGATGGAGTATATGAAAACTTCCGTAAACTCATTGTTGAAAACGGCGAGAAAAAAGAAAAAGAGTGGAATGACTTGTTCGCTCAATATAAAAATCAATACCCAGAATTAGCAACACAGCTTGAGCAAGCCTTAGATAACCAGCTGCCTGAGGGATGGGACAAAGACCTTCCTGTATATGCTGAAGGGAAAAGTTTAGCATCCCGTGCATCTTCTAGTGAAGCTTTAAACGGCATTGCTAAAAATCTTCCTATTTTAATAGGCGGTTCTGCCGATCTTGCCGGTTCCAACAAAACAATGATTAAAGGAACCCATGATTATATGCCAGGCTCTTATGATGGCAGAAACATTTGGTTTGGTGTACGGGAATTTGCGATGGGAGCAGCGATGAATGGGATCGCCCTTCATGGAGGAGTTAAAGTATTCGGGGGAACATTCTTTGTATTCTCTGATTATCTTCGTCCGGCGATTCGTTTGGCTGCACTAATGGGACTTCCGGTCACTTATGTCTTCACTCATGACAGTATTGCCGTTGGGGAAGATGGTCCAACCCATGAACCGATCGAACAGCTTGCTGCATTAAGGGCTATGCCGAATCTTTCCATCATTCGCCCTGCAGACGGTAACGAAACGGCTGCTGCCTGGAAATTGGCTGTCGAGTCAACCAATAAACCAACAGCATTGGTGTTAACCCGCCAAGACTTACCGACATTAAAAGGAACAGACCAAAATGCCTATGAAGGTGTGAAGCGGGGAGCTTATGTCGTTTCACCAGCTTCCAAAGAGACACCAGCTGCTTTATTGCTTGCATCCGGCTCTGAGGTAAGCCTTGCTGTGGAAGCTCAAAAAGTACTGGCTGGAGAAGGCATTGAAGTGTCTGTTGTCAGCATGCCATCATGGGATCGTTTTGAAGAGCAGCCACAGGAGTACAAGCAATCTGTACTTCCTAAAAAAGTGAAGAAACGCTTAGGAATCGAAGTGGGTGCTTCCTTAGGCTGGCATAAATACGTAGGTGACGAAGGCGATGTTTTAGCCATTGACAAATTTGGCGCTTCTGCACCATATGGCAAAATTATGAGCGAATATGGCTTTACAGTGGACAATGTTGTTTCAAAAGTGAAAGCATTGTTAGATTAATTCGAAGCAAGGAGACGGATATCTTCCGTCTCCTTTTTTCATAAAAAATGTTAAAAAATTATGAAAATATTTAGTTTTAAAAGGATATTACCATCTGTCTATTGAATATGTAAAAAAATGAATTCTGTCTTGACAATCGACAAAAGTAGTGAAAGTTTTTGCCGCCATAAGACAAAGGTTTCCTTACTGATTTTTTATAATAGATAAAAGGGCATGTCAGCGAAGGAGAGGTCTGTGTGAGAAAATATCAGCTTTATTTAATAGAAGATGAATTTGCCACCCATTACTTCGGGCGAGAGCGTATATTTTTTCAGCTTTTTCAGGAGCAGCAGCAGGCACGCGGTGAACTCGAATATATTATCAACAAACAAATCCATTACATAACGAAAAGATTGGAAGTTTTGAAAATCCATCAATTGATTCAAAAACAATTAGGGAAATTGTCCGGCTTTAAGGCGGATCATGGTGCATATACACTAGAATTAAGTGGAAAAATAAGCAGAGCAAAATTAGAGGTGTTCCAGGAGTTGATTACGATCGAGGCGCATGGCTCGTTTGAGGCGGAAACGGCATTTTTTGAGGTGCTGCGCAAATGTGAGTCTTCGTTCTTGGCAATTGACTTGGAACATGAGCGGTTTGGCTGGTTGAAACCGATTAAAGAAAGAAAATTTGTCTAATTGCAATGAAATATTGTCTAATTGTGTTTTATTTAGTAAACTGATGTATGTTAGACAACTTGAAGGAGGAAGTTTTAATGGGTATGTACATTCTAGTTGGTATACTCTGCTTGCTTGCAGGTATAGCGCTAGGATTTTTCATTGCTCGCCGTTATATGATGAGCTATTTAAAGAAAAATCCGCCAATCAATGAACAAATGTTAAAAACAATGATGATGCAGATGGGTATGAAGCCTTCGCAGAAGAAAATCAATCAAATGATGAATGCGATGAACAAGCAGCAATCAAAGTAAGCTTACATTTGTAATCGTTTATCTTAATGGTTGACTGCCATTATCCCTATTCTTTCAAACCACTTTTTCGAAGGCGAAAAGGTGGTTTTTATTTTGCTTTCGTCCACCCAAAATGTGAGTCTATTTTTGTTATTGTTTTTTCAATCTTTATTATTTTATTAAAATTTGCTAAAATGTACCTTTGACAGATAAAATAATGGATTCCTTTAAGTCCATTTTGCAGTTGACTTCTTTTGGTACGGGGGCGTGTGAATGAAAGTTTTTTTGGAGTTAGGGTGGTTTTTTAAACAAGAAAAAAGGGCGTATATTTCTGGTGTTATCATCTTAATGTTTGTAGCTTTATTGCAATTAGTGCCGCCAAAGGTTATCGGCATTATTGCCGACCATATCAATGATGGCACGCTGACTGCAGGATTGCTGGCAGAATGGGTGCTGGTCCTTGTTGCAGCAGGGGCGGCCATGTATTTCCTTCGATATTATTGGCGGATCCAAATTTTTGGGTCTGCTGTGAAGCTCAGTAAAATCCTGCGAAATCAGTTATATCAGCATTTCACTAAGATGTCTCCTTCCTTTTATCAAAAGAACCGGATAGGGGATTTAATGGCACATGCGACTAATGACTTGTCGGCCATCCAGCAGACTGCTGGTTCAGGGGTTTTGACCCTGGTTGATTCCTTGTCGACAGGCGGTTTTGTTATCCTCGCGATGGCCTTTACGATCAGCTGGAAATTAACGCTGATTTGTCTCATTCCCATGCCGTTGATGGCAATATTAACGAGCTGGTTCGGCACGATGCTGCATAAGAGCTTTTATAAGGCGCAGGAGGCTTTCTCATCATTAAACGATAAAACCCAGGAAAGCATCATGGGAATCAAGGTGATTAAGACTTTTGGGCAGGAAATGGAGGATATTGAAGATTTTCGAAGGCAATCCGATGATGTGGTGCAAAAAAATATTGTGGTCGCCAAGATCGATTCCCTATATGACCCCACTATCTCGATTATCGTTGGCATTTCCTACTTTTTATCCATAGTCTTTGGGGCAAAGTATGTATTGAACGGAGAGCTGACGATAGGGCAATTAATCTCGTTTACTACTTATTTAGGATTATTGATCTGGCCCATGCTGGCATTTGGCTGGCTTTTCAATATTATGGAACGGGGAAGCGCTTCCTATGAACGGGTTTCTGCGCTGTTGAAGGAGGAAGAAGAGATTAAAGACACCCCAAATGCCATTGATAAGGCGCCATTTGGCGATATTGATTACCAATTGGTAGAATTTACTTATCCTGGTGCATCGCAGCCCATTTTAAAGGACATCCATTTTTCTTTAAAAAGAGGCGAAACTTTAGGGATTGCAGGCAAAACCGGTGCTGGAAAAACGACTTTGCTAAAGCTGCTCATTCGGGAATTTGAAGGCTATCAAGGACAAATCCTGTTTGGCAGCCATTCTCTGCAAGCATATAAGTTAGATCGATTGCGGGAAGCGGTGGGATATGTTCCCCAGGACCATTTCTTATTCTCTGCTACGGTAGCTGAAAACATTGCCTTCACCAATCCATCTGCATCCAAACAGGATATTGAGGCAGCTGCCAAGCTGGCAAATATTCATGAGGATATTCTTCAATTCACGGATGGGTATCAAACCGTCGTTGGAGAGCGCGGGGTATCGCTGTCAGGCGGACAGAAGCAGCGCATTTCGATTGCTAGGGCGCTATTGATGAATCCGGAGATGCTGATTCTGGATGACTCTTTATCGGCTGTGGATGCTAAAACGGAAGAGGCAATCCTTTCTTCGCTGAGAGAGAATCGCGAGGGTAAAACGACTATCATTACTTCCCATCGGTTAAGTGCCATTCAGCATGCTGACCTCATTCTAGTGATTGACGAGGGCCGGATTATGGAACGGGGAACCCATGAATCGTTAATGGCAGCGGACGGATGGTATAAAGAAATGTATTTACATCAGCAGCTTGAGGAGCTAGTGGAACATGGAGGACAGTAACATGGAAAAGAAAACACAGCTGTCAAGCAGTGAACAAAGACGAGTGTTATATCGGCTGCTTTCTTATGCTAAACCCCATAAGAAAGAGGTAACGATTGCCTTTTTGCTGCTATTGCTTACCACGGTTGGAGATATCGTCCTGCCGATCCTGGTCAAGATTTTTATTGACGATTATTTGACTCCAAGGAAGCTTGATTGGGCACCATTGATTATACTTGGCTCCATCTATATGGGAATCCAAGTGGCTAAAGCCATTCTATTATTTTTTCAGCTGGTGGCCTTTCAAAAAATTGCCTTGTACATCATCCAGCAGCTGAGAATTGATGTTTTTTCCAAAGTTCAGGCACTTGGTTTAAAGTATTTTGACAAAACGCCGGCAGGAAGCATCGTTTCACGAGTAACCAATGACACGGAAGCCATTAAAGACATGTTTGTGACGGTTATCTCGACCTTTATCCAAAGCGGAGTTTTTCTGGCCGGCATCTTTATCAGCATGTTTATCATGGACATAAAGCTCGGCTTGTTGTGTGTCATCATCATCCCCATTTTAGTGCTGGTCATTGTCTTATATCGAAAATATAGTTCCAAATACTATTTGGATATGCGGGAAAGGCTTAGCCAGCTAAATGCTAAACTAAGTGAATCGCTTCAGGGGATGTCGATCATCCAAGTCTTCCGCCAGGAAAAACGTCTGCGGGCAGAATTCGCGGATATTAATGAAAAACATTATGGCGCCGGCATGAAAAATATCAAAATTGATGCGCTGCTGCTAAGGCCTGCGATTGACCTGATATATATCTTTGCGTTAATTATCGTGTTGTCATACTTTGGGATAACTTCTTTCGATACATCGGTTAAAATAGGGGTCATTTATGCGTTCATTAATTATATCGACCGTTTTTTCGAACCTGTTAACCAAATGATGATGCGGCTTTCTTTATATCAGCAGGCAATTGTTGCTGGTTCGCGTGTTTTTAAACTGTTAGATCATGAAGAACTGGCTCCAGCACAGAATGAGGACCAGCAGCTTTGCATTGGGGAAGGGAAAATAGAATTTAACCATGTAAGCTTCTCATATGACGGCAAAAGAGATGTGCTAAAAAATATCTCCTTTACAGCCAATCCAGGTGAAACGGTGGCTTTAGTGGGCCATACCGGGAGCGGGAAGAGCTCGATCATAAACTTGATGATGCGGTTCTATGAGTTTGAACGGGGAGAAATCTTGATTGACGGGAAGTCGATTCGCTGTTTTTCAAAGCAGGAGCTAAGAGAAAAAATGGGGCTTGTCCTGCAGGATCCTTTCCTGTTCTATGGAACAGTGAAAGACAATATTCGTCTCCATCAAAAGGAAATGACAGATGAGCAAGTTGAGGCGGCAGCCCAATTTGTTCAAGCCAATACCTTTATTGATAAGCTGGAGGGCGGCTATAACCATAAGGTGGTCGAAAGAGGGTCGACGTTTTCAAGCGGACAGCGGCAATTGATAGCCTTTGCAAGAACCATAGCGGCCAATCCAAAAATCTTGGTACTTGATGAAGCCACCGCGAATATTGATACGGAAACAGAAGAAGCGATTCAAACAGCCTTGGCAAAAATGCGTAAAGGCCGGACAACAATTGCGATTGCCCATCGATTATCTACGATCCAGGACGCTGATTTAATTCTTGTCCTGCATCAAGGGGAAATTGTGGAGCGGGGAACACATCAAGAGCTTTTGTCTCAGCGGGGTCTCTATCATAAAATGTATCTTCTGCAAAATGGCCTCTCCCAACAGGTTGAGGATGTTATTTTATAATAGAAGAAGCCTGTTCAAAAAGGAACAGGCTTTTTTCTAAATTTAAAGTTTACTTCTAAGGGGGGAACTTTTAAGAAGAAACTTTCTCTTTATATTTTCGATTATATTCATTTAATAGGTAATCAAGCTCCTGGCTGTAACGAATGGCCAGGGTGGAGGTTAAACCGTTGGTGTTGGCGACTTTAATTAATTCGGTACGTTTGTTCTCTATTAATGCAAGCAAATCATGTTTAATCACGGCCGCTATCCTTTCCGGAAAAACTCCTAAATGTGAGAATGGTAATGGTAGAATATGTTTACCCTCAACTGGGGACTGTTTACTAGTATAACCTAAGATGTAAATTATTTCAAAGCTATTGCCATGAATTTTTATGAGAAAATATGACATAAGTATGAAAGGCAGATCCAAGGGTGAGGCGACACAAAATATTCATGCACAACAATGTCCTTTCTGCCAATGTTTTGTTAGAATGAAAGGGTATCGACAATGGTGGGAGTGTTATTATGGCAGATGTTAATATATTCTTGGCACTTGGAGCTGGCTTTTTAAGCTTTATTTCTCCATGCTGCCTGCCCTTATATCCAGCTTTTTTATCCTATATTACTGGAATGTCTGTTGCAGAATTAAAAAGTGAAAATGCTCTGCTGCAGAGACGAAGCTTATTTCACACTTTATTCTTTTTATTAGGCTTTTCGATAATTTTTATTGCCATGGGGTTTGCCACGTCGTTTGTCGGAAACTTTTTTATGGAATATAAAGATTTAATTCGTCAGTTAGGCGGAATCTTTATTGTCCTGTTTGGCTTAGTTATTGTCGGCGTATTTAAACCGGATTTCTTGATGAAGGACCGCCGTTTTGAATTTAAAAATCGTCCATCTGGGTATTTTGGTTCGGTTTTAATCGGAATGGCATTTGCAGCAGGCTGGACACCATGTACGGGTCCCATTTTAACCGGCGTGATTATGCTTGCCGCAACCAATCCTGGCTCAGCAATGTTTTATATGGGCGCTTATATCATTGGTTTCGCCATTCCATTTCTTCTTTTGTCGTTCTTTATTGGCCGGATGAAATGGATTAAGAAGCACAGCAGCAAAATCATGAAAATAGGCGGCTATATCATGATTGTTATGGGAATCGTGTTATTCTTTGACTGGATGACGAAGATTATTACTATTTTTCAGTCTCTATTCGGAGACTTTACAGGATTTTAACTCATAGGATTGGATGAAACCATTTAGGAACATCTTAAATGGTTTTTCCTTTAAATTAGGCCAGTTGTTTTGAAGTTTATTAAATTGGCAACATTATTACAGTGGATTTCGTTATTCAATTTTCATATTATGAGTTATAATGAGTAAGCGAATATTTTGAGCGTAAGGGAAGATGATTATGAGTTATGTTCTTATATCAACCATTGTGGCAGTTTTAATGGGTGTTACGGTTATTTTTGTCCGTTTAAAAGCTTCCAACAAACCGACCAACGCCAAAAAAATCATCATGCCGCCGTTCTTTATGGCAACTGGGGCTTTCATGTATGTTATTCCGCAGTTTCGCTTAACACCGGCTGAAATTATTGAAGCGATCGTACTCGGAATGTTTTTTTCGATTTTTTTAATCAAAACCTCTAAATTTGAAATTCAAGGAAATGACATTTACTTAAAGCGTTCGAAGGCATTTGTTTTTATCCTTATCGGATTGTTAGTTATCAGGATAGCACTCAAATCCGTTTTGAGCGCCACCATTGATGTAGGGCAATTAAGCGGCATGTTCTTCTTGCTGGCTTTCAGTATGATTGTTCCATGGCGTGTGGCCATGTATCGAAATTATTTGAAGCTCCAAAAGGAACTTCAAGGCATCAATATGATTTAGTACTGGACACTGGCAAAATAGGTCAGTGTTTTTTTATGAAAAAAACCGCCCTTTTAGGCGGTTAGAATAGATGTTCATATGGAGCTATATCGATTTTATTTTCGAACAGTTTTTTTCGCAAGAATTTGTGGTCCCGTTTAGGAGTGGCCTGAATATAACCACGGATGACTAATTCTTCGGTAATTCTAGGCACTTTTTCTTTAATGGCCAGTTCGCCGATTTTGCCGGCGATTTTATGCCGCGCTACGTCCCGGAACAATTCTGGAACGGGGCTGACTAAATCCTCAAGCAGCGCCTTTTCTTCTTCGCCCCATAAGTGTCGCGATTCATTTACATAATATTCTTCCCAGTCCATAACGGATTTCCCGTCGTCTTTGGGCAGCTTTTTTAAAAATTTGCGGAACATAAAAAATCCGCCGATCCCCATCATCACGACTAAAAATACGACCCAAAACAGGATAAACCACAGAAACCAACCTTCAAGCTGCATGCCGTTTCACCTACAAAATCATTTATACTAATTTTATTATAGACGGATTTTTGGTAATAAGACAAGTATTTGTCACATATGTGGAGGGGAAAACGGCCGATTTCTAGAGGCTGGTACATGGAGGAAGTTGTCGAAAAAGTGACAATTAGGCTGTTTTTATTGATTTATTACTATTTTCCGTTGTAATATAGTGTTACGGAAAAAGCTAGTCCAATTTAATACTATTACGGGGCTGAATGGGGTACTGGTGTCCTCCACAGTCTTCAAAACTGCTTGAGACCACCGTGTGTGGTCTGGTGGGTTCGATTCCCACACAGTCCCGCCAACTCAATACTACCAAGGGTTCTGATGAATTCCTTTTGTACATAGACCAGAGGGCACTCGGTCTTTTTGTGCGACGGGCAGTCGCGTAGAGTGTTGACTCAGTCGACACTCTTCTTTTCATTATCTGAAAGAGACGTCA